>CANRPJ010000005.1 GCA_947632485.1 uncultured Muribaculaceae bacterium
GGTTATTATATAACGTACCGAGTCAGTCGAATATTTTGGTTAGCCCTGCCACGGAACTACGCCGCTGCCCCCTTTTCCTTGACGCTCTTGAAGAGGAATTTGAAGCGGCTTGTGCTGAGGCTCGTGAAAAGATTGCAAAAAAGACGAACCCGGACCGAGCCACACAACGTCTTCGCGCTCTGCTCTCCCGCATGTCAAATATAAAATTCTTTGACCCGGCTTGCGGTAGCGGCAATTTCCTTATTATCTCTTATAAACGTCTGCGTGAACTTGAAATCCGCATTTGGAAAGCCCTACACGATATTGCTAACATTGCAATTTTGCCTTTTCCGAACATTACTCTCACTCAATTCTACGGCATTGAACTTGATGAATACGCTTGTGATACAGCCACGCTTTCGCTGTGGCTCGCCGAGCACCAAATGAACGTTAGATTTAAGGAAGAACTTTACGTGCAACCCGAAACTCTTCCGCTCAAACCATCCGGTCATATCGTCTGCGGCAACGCTTGTTGCCTCAACTGGAACATCGTTTGCCCCCACACTCCCGATGATGAAGTTTACATCATGGGTAATCCGCCGTATCTTGGAAGCAAATTGCAAGATGACGCGCAGAAAGAAGATATGCAAATTGCGATGGATGGTACAGATGCATCTAAAACGGTAGATTACATAGCTGCTTGGTTTTGGAAAGGATCTCAGTATATTCAAGGAACAAAAGCAAAGTATGCCTTTGTTACTACTAATTCCATAAGTCAAGGTGAGCAGGTTGCCATGTTATGGAAACCAATCTTTGATCTTGGGCTCGAAATTTTCTTTGCACACACTTCTTTCAAATGGAGTAATAATGCAAAATACAAAGCCGCCGTAACTGTTGCAATAATTGGTGTTCAGAACGTTGTGAGTTCGGATAAAAGACTTTTTGTAGAATCCTTGCATACTGAGAAAAAAGTCAAATCCATCACTCCTTATCTTACCGAAGGCGATTCGATAATTGTCGTAAAAACTACGAGAGTGCCAAATGGATTTCCTGAAGTCCTTTTTGGTAGTATGCCAAGAGATGGTGGTCATCTTAACTTTGAAAGAGAAACGGCAGACCGAATAAGGCTCGAATATCCCGACGCTGCTCATTTCGTTAAGAGATATATGGGTTCCCAGGAGCTTTTGCAAGATGTTGAAAGATATTGTCTATGGATTGAAGATACGCCGATAAATATCAAAACAGCCAATTCTGTCCCTGAAATAAGCGCGAGGTTAAAAGCCGTATCTGCTGAAAGAGAAGCAAGTAATGCTCCAAGCACGCGTGCTTATGCTAACCGTCCACATATGTTTGTACAGCGAGCATATAGACCAACTAATGCCATTATAATTCCTTCCGTATCATCCGAAAGAAGAATCTATATTCCTATAGGTTTTGTAGGCCCCGATACCGTTATTTCCAACCTTGCGTTTGCAGTATACGATGCGAAGTTGTGGCTGTTTGCATTGTTGACCTCGAAGATGCACAATCTTTGGGTTAGAACGGTTGGCGGCCGATTGAAAACCGATTATCGTTATTCTGCGACACTGTGCTATAACACTTACCCTTTCCCTAAACTGACAGCAGCTGAGAAAGATGAATTAGAAAAGTTGGCGCAGGAAATTCTTAATATCCGCGATGAGAACTTTGATATAACTCTTGGCGAAATGTATAATCCGGAGTCGATGCCTGAGGAGCTGCGCGAGGCTCACCATCGACTTGACCTCGCCGTTGAACGTATATACCGCCCGGAGCCTTTCACCTCCGACGAAGAACGCCTCGAACACCTTTTCAAACTCTACGCCAAAATGACAAAAAATAATGGAAGATAATATATTATATCATTATACCTCATTAGAGGTTCTAAAATGTATTTTTGAGAATTACTCTACAGATAACCCTTATCTTACCTTTTGGGCCACCAACTGTGCCTATATGAATGATCCCCGAGAAATATCTGAGGGAATAGATATCATAAAAGATGCTTTATACGATATTCATTGTCCAGTTTTAAGAGAACGAGCGAGAGTCATTTGGGAAAACGAGAAGATTGCAGAAGCTTTACTAATAAGTTCGACAATGTCAACAATGGGAGTTCCCTATGCTTTGTCTTTTTCAAAAAACAAAGATAACATAAATATGTGGCGAATGTATGGAGACAATGGTCGTGGGATTGCATTGGGCTTCAAGCGGGATATGATTATCTCTGAGAATTGCAAGCTAGAAAAGTGTGAATACAATGATTATGGCAAAAATTATGAAGCACTAATAGATACAATTAGAGGGGTCTTTGAATGTTACATTGGGAAAATAGGTGCCGCTCCTAAAGGTATTTCTCAAAAAGATTATGACTTTATTAGCATATGTAATGTGATAGGTCTTGTTGCACCATTGATCAAAAACGAGATATATAGTTATGAAAATGAGATTCGTTTAATCAAAAATAATAAGAACCCGAAATTTAGAGTTGTCAATGGCATACTTATACCCTATACAACTATACAATTACAAATTGAGTCTTTGTACTCAGTTACAATCGGGCCGGATTGTGACAGGCGAAATATAAACTCTTTGAGATTGTTCTTTTTATCAAAAGGCTTAAGGAGCTTATCCGATAATATTATACAATCAGAAGTCCCTTATCGCAATTAAATAATAACAATAGCATGAATAATCTCGTTGAAGTGCAGTATGCACAGACTGGCAAGTCGAGTAATACTGATGGACTCGGTATGCGTGAAATGCAAGCAATGGTCTATGCTCAGCGCAACCGTAAACATCTACTTGTAAAGGCACCACCGGCTTCGGGCAAGAGTCGCGCAATGATGTTCGTAGCACTCGATAAACTTGCCAATCAGGGAATTAAGAAAGTTATCGTAGCTGTTCCTCAGCAAAGTATCGGTCGTAGTTTTAAGAGTACCGATTTGAAGGGATCTGGATTTTTCGAAGATTGGCGAGTGGCTCCATACTGGAATTTATGCTTAAATGTAGGAAGCGAAAATTCTAAAAAGTCTATTGTTCACGAGTTTCTTGATAATCCAACGGCAACTAAGCTTGTATGTACTCATGCTACTCTGCTCAATTCGCTGAATGGTATTGATGCACGTAAACTCGATAATATTTTCTTCGGCATTGACGAATTCCATCATGGTTCTGCTGATGAGGACAACCGACTTGGAACTCTTATTCGTCGTCTACTCAATGAGACATCAGCTCATATTCTTGCGATGACAGGCTCATACTTTCGCGGCGATGCTGTGCCCGTGATGCGTCCAGAAGATGAAGCAGAATTCCAGCCCACCATCAATTATAACTACTATCAGCAGCTCAACGGTTATAAGTGGTTGAAAAGCCTTGGCATCGGCTATAGTTTCTTTCAAGGTAATTATCTGACGGCAATTCCAGATGTGCTTGACACTACAAAGAAAACTCTTATTCATATTCCGCACCCCAATAGCAAAACTGGTGCATTCATGAATAAACACGACCAGGTGGCGGAAATAATTAAGCATATTGGTGAGATTGTTGACATAGACTATAACCATTATCTGTATAAAGTTAAAACTTCCGATGGTAGGATTCTTACTGTAGGTAATCTTGTGGAAGATAAAAAGGAGCAGCGCGACGTATTGCAGAGTTACCTTCAACATATGAATAGGCGTGACTCCCTGGATATTCTTATTGCTCTCGGTACGGCAAAAGAGGGTTTCGACTGGGAATGGTGTGAACACTGCATCACAATTGGCATCCGTGCATCGTTGACTGAGGTAGTGCAGATTATCGGACGTTGTACTCGTGACTGCGAGGGTAAAACTCACGCACAGTTCACTAACCTTATCCCTTGCCCCGATGCTTCACAGGACGATGTGGCTATGGCTGTGAATGACTTTCTGAAAGCTATTTCAGCATCGCTTCTTATGGAGCAGGTAATGGCGCCAAAATGGAATTTCAAGACTAAACCTGATGAAGAAGCGCAGGAAAAACCGGAAAAATATGATGAAGATGAGCATGTGATTGAAGTTAAAGGCTTACCTACTCTTAACGATAAAACAAAAGCTATCGTTGAAAACGACCTTGATACGTTGGTAGCTACTACGCTTTCTGATAAAAATATTCGTGAGGCGATCATAGGCGAGGGCATGGCAGAGATGATTACCGAAGTATACATACCTAAAATAATCCGCGACACCTATCCTGACCTTACGGAAGAAGAAGTTAATGCGGTGACACAACATACAATTCTTACAATCGCCACGCAGGGTGAACAGGTTGTCGGGCCTGACGATTCAGGCAATAAGTTTATTAAGATTGCCAATAGATTTGTTAATCTCAACGATCTGGATATAAACCTTATTGCCGGGATAAATCCTTTTCAACGAGCTTACGAAGTCGTTTCCAAGTCACTTACGCCTGAAACGCTACGCACCATTCAATACGTAATAGAGGATAAACGTTCTGAGCATCTTACTGATGAAGAAGCAATCCTTCTATTTACTAAATACCTACCAAAATGGCGTGAAGAAAATCCCGGAAAAGAGAAACCTGAAATTACTGATGGTGATCCTAATGCTCGGCGTATAGCAATGGCTATCAAACATCTCAAAAAACTGAAACGTAGTAAACTCGCTCAACAATAATGATAAACTGGGAGAAAGAACTTGAACGGATTTTTGAGGATCCGCTACTGGCCGATGTCGTCGCGCCAAGGAAACGCACTACATCATCAGACCGTCTGATTGCCGGATTCCAAGAAATATTAGATTTCTACGAAAAAAATGGTCGCTTGCCGGAAGATACCATTGAAGAAAGATCATTGTATCATAAGTGGAAAGGCATATTAAAGAAAGAGGTGAGCATACAGCATTGCCGACCTTTTGATACTCTCGGTATACTTCCGCAGGAATCTCAGGTAATCAAAGAACCTGAAGCTAGGTATCAAAGAGAAATGACTGAAGAAGAAAAACTCGAAGCAATTCTCAATGACCCGCTACTATCGGACGTTCAGCCCGGGGAAGACTTAGGCTTATTTGACGTTCCGGAATATATGCGCCAACGTTTGGAGGCGAGAAAAGAAGCCGAATATGTTGGGAAACGTCGTCCTTGCGATGATTTTGAGAAATATGCTGACGGGTTCAAAGACGTTCATCAAGGGCTTAAATCAGGTAAGTTTAAACTAATTAAATTCAGCGTCAAACATCTCAAGGTTGGCTGCTATTTTGTGGAGAACGGTATGATTGGCTACTTGGCAGTATTTGAAGATGAAGGAATCAATCGCCACGGGGACCGTGACGGTCGAACTCGTGTAATTTACGAGAATGGTGTAGAGTCGGACATAAAGTATAAGACCATTACTAAAAACCTATCTGTTACCGGTTACTCTGTCATAGATTGCTCGGATATGACCAATGAGGAGTTTGAACGATATTTTACTCTTACCGAAAAGGATGTTGAGAGCGGCACAATTTATGTTCTTCGTTCAAAGTCGACTTGTCCTGAAATTTCAGCTATTAAAGACTTATACAAAATCGGGTTTACCGTAACTTCGGTAGAAAGTCGTATTGCCAATGCCGTAAAAGAGACTACATATCTTTGTGCCCCGGTAGAGGTAGTAGCTACTTGGAAAGTCTACAATGTGAAATCCTCTACCTTTGAGGCCTTGATTCATAAATTGTTTTCATCGGTACAGTTACAAGTAACTGTAGATGGACATCGTCCAAAAGAATGGTTTATTGTTCCTTTCAATATAATTGAGGAAGCTGTGACTGCAATAATTTTAGGTAAATCTATTGAATATAATCCTGAAATGAATCAGCTAATATATAAGTCATAAAATAATCGTGACATGGATACAAATAACGGTATATTCCAGAGGATTCATTTTGCTGTAATGGCGGTTGAGAGCGGTGCGCGTAAGCTGAGGATCTCCGGCAAGGAGATGCACGACCGATTGAGCAAACAAGGCTTAATCCAAAACAGACTTATCAAAAGGTATGAGGAACTTCATACGCAAAGCCTTGATTGGGTTGCCGACGACATTAGTGAAAAAACTTCTAAATTGGGAGGCTAGCTTATGATAACGCTTTATCACGGTTCATACATTGCAGTGCAATCTCCGAAAAAATGCTATAAATTAGGAATTATAGTGCGTTCAAGCTAATTTTGCACACGCGTGTGCAAAATTGAAATTTGAATTTCGTATTAGAAAAGAAACCTCAAATAATACGCTTAAAGGTATATGCTATATACCTTCAGACGTAAAAACAGACAAATGGATAAACTTCAGAATCTATATAGTACATGGCAATCCAATGCTTGACAATCCTGATATCACAATTGAAGGGCTTGCCACCGCTGCCGGTATTTCAGTAGCTGCGGTAAATAAGCAACTACGTCAGCTTTTGAATAAAGGATATATTCAACGGAGTGAGTCTGACGGCAGTTGGAGAATTTTTGCTTCATCTTCTATTTAAATATTGTAAGAAATGAAGTTTAAGTTAAGGTGTAAGCTGGGGATTAGGATTTATTCATGAAATGCGGGTGACAGCGTTGTGCGGGGAATTTTGTAACTTTGCTGTCATGATTTTGCCAGTGTATCTTTATGGCCACCCGGTGCTTCGGAAGCAGACTGAGGATGTGGCTGAGAACTCGGAAAAGCTGCAGAAGCTGATTTCCGATATGTGGGAAACAATGTACCACAGCGACGGTGTTGGTCTTGCCGCTCCTCAGGTGGGCGAGTCGCTGAGCGTGGTTGTGATCGACGGCTCGAGTGCGGCCGAGAGATTTCCTGAATGCAAGGATTCGAAGATGACTCTCATCAATCCTTATCTGGAGGTGATTGAGGATATTGATCCGGTGACCCGCGAGGAGGGCTGTCTGTCGCTGCCGGGGATGTCGGAGCCGGTGAAGCGCACGGAGCATATACGCCTTCAATGGCTTGATGAGAATTTCGAGCCTCACGAGCAGGAGTTCAGCGGCTTTCTGAGCCGTATTATCCAGCATGAGTGTGACCATCTGGAAGGAATGGTCTATACCGACAGGGTTTCGCCGCTTCGCCGGCAGATGGCCCGCGGAAAGCTCCTCAATATAGCTAAGGGGAAGGTAGACTGCGATTATCGCGTGAAAGCCGGCCCAAAACTGAAATAAAATCTTAAGAAAAATGGCTGACGATAAAAAGATAATATTCTCGATGGTGGGGGTAAGCAAGGTGATCCCTCCCCAGAGGCAGATTCTGAAGAACATCTACCTCTCTTTCTTCTATGGCGCCAAGATAGGCATTATCGGTCTTAATGGTTCGGGTAAGTCGACCCTGATGAAGATCATAGCCGGTATCGACAAGAGCTATCAGGGCGAGGTAGTGTTCTCGCCGGGCTATACGGTAGGCTATCTGGAGCAGGATCCGAAGCTTGATCCGGAGAAGACGGTGAAGGAGGTGGTGCAGGAAGGTGTGCAGCCGGTGCTCGATCTGCTGAGGGAATTTGACGAGGTGAATGAGAAGTTCGGTGACCCCGAGGTGCTCGAAGATCCCGATAAGATGGACGCCCTGATGGCGCGTCAGGCTGAGCTTCAGGATAAGCTCGATTCCTGCGATGCCTGGAACATCGACAACAAGCTTGAGCGCGCTATGGACGCTCTGCGCTGTCCGCCTGACGACCAGAAGATAGCTACGCTGAGCGGTGGCGAAAGGCGCCGTGTGGCTCTCTGCCGCCTGCTCCTGCAGCAGCCCGACGTGCTTCTTCTCGATGAGCCAACCAACCACCTCGACGCCGAGAGCATCGACTGGCTGGAGCAGCATCTTCAGCAGTATCCGGGTACGGTAATCGCCGTGACCCACGACCGCTATTTCCTCGATCATGTGGCAGGCTGGATTCTCGAGCTCGACCGCGGCGAGGGTATACCCTGGAAGGGCAACTACAGCTCCTGGCTCGACCAGAAGACCAAGCGCATGGCACAGGAGGAGAAGCAGGCGAGCAAGCGTCGCAAGACTCTCGAGAGAGAGCTCGAATGGGTGCGCATGGCTCCGAAGGCGCGTCAGGCCAAGGGCAAGGCGCGACTGGCAAGCTACGACAGGCTGCTCAATGCCGACCAGAAGGAGCGCGAGGAGAAGCTGGAGATTTTCATTCCCAACGGCCCGCGCTTAGGCAATAAGGTGATCGAGGCCAAGGGGCTGGCCAAGGCCTACGGCGACAAGGCTCTCTTTACCGACCTCAATTTCATGCTTCCGCCTAACGGTATAGTAGGAGTGATCGGCCCGAACGGTGCCGGTAAGACCACTCTTTTCCGCCTCATAATGGGTCAGGAGAAGGCTGATCGCGGCGAGTTTGAGGTAGGCGAGACGGTGAAAATAGCCTACGTGGATCAGACGCATAAGGATCTGGGGCCTGAAAAGACGGTATATGAGGTGATTTCGCAGGGTGTGGAGACCTTCCGCCTGGGAGGCAGAGATATGAACGCCAGAGCCTATCTCTCGAAATTTAATTTTATGGGTGCGGATCAGGAGAAGAAAATCGGTGTGCTTTCCGGCGGAGAGCGCAATCGCCTGCATCTCGCCATGGCGCTCAAGGAGGAAGGCAATGTGCTGCTTCTCGACGAGCCCACGAATGATATCGACGTGAATACGCTGCGTGCTCTCGAAGAGGGTCTGGAGAATTTTGCCGGTTGCGCGGTAGTAGTGAGCCACGACCGATGGTTTCTTGACCGAATTGCAACCCATATCCTTGCTTTTGAGGGAGATAGTCAGGTCACCTTCTTCGAAGGCTCCTATTCCGACTATGAGGAATACCGCAAGAAGCGCGATGGCAACGATGCACCGCACCGGATACGCTACCGTAAGCTCACCGAATAGTTGAAACTGAAATCCAAACGCTCCTGATGGAATGGATTATTGAACTTCTGAAACCGGGTGCCACCTCGCTGGCGAGTACGATCCTGCTTTATTCGTTCGTGATATTCGCGGGTATCTACCTCGGCAAGGTGAAGGTTCTCGGCGTGTCGCTCGGAGTCACCTTCGTGCTTTTTGTGGGGATTCTGATGGGGCATCTTGGCTATATAGTGGAGACCAACACGCTGCATTTCCTGCGTGAGTTCGGTCTGATCCTCTTCATTTTCTCGATAGGTATGCAGGTGGGCCCTGGCTTCTTCTCCTCTTTCCGCGAAGGGGGAGTGAGGCTCAATGGCCTGGCGATGCTCGGCATTGCCCTCAATGTGGGTATCATGCTGGCTATCTATTATATACAGGGTGGTTCCGATGGAGCTACCTCGATAAATCAGATGGTAGGCATAATGAGCGGCGCTGTAACCAATACACCCGGTCTGGGCGCCGCGCAGCAGACCGCTCTTCAGGTGAATCCTGATGCCTACGGAGCCTCGGAGGCTATGTCGATGGGCTATGCGGCTGCTTATCCGCTCGGTGTGATCGGCATTATACTGACCATGATAGTGCTGAAAAAGGTGTTTAAGATTGATGTGCAGAAGGAGATCGATGCTGTAGAAGATGACCAGAAGGCTTCGCAGCTCGCGCCTCACATGCTCTCGCTGAAGGTGACCAACGATTTGATCGCAGGCCTGACGGTGAAGAAGCTCCATACGCTGATTTCGGCTAACTTCGTGGTGTCGCGTATTCAGAATCCTGCCGGGGAGATAATCGTGCCTTCGGCCGATTCCGAGATACTGAAAGATGATCTGCTGCTGATAGTATGCTCGGCGCAAGATGAGGAGACCTTTACCCGCTTCATAGGTCCTTCAGTAGAAAAGGACTGGAACGCTGAGCGCGGGCCGGTTACGATGCGTCGCATATTGGTTTCGAAGTCGGAATACAATGGAGTGAAGATAGGCTCTCTGCGTCTCCGCACGGGATATAAGCTGAACGTGACGCGAGTGACGCGCAACGGACTGGATCTGCTTGCTGCCGCCAACCTCCGGCTTCAGATGGGCGACAGGCTGACAGTAGTGGGTACGCCGGGCGATATCGAGCGCCTTGCCAACAGGCTCGGCAATTCGGTGAAAGGTCTTGACCACCCGCATCTTGTCACAATGTTTATAGGTATCTTCTTAGGCATAGTGGTGGGCAGCATACCGCTTCAGTTCCCCGGCCTCTCGGTGCCGATGAAGCTTGGTCTTGCCGGCGGTCCGCTGGTCGTGGCAATCCTTATCAGCGCCTTTGGCCCGAAGTTTCATCTGGTCACATATACGAGCACGTCGGCCAATCTGCTACTGCGCGAGATCGGCCTGTGTCTCTTCCTGACATCTGTGGGCATAGCTGCAGGTCAGGGATTTGTAGCTACGGTGTTTAATGCCGTGGGAGCCATGTGGGTGCTCTATGGGTTTATAATCACGGTAGTGCCTCTGCTCGTGATCGGTATAATCGCGAAGGTGAAGTATAAGACCAATTATCTTGCCATAATAGGCTTGCTGAGTGGCGACTATACTGATCCGCCGGCACTGGCTTACGCCGGCAAGGTTGCGGGGAATGATGCTCCGGCAGTGGCCTATTCCACCGTGTATCCGCTGACGATGTTCATGCGTGTGATCGCGGCGCAGGTGGTGATCCTGTGCTTTATGTAGAAGAAATCAAGTAAGGAATAAAAAAAGAGATCCCGGGTCATCGTCATGATCCGGGATTCTTTTAGTCCGAATTTGCGGGCTATTCTTACTTCTTGCGAGCACCGTAGCGGCTGCGGAATTTGTCGACGCGACCAGCGGTATCGACGAGTTTCTGCTTGCCGGTGAAGAAGGGGTGGCTCGAGCTGGTGATTTCAAGCTTCACCAGAGGATATTCCTTACCATCAACTTCAATGGTCTCTTTGGAGGCCACGGTGGAACGGGTGATGAAGATTTCCTCGTTTGACATATCCTTGAACACTACTTCACGGTAGTTGGAAGGATGAATCTCTTTTTTCATTTTAATTTTCTGCAGTTAAATTAGTTGTTGTTCTCAGCAGGTCGCGATCCCGCTGAATGGCGGTGCAAAGTTAGCAATTTTTCGCCAAACAGAAAATCAATATACGAGTTTGCGCGTATTAATATCGCCTCCAGATGAAGAAGAGCGGTTAAGTCTTGTAGCTTTTCCCTCCAGGGTGATGTCTCCTCCAGATGATGCATCGGCATTGATATTAACGGTTTCAATACCGGTTATATCGATATCTGCGCCCGATGAGGCATTGGCATTGATAGTGCTTTTGCATTTCACTGCCTTCACATCGATATCGGCTCCTGAAGAGGCGGTGGCGTTGAGCGATGAGGAGAGCAGACGGTCTACGTCGATATCGGCTCCTGAGCTTGCCGTGAGATTAACATTGGTTCCCGTCAGGAACACGGCATGGATATCTCCCGACGATGAGGCATCGATATTGATAGTGCCAGCGCGTCCGGTGCTCAATTTAATGTCACCTCCACTTGAGGCAGCGAGATTAAGGGGTTTTGAACCGGTGTTGATCTCGGTGAGGATATTAATGTCGGAGCCAGCCGAAGCGTTGAAGCTATTTACGGAGGGCGCTACTACGGTAATTTTCACCTTATCGGTGTTGCGGAACCGGTTGTTGAAGCGGTTGTGTTGAGTCTTAGGCTTAACGTAGAGCCGCTTGTCTCTGACAGTCACTTCCACCTCATTGATAAGGTTAGCTGGCGCCACTATCCTTATAGCTTTCTGCGAGCCAACGGAATAGTCAACGTCGAAAACCGAAGAGTAGATGCCGGTGAATGAGCCGACGCTGACGGTTCTTGACTGCATCTTCTGCGCTGTAGCATCGGTGCCGGTAAGAATGGCAACCAAAGCTGTGAGGGTAATGAATAATGTCTTCATAAGTTTCAGGGTACTAAGTCGTCTTCAGTATATTCTTTTTTAGCTTTCTTTGTGGTCTTGCTCTTAGCAGGAGTTTTAGTTTCGATCAGGTCGGTATCGAGTCCGCTATTGCTAAGGGCGCGTTTAATCTGTTCGTCGGTGAGTCCGAGGTCTTTGAGTGCTTTTACAGCATCAGCCACTTTCTCCTTTTCGGTCTTGGGTCGGTCGGAGTCGGTAGCTGATGAGCGGATAATGATATCTTCATCGTCATCGAGATCGGAATCAAAGTTGTAATTGTAGTAATTACGGTTGGCGTTATTATATACTCTGTTATTGCGGGTATTGGAGGTGATGCCGTTTTTCACTTCCAGATTATTGATGTCGATGCGCCCTTTGCTGTCGTAGCCATAATAGTCGCTGTTGGAGAGTACGCCTTGGTTGATGGTGAGGTGATTGCACTTACCGGCAAGATTGATAGTGCTTACTGAGCTGGCGCTAGCGATGATATCGCCGGCCTGAATTCCGCTCAGAGTGGCTTTGGCAGCAGATGAGGCAATAACCTGGAGTTCATCAGCTATGATCTGGCTTCCGCTTACACTACATCCGGAGCTGAGATTGGCAACGCACATAGGTGCTTTTAAGTTACCTAAATTGCCATTGACTCCTGAGGAGAAGTCGAAAACAGCCTTAGTCTTAGCATCAATATTTTGCGCCGAGAAATTGCAACCGGAAGAGAGGTCGACGTAGACGTTACCCGATGCTTTCAGTACGGGTAGGCTGATGCGGCTACCGGAAGATAGATCTATTAGAATATCGGAGGCAGCGACGGAGCTGGCTTTGAAAGTGCTTCCGCTGCTCATGTCGAGATTAAAGTTGCCGCTGATGGAATAATCATCGGTAAAGGTGAGCGTGCAACCAGAGCTGAAGTCGAAGGAGGCGACGTCAGGAGCCTGCACGGTAACTACGAATTCATCTTTCCAAGAATTTCCCTTCACCTTCTCGATATTGAGGGTGGTGCCTTCCATGTAGACACTGATATCATTTTTCCTGCTTTCAGGAGTAGTGATCTCAACAGGTTTGAGCGGGCCTTGACGATAGTTGACGGAAATGCCGCTGCTGGCCTTGATTTCCTTAATCGTACCGGTCTTCAGGGTAGAGGTCTGTCGTTTTTCGTTTTTGGTTGCATACTCATTCCAACTTTGAGATCCGTAATTCACGGTGCCGTTTTCAGCACTAAATGGGAGTGAAAGACCTTTATTTGATGTTTTGGATCGGGTGGTAGCAGTACTTTTTGATCGTTTTCCAGAAGCCGATAAATTAGCAGAATATTTTTCAAGCGCTGTATTGGCTAGTTTTTTGTATTTCTCTGCTTCTTTATCGTAGTATTTTGCCGAATTCAAATAGCTTTTTACATATCCATTATACTGGTCACTGCCAGAATTGGAATAGTAATCAGCCCAATTTCTGTAATAATCTGCTGCCCATTTATAATAATCGGCGTAATATTGATAATAATCAGCGTAGTTATCAAAATCGTAATCAGAAGAAGATGGCGCAGGACCTGTATTTACAGTGCGATCCGAATTTTTAATAATAGAATTGTGTTCAAGTTTAGAGCTGTTAATTGAGCCTCTGTTGCCATATAGAATCAATTGGTCGGTCTTGCCTGCCAGGTTGATGTCGCAGCCGTAGGCTCCTCTGGCGTCGACGAGTTCTGCGTTGATTCCGTTGAGGCCAATGGTGGCGTTTGTACTACCGCTGATGGTTAGGTATTTGGAACTAATATTCTTGCGGATATCGAAATGGTCGGTGGGGCCGAATTTGAGGTTAGCGTTGGAGGCGCTGACACTGGTAATGGTAGTGTTACCGGAAGGGCCGCTGGTGAAATCGAAAACGCCTTTGGCTACAATGTCGTTGACGGTCATTTTGGATCCAACGGTGTTTTCGAGTGCGAGGTCGCCCTCAGACTTAAGATCTGTAACAGAGGTGGTAGATCCTACAGTGTTTTTGAGAGTAATGCTGGAGGCACTGAGCGAATTGGCATGGAAACTCGAGCCGACAGAGATGTCGATATTAAGCGGGCTGCTTACGGAATAGCTTGAGTTTTCGATCGTGATGCTACTGCCTACAGTAGCCTTAAAACTAGTCACTTCAGGAGCAGTAACCCATACGCTTAGAGTTTCAGAATTGGAGCCGTTGTTTGTATATGTTTTTGCATTGTTTACGATAGAGAGAAGTCCGGACTGAGTAGTGACATCTACTTCGGAGAAGATATCGCGATCGGCTTCCAGCCGCACCTGTGTGGTGGTGCCTTTAGTGAAATGAAGCTTTACTCCAGTTGATACTGAGATCTTACTTATCTTGCCCGGATTGATAGTCTTAGTGGCCGCCGAAGCCGCGAGCGAGGAGCTCAGCAGGGCGAGAAGAAGGATAAAGATTGACTTTTTCATAAGGAAAGAATTTAATTTTTTTCAATTTTCGAGAGAGTCTCCAATGTGAAACTCGCTTTGTGAAATCTGGCCGTTTTTGGAGGTTACGGCGCCGAAGTCGGCATGACCGGTGAGCACGATCTGGCCGGAATCGGTTGTAGCCATTACGCTTTCGGCATCGATGTTGCTCAGACTGATGCTGCTCCCGGAGGCACCGGAGATGGTGATGGCGCGGTTGGCACAATCAGCTACGGTAGCTTCACCGTTGACGCCAACACTAAGCAAAAGGGAAGGTCCACTCGTGAATCCGGCGCGGAAGATGGCATCTTCAGAGACCTTGATATTGACGGGTTCCGTAGCAAACCATTTCTGCACATTCAGCTTGGAAGAGTTTTGGAGATTCATTGTAACTAAGCCAGAAATCACATCGTCTTCCACGGTGAGGTTAGAGTCATGAGCCAGTCGGGCCACAAAGGATTTGCCAGCCTTGACCTCTCCGACGTTGATGATATCGAAGCCTTCGGAGGAGAGGTTGAAGTCGCCGTAGGTATTGACGCGCCCCATCCTGATTCCATTGAATGAGTCAGTTTTCACCAACACGCTGGAGGCAGTGATATCGCCGAACACCCCTACCGCATAGGCTCCTCCAACAAACATGAAAGGCGTATGAAGATCGATAGCGCCGGTGCAGACCAGCTTGGACCAGGCTCCGATACGGAAGGTGCTCACTTCGGGAGCAGATACGGTTACGTTGATGTAGGCCTCCTCTCGGCTTGGAAACTTTACTCCGTCGATCTCCACCTCTCCCTGCTGAGAGGCTTCGCCTTCAGGAGCCTTACGGCGGATCTGCAGCATTCCGCCTGTAACCTTAGCGTCGATGGTAGCCATGGCATAGTCGCTTCCCGTAATCACAATCGGCTGAACCGGACCGACCACATACTGGATACTTACCGCCTCCGTAGCCACAATAGCAGTGACGGGCGCAGCAGGGAGCATGCGGGTGGCTCCAAGGGCTGAGGAGATGCAAGCGCTGAGGGCGATAATTGAAAGTATGAGTCGATTCGATTTCATCGGTTTCTTTTGCTCTTTATAATAATGACGGAAAAAGTGCCGTTTTGTGACACCCGGATTGAAAAAATTTTTTCAAAAAAGTAAAAAGAAGGGCACCAGACAGCGCCCTTCTTTATGTTCTTTCCTTATATTCAGGTATTTAGATCAGACTTCAAATTCTATCAGAGCCTGATCGGTAGCTATTACATCGCCGGGCTTCACGAGTATAGCCTTGATCTTTCCATCGGTTTCGGACGTAAGGTCATTTTCCATCTTCATGGCTTCGTAGACTATCACCGTCTCACCTATGGAAACTCTCTGACCTACCTTTACAGGCACATCAATCACCAGTCCTCCCATCGGGGCGCGGAGCGTAGGGCCGCTATGACGCACTTGGCTCTGACCATTTTCGGCAAATTCAATGAGCGGCTGCCCTGTGGCAACAATCTGGTCGGGCTTTACGAGCACGCGCTTCACGATGCCTTCGAGCTCCGACGTGAGATCATTTTCCATTTTCATTGCCTCATAGATCAGCACGGTATCGCCGATGTTTACCTTATCGCCGGCCTTTACCTTCACTTCCATTATTCTGCCTCCCATGGGAGCCTCTACTGTAGGCCCGGTTATGATCACCATGTCGGCGCTTTCTGCAGGCTTGCTTTCAGCGGCAGAGGCACTGTTGCTTTCCGCCTCATGCTCTTCGCGACGCTTATTTTTCAGATAGGTGGTGGCCACTGAGGGAAGCAGATGGAGCAGGAGCATCTCCTCATGGTTTTTAGCCAGCGGCTTGCCTCCGAATTCATCGAGCGTAGGATTGGCGGGCTCTTTATAAGCTGAGGTATCGTAGGGTTTCTCTTCGGTAGTGCCGGCAATCTTTTTCCTGAATGCGGGGTCGATGGCTACGGGAGTGTGGCCATATTCACCTTTCACGAGAGCCACGAACTGATTGTTGCGGATCGTATAGTCTTCCGCACCCTTGCGGCGGTCGAGAGCGAGAGCCACTGCCTGGCTGCCTACAATCTGGCTCGTGGGAGTAACGAGAGGAGTGAGTCCGGCATCGCGGCGCACTTTAGGAATGAGAGCCATAGCTTCGTCGAGCACATCTTCCGCTCCAAGCTGCCTGAGATTGGCCACCATGTTGGAATACATTCCTCCCGGCACCTCGGCCTCCTTCACCAGTTCATTAGGCTTCGGGAAACCGAAGTATGCCTCTATCTTATGGCAGGCATCGAGCAGGGCTGCCTCGTCGTTTTCTGAAGCGGCCTTGATAGCGCGGTCGAATTCAGCATCGATCTCTGCGGGCATCTCTTTGAGAGCCTCTTCGAAATCGCGCGGCCATTTATCTTTATTGAGGTCGAACTCGGCAAGCGCCTTGCGTGCCTCCTTGAGCTCGGTGCGAATGCGTGCAACCGCCTCCATATTGGCCTCAACCTCTATGCCCATCTTCCGGCAGAAGAGCTCTACAAGCTCAATTGCAGGAGCGGCGGAGCCACCTGCGAACCACCAGATATTGGTATCTACAATGTCGACTCCCTTGATGATTGCGGTGAGCACTGATGCCAGACCGTAGCCCGGGGTGCAGTGAGTATGGAAATCAACCGGCACAGCCAGAGCCTGTTTGAGCTTCGGCATGAGGGTGAAGATACGCGACGGATTCACGAGACCGGCCATGTCCTTAAGCGTAACGATCTGAGCTCCAAGAGCCTCCATGTCCTTTGCGAGACCTACGAAGTATTCGTCGGTGAAGATCTCCTCGCCGGCGGGGGTGCCTTTGGGGTCGACGGTATAGCATACGGCCGTATCGGCGATGCCTCCGAGCTCATTGATAAGGCGCACGCTCTCCTTGATGTTGTCGATATCGTTGAGGGCGTCGAATATGCGCATTATGTTGAGACCGTTCTTGATAGCCTCCTCATAGAAGCCTTTGAGCACATAGTCGGGGTAGGGCACATAGCCAAAGAGGTTGCGTCCTCTCGAGAGCGCGGAAAGCAGGCTGATTCCCTTCATCTCTTTGCTGCAGGCACGCAGGCGGTCCCACGGGCTTTCGCCCAGATAGCGCATCACGCTGTCGGGCACGGCGCCTCCCCATACCTCCATGATATAGAATCCGGCTTCCTTATAGAGAGGAAGGAGCTTGTCGATGTTCTCCTGGCGCAGACGGGTGGCGAAGAGAGACTGCTGGCCGTCGCGCAGGGTAAGATCCCGTATTTTAAGTTTCTTGCTCATAGTTTGTCTGTTTTAGTTGTTGTAGCTTAAAACCGTAGCTTCATAGGAAGTCTTTGTAAAGTTAAGGAAAAATTCTGTTTCTTCCAAATTCTTACTCAAAAATGCCTTCCACGGTCTCGTCGGTGCCGTCGCCAAGACCGGAGTCAACAATCACCTCGCCGGCACAGGCGTTGAAGTCGGCGGGAAATTCGAACCGGCGGTCTTGCGAGTAGGGAAGTTTCGGATCGGCATAAACCTTCTGCATGTAGAGGCCGTAGATAGGCAGAGCAGCGCGGGCTCCCTGCCCGAGAGCCATCGAGTTGAAATGGATATAGCGCTCTTCGCCTCCTACCCATACGCCGGTCACCAGATCAGGCGTGAAGCCCATGAACCAGGTGTCGGAATTGGAGTTGGTGGTTCCGGTCTTGCCTCCCATCTGAGCCGAGATGCCGTAACGGCTGCGAAGGCTTGCGCCTGTGCCGCTGTCGACTACGTTCATCAGAATCGAGAGAATCTTGTAGTAGGCCGATTCGCTCGTAACCTCCGTGCGGTGAGGGGGCACGGTATAGATAAGGTTGCCCTGATTGTCTTCTATGCGGGTCACGTAGGTAGGGTCTACTCTGATACCTTTTGCCGCGAATGCCGAATAGGCGCCGACCATCTCTTTCACGGGCACATCGACGGTGCCGAGAGCGAGAGGGAGAGTCGGGTCGATATGGCCCGTAACTCCAAACATTCTCATCTTGTTGGCGAGATTGATGGGCTGCAGCTCAGCCACGAGGCGCGCTGAAATCCAGTTGTTGGAGTTAGTGAGAGCCCAGCGAAGGTCGACCATCTCGCCTACGCGAGCGCTGCCGGAGTTGCGGGGCGCCCAGTTGCCGAACACGGGCTGCGAGTTGAGAAACTGCGAACAAGGCGTAAAATCCTGCTCCATCGCGAGGGTGTAGAGAAATGGCTTCGCCGTAGAACCGATCTGGCGGCGGCCGCGTCCGGCCATGTCATATTGGAAATACATAAAGTCGGGGCCGCCTACATAGGCTTTCACATTGCCGGTCACCGGATCCATGCTCATCATGCCTGTCCGCAGAATGCTCTTCATGTAGAGCACCGAATCGCGGGGCGTCATCGTAACCGTTTTTGATCCGGGCACGATCCGTGTCTTCCCGTCGGCGCCGGTTTCCTTCACGTAGGTGAACACGTCCATCTGGTATGGCGTAGCGAATGCCTCTTCAATCTCCTGCTGCGAGGCTCCGTTTTTCTTCATGATGCGGTAGCGCTCAGTCTGCTTCATGGCATTCTCCACCAGCTGCTGCACTTTCTGCTCGCTGAGCTCCTCGCGGTTGGTGGTGTAGGGGCCATAGCGGTTGCCCTTCTTCTCTTGGTCGAATGCGGGCTGGAGGATGCCTCCAAGCCATTCGTAGACAGCCTCTTCGGCATATTGCTGCATCTTCACGTCGATGGTTGAATAGATGCGCAGACCGTCGGTGTAGAGATTATAATAGGTTCCGTCGGGCTTGGGATTCTTCTGAATCCAGCCGTAGAGGGGATTGTCTTCCCATGCTACGGAATCAGTGTTATAGCTGCCCAGAGCGAGAGTGTAGGCCAGTTTCGATCCGTAGTTCTCCCTCTTGGGGCGCTCGGGCCGGGTGGCGGTCATGAGGCGGCGGATCTCTTCTCGCAGATACGGAGCTCCGCCTTCGCGATGATCAACCCGGTGATAGTCAAGACCCAGAGGAAGGGCTTTGAGCGAGTCGGCCTCCTGGCGGGTAAGCTTATCGTTTTTCACCATCTGGTCGAGCACTACATTGCGTCTGTCGCGCGTGCGCTCCGGGTGGCGGATTGGATTGAAGTAGCTGGGGTTCTTTAGCATACCCACAAGCATGGCAGCCTCCTGCGCCTTGAGGTCGCCGGGCTCCTTGCCGAAATATACGTTGGCCGCAGTCTTGATTCCCACTGCATTATTGAGGAAATCGAAACGGTTGAGATACATGTTGATGATCTCATCTTTTGTGTAGAAGCGCTCAAGTTTTATGGCGATCATCCATTCAACCGGTTTCTGGAGAGCGCGTTTGAAAAGGTTTCCGGAAGCCTGGGTATAAAGCTGCTTGGCGAGCTGCTGAGTGATGGTCGAGCCTCCGCCCGATGATTTGTCGCGCAGGAGCAGTGTCTTCACAGCTGTGCGGCCCAATGCCATGAAGTCGATGCCTGAATGATCGAGGAAGCGCGCATCTTCGGTTGAGATGAGGGCATCGATCACGTAGGGCGACACCCGGTCATAATCAGTATATACGCGGTTGCCGGCACCGAAGAAGTAGCGACCCAGTTCGGTTGTGCCGTCGGAGGCGTAAACGACCGATGCCTGACGGTCATGCGGATCTTCAAGCTCCTCAACAGGAGGCATATATCCGATCACTCCATTGTATATCAATAGCAGCACGAGAGCAATCAGCAATCCGATGCCGACAAAGGTGAGCCAAAGCCACTTAACCACTTTGCGACTTCTGGAGGAGCCGGTAGCCGCCGGTCCGTTGTCATGTGCAGTCATTTTTCAGATTGAATTCAATAGTGAACTGCAAAGATACAAAAAATCCTATTTATGGGTCATTTCTCTAAAAATCGGGCGATTCCTTCATCTTGCCTGCAGTCCGATTATCACTAAGTAGAATGGATTTTGCTAACTTTGCCGCCGATATGAAGGATGTGATGGATACCGGGCGGAGAATCCCGGCGAAGCGCGGACTGCTGGCTATATCGCCGATAGCGGTGTTTCTGGTGCTTTATCTTGTAGTTTCGCTGATAGTTGGCGATTTCTATTCCATGCCTATCAGCGTGGCTTTGCTGGCTGCTTCGGCCTGGGCGGTAGTGATAATGAAGGGCACTCCGCTTTCGCGGCGCGTAGAGATGTTTTCGAGCGATGCCGGCAGCGGCAACGTGATGTATATGGTATGGATCTTCATTCTTGCGGGCTCTTTCGCAGCGCTTGCCAAAGCTACCGGGTCTGTGGAGGCTACCGTAGACCTTACGCTGCGCTTTCTTCCCCGCGAATTGATTGTGCCGGGGCTGTTTGTAGCAGCATGCTTTATCTCTATGGCGGTAGGTACCTCTGTGGGTACCGTAGTGGCTCTTACGCCGCTCGCTGTAGAGATGGCGAGTGCCGATGCCGGTTCGGTTCCTTTTATGGTGGCGGTGGTGCTTGGCGGCGCGTTTTTCGGGGATAACCTTTCGTTTATATCCGATACCACCATAGCCGCCACGCGCACACAGGGTTGCTCCATGCGGTCGAAATTCCGTGCCAACGTGAAGATTGTGGTTCCAGCCGCTCTGGCGGCGCTTGTGCTATATGCCTTCATGGGGCGCGAGGTACCTTATGCTGTAGCTCCGACCGATGCAAATCCCTGGCTCGTGCTGCCTTATCTGGTAATAATCGGTTGTGCTCTGGCTGGTATCAACGTTACAATCGTGTTGACTCTCGGCATAATAACCTCTCTGATAGAAGGACTTGCCATAGGTTGCGCTCCTCTTGAGCTGGTAGGCTTTATGGGGCAGGGCATTGATTCAATGGGGCAGCTTACGATAATAACTCTTCTGGCCGCCGGAATGCTCGGACTGATAAAGGCAGCCGGAGGCATAGACTATATAATCCAGATTCTTACGGCTCATATCCGCTCCACTCGGGGTGCGCAGGCCGGTCTGGCGCTTCTGGTGGGAGTTGTGAATCTCTGCACAGCCAATAATACGGTGGCGATCCTTACCGTAGGTGAGCTGGCTAAATCAATAGCCTCGCACTATGGTATCGATCCGAAAAAGGCTGCCTCGCTTCTCGATACGAGCTCCTGCATCGTGCAGTCACTAATTCCCTACGGCGCCCAGACTCTGATGGCTGCCGGGCTTGCAGGAATAGCCCCCGCAGCTCCCTGGCCCTATCTGTATTACCCTTGGGCGCTGATTGTGGCCCTGACGGTTAGTATTTTAATCAAGAGGCGAAAATAGAGGCGTAAGGGAGCATCGGTTTATGTGCTTGGTTTTACAAATTTTTTGTTAACTTTGCCAAAATCTTAAAGACCGATGGCAAACACGAGCATCGTATCGATCAATGATCTCACCAAGGCAGAGATTCTTGATCTTCTTGACCTCGCTTCCTATTTCGAGAAGCATACGAACAGCAAAATCCTCGACGGTCGAGTGGTGGCTACTCTTTTCTTCGAGCCTTCTACCCGCACCCGCCTCAGTTTTGAAACGGCAGCCTCGCGCCTCGGAGCGCGGGTGATCGGTTTTTCCGATCCCTCGGCCACATCTACCTCCAAGGGAGAGACGCTGAAAGATACTATCAAGATGGTTAGCAACTATGCCGATGTCATAGTGATGCGCCATTATCTTGAAGGAGCTGCCCGCTATGCCTCGGAAGTGACCGATGTGCCGATTATCAATGCCGGCGACGGTGCACATCAGCACCCCTCGCAGACTATGCTCGACCTCTACTCCATTTTCAAGACTCAGGGACGGCTCGACGATATCACGGTCACGATGGTAGGCGATCTGAAGTATGGCCGTACTGTTCATTCCCTGCTGATGGCGCTGAGCCATTTCCGGGTGAAATTCAACTTCGTGGCCTGCGATGAGCTGAGAATGCCTAAGGAATTCCGCGATTTCTGCGATGCCAACGGGATTGAGTATAAGGAGAGTAAGGATTTCTCACCGGAGATAATCAATGAGAGCGATATTATCTATATGACGCGTGTGCAGCGTGAGCGCTTCACCGATCTGCTTGAATATGAGAGGGTGAAAGATCTCTACAATCTCAATGCTGCAATGCTTGAGAACTCCAAGCCCACAGTGAAGGTGCTTCACCCGCTTCCGCGTGTAGGAGAGATTTCGCAGGATGTTGACGACAGCCCGAAAGCTTACTATTTCCAGCAGGCCAAGAATGGCCTCTATGCCCGCCAGGCCCTGATATGCAGGGTGCTCGGAATCGATCCAAGAAAAGACAACAACGATTAAGCAGCCCGAAGAGATGAAAGAGAAGAAAGAACTGGCCGTGGCAGCTCTGCGCAACGGCACTGTGATTGACCATATTCCGAGCCATGCGCTCTTCAAGGCTGTGGAGCTTCTGAACCTGGCCCGCTGCGACAAGGGAATAACAATAGGCAATAATCTCGAGAGCAGTAAGCTGGGCCGTAAAGGTATTATTAAGGTGGCCGATACTGATTTCCCGGAGGAGGTGATCAGCAGGATAGCCATAATAGCTCCGACGGCGGTAATCAATGTGATCCGCGATTATGAGGTTGTGGAGAAGCGCCCGGTTACGCTGCCTGATGAGGTGGTAGGCATTGTGGTGTGCAATAATCCGAAATGCCTTACGCGCCATGAGCCGATGCCATCGCGCTTCCATGTCACGAGCCGCGAACCCCTTACCCTTACCTGCCATTACTGCGAGCATGCCGTGACCGGTCAGGAAATCAATGTAGGCTAATCTTGGCAATGGGAAAGGTAAGTTGGAAGCCGGGCACTATGGTATATCCTGCACCGGCTGCGCTTGTTACGTGTGGCAGCTCGCCAGAGGAGTGGACTTTTCTTACAGTAGCCTGGACCGGCACAGTCTGCTCCGATCCGCCGATGTGTTACGTATCGGTAAGACCTGAAAGAGCATCTTATCCGGTGCTTGAGCGCTGCATGGAGTTTACTCTCAATCTCACTACCGCCTCTATGGTGAGAGCTACAGACTGGGCCGGCGTGCGCTCATCGCGCCAGTATGATAAATGGAAGGAAACGGGGCTCACGCCGCTTCCGGGAGAGAAGGTGGCAAGCCCGACTATTGCAGAGTCTCCGCTCAGCATAGAGTGCCGCATAAAGAGAATAGAGCGCCTCGGAAGCCACGACATGATGCTTGCCGAGGTAGTAAATCTGAGAGCCGACGAACGGTTTATTGATCCTGCCACAGGCGCTCTTAGCCTTGCTAAGGCAGGACTGCTCGTTTACGCTCATGGCGGCTACTACTCGCTGGGTCAGTTGCTCGGCACTTTCGGATTCAGCGTGCGCAAGAAGCCGAAGTAATATCAACCTTGTAATAAACTGAATAATCTAAGTACTCATGAAAAAGATAGTATTGATCACAGGCACCACGAGCGGAATCGGCCGTGCCTGCGCGGAGAAATTCGGAGAGAAAGGGTATCGCCTTATCGTAAACGGAAGGAATCCGGAGAAGCTCGATTCCCTTACCGAGGAGCTCAGAAATAAGGGTTTCGAGGTGTTGCCGCTGCTGTTTAATGTCTGCGACCGCGATGCCACGACGGCCGCCGTAAACAGTATTCCCGCCGAGTGGGCGGAAATTGATGTGCTGGTCAACAATGCGGGTCTCGCTCTCGGCCTGGAGCCCGAATATGAAGGCGATTATCAGGATTGGGATACGATGATCGATACCAATATAAAAGGCCTGCTTACGATGACGCGTCTGGTCGTGCCCGGTATGGTGACGAGAGACAAAGGAATGGTAATCAACATAGGTAGTGTGGCCGGCGATGCTGCATATGCCGGCGGCAATGTGTATTGCGCTACCAAGGCAGCCGTGAAGACAATCACCGATGGCCTTCGGATTGATCTTGCGCCGACCCGCGTGAGAGTAACCAACATCAAGCCCGGTCTGGTGGAGACAAATTTCAGCAATGTGCGTTTCCATGGCGACAATGAGCGTGCTGACAATGTCTACAAAGGAATCAAACCTCTCACCGGAGCGGATATAGCCGATGTGGCCGTCTTCGCAGCCGAGGCTCCCGAGCATGTGCAGATTGCAGAGGTGCTTGTGCTGGCAACTCATCAGGGCTCGGGGTCGGTAGTAGTGCGTAAGTAGGCGCATACTGAAAAATACCCACTTTTAGCGATTGCGGGGAAGCCGCTGCCGGAGTAACTTTGCATCAGGTTTTACAACCACATAATTTTGGTTATTAGAGTTAGGTTACAGGCGAGTGGCTCACAACCCGCATTCCCTACGCGGCAGCTGCATAATCGCTGCGCAGTGGCGCTTGCGCGATGCAAGTGCCTCTTGTCGTATCTATATAGCCCGGCCTTCTGACCCCGAAAATTCTCCACTATGAATGATTCCAGTTCTTATTTTCACCCCGACGACCGGATGCTCAAGCTTATAGCCGACAACTATCAGCTTATCCAGGTAATGACCCGCTTCGGACTGCATCTCGGATTCGGCGACAAGACCGTGAAGGAGGTATGCGCTGAGGCGGGAGTAGATTGCAATACCTTTATCACGGTAGTCAATTTCGTGATGGAGGGCGGTTCGCTTCCGGAAGGGGAGCGCGAGCTGTCGGTAGAGGCTCTGATGCAATATCTCAAGCAGAGCCACATATATTTTCTCGACTATTGCCTTCCGGCAATAAGAAGAAAACTTATCGACGGTATAGAGCTGCGTACCACCGACATATCCTTTCTTATCCTGCGCTTCTTCGACGACTATTGCGCACAGGTGAGAACCCACATGGAGCATGAGGAGAAAACCTTGTTCGTGTATATAACCCATCTGCTCAAGGGAGAGATGCCGGAGGGATACACGGTGAGCACCTACAGCAAGCACCATGAGGAGGTGAGCTCCAGTCTCAAAGAGCTGAAAAGCCTGATAATCCGTTATTGTCCAAGTAGCGCCGACGCTAATCTGCTGAACTCTGCCTTATACGACATTTATCGCTGCGAACAGGAGCTGGAAAGCCATTGTCTGGTGGAGGACCGTCTACTCGTGCCGGCCATTATGAAGCTGGAGAAGGAAGTGGCTTCGAAGAAAGGAGGGCGGCAATGAGCCATGCGGAGAAGCTGAAGATAATTGTGGCGGAGACTGCTCCGGTTGTGGGAATCGGTCTTTCGTCCTGCCTGAGGCGGTTGCCCGGTTTCGAGATTCAGGTTACCGAGGTGCATTCCTATGGTGATCTTCTCGATGTGGTAAGGTCTTCAGATCCGGACCTTGTAGTGGCAGATCCAACTTTCGGCGGAGCCTTTCACCCCGCAAGGCTGAGGGAAGGGAGTGCTGATCCCGGTCTTAAAGTGATGGCGATAGAGATAGGGCGTCTCGGTGATGAGGCATTGTCGCTCTACGATGGTGTGCTTGCTGTGACCGATGATCTGCAGACGCTTGCCTCGAAACTCCGCAGTGTCTGCCGCGGAGGAGCGCCAGAGGCCGACGATAAGGACGCTCTGAGTCAGCGCGAGAAGGAGATAGTGACGCTGGTTGTCAGAGGAATGACCAACAAAGAGATAGCCGACAAGCTCTTTTTATCTGTTCATACCGTAAATACCCACAGACGGAATATTGCCCGAAAACTGGAGATTCATAGTGCCACTGGTTTAACGATCTATGCTATAGTAAACCATCTGGTCGATCTCTCCGAAGTGAAGCTCTGACCCCTCTTGCCGGCACGCGGCAGTTAATCAGGCTTACGGGTCTGATGACTTTTTGTTTGCCTTATCCTACTTTTGCCGCTTTCAAGTGTTGTATCTGACGGAATTATTTGTTAACTTTGTAATGGCAGCCAGATGCTGCTTCCTATGACTATGGCACTGAAGGCAACTGATAACCGGATACTGAATTTCCTTACCGCGGCGCGCGATTACTGTGCGGCGCTCGAAGGCGCGCGCGAAATGACGAAAGAGGAGTTTGTGGCAACTATGCTGATGAGTTTGCCGCGACTATATAGCGGCATTTCCGAAATTGGGGGCGATGAACTGCCTTTTGAGGTTGGCGAGGAGTACTATGCCAGCTATGTAGATGAGGATTTCTACAATAATGTGCGACTGAGGGCGGAGACACTGCTCGGTGAAGATGATATGTACCTGGAGACATTTGAAGAGGATATGAAATATAGCGACACCCCGATAGCAGCCAGTATTTCAGAAGGTCTCGCCGATATTTTCCAGGACCTCTACAATTTCACCCAGCGGGTGGCCGATTCCGATGGCGAGGCTCTCGATGGAGCTATGCGGGAGTGTAAGGAGAATTTTGAGGCTTACTGGGGGCAGACGCTCTGCAATACGCTTCGCGCGCTCCATAATGTGAGGTATTCACATAAAGATTGATAAACCGACTAACTGACCTATACCATGATACAGAGACTTATGACCCTTCTCGACGGTGCGACCTGCAATTTTATGGCCGTCGACCTGATGAAAAATAAACTCCGCGAAGCCGGATTTGAAGAGCTTCGCGCTGAAGACGCCTGGAGCCTGAACCCCGGCGGCAAATACTATGTGCTGAAAAACGGAAGTGCCGTGTTTGCTTTCGTAGTCGGTACCGGAAAGCCTGCTGAAGCCGGTTTCCGCATTATATCGTCGCATTCCGACAGCCCCTGCTTCAAAATCAAACCGAATGCGGAGATCAGGGGCGACGGCGGAGTCGTGAAGCTCAATGTAGAGAAATATGGAGGAGGAATCCTCTATACATGGTTCGATCGCCCGCTCTCGATATCAGGAAGAGTGATGCTGCGAGGTAAAGATGCCTTGCATCCGGAGACCAGGCTGGTTGATCTCGGGCGTCCAGTGGCTACGATTCCGCATCTGGCTATCCATTTCAACAGGGCTGTAAACGAAGGCAATCCGCTTTCCGTGCAGAAAGATATGCTTCCGGTAGTGGGTATATATGACGATGCCCGCTGGGAAGAGGCCAAGGCCCGCGGCGGTGTGGTGAAATGTCTTGTGGCTGAGGCTCTCGATATCGCTCCTGAAGAGATTCTGCAATATGAGCTCTGCCTCTATCCGGCTGAAAAGGCCCGGCTTATAGGTGCGGGAGGGGAGCTGCTGCAGAGCGGTCGCCTTGATGACCTTGAGATGGCTTTCGCCTCGCTTGAGGCTATGATAGCGGCCTGCGAAGCTCCTGCCGAGGCTACGCGGGTGATGGCCGTATTCGATAATGAGGAGACTGGCTCCGGCACAAAGCAAGGGGCGCATTCCCCCGTGCTCCGCTCAATTTTCGAGCGGATTTGCGGCAGCAGCGAAGATTTTTACCGTGCTGTAGCCCGAAGCTTCATGGTAAGCGCCGACAATGCCCACGCATGGCACCCCAATTATAATGAGAAATACGACCCGACGAACCACCCGGTAGTAGGCGGAGGTCCGGCAATCAAGATAAATGCCAACTGCAAATATATGACCGATGCCGATGGTGCGGCTGTGTTCAGTGAGCTGTGTCGTGAGGCCGGCGTGCCGTTCCAGTATTTCGTGAATCATAGTGATGTGGCCGGCGGATCGACTCTGGGTAATATCCTTACCGGTCAGCTCGATCTGCGGGGAGTAGACATGGGCGCGGCAATATGGGCTATGCATTCGGCCGCAGAAACCGGTTCTGCCGCCGACTATGAGAGCACGGTGAAAGTATTCACCCGGTTCTGGTCGTGACCTATATTTTGGGTCTTAGCGAATTAATTATTACCTTTGCACAATAATCATACAGATTGATATACCCCGAAGACGATGAACGTAAAATTTGACCGTCTGAGCGACGTCACCGCTGAAGTGACCGTTACGCTCACCGAAGAGGACTACAAAGAGAAAGTGAAGAAGCAGCTCCGCGAGATCGGAGCGAAGCGTCCGGAGCCGGGATTCCGCGCAGGACATGTGCCCGCAAGCCTTCTTCAGAAGAAATATGGCACCGCAGTGAAGTATGACGTAGTCAACCAGGAGGTGTCAGAGGCTCTCTACAATTATATCCAGGAGAACAAGCTCCGCGTGCTTGGCCAGCCGGTGCCGGTGCGCAATGAGCAGTTTGATATCAACTCCGCTGATTTCGAATTCAAGTTCGAGGTTGGCCTCGCTCCTGAAATCAAGCTTGAGATCAATAAGGATATCCAGGTGCCTTATTATAACATCGAGGTTTCAGATGAGATGATCAACCAGCGCGACGAAGCTCTGCGCCGCCGTTATGGCAAGCAGATTCCTGGCGAAGAGATGGAGCCGGATGCAGTAGTTAAGGGCGTGATCACCGAGCTTGATGCCGACGGCAAGCCGCTCGAAGGTGGCATAGTAGTGGAAAACGGTGTGATTTCGCCGAAGTATTTCACTTCTGAGGATCAGCGCAAGCTGTTTGAAGGCAAGAAGCCGGGTGATACGGTCGTGTTCAATCCTGCCGAGACCTGCAACTCCAATCCCGCCGAGATGTCGTCGATGCTGAATATCGACAAGAATCAGATCGATGAGCACAAGGGCGATTTCAGCTTCGAAATCAAAGAGATCATCGTGCTGCGTCCCGCAGAGCTCGGTGAGGAATTTTATGAAGCTGCTTTCGGTAAGGATAAGGTGCACGATGAGAAGGAATACCGCGAGGCTATTAAAGAGAGCATCGCCGCCAGCCTTAAGGCCGACAGCAACTACCGCTTCTCAATCGATGCCAAAGATGCCCTTATGGCTCAGGCCGGCGATATCGACCTGCCCGACCAGATTCTGAAAGATTTCCTCAAGATGCAGAATGAGGGCATGAGCGATGAGCAGGCTGACGCAGAATATGAGAAAGCCGTGCCTTCGCTGAAATGGGATCTCGTGCGCGATGCAGCTGCGGAGAAGCTGGAGATCAAGCTTGACGAAAGTGATCTTCGCGACATGGCCCGTATGCTGGCAGCTCAGCAGTTTGCCCAGTATGGAATGGCCAATGTGCCCGACGATGTGATCAACCGCTATGCCGATAATATTCTTGCCGACAAGAAATATCGCGAGCAGCTCGCAAATCAGGCACTTGACACGAAGCTCTTCAATGCAATCCGCGCTTCAGTGACCGTCGACGAAAAGACGGTAAGCGTAGAAGAGTTCAACAAGCTTTTCGCTCCGGCACAGGCCTGAGTTCCGGCCGATAAATGAAATAATTCCGGTCCGGAGAGCCCTCCGGGCCGGAATTTGCAATTTCTGGCACGTAATTTGCTCTTTATAGAGCAGAGAGAAGAAAAAACAGATTACTATGAATAGAGATTTTGAGAAATTTGCCGTAGGTCATCTTGGCCTTAACTCCAATACGCTTCATTCCTATGCGGCGGCTGTGAATCGGGCCGGCGGTCTTGTTTCCGCTGCTCCGACTGCTGACTATATCAATCCTTATATTCTGGAGGAGCGTCAGCTCAATGTAGCTCAGATGGACGTGTTTTCCCGTCTGATGATGGATCGTATCATTTTCCTCGGCACGCAGGTCACTGACCAGAGCGCCAACATAATCCAGGCCCAGCTGCTCTATCTGGATTCTGTAGATCCTGAGAAAGATATCTCCATCTATGTGAACTCTCCGGGCGGATCCGTTTATGCCGGTCTTGGTATCTATGATACTATGCAGTATATCCATAGCGACGTCTCCACCATCTGTACCGGTATGGCAGCCTCGATGGCGGCAGTGCTGCTTGTGGCAGGTGAGAAAGGCAAGCGTTTCGCCCTGCCTCATTCCAGAGTGATGATTCATCAGCCGATGGGCGGAATCCAGGGTCAGGCCTCCGATATTGAGATCACTGCGCGCGAGATTCTCAAGCTCAAAGATGAGCTCTACCGCATCATAGCCGACCATAGCGGACAGCCCTTTGATAAGGTGGAGAAGGATTCGGACCGCGACTACTGGATGACGGCAGCCGAAGCGCGCGACTACGGAATGATCGACAAGGTGCTCGAAAATCCGAAGAAAGAGAATAAGTAAGCGATGGCTACGAAACGCAAAGAGACGCTCAGATGCATGATGTGCGGGGCTATCGACAGTCCATCTAACCCTGTTGTAAAGGTGGTAGACGGACTTACTCTCTGCACCGAATGCATTACCTTTATCGATAATGCCCGCGATGCGCAGCTGGCGGAGGCCTCCCGTGACAAGAATGGTGAGAAGCCCCAGAAGGAGATACCAACTCCGAAGGAGATATCCGCTTTTCTTGACCAGTACGTGATCGGGCAGGAAGACGCAAAACGCTATCTGAGCGTAGCGGTATATAATCATTACAAGCGAATCCGCCAGGATAAGACCGATGATGATGTGGATATCGAGAAATCCAATATTATCATGGTTGGTCCTACGGGAACCGGAAAGACGCTGCTTGCCAAGACTATAGCGAAGCTCCTCGATGTGCCTTTCACTATAGTCGACGCTACAGTGCTTACCGAGGCGGGCTATGTGGGTGAAGACATCGAGTCGCTGCTCACGCGGCTTCTGCAGGCGTGTGACTATGATGTGGAGCGCGCTCAACGCGGCATAGTGTTCATCGACGAAATCGATAAGATAGCACGAAAAAGTGACACTCCTACGATTACCCGCGATGTGAGCGGTGAAGGAGTGCAGCAAGGCTTGTTGAAGCTCCTCGAAGGCTCGGTAGTGCTTGTGCCGCCCAACGGAGGACGTAAACACCCTGAGCAGAAACTGATTCCCGTAGATACGAAGAATATCCTCTTCATCTGCGGAGGTGCTTTCGATGGAATCGAGCGTAAGATTGCATCAAGGCTTAACACCCATGTGGTGGGCTACGGTCATGATGAGGCACAGAAGAAGCGCCAGCGCGAGAATCTGATGCGCTATGTGATGCCTCAGGATTTGAAATCTTACGGTCTGATACCGGAGATTATCGGGCGTCTGCCGATTCTTACCAGTCTTGAGCCTCTTGACCGAGCGGCGCTCCGCAGGATCCTTACGGAGCCAAAGAATGCGATCATCAGGCAGTATAAGAAGCTTTTTGCAATTGATGGCGTAGAGCTTGAGGTGACTGAAGATGCCCTCGACCTTATAGTAGATAAGGCTATAGAGTATAAATTAGGTGCCCGCGGCCTGCGTTCGATAGTGGAAACAGTGATGATCGATGCCATGTATGAAGTGCCCGGTACAGGCGTGAAGAATTTCCGCATGGACGGTGACTATGTGCGTGAGAAACTGGCAAAAGCACATTTCGAACGCACCAAACTGGCAGATTGAGTGAAAAATCGGGGCAGGAACGAATAAAATTTCTGCCAATATATTGCAACAGTCGTGAAAATTTCCTAACTTTGTAGGAGAGGTTTTTACGACTGTTGTATTTTTATGGCCGACAAAGCTACAATCCAGGAAGCTCTTAAGAAATATTTTGGCTTTGATTCCTTCAAAGGAAGCCAGGCAGAAATCATCGAGGCGTTGATGCATGGCCGCGATGTTTTCGTGCTGATGCCTACCGGTGGAGGCAAATCGCTTTGCTACCAGCTCCCCGCAGTGCTTTCAGAAGGCACAGCCGTAGTGATCTCGCCGCTGATTGCCCTGATGAAAAATCAAGTCGATGCGATGCGCAACTACAGCACTGACGACGGAGTGGCGCATTTCCTTAATTCGTCGCTTAACAAAAGCGCGATCGATAAGGTGAAGACCGATGTGCTTTCAGGGCGTACGAAATTGCTCTATGTGGCTCCTGAATCGCTTGCCAAGGAAGATAATATAGCCTTCCTTAGATCGGTGAAGGTGTCTTTTTATGCTGTTGATGAAGCACATTGCATCTCAGAGTGGGGACATGATTTCAGACCGGAATACCGCCGGATTCGCCCGATAATTAATGAGATAGGGTCGCGCCCGGTGATAGCCCTTACGGCTACCGCCACACCAAAGGTGCAGCACGATATTCAGAAGAATCTGGGCATGATTGATGCCTGTGTGTTCAAATCAAGCTTCAATCGACATAATCTTTTCTATGAGGTAAGACCTAAAGGAAAAGATGTAGATCGCGATATAATCCGCTTCGTGAAAAGCAACGCGGGCAAATCGGGCATAATCTATTGCCTTTCGCGCAAAAAGGTTGAAGAGCTGGCCGAGACTCTCCGTGTAAACAATATCAAGGCTCTTGCCTATCATGCCGGAATGGACGCCGCCACGCGTTCTGCCAATCAGGACGCTTTCCTGCTGGAGCAGGTAGATGTGATAGTGGCGACCATAGCATTCGGCATGGGTATCGACAAGCCCGACGTGCGCTATGTGATTCATTATGACATTCCCAAGAGCCTCGAGGGATATTATCAGGAAACGGGTCGAGCCGGTCGCGATGGCGGAGAAGGATATTGCATCACGTTCTATAGCGCAAAAGATGTGCAGAAGCTTGAGAAGCTGATGCAGACCAAGCCTATGGCCGAGCAGGAGATAGGCCGGCAGCTGTTGCTTGAAACGGCCGGATACGCCGAATCTGCCGTGTGCCGGCGTAAGATTCTGCTGCATTATTTCGGCGAGACTTATGAAGCCGATAACTGCGGTAACTGCGACAACTGCCGTAATCCCAAGGTGAAGCGAGAGGCAGGCGAGGAGCTCGCAGCCGTGCTCGAGGCAGTGCTGGCGGTAGGGGAGCGCTATCGTCCGGAGTATCTGGTAAATGTACTTATCGGACGGCGTACAGATGAGGTTCGCTCGCATCATCATGATGAGCTTGAGGTGTTTGGTATGCTTGCAGATACTGATGAGAAATTCCTCTCGACTATTATTCGTCAGGGAGTAGTGGGCGGTTATCTGCGGAAAGACGTGGAAAACTATGGCACGATGAAGCTTACCGATGCGGGTCGTGAGTTTATGAAGAATCCGAAATCTTTTAAAGTAGTGGAAGATACCGAATATGCAGAACCTGAAGCGGAACCCCGCGAAGGCGCATCGGGCGCCGGGGATCCGCAACTTTTCTCTATTTTGAAGACATTGCGTAAGGACGTGGCTCAGGCGGCAGGCTTGCCCCCTTACGTGATATTCCAGGATCCATCGCTTGAGGCTATGACTACGATGTATCCCATTACGGTTGAGGAGCTTTCCAATCTGCCGGGTGTAGGAGTCGGAAAGGCTCGCCGTTACGGACAGAAATTCGTAGATGTGATCAAGCGCTATGTGGATGAGAACGAAGTTGAGCGACCCGATGATATCAGGGTGCGTAGGGTTCCTAACCGCAGCAATGTGAAAATATATCTGATTCAGGGTATTGACCGGAAAATAGCGCTCGATGAGCTTGCCGAGGGCAAAGGGCTCGAGTTTTCTGAGCTTCTCGATGAGCTTGAAAGCATTGTAGAAGCAGGCACCCGAATCAATATAGATTACTTCCTCAACGATGTGCTTGATGATGACAAGCAGGCTGAGGCGCTCGATTATTTCATGGAGAGCGAGGAAGACGACATTGAGGAGGCTATTCAGGAGCTTGGCGATGAGCTTACGGAAGAGGAGATCCGGCTGATGCGGATCAAGTTCCTTTCCGAGCATGGTAACTAATTTTCTAAACCCTTAAATATTATTGACATGAGAAGAACCACCGCATTAATGCTTTTGGCGGTGCTGGCCGTTGCTGTTCATGCCCAGCAGCCGAAGTATGTGTTTTATTTTATAGGTGACGGTATGGGAGTGAACCAGGTAAACGCCACCGAGATGTATCTCGCAGAGAAGGAAGGCCGCATCGGAACCGAATCGCTGCTGATGACTACGTTTCCTGTCGTGACTGTAGCCACAACATATTCCGCTACAAATTCAGTGACCGATTCCTCGGCAGGAGGTACAGCTCTCGCTACCGGCCAGAAAACCTATAACGGCGCTATCGGTGTAGGCACGGAAAAGGAACCGATCTATAGCGTAGCCCAGTGGGCGAAAGATTCCGGTAAGAAGGTCGGAGTGCTCTCAAGCGTAAGTATTGATCATGCTACCCCGGCGGCTTTCTACGCTCATCAGCCGGATCGCAACATGTATTATGAAATTGCTACTGATCTGCCGAAAGCCGGCTTCGATTTCTATGGCGGCAGCGGCTTCCTGAAGCCTGATAAGGAGGGCGAGAAGAATATCTACACCTTGTTTGACGAAGCAGGATATACCGTAGCTAAAGGCCTGAAAGAGTATAATGAAAAGGCTCCGGGCGCCCAGAAGTTGATACTGATTCAGGAAGATGGTGCGGAGGCCGATGCGCTCCCTTATGCAATTGACCGTAAGCCGGGCGATATGACGCTTGCTGATCTTACCAGCAGTGCCATCGATTTCCTGACCAAAGGTAACAATAAGGGATTCTTCCTCATGGTAGAAGGCGGCAAGATAGATTGGGCGTGCCATTCAAATGACCCGGCAACCGTGTTTGAAGAGGTGATGGATATGGATCAGGCTGTGAAGGTGGCCTACGATTTCTATAAGAAGCACCCCAAGGAGACTTTGATTCTGATATCTGCCGACCATGAGACAGGAGGTATCGCTATGGGAACAGGTAGATATGAGCTTAATCTCAAGGCTCTTACCCATCAGCAGCAATCAGTTGACGAGCTTTCACGCGCAATCACGGATCTGAGAAAAGGCGGCACTCCCAGTTGGGACGACGTGAAGGCTCTTCTTTCAGAAAAGATGGGATTCTGGAGCGAACTGCCTCTTTCGTGGGATCAGGAGAAAGCCCTTTTCAATGCCTATGGCGAATCGATGGTGAAGGGCAATCCGAAATTCGAGGAATCTCTCTATTCGCGCACCGAACCTCTCGCCTCGGCAGCTAAGAGGGTTATGAGCCAGATAGCTATGGTGGGCTGGACGAGCGGAGGCCACTCCGGCGGCTATGTACCGGTATTCGTGATCGGCCCCGGTTCAGAAAAATTCCAGGGTAAGAGAAACAATATTGATCTTGCCAAGACGATCCGCACTGTGGCCGGCTATAAGTAAAAAATGTTTGGCCGAGTGAAAAAAAAGGAGTAATTTTGCGTGCAATAAAAACAAAAATCAATTATGTCATTTATTGCTGACAGGGTGCAGATGGAAGGCCTGACCTTCGACGATGTGCTCTTGATTCCTGCCTATAGCAACGTGCTCCCCAATCAGGTGAGCCTAACCACTAAGTTTTCACGCCGGATAAATTTGAATGTGCCGATAGTTTCGGCTGCTATGGATACCGTCACAGAGTCGCGGTTGGCTATAGCTATAGCCCGCGAAGGCGGCATAGGCGTGATTCATAAGAATATGCCGATCGAGGAGCAGGCCCGGCAGGTTCATGCCGTGAAGCGAGCCGAGAATGGCATGATTTATGATCCTGTTACAATTCCTTGCGGCAGTCCGGTAAGCCAGGCTCTCGCCATGATGCACGAATACCATATCGGTGGTATTCCGGTGGTAGATGGCGAAGGAATGCTGAAAGGAATCGTGACCAACCGCGATCTTCGCTTCGAACGCGATCTTACTCGTAAGGTCGATGAGGTGATGACCTCGACCAATCTGGTTACTACAAGCCAGAGCACTGACCTGGAGGAGGCAGCCGATATTCTTCAGCAGCATAAGATTGAGAAGCTTCCGGTAGTAGATGCCGAAGGCCATCTTATCGGTCTGGTGACCTACAAGGATATTACGAAAGCTAAAGATAAGCCTAACGCCTGCAAAGATAAGCTGGGGCGTCTGCGTGTAGCTGCCGGAATCGGTGTTACCAAAGACAGTATGGAGCGTGCCCAGGCGCTGGTCGATGCCGGAGTTGATGCTTTGGTAATCGATACGGCTCACGGTCATAGTGCCGGTGTAGTAGGTGTACTGGAAGAGGCTAAGAAGCGTTTCCCCGACATTGATATAGTAGTTGGAAATATAGCTACCGGCGATGCAGCGCGCTATCTCGTAGACCATGGTGCTGATGCGGTAAAGGTCGGTATCGGTCCGGGTTCCATCTGCACGACCCGCGTGGTGGCAGGTGTAGGTGTGCCGCAGCTATCGGCCATCTATGATGTGGCTAAGGCTCTTGAAGGTACCGGCGTTCCCTTGATTGCCGACGGTGGAATCCGTTATTCCGGCGATATCGTGAAAGCCCTTGCAGCCGGCGGCTGGAGCGTGATGCTGGGCGGTATGCTTGCAGGAGTAGAGGAATCTCCCGGCGATACTATTATTTTCAATGGTAGAAAATTCAAGGCTTACCGCGGCATGGGATCACTCGAGGCGATGGAGAGAGGATCGAAAGACCGCTATTTCCAGGCTGATGAGAAGGATTCGAAGAAGCTCGTGCCTGAGGGTATAGCTGCGAGAGTGCCGTTCAAGGGTTCGCTTTATGAAGTGGTCTATCAGATGCTCGGAGGCCTCCGCAGCGGCATGGGCTATTGCGGCGCCAAGGATATCGAGGCGCTTCACAAAGCCCGGTTCACGCGCATCACTGCAGCCGGAGTGCTTGAAAGCCACCCCCACGATGTAGCTATCACATCTGAGGCTCCGAACTACAGCAGAAGCTGAAATTTCGGCAAAGGAAGATAAAAAATCGGGTCTGGGAGATATAATTTCCCGGACCCGTTGCCGTTAGAAAGATAGTATGAAAAGAAGACTGCTTTTCCTTGGCGCTTTATGCGTGGCTTTAGGCGCTTTGGCCGACGATCCCGTTGTGATGCGTGTGGGCGGTGCAGATGTGCATCGGTCAGAGTTCGAGTATCTTTACAGAAAGAATAAGACCCCTGATTCGAATCTAAATGTAGAGGATTATGCCCGCCTGTTCGCTTTATATAAAATGAAGGTTGCGGCAGCACGTGCTCAAGGACTCGATAAGACCAGTGCTTTCCGCGAGGAGATGAGCCGGTACCGCGCCGATGCGTTGGAGCCGTATATCGCTAATGATAGCGCAAGATTCTATGATCTTGTGGAGAAAGGAGTGGCAAGAAGCGCGGTAGAGAGAGAGGTGAGCCATATCATGAAGCATCGCACGGGCGATGCCGTGAGAGATGCAGAATCCGTAAGGCTACTTGATAGCCTGCGCGTGCGAATGGCATCAGGCGAAAGTTTTGCTGATCTGGCACGCCGATATTCCGATGATAAATCTTCGGCTCAGTCGGGAGGAAATCTTGGATTTCAACGAGTGTGCCGGCTGCCTCTGAGCTTCGAGGAAGCTGCTTTTAGTCTGGGAGAAGGAGAGGTGAGCAATGTGGTGGAAACTCCTCAGGGCTATCATCTTATAATGGGAGGAAGAACCCGTCCGGCTGAAGGCCGCAGGAAAGTCTGGGTAATAGTGAATCCTACTAAGGAGGCGGCGGACAGTGCTTCTGAAGAGATTAGAGGAGGTATGGCTTTTGAAGAGGCGGCGGCAAAATGGAATGGCAGTGAAACCGGCGCCCTCAAGGCTCGCAAAGGGCTTTTAGGAAAGCGTTTCGCCTCAGATTTTCCGTTCGCAGTAGATTCTCTGCTTCATACACTTGCACCCGGCGAGGTGTCTGCTCCATTCTTCGATGGGGGAGCATGGCTACTGCTCCGATTCACGGAACCGGAAGCGTTGCCTGAGGAATCGGAGCGCAGGGTAGCTGTTAAGGAGGCTTATTTAAAGTCGGAAGATGTGACTTCTGTTCTGACTGATATGGAGCTTGAGCGTCTCGCTTCGGTATGCGGGCTCGAGCTCTGTCAATCCGGAGTCGATGCCGTAACGTCCGCTTCCCGGCCGGAGAGATTTGCTGAATGGGTAGTATTTGCCAATTCTCCAGAGGCGATGTTGACTCCTCTTCTGAAGATTGACGGCCGGCTGCTTACAGTAGCTGATTTCGCCCCTCTGGTAAGGACGGCCGGGGTGCACCCTGCCCGAGGCTCTCAGTATGTTGGTGCTTCTCTAAAGCGTTGGGAGCTGGAAAAGGCGCGTGATGCAGAGCAAGCGCGAATTCTTGCCGAGAATCCCGATCTCATTCTTTTGCTTCGTGAATATGAGGAGGGGAGTCTGCTGTTCGAGATCAGTATGCAGAAGGTGTGGAATCAGGATCCTGCCCTCCAGAAAGATCTGGAAGAGAAATGGGAGGCTGAGTTGAAAGCCACTTATCCGGTAGAATACATTAACCGGGAGCTTCGCAAGATCAAGTGAAAAGTTAGCGGTTGGCTGAAAGAAGGAAAATTCCTACCTTTGTAGCTGCCAATGTGGCAAAAAGGTAGCAGATGCGTCTCTTCGGAAATTTGATATTGCCTATCACCATGGTTCTGGCCTCCGCACTTGTATCGTGTGGTGGAGGTGCTACCGCGACTGAGCGTGCCGACCGGGTGCTGCTCTGGGTGGGCGATTCTGCATTGCTGGAGCGTGAGATTCTCACGAGGATTCCGGTAGGGCTTACTGCTGAAGATAGTACGCGGCTTTTCCGCTCCTTGGTTGATGCCTGGGTCAAGGAGCGCCTTCTGCTTAATCTCGCTTCTGAGAATCTCGACGATCTGGAGGAGATAGAGAGAAAAGTGGCTGACTACAGGAATCGCCTGATAGTGGCTCAATATGTAGGCGAGATGACCGAGGGTCATGTAGGCGAGGTGAGCGAGGCTGATGTGAAAAACTATTACCAGCGCTTCGGATCGGAAATGGTGCTTGAGCAGCCGCTGGTGAAGGGGGTTTACCTGAAAGTGGCCGATAATGCCGAACGCCTTGGAGAGCTTAAGGGCTGGGCTACTCACCCGAGTCGGGAGAGTGTGGATCGATTGGAGAAGTATGGGCTGAAAGAGGCTATGCAATATGATTATTTCATGGACCGCTGGGTCGACTGGACCCAGATAGCCGATCAGATTCCTTACGCCTTCGGAAATCCCGATGAATTTCTGGCCTCTCACCGAAATTTCGAGACTTCAAGAGATGGAGCTGTCTATGTGCTCCATATCGCCCAGTATCTTGCAAGCGGTGAGAAAATGCCATATTCCTTTGCGCAGGGACGCATTCGGGAGGCTCTGCTGAGAAATAAGCTCGCGGATTTCGAACGCAACCTTACGGAGACACTCTATAAGAAGGCTCAGGCCTCCGGAAATCTCAAGCCGGGTCTGTATGATCCGAAAACGGGCAGAATGAAAAGTTAGAATTAAAGATTGACCAAAGTGGATATCAAGAAAATAGCAATCAGTTTGGGAGCTGCGGCCCTGTGTGTGGGCGCCGTAGGCCAGAATCCGCGTAAATCGCAGAATGTGATCGACGAGGTAGCATGGGTGATAGGCGATGAGGCTATCTTCCGCTCCGAGATAGAGAAGATGTATGCTCAGCAGCAGCAGGAAGGAACCGTGATCAACGGCGACCCCTATTGCGTGATACCCGAGCAGATAGCGGTGCAGAAGCTCTATCTGCATCAGGCAAAGATCGATACGATCGAGGCTCCCGAAAGCCAGGTGCGCTCTTCGGTGGAGAACCGAATCAACTTTTTCATAGCGAACCTCGGTTCGAAAGAGAAGGTTGAGGAGTATTTCCGTAAGAATATGCCGGCTATCAGGGAAGACCTTATGGAGTCGACCCGCACCTACTTCATTATGAATGAGGTACAGAGGTCGCTGACAAAGAATGTGAAGGCTACTCCCAACGATGTGAGACGCTACTTCAATAATCTTGAAGCCGATAGTGTGCCCTATGTGCCGATGCAGGTCGAGGTTCAGATCATTACAATCAATCCTACCATTCCGCAGCAGGAGATTGAAGATGTGAAGGCGCAGCTGAGGGATTACACGGAGCGTGTGAACCGTGGAGATGCCGATTTCTCTACGCTTGCCATCATGTATAGCGAGGATAAAGGAAGCGCAATGCAGGGCGGTGAGCTTGGATTTCACGGCAGAGCGGATCTGGTGCCGGAATTTTCCAATGTAGCTTTCAATCTTAATGACCCCAAACGAGTTTCGCGAATTGTAGAGACCGAATTCGGATTCCATATTATCCAGTTGATCGAGAAGCGTGGAGATCAGGTCAATGTGCGTCATATTCTCCGCACTCCAAAGGTAAGTGCCTCCGATCTCGAGACCGCGCGTCTGCGTCTGGATACCCTTGCAGGGCAGATCCGCAACAATGATATACCTTTTGATCAGGCCGCGCGCTATGTATCGCAGGATAAGGACTCTCGCAATAATAAGGGTATCATGGTCAATCAGCAGACCGGTGGAAACCGCTTCGAGATGCAGCAGCTTCCCGTGGAGGTGGCCCGGCAGATCGAGAATATGGAAGTCGGTCAGATTTCTGATGCCTTCATAATGAAAGATGAGCGCAAGAACCGCGATCAGGTGGCTGTTGTGCGTCTGATGGCAAGGGTGCCCGGACACAGAGCTACCTTGAGCGATGATTATAATCTGATAAAAGAGATGTATGAGGATCATGCCCGCGAGGATATCCTCAAGAAATGGATTGAAAAAAAGATTAAAGAGACCTACGTGAAGATTGAAGACGGTTGGGACAGCTGCGACTTCCGCTACGAAGGTTGGGTGAAATAATCTGATTGATTTAAGGATAGCTCCGATGAAATTGCGTCATAATCCTCAGAGGATAGTATGGTTGCTGTCAGCAATGCTGGCGGTAGTCGGCTTGCAGCTGTGGGCGCAGCAGTCGGAGCAATCGAAAAAGAGGCAGCAGGCGAAGGAGATCTATACGCGCCCTCGCCCGAAGCGGCAGATAAAGCCGGAGATACCCTCAGCGAACCGCTATCAGACCGACAAGGTGTTTCTTGAGCAGGCCGACAGCCTGTTTAAGCGGCGCCCCGGCTGGCGGGAGGAGGAGCATCAGGTGGTGAGCGGAAACGTGAAGTTCCGGCAGGGAGGCATGTTCATGTGGTGCGATTCCGCCTATTATTTCTCCGATCTGAACTCGCTTGATGCCTTTGGTCATGTGAAGATGGAGCAGGGCGATACTTTATTTGCCTATGCCGATGTGCTTTATTATGACGGCGATGAGCGGTTCGCGCGCCTCCGTTGCGGTCCGACACAGAAGGAAGTGACCCTGATTAACCGGGATGTGAAGCTCACTACTGACAGTCTCGACTATAATGTAGGAGCGGAGATAGGCTGGTATGAATATGGGGGCAGGCTGGAAGATGATGTCAATACCCTCACGTCGCGTTATGGAGAGTATTCCCCAGCTACTAAACAAGCGGCTTTTTATCATAATGTGGTGCTTCGCAACGAGAAAGATGATTTCACGATGCTGACCGATACGCTATATTATGATACCGACACTCATATAGCTACAATTGTAAGCTCCACACGCATTTATACCCCTACCGATACGATATTCACGCGTCAGGGCTGGTATGATACCCAGACGGGAGATGCTGAGCTCCACAGTCGCTCTATAATAGCTCATACTGACTCCCTGGGAAGAGTAACTACTCTGGAGGGCGACAGTATAGTTTACGATAAAGAAAGTCGCATCAGCCGGGTCTATATCTACAAGGGTCCCGATAAGAAGGGGGCGCCGATGGTGATAACCGATACGGCGAGAAAAACGATTCTTATAGGAGGATTCGGAGAATATAATGACTCCACCCGGGCCGCGTTTGCCACGGAGTATCCCCTGATGATCGATTATTCGCGTGGAGATTCTACATTCCTTCGGGCCGATACAATCGAGAGCTTCATCGAAGTCCGCAAGGTCTGGCCTCCGGGAGTGCTTGATTCCTTGCTCAACGCCAGAAAAGAAGCCCGGCTTTTAGCCGACAGCCTTGCTGCCGACTCAGCTAAGGCCATAGATAAGGATCTTGAAATCAAGCAGGATTCGGTAGCTCCTCAGCCTAAGCCAGCCACGGAATCGCAGCCTGCCGCCATGATGCCCTCCATGATGCCGGAGGAAGATTCCGGAGAGAAAGAGGAGCCTCTCGATTCTACCCTGATGGTGGATCAGGAATTTCATGTAGCCAAGGCCTATCATCGGGCCCGTTTCTTCCGCCCGGATCTTCAGGGAGTGGCCGATTCCATGGTCTTTCTCGAATGGGATTCCACACTGTTTATGATCCGGAAGCCGGTGGTATGGAGTGGCGAAAGGCAGATTTATGGTAATGTGATAGAAGTGCATTTCAACGACAGCACAGCTGACCGTGCCTATCTTCCTGACTATGGAATGGCGGCAGAAGCGATAGAAGAAGATTTCTATAACCAGCTCTCCGGTAAGAAAATGACAGCTTATCTGGAGAATGAGTCGCTGAAGCAGCTCGATGTAGATGGCAATGTGCAGGTGATATTCCTGCCGATGGAAAACGACTCAACCTACAATAAGTTGGTGAATGCGGAAAGCTCGTTCCTCACGGCTAATCTCGAGGGGCAGAATATGGAGCGGCTGAAGATGTGGCCGGAGGTAACGGGTACAGTAACCCCGCTCTATGTGCTGAAAGATAACCAGAAAACTTTACAGGGCTTCCAATGGTACGCCCCGATCCGGCCTAAGCGCGTATGGTATGGAAACCGGTGGAAATGGGACGATGACCTGGGTGAGGTGCCTGATGAGCTTGAGCAATATTTCCGCAGCGAGGAGACCGGTATTGTAGGGCGCCGCAGGCTGACGAAGACAGCCAGCGGAGAGGCGAGTGTGGCCCGGCAACCGGCTTCTGAGGCGAAGCAAGAACAGGAAGAAGATGGGGCTGAGGCGGACAAACCAGATGACTCCGGCGATGATTCTGCAGTGAGCGTTGAGGAATCCGCAGAAAAGGCAGAAGTGGAGGTGAAAGATGAGTGATGTGATCCGTCTTCTGCCTGATAGCGTTGCAAATCAGATTGCGGCCGGTGAGGTGATCCAGAGGCCGGCGGCAGTTATAAAGGAGCTTGTGGAGAATGCTGTTGATGCAGGAGCCACTACAATACGCATCTATGTGAAAGATGCCGGGAAAACGCTCATTCAGGTTGTCGACAACGGGTGCGGCATGACCGAGACCGATGCGCGAATGGCCTTTGAGCGCCACGCTACCTCCAAAATCCGTAAAGCTGACGACCTCTTCAATCTCCATACAATGGGATTCCGTGGCGAGGCGCTTCCCTCAATATGTGCTATTTCGGAAGTAGAACTCCGCACCCGTGTGGCCTCGGATTCCATGGGTACCAGAATTTTGATAGAGGGTTCCAAAGTAATGGCTCAGGAGCCTTGTGTCTGCGATGTGGGGTCAAGTTTCAGTGTAAAGCGGTTGTTCTGGAATGTGCCTGCCAGGCGCCGCTTCCTGAAGAGTGACAGTGTGGAGCTTGCCAACGTGATGCGTGAGTTTGAGAGAATGGCATTGGTCAACAACCATCTGCATCTCTCGATCGATACGGGCGTCCGTGAGATCGACCTTCACCCCGCTTCCTTTAAGCAGAGAATCACGGATCTATGGAAAAACAATCTCAACATGGAGCTCCTTCCGGTCGAGATCGAGACAGAGCTGGTAAAGATTTCAGGATTCGTGTCGCGGCCCGAGCATGCGCGTAAGCGTAACCCGCTGCAGTATCTGATCGTGAACGGGCGCAATATGCGTCACCCGTATTTCCATCGTGCTATCCTCAACTGTTTTGAAAATCTGATACCGTCGGATTCCCAGCCCTGCTATTTTATCAAATTCGAAGTGGATCCGGAACGCATTGACGTAAACATCCACCCTACTAAGAGCGAGATAAAATTCAGCGATGAGAAAGATATATGGTCTATTCTCTCGGCAGCTGTCAGGAGCACGTTGGGGCGTAACGGCGCTGTACCCTCCATTGATTTTCACGAGGACCCGCTACAGGTGCACCCTGCTTCGCCCGGTGCCTTCGTGAAGGCTCCCGCTCTCAATCTCAAACCCGGTTACAGTCCATTTGATAGCGGCAAGAGCAGTTCTGGCGGCAACAGGGTAGGGGTTCAATGGAAAGCCAACACGGTAAGCCGCGACTGGGATAAGCTCTATCGCGGCTTTGTAGAGGCTGGTAAAGAAGATATCAGGGAGCAGGAAAAGGAAGAGGAGACCTTACCGGGTATGGCCGTGAATGCGCCATCGGAAGCTCTATGCCTGCAGGTGGAAAACAGTTATATCGTCACCGCTTCCGACAAGGGGCTTATGCTGATTGATCAGCACCGGGCTCATGTGAGAATCCTTTATGAGAAGTTTCTTGAGAGTGTGAGAGCCAACGAGGTAATGTCGCAGAAGGTGCTCTTTCCCGATTTGCTTACCCTCGACCCGGCTCAGGAGGCTATTCTTGAAAAAGTGATGCCCGAACTCCGGAAGCTCGGATTCGAATTGGAAAAGTCGGCCCCCTGCGAATGGCTCATAGTAGCGGTGCCGGGATCTCTTACGGGTAAATCTTCTATTGATTTGATCGTGAAGGTGATAGATTCTGAAAGCGAAGGATCGGTCACTTATGGATCCGGACAATCCCGGTCTCCATTGGAGCGAGTGGCGCTTGTGGCAGCCCAGGCTTCCGCCATACAGCGGGGGCAGCCTCTTTCCTCTGCTGAGATGGAGCAAATGCTCGCCGATCTCTTCAGTCTGCCTGAATGGGCTTATTCTCCCGGTGGCAGCGCGGTAGTGAAGATTTTCGATCGGGAAGCCCTGAAGTCGATGTTTTCTTAAAAAATTTCGTGACGGCGTGGGAAAAATCCCATTTCAGGTGTTATAAGAACGAACATAACGCCAACAACTATGAATTATCTGTCATTACCCCTCATAATAGGTCAGCTGTCAGCTGTCGACATTGTGCTTCTTGCAGTAGTAATCCTGTTGTTCCTGTTCGGCCGCAAGATTCCTGTGCTGATTGCCCGTGCAGCTACATCTATCCGCACGGTAAGTTACAACGTAGATTTAGTCCGGGGAGTGCATGGTCAGGAGAGACAACGGCTTACGCCTGCCGTGCGCAAAAGATTAGTGGAAGACTGCGAGCGTTAAAGCCCCTGGGCTCCCTGAGCTCCTTTCGATACCCGGCCTTTCCATTTGTCGGCCAGAATAAGTCCGCCCAATACGAGCGCGCAGCCGGCGTATCCCAGAGGATAGATTGCTTCTCCAAGAGCAATATAGCCCACTATCATGGTGACTATAGGCTGGAGATACATATAGTTGTTGGCCGTCACTGGGCCCAGAATCTTCATCTCCTCATTCCATGCAACATAGCTGAACAATGAGCATACAATCACGAGGAAGAGGAAATTGAGCATATATTGCGGCTGGGCTGTATCGAAAAGAATGTTGATTCTGAGCGGCGCGTCCTGGATCATGAGCATCGGAAGCGCGAACAATACTCCGTAGAAGAATAGTTTTCTGGTCACGAAGAATGAGTTGTAGAAAGGAAGAATCCTTTTTACGACTATCGTATAGATAGCCCAGCTGAATGAAGAGCACAATGCTATCAGGTCTCCCAAAGGTCTTATCTCAAGGCCTTCGCCATGGCTGAAAATGATGCAGCCTACTCCTACGAGCGCTATCAGCGAGCCTATGATAGTACCGGCCTGGATCTTGATATGGTATACCACTCCGACCAGAAGCGTGGTTACAATAGGCGATAGCGAGCTGAGCATCGACACGTTGGCCGTGGTCGTGTTCTGCAGCGCGTAGTTTTCCGTTATGAAATAGATAGAGCCAGCGCAAAGTCCGGAAATGGCAAGAGTGAGCTCATCTCGCCAGCTGTTGGAGCGGATATGGCGGAAAGTGAAAAGCAGTAGCACAATATAGGCAAGCGTGAAGCGATACACGTAGGTTTCCACAGGTGTGAGCCCGCCATCTTCCATCAATACCTTTGAGCAGATGAAAGATGTGCCCCATGCTGACACGGTTAGCAGCGCCCCAAGATGGGCGAGCAAAACGATAAATCCAGATTTCTGGTTAGACTTTAAGGCCGTCATATACGTAAGACGCGGAGGGCTTTGCTCTCCGCGTCTGCAAAATTAGAAAAATTTTTGCTCATTCGTCCGGTTCCGGCTCAAAATCATCTTTTCCAACGCCACATACCGGGCAAACCCAGTCGTTGGGGATATCTTCAAAAGCTGTTCCCGGAGCTATGCCGCCTTCCGGATCGCCTACTGCGGGGTCATAAATCCAGTCGCATACTACGCATCTATACTTTTTCATAGTCACATTGATTTGATTGTTTCTTTGCTTTTACAACGCCCCTGCCGCCTGCATTGTTTTCGGGGTATGAAATGTTTGGAGTTTAGCTGCGTTTTTAGTACCTTTGCACTGCCTCCGAGGCATTCAAGATGACTAATCAGGATACGCGGCGAAAGGCCGAAGAAAAGCTTACGCGCTATCTCAAGCAGCACGGACTCCGGAAGACTCCGGAGCGTTTTGCCATACTTGCGCGCGTGCTTGGCATGAAAGGTCATTTTGATGCGGAAGGGCTCCATAAGGCGCTCGATTCCGACGGCTACCATGTGAGCCTCTCTACAGTCTACAATTCGCTGGAGCTGTTCTGCGAATGCGGCTTGCTGAGGCGCCACACTTTCGGACGTGAAGCTCAGTATGAGGTGGATCTGGGGAGCCATTTCCATCTTATCTGCGAATCGTGCGGAAAGATCAAGGAGGTCGACGATGCCGAGCTCGTGCGCGGCATCATGGGTCGCCGCTACAGCGCTTTCACGCCGGCTTACTGCTCGGTGAGCGTATATGGCAAATGCAGCTCTTGCGCCCGCAAGCAGAGGGCTGCTGAGGCAGAGAAGAAGAAAACATCATCAACTACGAATATTTGAAAGAGAATTATGGTTAAAGCCGATGTGCTTCTGGGTCTCCAGTGGGGAGACGAGGGTAAGGGTAAGATAGTAGACGTTCTTACTCCGCGCTACGATGTTGTGGCCCGTTTTCAGGGAGGCCCCAATGCCGGCCATACCTTGGAGTTCGATGGCCGGAAAGTTGTGCTCAGGAGCATTCCTTCAGGTGTGTTTCAGAGCGGAATGAATGTGATTGGTTCGGGAGTCGTTCTGGATCCGGTGCTTTTCATGCAGGAGGCACGGGAGCTCGAGGCTACCGGGGTGGATCTTCACAATCATCTGTGCGTGTCGCGCAAGGCTCATCTGATTCTGCCTACCCACCGCAAACTCGACGCTGCTCTTGAGGCTGCTAAAGGCGCCGGAAAGATTGGCACGACCGGTAAGGGTATCGGCCCGACCTATACCGACAAGATTTCGCGCAATGGCCTGCGTGTAGGAGATCTGGAGGTAGACTTTGAAAAGAAATACGCCGCTGCCAAAGCCCGCCATATAAAGATGCTCGAAGGTCTGGGTGGCGACACTGATATTGCGGAGCTCGAGAAGCAATGGCTTGAAGCTGCGGCCTATCTGCGCGGTTTCAGGATTATTGATAGCGAATATGAGATCAATGCGATGCTCGACGAGGGCAAGAGAGTGCTCTGCGAAGGAGCTCAGGGCACAATGCTCGATGTGGATTTCGGATCCTATCCTTTCGTGACCTCGAGCAATACGATGGCTGCAGGCGCATGTACCGGTCTGGGTATGGCTCCCAACCGCATCGGCGACGTCTATGGTATTTTCAAAGCCTATTGCACCCGCGTTGGTTCCGGTCCCTTCCCGACCGAGCTTTTCGATGAGACGGGAAAGCGCATGCGCGATGTGGGGCATGAATATGGCGCTGTGACCGGTCGTGAGCGCCGTTGCGGCTGGATCGATCTGGTAGCCCTGCGTTATGCAGTGATGATCAATGGAGTGACCAAGCTGATAATGATGAAGAGCGATGTGCTCGACGATTTTAAGACGATCAAGGCCTGCACAGCCTATAAGATTGATGGTAAGATTACGCGTCGCTTCCCATTCGAGGCTGATGCGGTAGAGATCGAACCGGTCTTTGAGGAGCTGCCTGGCTGGGAGACTTCGCTTGGAAGCGCCCGTAGCGAAGAGGAACTGCCCGAAAATTTCCGTCGGTATGTAGCCTTTATCGAAGATGCATTGGGAGTGCCTGTAGTGATTCTCAGCGTAGGTCCCGACCGCACGCAGACAATCATTCGTAACAGATAATAAGTAATAAACCAAATAACTAACCTTAAAACAAAGAGAACTTAACCATGGCAAAAGTAAAACCGTTCAAGGGGGTGCGTCCCCCGAAGGAGATGGTAGAGGAAGTAGTTTCGCGTCCTTATGATGTGCTCAACTCTGAGGAGGCCCGCAAAGAGGCAGAGGGCAATCTGAAGAGTCTCTATCATATAATCAAGCCTGAGATTGATTTCGAACCGGGTACAGATGAGCATGACCCGAAGGTATATGACAAAGCCGCCCAGAACTTCGCTAAATTCCAGAAAGAAGGTTGGCTGGTGCAGGATCCGGAGGAGAAATACTACATCTACGCCCAGACGATGGACGGCCGCACGCAGTATGGCTTTGTAGTGGCTGCATGGGTCGACGACTATATGGAAGGTCGCATCAAGAAGCATGAGCTTACCCGCCGCGACAAGGAGGAGGACCGCATGAAGCATGTGCGCGTGAACAACGCCAATATCGAGCCGGTTTTCTTCGCATTCCCCGACAACGAGGCTCTTGAGAACATTATCAAGGAGGTGATCAAAGGTGAGCCCGAGTATGATTTCGTAGCTCCCGACGGTTTCGGCCATACCTTCTGGGTGATTTCCGACAAGGCTCTCATCGATCAGATCACCGAGGAGTTTGCCAAGATCCCCAACATGTATATCGCCGACGGTCACCATCGTTCAGCAGCCGCAGCTCTCGTGGGCGCTGAGAAGAAGAACAACAACGCCGACCATAAGGGTGATGAGGAGTATAACTACTTCATGGCTGTAGCCTTCCCGGCAAGCCACCTGAAGATTATCGACTACAACCGAGTAGTGCGCGATCTCAATGGCCTTACTCCTGAGGAATTCCTTAAGAAAGTGGAGGAGAATTTCATTGTGGAAGACAAGGGTACTGAAATCTATACCCCCGCTGCTCTCCATAACTTCTCACTCTACCTCGACGGCCGCTGGTATTCGCTGACAGCTAAACCCGGCACCTACGACGACAAGGATCCTATCGGAGTGCTCGACGTGACGGTATCGAGCGATAAGATTCTCCGCGATATTCTCGGCATCACCGATCTCCGTAGTGACAAGCGTATCGACTTCGTAGGCGGTATCCGCGGTCTTGGCGAGCTGAAGCGCCGCGTTGACAGCGGTGAGATGAAGATGGCTCTTGCCCTCTACCCCGTGACTATGGATCAGCTGATGAATATTGCCGATTCCGGTAATATCATGCCTCCTAAAACCACCTGGTTCGAGCCTAAGCTCCGTAGCGGCCTCGTGATCCACAAACTCGAAGACTAATGAAAAAAATCCTGACCTTTGCCCTTGCGGCAGTGGCCATGTTCCCGGCTTTTGGTGCCTCCGATTCAAAAGGAGGCATCACAGCCGACGAACTTGCCAGAATGCGCGCCTCCTACGGACAGACGCCCGCTAACCGCGCTATCCATAACGCTCTTAATGCAGCAGATCTCGACAAACTGGCAGCCAATGCCGGTGTGAAAAATCATTTTGACTCGCGCATCTCCAACCGCGTGAAGTCGAAAGGTATCACTAATCAGAAGGGGTCTGGTCGGTGCTGGTGCTTCACAGGCCTGAATGTGCTCCGCGCGCAGGCCATGCAGAAGCATGATCTGGCCAAGCTGGAGCTCTCGCAGAACTATAATTTCTTCTATGATCAGCTTGAAAAGGCTAATCTTTTCCTCCAGGGAGTTATTGATACAGCCGAGAAGTCGATGGAAGACGACTTCGTGATGTTCCTGTTCAAATCGCCTGTAAGCGATGGTGGCCAGTTCACCGGAATATCCGACAACCTTATGAAATATGGTGTGGTGCCTATCGAGGTGATGGGAGAGACTCTCAGCAGCTCCTCGACCGGCAAAATGAGCCGTACGCTCAAAACCATGCTTCGTCGCGACGGCCTCGAGCTCCGCAAAATGAAGCAGGAGGGCAAGAGCGCTAAGGAGATTGATGCGCGCAAGCAGCAGATGCTCGATGGAGTTTACCGCCTGCTGGCCCTTACTCTCGGAGAGCCTCCTACGGAATTTACCTGGACCCGTACGGACAGCAAGGGTAAGGTAGTAGATACGCGCACTTATACCCCGCAGTCGTTCTATAAAGAATACATCGGCAACGACCTCAAGAACGATTACGTGATGACGATGAATGATCCCACGCGTGAGTATTTCAAGCTCTATGAGATTGACTATGACCGCGCCAACTACGATGGTAAGAACTGGACCTACGTGAACCTTCCTATGGACGTGATCAAGGAGATGGCTATTGCATCGATCAAGGACAGCACGATGATGTATTTCTCCTGCGACGTGGGCAAATATCTGAACCGCGAACTCGGCTACGGCGACCCTGACAATTATGACTATGAGGCTCTGCTTGGTGTGGAGCTCAATATGCCTAAGGCTGACCGTATCCGCAGCTATGAGAGCGCATCTACTCATGCGATGACTCTTGTAGGAGTAGATCTTGATGAGCAGGGCAAACCCCGCCAGTGGCTTGTAGAAAACAGCTGGGGACCCGGTGCCAACGATGGTCATCTCATCATGTCGGATCCCTGGATGGACGAGTATCTTTTCCGTCTGGTAGTGGAGAAGAAATATGCTCCCAAAGAGGTGCTCGATGTGCTGAAGCAGAAGCCTACAACGCTTCCCGCATGGGACTATATGTTCCAGGAAGAACAGTAAGAAAGATTCTATTGAATGATATTGGCGGCGGTTCTTAAGCGGGATCGTCGCCAAATTTTTTTGAAAAAACTTGGGAGCCGGGGTTAAGGATCGGGCAACGCAACTGTCATATTAACGTATGGCGAACAGAGACCACATAGAACTGCTTTTTAAGAACTACTATCAGCCGCTTCACCATCTCGCGTCAATAATGCTTCGAGATGAGGATCAAGCGGCCGATATAGTGCACGATGTGTTTGCTTCTCTTCTGAAAAATCCCGATCTGTCAGAATTTCAGACAGGATATCTTTTCAGGGCAGTGCGTAATCGCTGCCTGAACCGTATTGAGAGTAAAGGATTCCAAGAGAAGGTAAGGAATCTTCTTTATCTCGAATCAGAGGAGTATGATTCCGAAAACTGGCCGGAAGAGGAGATGGTGTCGAGGATCCATGAGATTATTGACTCTGAGCTTACACCCCAGAAACATAAGATCATGACTCTCCGTTTCGGAGATGGCTCTCTTTCATTAAGATAGCCGAAAAACTGGGAATCAGCGAAACGGCCGTTTACAAGCATGTTCGCCAGGCACTGGAAATAATCCGAAATAAACTTGAGCAATATGGATAAATACGACCTGATTCTTGACCTTATAGAGCATCCTGACAGATATTCTTCGCAAGAGATAGAAGCTATTCTGGCTGATGAGGAGATGCGCGGGATCTACAATCTCTTATGTAAGACTGGAGGAGCCCTTTACAGCCCTAAAGAGACAGATGTTGATGCTGAATGGAGAAAATTCTCACGGAAGCACTTCTCAAAGATATCTTTTACGAGACTGTTCCGAAATCGTGCTGCTTCAATTGCAGTTCTTATATGTGTATCCCTAACAGCTCTCGCTATCGGTGCAGGGGTAGCAGTGAAGGTTATCTCTGGGCGGAACCAGATGGCTGAGAAGACTGAACTTGTAGAAGCGGAATACGGTGCTCAATCTCTGCCAGCTGATACGATTATCATAGAAAGTGATATTGATAATCCTAAAGCTCCGGTGGTTTTTGAAGATGAAACTCTTGATACGATCTTGAAGTCGGTTTCCTCTTACTATGGAAAGCAGCTACATTATGAATACCCGGAGTCGGGCAATCTTAGACTTTACTTTCAGTGGAATCCGGAACTACCGCTTGCGGAGGTGATTGAGCAGCTTGACAATTTCGGGCAGATTAATCTTCGCCTGGATAACTCTAAAATAATAGTAGAGAAGCCATGAGACCTATAATACTATTGATATTGGCTGTGACTGCTATTATCCCGGTCTATGCTCAGAAATTCTCTTACAGATTTAACGACACTCCTATTTCGGAAGCCTTAGTTAAGATTTGTCGGGAGCATAAGGATCTCAATGTAGCCTTCATATATAAGGAACTTGATCATTACCGGACGTCGGCCAGAATAAGTAGCGATAATCCCTATGAAGCTATCCGCACCATCATAGGCCAGAATCCTATAAGCGTGGTAGAGCATAAGGGAAACTTTTACGTAGAGGCTCTGCAGCGAGGGAAGTATCGGTACTCAGGAAAAGTGACAGGTACCGATGGTCAGCCCGTGGTGGCAGCCACGGTGCTACTGATGAATCCAAAAGATTCGGTGGTCGTAACTTATGGAACGACTGATGCAGCGGGAAATTTCTCTATTCCCTGTGACAGCAGGCAAGTGATCGGAAAAATATCTTCTATTGGGTATTCACCCAAGATCTTGCAATTCAATAATTTCTCTTTGGGTACTATAATTATGACAGAAGAAGCCATTGCACTCAAAGAATTGAATGTGAGGGCGGAAGATACTTATCTGTATGCGGACCGTTCGGTCTACATACCTACGACTCGGCAGAAGAACGCAAGCCAGACAGCAACAGAGCTGCTTAATCGCATGGCGATTCCGCAGTTGGCACTGAGCAATGACAAAAATATTACTACGGTTTCTGGTGCTGGAGTGGCAATCTATATCGACTATCTTTCAGCTTCGGAAGAAGATATAACAGGATTGCGTACAACCGATGTGAAAAGAGTGGAGTATTATGATTATCCTCAGGATCCTCGCTTCAAAGGGGCGGCTCATGTAGTAAATTTCATAATGCAGCAGTATGAGTATGGCGGTTATGCCAAGGCCTATGGTGAATATAACCTGTTTGGAGGATCCGGTGAGCTACCTCTCTTTTCAAAGGTGAAATATAAGAAGATGACTTATGATCTTGGAGTCGGTTGGTCACAGTCAGACAGCAAGCATGACTATTCCGAGACTAAAGAAATCTACAGGCTGCCTCAGCCGGAAGGTGGAGAGCGGATTATTGAGAGGAGAAGTAGCGTAGATGAGGCCAGGAATACCAACCGCACGAATTGGTCAACTCTCAGAGCCACATATATCTCTGGAGCTACGACAATAAGAAACTCTATAGGCGTGAATTTCGACCACTCACCTCATCAGGACTGGTCCGGAAAGATGGATTATACTCCCCGCTCCTTCTCGTCAGATTTTTCGCAGCGAGGCGATGAACGCGTGAACTCTTTCTCCTACAAAGGTGAGTGGAACTATAGTGCTGATGCAAAGAACACTTTCAGTTTCCAACCAACCTACGTTTATTCTCATACCAACAATATGAGTGATTTCACTCAAACGGACGCGGGTAGTTATCTCAATATGGCAAAAGATAATACCCATCAATTTTTAGGAGTAGCGAATTATTCACATAGCTTTGGAAATGCGGGTACAATAAATGCTATGTTCCAAAGTAGAATAACCTCTAACCGAACTATATATGAAGGCACCTCCGATTATAAAGATTCGGCTGATACTTATAGGCTTGGTCCTGGCGTAACTTATTACTTTAGAAGGAGCAAGATCTATACTCAGGCTGGAGTAGGCTTTATGTGGGATAAGGTGATTTATCAGGATCTGAAAGATTGTCAGATTGCTCCGTGGGTAGATTTCTTTTTCCAGTTTATTCCCACGCAGAAACATTCTGTAAGTCTTGAGTTTCATCATGCCGTATGGACCCCATCGTCATCGTATCGCTCCGCCAATATTCTAAAGATTAATCCTTTGATGAGCTATACGGGCTATCCGGGCTTGGCTCCTTATAAAAGTTTTGACCAATATCTGAGCTATATTTTCAGACCAGTTAATAACGTCACTATATCGGCAAATGCAGGTGGTTGGCTCGTGACTAATCCCTATGCTTTCGATTACCAGGCTTCGCCGGAGGAAATACTGCGTACCGTGATTCAGCCGGCCGGAGTCTTCTCCAACTGGAATTTCTCTATTAGGGCATCAGTGAGGCTTCTTGCCAATTCACTGATTCTTTCTGGACAGCTTGGAGAGAATCTAGTTCATCACGGATACCCCTACGATTTAAGTAAGGCTTCTCTATACCTTGTGCTTACCGGGCAGTGGTATTATGAGAACTGGAACTTCGGAGCGTATTATGCCTCCGGCAGCGGTCGTTCTACCAATTTTATGGAGGCGGCTTATGTCCGCTCTAAAGACTCATATAACATCAGTATAGGCTGGTCAAATTCCAAATGGAATCTTCAGGCCAGTGTTTCTAACTTCTTCCGCTGGAACTGGCGCGGCTCCCGTACTACTATGAACAGCCGTAATTACGACTACGAGAGACAAGATTTCACCACTTCCGCGCATTGCGGCGTTAAGCTCTCAGCTACTTATACCTTCGGCTTCGGCAGGAAAGTGGAACGTGGCAACGAGGTAAGCCAGACCTATGGCGTAAATTCCGGAATCCTAAAATAGAAAAAGAGGCGGGGGTACTGAGCCCTCCGCCCCTGAAATCTTGATATAAAATCCGGAGAATTATTTCTTCGGCTGATCTTCAGCCTCGGTCCAGTGGTACTGGTCAACCTTCTTGTGACGGCTGATCTGAGTATTAACCTCGGGGAAATAGCGGGCGATAATAGCGTAGAGCTTCGGATCATACTCTTTCATCTCCTCGCGGGTGTTCACGCGATTGTGCTTGCCGTCGCCATCGTTGCTTTCGATCTCTGCGTTAACGTTAAACCAATTCTGCACGCCTTCAGCGAAATATTCCTCATGGTTGGTAGCGGCATAAGTGTTGCGGTAGCGACCCTTGGCTACTGCCTCAGCAAGAGCCTCTTTAAGCTCCGTATTGATGGCGGTGTCGATCTTCACGATACCGGTCAGATGGAGCGTGTGGGCAAACTCATGGATTGTGATGTCTTCAGCGTGGTATTTGTCGATCTGATAAGCGAGAATGTTCTCCTCTGCGCAGCTCGTAAGCTCACCTTCCTGACCGGCACCGAGACCGCGTGCACGGAGATCCCAGTTGAGGCTGGTGTCGTTAGCGAGGAAACGATGCTCAGGCACATCGGTTGTGCCCTCGTAGCGGGCCATGATGGTGATGCGGGTATCGTTGTCAACAAGCACCTTGAGAACCTCAGGCTTAAGCGCTCTCGTCATATTGTCAAGAATCACGTAGGCAGCATAGTAGCAGCTGTCGGGCACGCGCCAGGAGCTTGCCACGTGGATGCCGTTCACGTTCATGTATTTCTTATAGTAGGAAGTGTCGAGGCCAAGCTCAGCCGGGGGAGCGGTAATAGCAGGGGTGTCGGTCAGCACGGCCACTTCGATTTCCTCTGTTGCGGCTGCTTTATCTGAAGAAGCACGTCCGCAGGCAATCACTGCTGCGAGAAGCAGCAAAGCGAAAAGGGGGAGTTTTTTCATTGTGTTAGGTTATTAATGTCAATTTGGCCCAAAATTAGTCAAAAAGAGGGAACCGTACAACTCTATGTCAGAAAATGATGGCACCCGACAGTGAGGGACCTTTCGCGTAGGGAGAGTAGCCAGGCATTACGGCTATAGCTTTTTTGCTATTTCCGGTGGAAAACAATCGCTCGTAGACCGGTAGCATCCAGTAAGCTATCCTCGCGCTGAGGATTCCAACACCGGCACCGGCCATAAGATCGCAGGCCCAGTGGCGGCGGTTGTAGAGTCGGAGCAATCCGGTGCCGGCTGCAACTACGTAGGCTCCGAAGGAGGCGGCATCGTTATTGTATTCGAGACGTATCAGTTCCGCCCCCATGAAAGATATCGCCGTATGACCCGAAGGGAAAGAATACCGGTCGCTCTTGTCGGGCCTTTCTTCCTTCACCCAGTGCTTGAGAGGTTCCGTAATGGCCAGAGTCACAGCTGTCGCAGTAGCTCCAGCCAGCAGGCGCCCCTTTATATTATGGCGAGCAGGCAGCCCGAGATATTCCATACCCAGATATGCCACTGTAGGCAGAAGCTGCAAATAGTTATCGGCCTTGAATTTATGTGAGCCCTTGGTCGCTGTCAGTCCCTGATCCAGTTTTCTCTGCATCTTCCGCATCCAGCCGTTGGTCATTCCGAATGTGCCTACCGCTATCAGGGCTCCTGGCAGAATGAGCTGATTCGGGCGGAAGCGGTAAGGCTTCAATTCTGTGGAGTCGGATAAGACTTGCCCTGGAGCTACGCTCTCAAACATGGTGACTCCTCCTTCAGCATTTGCGAAGAGGGAGGATAAAAGCATCAGAATAGCCAGAAGGCGGGCACGCATGATTGGATCCTGTAAGGTTTCTGACTACAAAGATAGTGGAAATTTTTCGCTAAATTTGCACTCCGCCCACTGATGGACGATCCTTTCTATGAGAATACTAAAAGACAACAGGAAATATTGCTTCATAATGGATATGGAAGTTCGTGACTATGAGCTTGATTGTGAGCAAATAGTGAACAATGCCAACTATCTCCACTATATGGAGCATACGCGCCATAAATTTTGTGCAGATGCAGGCCTCTCATTTATAGAGATGCACAAAAGGGGTATCGACGCCGTAGTGCGGAAGATTGAGATTGAATATAAGGCCTCGCTTCGGGGAGGCGACAGTTTCATTAGTTGTCTGAGGCTTGAGCGCAGGGGGCCGAGGTTCATTTTTCATCAGGATATAATGAAGAGTGACGGTACAATGTGCGCTCAAGGTACTGCAACTGTTGTAGTGCTTAAAGATGGGAAGCTTACGCGTGGCGACGCCCTGATGGCGGTATTCAGCCGCTATATAAGTTGAGGTAGCTGTGGAGAGTAAGACCGATGAGCTAAAAGTGGCTCTCGCTTTGACCAAAGGGGTTAAGGCGGGGCTTGTGCGCGCTATGGAAGAGGCGGCCTTAAGCCTTGAGGAGTTCTTTTCCCTCTCCGACAGTGCGCTTTCTGAGGCTCTGAATCTTGCTCCCGGCAAGTTTATATATCGTTATGACCGCGAGGAGGCTCTCTTCAAGGCGCGCGATGAGGTGGCTTTCTGCTCTCGTCACCATATATCTCCTCTCTTTCTCTTTGACTCCGGCTATCCCCGGCGTCTTGCCGAATGCCCTGATGCGCCAGTAGTGCTTTATTGTCTTGGTAATGCCGATCTCAATCCGGAGAAAGCTGTAAGCATAGTAGGAACACGCGGCCCTACAGCCTATGGAATGGATTTCTGTCGCCGTCTGGTTGAAGATGTAGCGCCTTTTTTCGATGGAATGGCTGTAGTGAGCGGTCTTGCTTATGGCATAGATGCCGCCGCTCATGAGGCTGCAATCGGGGTAGGAACACCTACATGGGCTGTGCTTGCCCATGGTCTGGATACAATCTACCCTGCTCAGCATCGGCAGCTCGCCCGCATGATTCTCGATAGGGGAGGAGCGCTCCTATCAGAATATCCGAGAGGAGAAAGACCTTACCGCCAGCGCTTTCTGGAGCGTAATAGAATCGTGGCAGGTGTCAGTGATGCTGTAGTGGTGGTTGAGAGTGATGTGAAGGGGGGAGCAATGTCTACTGCCAACCTCGCTTTCGGTTACGGCCGCGATGTGATGGCGCTTCCCGGAAGGGCAGGCGACCGGCTGAGTTCAGGGTGCAACCTTTTGATCAGAAGGCAGAAAGCACAGCTGATCACCTGTGCTGCCGATTTTCTCGAGCAGATGGATTGGCGGCCTATGGGTATAAAGGTCGATGGGAGGCAGCGCGAACTGTTTCCTGAACTCGAGGGCGATTCCCGCTCCATATATGAACTGATGCGATCTTCCGATACAGACCTTACTGCCGATGCCATATCAGCTACATTGCGAATGCCTATAGCCAAGACCCTCAGCGCTCTGGGAGAGCTTGAGTTTGACGGGATTATAGAGAAACTTCCCGGCAACCGCTACCGGATCACGCTTTAGAGGCGCTCAAGCACGGTCGTGATCAGCTCGGCCACGCGCGGTTTATAGTCAGTATTAGCTTTAGTATTCACCCTCTCGGCAATGATGCAGCATACGGTCATAGCCTTGTGGCCCAATAGTTTGGCGAGACCTTGCAGACAGGCAGACTCCATCTCGAAATTGGTAATCGGGCGCCCTGAGTAGCGGAAGCTCTCGATCTTCGCGTTCAGGTCGGGATCCGTTAGCTTAAGGCGCACCTGGCGTCCTTGAGGCGCATAGAAGCCTACAGCAGCTATAGTATAGCCGCGCACCATGTCGTTACGCCCGATGCGCTCTACGAGTTCCCGGTCAGCATCGACCGTGTAGGGAGCCGCCCAGGTGCTGTCCCAGCCGGTATGAAGGCAGAATTCACGCTCAAATTCCAGATCGCACACGGCATCGCGGCCACGGTAGAAATTGAGTATTCCATCGAAACCGGTGCCTTTCTCTGCAATCACATAGTCGCCGAGATGAATCTCATCTTGCAGCGAGCCGGAGGTACCGATGCGCACAATGGTGAGCGTGCGGTGCTCAGGTTTCACCTTCCGGGTGGCGAAATCTATATTGGCAAGTGCATCGAGTTCGGTGAGCACTATCTCTATATTGTCAGGGCCGATGCCATGGGAGATGCACATTACCGGTTTGCCCTTGTAGGTGCCGCCAATGGTCCTGAATTCGCGGCTTTGCACCGTATAGTCGATAGTGTCGAAATGGGAAGCCACCATATCGACCCTGCCGGGATCACCCACGAATAAGATATTGTTGCGCAGCTGGTCGGGACGCAGATGTAGGTGAAACACTGAACCGTCGGAGTTTATAATCAATTCGGAGGCGGGTATGATTCTACCGGGTTCCGACAGGAAATCTGAGGTATAGTTATTAGTGGTCATAGAATTAGTGCTTTTATTTTATAACGCTGTGGGGTGCGGTTTGTGCGCATATAGGGGAAATTTACGTAATTTTGCGATCAGTAATGAGAGGGAAGGCTACCATATTGTTCTGGGCTCTGGGAGCTGCCGTATTGGCCTTGTTTATGGCCGATATGATGGTGGGTTCCACCAGCTTATCGTGGAGGGAGGTGTGGGAGGCGGTTATGGGCCGGGGTGAGAGGTCGACCGTGATGATAGTGCGCCATATCCGCCTCATCAAGGCTGTGGTGGCAGTGCTTGCAGGCGCGGCTCTCTCCGTAAGCGGCCTGCAGATGCAGACCCTCTTCCGCAATCCGTTGGCCGGACCCTATGTGCTTGGCATCACCTCCGGTGCCAGTCTCGGAGTGGCCATATTCATTCTCGGTGCTCCTCTGCTCGGAGCCGGAATCCTTTCCGCCTGGGGTGTGGCCGGGGCAGCCTGGATAGGTTCAGCCCTGATGCTCATAGTAATAGCGATAGTGGGCGCAAGAATTAAGGATATTATGGTTATTCTGATTCTTGGCATGATGTTTTCCTCCGGTGTAGGGGCAGTGGTGCAGGTGCTTCAGTATCTGAGCCATGAAGATGCCCTGAAGAGCTATGTGGTCTGGACGATGGGTTCGCTTGGCGATGTAACAGCCGCCCAGCTGCAGCTTCTTGCTCCGTCGGTCGTGGTAGGTCTCGTGCTCGGAGTGGTGGCGATAAAGCCGCTTAATCTCCTTCTGCTCGGAGAGCAGTATGCTCTTACGATGGGACTTGACCTTCGGAAAAGTCGCGCCATCATATTTCTCTCTACAACGCTTCTTGCCGGCACTGTAACCGCATTCTGCGGTCCGATTGGTTTCATTGGCCTGGCTGTGCCGCATGTGGCGAGAGCTCTCTTTGATGATGCCGATTGCAGGGTGCTTGTGCCTGCCACGATGCTCGTCGGAGCGGCTCTGATGCTCGTCTGCGATATTCTCTCCAAATATTTCGTGCTTCCGGTTAATTCGGTAACAGCTCTTCTGGGCATACCTATTGTAGTATGGATTGTCATCAAGATGCAGCGATGATAAGGTTTGAACATCTCACCGTGGGCTACGGTCAGCGGAAGCTGATAGCTGATGTCGATGTCAGTATCAAGGCAGGGCGTCTGGTTGCCTTGATTGGGCGTAATGGTGCCGGCAAATCGTCACTGCTGCGTGTAGTGGCCGGTATCGACGCACCTCAGGGAGGCAAGGTCCTGATTAAGGGAAGCGATGTGGCGGCTATGAGTCCAGCGGAAAAGGCGCGGACGGTGGCATTTGTCACGACTCAGCGGGTTAAGGTGGCTCATCTGCGCTGCCGCGACGTGGTGGCTCTCGGGCGCGCTCCCTACACCGACTGGATAGGTCGTCTCGGTGAGGACGACCGCAAGATCGTAGACCGCGCGCTGGAGCGTGTTGGTATGGCTTCTTATGCTGACCGGACGATGGATCAGATGAGCGATGGGGAGTGTCAGCGGGTCATGATAGCACGCGCTCTGGCGCAGGATACACCGGTTCTTCTACTCGATGAGCCCACTTCTTTCCTCGACCTTCCGAATCGTTATGATCTCTGTCTGCTTCTTTCGCGTCTGGCTCATGAGGAGGATAAGTGCGTGATTTTTTCTACTCACGAGCTCGATATCGCACTCACACTTTGCGATGATGTGGCTTTGGTAGATTCTCCGTATCTGCATCTTCTGTCAGCTTCCGAAATGGCTGAAAGCGGCCATATTGAGCGTCTTTTCAGCAATCCTGGTATCACCTTCGACCCCAAAGGACGCCGAGTGCTGGTTGAGAGCTTGTAATTAAGGAATTAGCATATGAGCAGTTATCTTGAAAATAAGCGGGGAATTGATGAGGCTATCGAAAACTATTCTCGAACCTGTGTCGGCAAACGATTAAAAACCATTGCTTTAGCATCAATTGCTTTAAGCGCAGGTCTACTTCTTGCTATCGCTTTCCTGTTAGAGGATCTATCACAGGCTGTTAAGCTTATAATGCGTGGTTTGGCAGGTGTATGCGCTATTGTATTTGTAATCTCAACGGGAATATTACTCTATAAATCAAATTGTTCCGTCTGGAGTAGTAAAGGATAGGGACGGAACACGTGGAAAAGCAGAGGTGCGATCTGAAAAGACCGCACCTCCTGTAATAATTTGGTTTCTACCTGTTTTACTTTTTGGTCTGGATTATGATGGAGCCAGATTTGTCGACCGAGACTGATTCGATTTTATCGGAGGGAATCTTGTTTATCTCTTCGTGGCTGATTCTCTTTCCGTCAAGATATATTTCGGCATCAGCGAGCGAGATTTCGTGTTCTGAGTCCTTTATAATAATTGGTTTTGCTGCAGAATCGTCAGTATCCGGTTTTTTGTACGTACCGTAAGCTACAGCTTTATCATCTTTTGCTTCTGTAACTTCATCTTCTTGTAGAGTTGCAGTGCCGTAATACGAAGTCAAAAGATTTTTAGATTTTAATTTCACGGTTGAGGTATTACCCGATTTATCGACTGACATGCTTTCAATGCTGTTGCTCGGAATACTCATCATCTCTTCGTAGCTGATTTTCTTTCCGTCAAGGTAATACTCCGCATCCTCAGGTATTGAGGCTGTCTTATCATCTTGATTTACGGGGCGAACCTGAACGGTCATGGGTTTAGCGTTGTTGAAGAAATTCTCAAGGTTGAAGGGTATCTTTTCTCCTTTGATCGTAACTGTCATGCTGGTATTATCAAATTCCGTTAGGAACGGGAATTGGATAGTGATCTCCGCCTCGCCATCACCAGATAAAGAGGAGTTGATCGCCTGGTCGGTATAGGTCTTTCCGTTGGTGGTGAATGTAGCTCCTGATACCGTGATACTGTTGCCCAGGTTCTCGCCTTTTATTTTTACGGTAGTCACGTTGTCATTGTTGTTCAGACTTTTGACCGTGAAACTCCTCGTTTCCTTTTTCTTCTCCGGCAGTTTTTCGCTACTTTGCCAATGGAAACTTCGCTGCTGCTGATTGTGGAGATCGCAGCGCGCACGGCGGGTATGGAGGCCACGCCGAGTGCCAACGTGAGAGTCGGCACGAGTGCAAGGGCTTTGAGTTTTTGCCCTACACCGCCTTTTGATTTGTGCATCATGGTGATACGTTTTTTAAGTTTACTATGATTCAGGCTGTTGGCCAAGGACGGGAATCTGGCGCCAACAGTCTTTTTTATTAAAAGCATCTGATAATCACGCGGATTGTGACCCTTTTCGATCACTGCCTTGTCTGCCTCGTATTCGTGTACGAGCATCAGTTCCTCCCTCATGAGCCAGGCGGCGGGATTAAACCAGTTGACCATGCACACAAGCTGCGCAATCAATAAATCTATCCAGTGGCGGGAGGCTATATGTTGCTTCTCATGAGCTGCTATGGCTGGGAGGTTGCTTGTAAAGTCATTACGGCTGATTACAATGTAGCGGATCCAACTGAAGGGAGCGAACCGGTCGTTGTCGGTCACTACATACGTGTAGTCATTCTCCTTCAGCTTCTCTCCTGAACGGATCACTCCTATGAGCTTCACCCACGTGACCAGGGTCTTAATCGCTACTGCAGCCATTCCGGCAATGAATACCCAAATCAGGACGGTGCCCCATACAGGTGCCGATGTTTCAGTCGCGGTAGCTACTATTTCAGTTGCTCCGTCAATGCTTATTTGCGGCACATTTGAAGTTCCCGGTCGGGATAATAGTGAGATGATGGGAAGAGTAGAGAAAGCTACAAGATATATCATCAGCAGTACGCTACGGTTATAGCCATGCTGATTCTCACCGGAGAGCACCACTTTGTAAACCAGATACATAGCGAGCATCAACAGTCCGCTCACAATGGAGTAAGATAAAAACGCTCCCATGATTATTTGTTCTTTTGCTCCACCAGATTGAGCAGCTCCTTCAGTTCTTCAGCGGAAATTTTCTCTTCAGCCACGAGTGCTGAAACCGCACCATAGTAGCTGCCTCCGAAATAATCTTTTATAAACTTTCCTAAGCCCTTGATTCTGAAGGCATCTTTTTCAGCGGTAGCATAGTAGCGGAAAGACCCTCCTTCGTTGCTATGAGCAGCAAAACCCTTGGTTTCGAGTCTCCGCATCACTGTTGATACGGTGTTGAAATGTGGTTTTGGGTCCGGATAAAGTTCTACAAGTCTACTTATCTGAATCGGGCCGTATTCCCATAGAAGCTGCATCAGCTCCTCCTCTTTGGGTGTAAGTTGCTCTGTTGAAGTCTTCTTTCTCATAACTATTTTTGTAGTTTATGACGCAAAATTAGAAACTATTTTTATAGTTTAATCTACGAAATGAAGAATTTAACAATCCTTAACTTTTGATAGGCTGTATGATAGTTGAAAAATACAGGTTATGCTTGTTTTGATGCAATAACTTATCAGATACAATTCCCGATTATATAGTAATTTAGTGCCCTTATAGAAGTTTGATAGCTCAGCAGAAATTACTTTAACCCGGATTAACGTTTCTTTTGCAAATTGGATAAAAAGTTAACTTTCGTTTCACTGAGCTCAGGCTATTCGGCAGTTGTGTCTCTCCTGACGGTGTAAACTCAACGCCGGTAAGCATTGTTAGAATATCGAACATGAATTAAAACTTAAAACAAAAACTTATAAACACTTAAAATTATGAAAAACGCACCCTTACAAGGAATCAAGGTTGTAGATTTTACTGAGGTACAGTCAGGTCCCTCATGTACGCAAATGCTCGCATGGCTTGGTGCCGATGTGATTAAAATTGAACGTCCCGGAGTAGGTGATGCTACCAGAAAGGAGCTCCAGTTTAATCCCGATCTTCCTTCATATTATTTCCTTCAGCTCAACTCCGACAAGAAGTCGCTTTCGCTTGATGCAAAGACTCCCGACGGAAAAGAGATTCTTACGAAGCTTATCAAGGAATGCGATATATTTGTAGAAAATCTGCACCCGGGTGCAATGGATAAACTCGGATTCTCATGGGAGGCTGTTCATGCCCTGAACCCAAGATGTATCTATGGCACGATCAAGGGCTTCCCGGTTTCTTCAAAGTATAAGGATCTGAAGGCCTACGAGCCGATTGCACAGGTCACTGCAGCCGCCGCTTCTACTACCGGCTGGTTCGATGGCGAGTATAATATCCCGACCCAGAGCGGTGCGGCTCTTGGTGATTCAAACACAGGTATGCACCTTCTGATTGGTCTGCTCGCCGCTCTTCAGCAGCGTAACAATACAGGTGAAGGCTGCTACGTATATCAGTCGATGCACAATGCTTGCCTCAACCTCTGCAGAATCAAGACGCGTGACCAGCTCACTCTCGATAAGATCGGTTATCTTACCCAGTTCCCGCAGTATCCTAATGGAAAATTCGGTGATTGTGTGCCTCGTGCCGGTAATATTGAAGGTGGTGGCGTGCTTGGCTGGACTTATAAGTGCAAGCCGGCAGGAGAACTCGACTCCGCTCTTGATGCCAACAATTATGTATATGTGATCCTCCAGCGTGGCGAAAAAGACTTCGAGCAGTTCTGCAAGGCTACTGGATTCACAGATTGGCTTACAAATCCCGATTTCAATACCGCAGATGCCCGCGACCGCCACAAACAGGAGATCTACAAGCGTATCGGAGAGTGGACAGCCGATAAGACCAAGTTTGAGGTAACTGAGATTCTTGGCAAGTATGGTGTTCCGGTTGGTCCGGTGCTCTCTACCAAGGAGGTGATGAGCGATGAGAGCCTTTATGACGGCAATACTCTCGTAAAAATCAACCAGGGTGGTGAAGTTGGTGAGTTCGTAACAGTTGGTTGCCCATTCACGATGTCGAACTTCCAGCCTACCTATGGACCGTGTCCTACTCTGGGTGGCAATACCGAAGAGATTCTGAAAGACCTCGGTTATACTGATGAGCAGATGGCCGAATTTGCTAAGAACGGTACTACGAAACCGCTTTCCGACGGTCAGATGTAAATAAGCACTTTTGCTTCCGATCCCCCTCCGGTTCCGGAGGGGGATTTAAGGAAGTGGAAATATTAAAAAGAAAACCTGATAATATAAAGAAAAACACCACTATATGAATACTGAAAACTCTACTGCCGCCGCCAAAGAGGCTCCGAAATTTCCTGAGCAGGTCACCGGCATGTACATACTTGCTGAATCCTTACGCCGCATGGGGCTTACTAATGTATATGGTCTTGTAGGTATCCCTGTCACTGAAGCTGCCTATGCCATGCAGAAAGTCGGCATGAATTTCTATGGTTTCCGTTTTGAGCAGCAGGCCGGTATGGCAGCCGCCACTTATGGCTACCTCACGAAGAAGCCTGGAGTGTTGCTCACCGTTTCATCGCTCGGATTCCTCAATGGCCTTACTGCCACTACTAATGCTACAGTGAACTGCTACCCGATGATTCAGATCTCCGGTGCGAGCGACCCGACAATGGTTGATATGAACGTGGGTACCTACGAGCAGCTCGACCAGCTTAATACGGCGCGTCCCCTCGTGAAGGCCGCCTTCCGTTGCTCCTACGCCAAGGATATTCCTTCGGCAGTGGCCCGAGCTTACAGGGCAGCTGTTAGCGGTCGTCCCGGCGGAGTATATATCGATATGACCACTCCCGCTCTCGGTGAGGTGATGAACCGTGAGGACGCCGAGAAGCTGTTCTATTCTCCGGTTGACCTCGCTTCGCCGGTAGCTCCTAATCAGGAAAGCGTAGACCGCGCGGTAGAACTTCTTCTTTCCGCTAAGCGTCCGGCCATTCTTCTTGGTAAGGGTGCAGCTTATGCCCAGGTCGACGATAAGATCAAGACTCTGATTGAGACCTATAAGATACCTTACCTCGCAATGTCGATGGCCAAGGGTCTGATGCCCGACAATGGCGAATACAGCGCCCTGAGCTGCCGTTCCGATATCATGGAGAAGGCAGATGTGGTAATGGTGATCGGCGCCCGAATCAACTGGATGCTCTCATTCGGTAAGGGCAAGTGGAATCCGGAAGGAAAATTCATTCAGCTCGATGTGGAGCCGCAGGAGATCGACCGCAATGTGCCTATCGCAGCTCCGGTAGTAGGCGATATGGGCGAGAGCCTCGATATGATTCTCGCCGGCATGAAGGGTAAGACGATGCAGGCTGATCCGCAGTGGCTCGCCTCGCTGCAGGCCGAAACGAAGGCGAAAAATGCCAAGTTTGCCGAAAGGCTCGAGAAGGCTAAGGCCGACAAGCCGATGACTCACTGGAGCGCATTGGCAGCAATCAAGCCTATTCTGGCAGAGAATCCCGATGTGATTCTTGTGAACGAAGGCGCAAATACGCTCGACGATACGCGTGACACTATTGATATGGTCACTCCTCGCCATAGAATCGATTGCGCTTCATGGTCAATCATGGGCATGGGTATGGGATCTTGTGTAGGCGCCGCTACCTCCACGCCTGAAGGCAAGAGCGTTGTAGCTATTGAAGGAGACTCCGCATTCGGCTTCTCCGGAATGGATTTCGCTACAATCTGCCGATTCAAGCTCCCGGTTACGGTCGTGATCTTCAATAATGGCGGTATCTACAATGGTGTGGGTGTTAACCCCTCCGGAGGTGATGCTCCCGCTCCTACCACCCTCGATATCAATGCTAAATATAACCTTATAGGCGAGGCATTCGGAGCTAAGAATTACCGTGTTGACAATATGGAAGATCTCTCGGCAGCCCTTAAAGAGGCTATCGCATCGAAGCAGCCGTGTCTGATTGATGTGCAGCTTGCTGCGGACTCCGGTAAGGAATCGGGTCATATCGGTTACCTTAATCCTACTCCTCTTATCTCCTATACGGTGTAATTATCCTGCAAGTAAGAGTATTAACTTAAAAGAATTCTGCTATGGACTTATCGCATGTAATTCTCTACGCCATTGTGCCGATCATAGTGGTGATGCTTGCCGGATTCATTGCCGGAAAGAAAGGAGCATTCTCAGGAGAGGACGCCAAGAAATTCAATAAAGTGGTTCTCGATTTCGCATTGCCTGCCGCATTGTTTGTATCGATTGTGCAGGCTTCGCGCGAAGACCTCGTGAAAGACATCAGGCTTACGCTTGTGTCGGCTATAGGCATCATGGCCTGCTTCATGATAGTCTATTTCGTATTCAAATATTGTTTCAAGAAGAACACCGGCGCTGATGCCGCCGTTTCCGCCCTTATCAGCGGTTCGCCTACAATCGGTTTCCTCGGCTTTGCCGTTCTGGAGCCTATTTTCGGCACCACGCCTTCGGTAGCGCTCGTCGTAGCCATTGTCGGTATCGTAGTCAATGCAATCGGTATTCCGGTGGGCCTCTCGCTGATGAACGCATCTCTCGAGAAGCAGAATCCGGGCTCCACCAAGAAGGAGAGCGCATGGAAGCCGGTGCTCCACGCTTTGGAGCAGCCTGTGGCCTGGGCTCCGATTCTGGCAGTAGTTTGGGTTGTGGCTGGAATTCCCTGGCCGAAGGAGTTCAGTCCTTCGTTCGACCTTATAGCTAAGGCTAACGCTTCGATGGCGGTATTCTCAGCCGGTATCACCCTTTCTGCCATTAAGTTTACAATCAACTGGCAGGCAGTGCTCGGTTCAATAATGAAGATGATCATGATGCCCGCAGTGGTTCTGATTCTGGGTCTTCTCTTCAAGATGGATCCGCTGAATCTTAAGATGCTTGTAGTGGCAGCCGCTCTGCCGCCGGCATTCTCGGGAATCATCATCGCCGACGAATACAACACTTACGTGGCTACCGGTACTTCGTCGCTGACTCTGTCGGTTATCCTTTTCGTCGGGTTCTGTCCTCTCTGGATCTGGCTCACTGATCTCGCTCTCGGAATGTTCTGATAAGCGATAATCCTTTGATAGATTTAGAGGTCAGGAGTTGACCTTGACACGAATTTGAGGTTAATTGGCTAATCTTAAGCCTGTTAACCTCTTTTGCTTGTCAAGGCTGTCAAGCCGGCTGTCTCTGACTCGCCCCCTGCTCAGCCTAACGGAGCCGGTGGCGCAGGAAATAGCCCCGTGAGTAGAGAAGGAAGAAAGCAGCACCGATACCGTTCACGGCCCACCCAGCCCAGAAGGCAGGAAAGAAACCGAAATGATCGGCTATAACCCCGCCGAGCAGGATTCCGAGACCGATGCCGACGTCCCAGCTCACGAGCAGTGTGGAGTTAGCGGCACCTCGCTGGTTATTGGAGGCGAGGTTTATGAACATCATCTGGAATGCAGGAAACATGTGGCCGTTACCCAGACCGATTATAAGAGCCGAGGCATAGTAGGCCCAGGGATCATGAACTGCTGCAAACAGCAGGTAGCCGCAGAGCGCGGTCAGCACCCCCACGGTAGCGTTGCGGGTAATCAGTCCCCGGCGCAGTGACCTGCTTCCGGTGAGTCGCGACAGGATAAGCCCCAAGGCAAGGAGGAAGAAGAAGAGACCGGTGCCTCCGGTGATTCCGAGATGCTCCTTGGCATATAGCGCTATGTAGGTGGAGATTACACCATAGCTGAAAGCGAAGCAAACTATACAGATACCCTGACTCCAGCCCTTGGTGAGAATGAACCGGTCGAGCGAGAGAGGCATGAGGTTTCTAAGCAGCGGGCGCGCCTTCAGCTTCACTCCGCAGTTGAGCACGAATGCCCCCATTCCTACGGCAAGCGAGAGAGCAAAGAGCACATCGAAATCCGGCCATACCTGATATATGAGCAGGGCTACCGTGGGACTGATTGCTGTGGCGAGATTATTGCTGAGGCCGTAATAGCCGATACCTTCCGACCTGCGCGAGGAGGGGAGCACATCGATGGCCACTGTAGAGTTGGATACGGTAGCTACTCCGAATGGAGCGCCGTGAAGCGTACGCACAATGGTGAAAAACGCCAGTGTGCCGGCCAGGATATATCCGGCGAAGAAGAGCGCGAAGTAGAAGAAGCTCAGCAGCAGCACCTTTTTCCGGGGAAAGGAATCTACTATGTATCCGCTCAGCGACCTTACCGCAAGAGCCACAAGAGTATAGCCCGAGAGCACAAATCCGATCTCCTGCTTTGAGGCTCCGTAGGTGTCTGACAGGTAGAGGGGAAGCAGGGGAGTAAGCAGCATGAAGGAGAAGAAGAGACAGAAATTGGCTCCCCACACCCGAAGGTAATTGCTATTCCAAAGCTTTTCAGCTGCCGGACGTAATGATTCAGTCATGATGTTTTATCAGATGATAGAAGCGTGGGAAGAGCTTCCGGATCCGGAGTACCGTAGCTGCCACTTTATCAGCGGCCACTACTCCGGTCACGGCCGTAAGGATCAGCAGCAGTCCCACCGCCTCGCGGACGCTGAGCGCTTCGCCAAACACACAGATTCCTACTACCACAGCCGTAAGAGGCTCCAGAGCTCCTAAAATGGCCGTAACGGTAGATCCTACAGATTGCACTGCCAGGGTGGTGCATACAAGCGAAATAACAGTAGGCACGAGACCGAGCGCCAGAGCACACGCCCACATGAATAGCCCCTCAGGAGGACGAAGGCCGTCGTGAAGCGGGCTTACGGCCACGAAAAGAACCACGCCCCCGAGAAGCACCCAGAAGGTAAGCACAAGAGTAGGCACCTCGCGCAGAGGACCGCGCACTGCAAACACCAGATAGAGCGCGTAGGTCAGTGCTGAACCCATCACCATTGCCATACCTAAGCCTGAGAGCCCGTCGGCTCCTCCCTTATTGAGCAGAAATATCCCCGCGAGGGCGAGCGCCAGGCAAAAGATTACCGAAGCCCGGAGACGCTCCCGAAACGCCGTAGCCATGATCAGGGCTACCATGATAGGATATACGAAGAGAAGAGTAGAGGCAATTCCGGCAGGCATAAGATTATAGCTTTCAAAGAGCAGCAGGGAAGATGCTCCCATGAGCAGTCCCAGACCCAGCAGAGGCATCACAGCCTGCCGGTCTACTTTTAGTCTCTGGCCTCTGATGCGGATCATTACGAAGAGAGCCGCCATGCCTATCAGATAGCGCCAGAAAAGCACGTCGGCCGCCTTAAGCCCTTCTGAGTAGAGAGGTAGGGCGAAAAGCGGATTGAGGCCGTAGGTGGCCGCTGCTATGGCAGCAAGGATAAAGCCGCGGAACCGGGATGTGGCGGATTTCATTGCGAGTTCCGGTATTCGCGGGGCGAAACCCCCACAGCACCCTTAAAATATTTTCCGAAAAAGCTCTGGGAAGAGAATCCCAGTTCATCGGAAATCTGCTGCACAGTCATGTTGGTCGATTTGAGAAGCACCTTGGCCTCAAGAATCAGATAGCGTTCAATCCATTCGCCGGCAGTATGGCCTGTTACGCTCTTCACGCATCGTGAGAGATGCTTTGCCGTAACTCCCAGCTCAGCGGCGTAGGAATCGAGGCGCCTGTCAGTGCGGAATCTCTCCTGCACAGCTCCCAGATATTTGTCGACCAGTCTTTCAGCCGACGACCGATGGGCTGTCTGTGTCTGCTCAAAAGTATCAGCGGCTGTGGAGAAGAAGAACGATGCCAGCAGATAGATCACCGCATGGTAGGCCCATTTCCCTCCGCTCTCCTGAATAGTGCGGATCTTGCTGTAAAGCTCTTCGTAGCTGCCTACTGACGATTCCGGAATAGGTGAGACCGGGGAAGGCCTTATGGCGGGATTAGCTTCATTGACCATCATGAAGAGGGAATCGCGCATTCGCTTGGAGAAGAACACGCAGGCTGCCTCGAAATCGGCTGAAACGCTCTCCTTCTGAAGAATCTGCCCTTCACGGATATTAATGAAGCAGGGCGCCTTGACGGAGTATTTGCGCAGGTCTATCATCACTTCGCATTCCCCACGGCGCACGAAAACACTCGTGACTGAGGAGAATTTCATAGGCTCCGTCACTGCATCGAGAATCGCAGCATTGACTCCGTCGAAAGCCCAGAAGTCGCGACTGAGGATATCGTTCACGTTTTCAGGAAGCTCTACAGTGTAGGTCAGTTTGCGTGGCATGATCAGTCAGAAATTGTGTGATTCAGATTACAAATTTACACCTTTTTGCAATTATCCAGGCTTCAGAAGCGAAAAAGAGGCCAATTTGTTTTCAAAATTAACAAATGAGGTTAAATTGGTTATATAACCTTAAACGCGCTCAATCGATTAAACCTCCGGGGGTGAACAACGTTCTAATAGCAGAAAGCAATATGGACAGAAGTGTTCATCGTTTCGTGAGAAAAGTTGAATGCGGTTTTAAGTTTAGTTAGATATAGTTTATAGTGGAATCTGGAGGAGACCGTCGTTACGATAGTCTCCTCTTCCGCTTTTTTGGGGAGGAATGGTTATCTTTGCAGATATGGGAGCGAGAATAATTGAAAGGAGAAAGGTGATGCTTGCCGGTGGCACTGAGGTGCTTGTAGAGGTAAAAGACTGCCGTCGTCTGAGCCTGCGGCTTCGCGCCGACGGCAGGCCGGTGCTTACGGTGCCTGCCGGCTGCGCATGGAGCCGGGCTATGGCTTTTCTTTCAGACCAGGAGCAATGGATTCGCGATCGGCTTCTGGTTCGTGAGGAGCGCTCAAGGAGTCTTCCGCCGCTTACCCCTGAGCTGGCACGTGCTTTCTGGTTTCGCTTGCCTTCAGTGTTTGAGCGTTGGGAGAAGGAGATGGGGCTCAGGCCATCTGCTGTAGCAGTCAAGGATATGTCATCGCGCTGGGGCTCATGCCACCCGGTGACAAAGAAGATCTCAATAAGTTTCCGCCTGGCGCAGTATCCCGACGAATGTACCGACTATGTGGTGGTTCATGAGCTGGCGCATCTTCGCCATGCTAACCACGGCCCGGAGTTCTGGGCTCTTGTGGAGCGGTATTTTCCCGAGCATAAAAAATGCCGCGCGATTTTGCGCGGCAAATAAAACCGTAGAAGCCGGATTTTCTCAGACCACGAATTTCTTCGTAAACCGGAACTGCTTCATTATCCAGACTATAACTGCCGTGAATGCAAAAATAATGATTGCAGCCAAGATGATACGGCTCCAGTCGGGCAATCCGCTCTTCTCAAGCAAATCGTAGCCCATGCTCTCAAAGGGGAAATGCACGAGGTAGATGCCGAAGGTAAGAGTGGCAAGCGATGAGAGCCATTTAGGACTGCGGACCTTAAGCTGCTGAATGGCGATGAATACGGGTGCGGTCATCATGAATACGTTGATTCCACAGAAGAGCCATATTATCTCAAGATGTGAATAATCACCGGGGTGCCATTTCTGCACGAGCACGTAGCCGCCGAAAGTTACAGCGTAGCCTATAAGGAACGAAGGAATCAGAATGGCACACATCTTGGCCTTCGACCAGTTGAGGGGATATTTCTTAAGATAATAGGCGAGAAGGAGATAGCCGGCGAATCCCGACATATAGTAGAATGAGCCGTAGATGTTCCAGTCGCACACGCCAAGAATACCGAAATTACCGAACATACCTTCAAATCCAAGAGCGGGAGCCACCATCTGCACATAAGGCAGAAAGAGCGAGACGAACCATAGGATCAGCACTGTCTTCAGATCCTTCCTCGAGGCGGTAATCAGCCAGCTGTTGAGTATGGGTATGATCAGATAGAGGCCGATGAGCATGTAGAGGTACCAGAGCGCGTGGTATCATAGTTGAAATTGAAAATCCAGGTCCACATGCGCGGCACGAACTTCTCGGTAGAGTAGAGCCCATCGCTGAGCATTGCGTTGGCCGTATCGGGATTAATGTAGTTGAAATAGCAGTAGCCGATTACGGGGAGAACCAGCGACCAGAACAATATCGGCCAGAAAATCCTGCCTATTCTTCTGCGGTAGAATACCGAAAGCTGCCGGTCACGCTCCGCTACAGGCAAAAGAAGCACTCCTGTCATCATCACAAACATAGGCACACTCGGACGCACCAGCGATCCGATACCTGTGCCGGTAATAAAGGCAATCTTGTTGTTGTCAAACTGGCCTACGAACGGATCACAAGCATGGGAGAGCACCACCATGAAGCAGGCAAGCACGCGCAGCACATCGATCCATTCGATGCGCATCTCCTCGTTTCCTTTCTTTAGCATTATTGTTGCAGTTATTAATGATTCAGTCTATTCAAGATGGCGCATCAGCGAGTTGGCAAGGTATGCTCCCAAAGGCTGCATCTCCCCTATAAGGGGAAGAAGCGAAGCAGAATCGCTCACTCTCTTCAGCACCTTGAAGGCAAGCACATCTGCTTCCTCCGGGCTCTGCACATCTGCAGCGAGCTCAAGGGCGGCCTCCATTGGCGGAGCAGGCAGCAGCCCCATAATGTAGAGCGCCAATAATCTCGATTCTCTCACCCCCCGGTCTGTCCATAGAGTTGATGCTATATCTGAATCGGCTCCAATTCTCCGGGCTATTTCGGAAATCTGGGGAATATTGAGTCCGAACACCTGCGGGCAGGGAGTGGCCCCGGCCTGTTTAAGCTGAGAGGCTGTCACTCCATTGCGCAGTGCGAAAAACTCTTTCTTAATCTCCTGCAGGGTCATGACGGGTCAGAGAGTGCTGAAATCGCGGCTAAGGCGGAGCTGCTGCTCCGGGTAACTCTCAGTATAAGAGATTTCTACATCTACAATCTTACCGTCGGCATCGTAGACCGGGGTGTAGGTGGGATTTACGAATCCGCGGTAAGGAGGAATATCTAGGTGAGAATAGCGCTCGATCACTTCGGCATGGAGCTGAGGATCAACCTTTACGGCATATTTGCGGATAAGAGCATCGCCGGCCTTATAATCGCCTTCGCTCTTTATTCGCTGAATTTCAGCAAGGAGCTCGCCTAAGATTTCGCGCATTCGCTTATAGTCATTGATTTTCACGAAGGTTTTGCCACCCTTCTTCACGAGCTGAACAGCGTTTCCTTTCTTTCCCTTGTCAAGCACATAGGCGGCAATGAGCTGGCGGTTGCGCATGTGAGCCTCCTCGACGTCTTTTCCCGGTTCGATGCGATAGAGCTGAGTCATAAGACCGTTGAGCATATATTTGTAGTATTCAGCCTTATATGCTTCCGGATCAGGTAGCACTCCAATTTCCTGGAGCTTAGGATCGGCCAGATAGTAAAGAGCAAACAGGTCGGCGCGCGCCTCCTCGAGAGCTGAGCCGTGCTCCTTAAGGGCGTCGGGATCAGTATCCGGCAGCAGGCGCCCGGAGCCGTGGCCCAGACATTCATGGAGGTCGGTATGCAGCATATCGGTAAGATACAGCCATTCCTCCATGAGCTTCCGCGTAGGCTCGTCGATTACGAACTCTTCATTGAAACCATTGCCATGGGAGGCCATCTCATAGGCTTCGGTGATATTTTCAAGAGTCACCGACTTTGAGCCGTGGGAGCTGCGGATCCAGTTGGCATTAGGGAGATTGATGCCGATAGCGGTAGAGGGATATGCGTCTCCTCCAAGCTGGGCTGCGGTAATCACTTTGGCTGTGACTCCTTTCACCTCCGGCTTGCGGAACCGAGGGTCGACCGGGCTGTGATCTTCAAACCATTGGGCATTTGCCGATATCGCCTCAGTACGTGCTGATGATTTATGGTTCTTGAAATTTACGTAGGATTCCCAGGAACCGGTCATTCCCAGCGGGTCGTTGTAGCTTTCGATAAAGCCGTTGACAAAATCAATGTCGGATTTCGTATCGTCGACCCAGAGAATGCTGTATTCATCAAACAGGCGCAGGTCGCCCGTGATATAATAGTCGATAAGTTTCTGTATCCATGCAGCCTGCGCTTCATTCTCGGCTACACCCTTTGCCTTATCGAGCCAATATACTATCTGAGCGATTGCAGGACCATAGAGACCGGCCAGATGGTAGGTCTGTTCGGTTACTTTGCCATCTTTTTTCACTACCCGCGCATTGAGTCCATAGGATACCGGAGTGGGATCACCAGGCTTTTTGAGCGCGTTGTAGTAGTCTTCCACTTCCGCCTGGGTTACCCCCTCATATAGATTTCCAGCTGAGGTAGCCACTATATCGGCATCGCCGTCCTGATTCACCTTTTTTGTGAGCAGGTCTGGGTTGAAAATCACCTCCAGAAGCGTAGCCTGGTCAGCCGGTTTCTTATCGGAGGGCAGGGCAGCTATCTGCTCTTCAAGAAAAGCTCTTGAGAATTCGGGCTTAAACTTGTCGTTGCTATAGTGATGGTAGATGCCGTTGCTGAACCAGAGGCGTTTCAGATATTCCTCAAAGGCCTTGAAGTCTTTGGAATCGCGCGGTCCCGAGTAGGCGGTATATATGTTTTCAAACAGGTTCCTGATCGGCAGATTGTAGCGTCCGTTCTGATCCCAGATTATGTCGCGTCCGGCCTGAGCCGCCTGCGACAGGTAATAAATCATCTCTTTCTGAGCGGGAGTGAGTTCGGAGAATCCGGGCACTTCGTAGCGGAGCACCTCGATGTCGGCAAACCGGTCTACGTGATAATTGAAATCCTTATGGTCGGCGGCGTTGAGCGAAAGTGCCGAAGCTGTAGTCATTGCGATGGCGAGGAGGTTTTTCATTATGCTGGTTTGTGAATTTGATCGTAGAAAACTATTACTCTACGTAGAGCACCAGACCCTTGAGGTATTCGCCTTCGGGGTGGCAGATGTCGATAGGGTGATCGGCAGGCTGAGAGAGCTGATAAAGAATCCTCACATTACGGCCCGACTGTGCCGCCGCACTGAACACGGCGAGGCGGAACTGCTCACGGGTCACGACCTGCGAGCAACTGAAGGTGAAGAGAATGCCTCCCGGCGCAATCTTCTCAAACGCCTTGGCATTCAGTCGCCTGTAGCCCTGCAGTCCGTTGTGGAGCGCTTTGCGGTGCTTGGCGAAGGCTGGAGGATCAAGCACGATGAGGTCGTATTCCCCACTCTCCATTGTCGTAAGAAATTTGAAGGCATCTTCATCTATTGCCCTATGATGATTGCAACCGGGGAAGTTGAGGTCTACGTTGGCCTGGGTGAGCGAAACCGCTTTTGACGAGGAGTCGACAGAATCAACCCATCTGGCACCTCCACGAAGGGCATAGACGGAGAATCCGCCGGTGTAGCAGAACATATTGAGCACCTTTCTGCCCTGAGCGAGATGCTGAAGCAGCAGGCGGTTCTCCCTCTGATCTACAAAGAAACCGGTTTTCTGCCCCCGCAGCCAGTCGATATTGAACTGCAGACCGTTTTCAGTTGCTACGCTGCCGTTGTAGGAACCTATCAGGTATTCATTTTCAGGATCGAGGCGGGCTTTGTAGGGGAGGGTGGTCTCACTCTTATAGTAGACGTTGCGCACTCCCAATCCCTCTATCTGGGTGAGCGCCTGAGCAATCTGAAAGCGGCAGAAATGCATTCCGGGTGAATGAGCCTGCACTACAGCAGTGTCGGCATAGATGTCGATAATCAGACCCGGCAGGAAATCGCCTTCGCCATGCACGAGACGGAAGCAGTCATTATCAGGGCGGATCAGTCCGAGAGCCCTTCTCAGGGCTGCCGCTTCAGAAAGTCGCGAGGCGAAGAATCCTTCCGGTAGAGTCTCGGCTCCGAAAGCGAGCATACGCACAGCTATGCTGCCTATCTGATAGTGGCCTGTGCCAATCAAAGTGCCGTCGGAGGCCCGCACCGTGACCAAATCACCTTCTTCAATACCCTGGGGCACCGACTGCAGGGCTCCGGAGAAAATCCAGGGGTGACGGCGTTGCAGCGACTCCTCTTTTCCTTTTTTCAGTTTTATCTCAGCTTGCATAAGGCTTTTGAATTATTTGAAGAGCCGCACTATATCCATACCGTTGGCATAGATAAGCAGCAATATCAGCAGACCCATTCCGACCATCTGTGCCCATTCCATAAATTTTTCACTCGGCTTGCGGCGCGTGATCACCTCATAGAGCAGGAAAAGCACATGACCGCCGTCGAGAGCAGGTATAGGCAGGATATTCATGAAGGCGAGAGCCACGCTAAGGAAAGCAGCCACATTCCAGAAAGCTATCCAGTCCCAGCTCTCGGGGAAGATGCTGCCCAGAGTGCCGAAACCTCCTAAGCTCTTTGCTCCTTCCTTGGTGAATACGAGCTTCATCGACTGCGCATAGCTCGACAAGCGCTCCACTCCCATCTCCACTCCGCGCGGCACTGAAGCGAAGAGTCCGTAGCGAATCTCCTTGGAATCGAAGAATGCCGAGGGGTCAGTCTCCAGACCTACACCCATCTTGGAGGCGCCTGAAAGAGGCACGAGCACTGAAAGAGTATCGCTGGCTCCGGCCGGATTGGGACGCGCTATAGTCATGGATACGGTCTTGTCGGCATGACCCTCAAGGGCATCGAAGAAGGTCAGCAGATCAGGAGTAGCTACGCTGTCGATTGCTATAATATGGTCTCCTTTCTTGATTCCTGCTTTTGCCGCTCCTTCGCCCGGTGCTACCTGAGTGATACGCACGGGGAGACGGTAGGCCATGAAGTTTACCTTTGTATCCGCCTTTTTCGCCTCCTCTTCAAGAGTAAAGATGAAATCGGAAGGCATCGGGATAGTTATGGTGTCGCGTCCGTTGCGAAGCACCGTTACGCTATTTGCCTGAAGCATCTGAATCCGTGTGTCGGCAGGACGGTCGAGCACCTTGCCATCAGCCTCAAGAGGAATATCGCCGTCGCGGAAGCCAAGTTTCTTAGCTTCATCGGAATAGCTCATGCCGAGGGTGGCCTTATCGAAAGGCACATATTTCTCACCTGTGGCATAGACGATACCGGCGTAAATCAGAATGGCGAGGAGGAAATTGAAGAGCACTCCGGCAATCATTATGAGGAGCCTCTGCCATGCCGGTTTGCTTCTGAATTCGTCAGGTTTGGGTGGAGCTGCCATCTGCTCGCGGTCCATCGACTCATCGATCATGCCGGAAATCTTGCAGTAGCCTCCGAGAGGCAGCCAGCCGATGCCATACTCCGTATCGTTCCAGAAACCAGGCTTGGTGCCCTCCTTCCGTTTGGGTTTCCACTTGAAAAGGGAGAACCAGGGATTGAAGAAGATATAGAATTTTTCAACCTTCACTCCGAATATGCGGGCGAAGAGGAAATGACCGAACTCGTGGATAATCACGAGAATCACGAAGGCCAGGATTAACTGGGCAGCTTTTATGAGAAATGTATCCATTTGAATAATCAGAAAGAGTTTTGGAGTAGCTGGGAGGCTAATGCACGAGCCTCATGATCGGTAGCTTCGAGGGTGGCAAGGTCGGAAGCCTTGGTGGAAGGCATCGCTTCCATCACGGAGCGCACGAGCCGGGGCATATCAGTAAACTTCAGCCTCCCTTCCAGAAATGCAGCAACTGCCACTTCATTAGCGGCGTTGAGCACGCAAGGGGCAGTGCCCCCTTCCGCTATAGCCTCAAAGGCATATCCGAGAAGAGGGAAGCGGTCAAAGTCGGGCGCCTCAAACTCAAGCCGGGCGTAATCGCTAAGGGAGAGAGGCTTCTCCGCGCCGGGAAGGCGCTCGGGCCAACTCAGCGCATGGCTTATGGGCAGATGCATATCGGGAAGGCCAAGCTGAGCCTTCACGGAACCATCGCGAAACTGCACCATGCTATGAACGATACTTTGAGGGTGAACCACGACTTCGATTCTTTCCGGCTGGACTCCGAAAAGCCATCGGGCTTCGATCATTTCAAAGCCCTTGTTCATCATCGATGCGGAGTCGATAGTCACTTTTGCTCCCATATCCCAGTTGGGGTGACGCAGCGCGTCGGAGGCGGTCACATGCTCGAGCTGCTCCTTGCTGTGAAGCCGAAACGGGCCACCACTGGCGGTAAGGAGAATCTTATCTACAGAGTCTGGGTTTTCTCCGGCAAGGCATTGGAAGATTGCGGAGTGCTCGCTGTCGACGGGCAAAATATCGGATCCTGACTTCCGCGCGGCGCTGGTTATCAGTTCTCCTCCAACCACAAGCGTCTCTTTATTGGCCAGAGCGAGAGTCTTACCCGCTTCGACAGCGCGGAGCGTAGGAAGCAGGCCGCTATAGCCTACCATTGCCGCTACCACCATATCTATTTCCGGGAGAGTGGCGGCCTCTACTATTGCATCAAGGCCACTGAGCACGCGGATTCCGGTGTCCTTAAGAGAACCCCGCAGCGGCTCGAGAGCCTCCGGAGAACCGATCACCACCAATTCAGGACGAAACTGCCGCGCTTGCCGGGCGAGCAATTGCCAGTTGCGTCCGGCTACGAGTGCACGCACTTCAAACCTTTCGGGGTGAGCCGCCACCACGTCGAGAGTCTGGGTGCCGATGCTCCCGGTGCTTCCCAGTATAGATATTTTTTTGCGCAGACTACCCATTATTAATGATAATGAGTCACAAAATTACTAAAAATTTCCGAGGGCGCCCTCATTTATCTTCATCGTCGGAAGCGGTCAGGGCGTTGCGCAGGTCGTCGGCGTTAGGTTCAATCAAGGTGCGCGGTGCGAGAGCCTGCCCGTTGCGCCAGATCTCCAGCGAGATGATGGCTGTCTCGCGCCCTGTGGCATCGAGAGCTATACCTACAGCCTGGCCCACGTCCACTTTCTCTCCAGGCTTTACCAATGGGCGCCCTATTCTGCCTATACGGCTCAGAAATCCCTTGCTATGCTGCACTATAAGGCTATAACCGCCCTCAGCGGGAGAATACTGCACGTCGATCACTATACCGTCGGCCACCGCTCCAAGAGTAGCTCCTTTCCCTACGGCTACCCGTGCCTTGCGCGCGGTGCGGTTGCTGTCGAGGAATATGGCTCCAGGTGCCGGGGTAGAAAACTGCAGTCCCTCGGCGGCCAGAGGCGCGAGAATTGAGATGTTGAATTTCTCTCGCTGCTGCATCTTGGCTACAAACCGGCTTTCCTCTTTGGAAGGGCCTATCAGCGAGTCGGTAGTCATAGGATTGGCGTTGACTATAAGACGGAGACTATCAGATGGCTCCCTATCGGTATCAAGCACGGTCAGCACATTGTCGATCCATTGCTGACGTGCCGAATAGGCGGCGCTGAGGGAGTCGAGTCGAATGAGCGCTTCAACTGAAGATTTACGCTGATCCTCACCCATATAGCCAGGCAGCAGAGTTTTAAGCGGAGTTATGAAGATAATGGCACCGGCAATGAAAATGGCTGCTACAGCTCCAATCAGGCACCATAACAGGATTACCCACAGCGGACGCCTCACCTCGGCAAGGTGTTCGAGTCGGCTCATGTCGCTCAGCGAGATACTGTAATGCCGGTCAAGACGCATAGTGAGGCAAAATTAGCTCTTTTCTCTGCCTAATACAAATAAAAAAGCGCAGGAATCCGCCCGCTCACGAACCTTGGAGAGAGGTTTGCGTTATATTTGTGTAAAGAGAAAAACACTAAAAAACTTATCTTATATTAATTTTACTATGAAAACAAAGCTTTACTCATTACTGGCCCTTCCGGCAGCAGCGATGTTTGCTCCGGCTACTGCAACGGCTCAGGAAGCGTTTGTCGACGAGGCTGTAAGCGTGACAGAGTACACCTGCGACAACACCGACCACTATTTCAGCAACTGGCGCAACAATTGGTTTATCCAGCTCAATGCCGGTGTAAACCAGCCGTTCGTAGAGCGTGGTATAGAGATGACAGCTCCGGGTCATGCTGTAGACCGTAAGAAAATGACCGCAACCTATGGAATCGGCGTTGGCCATTGGTTCTCTCCTTATTTAGGAATGCGTATCACGGCGCTTGGAGGCGCCCTGCATTGGGACAACCCGACTCTTGCGGATCCTAACAACGGTTGGACGAAGGCAAAACATGTGAATGTGAATGCCGAGCTCATGTGGGATATGTTCAACAGTATCGCCGGCCCGAAAGACAGAGTGTTCAGCATCGTGCCTTTCGTAGGTATTGGAGGTGATTACACTTGGAACATCTACAGCGCTTCGAAACCGATAGCCGCCGGTACCAATATCGCCACCAACGAGGGTGTGCACATGAAGACCAATTCATGGACTCTTCCCGTTTCGGCAGGTCTGCAATTCCGGTTCCGTCTGAGCCAATATGTAGATTTCTTTGCTGAGGCCCGCGCTTCCTTCTACGGTGACAACTGGAATGGTTGCGCCTATGGCGATCCGGTAGAGGCAAATGTGGCTGTGCTCGGCGGTTTCAACATCAATATAGGTGGCCGCAAGTATGAACGCATCAACCAGTGCAACTACGTTTCCCAGATTGCAGCTCTCAACAACGAGGTCAACGATCTTCGCGCTCAGCTTCTTGAATCCGGTCAGCGTGTGGCCGCTCTCGAATCGCAGCTTCCTTGCCCGGAGGTAGTAGTGGCAGAACAGGTAACCGTTACCTCTCCGCTTCTGGCAACCGTACGCTTCGATCTGAATTCAGCCGAGATTCTCCCCACGGAGCAGGTTAACATCTATAATATGGCGGAATGGCTTAAGGCTAACCCGGACCAGAATGTGACCGTATGCGGCTATGCCGATAAGGATACCGGTACGAGCAGCTACAATATGGAGCTTTCCAAGAAGCGCGCAGATGCGGTGGTTAGCGAGCTGGTTAATACCTACGGAATCAACGCAGATCGCCTGAATGTGAAGTACGACGGCAGCGATGTGCAGCCCTACAGCACTAATGACTGGAACCGAATCGTGATCTTCACTCAGCCATGAAAACTATCTTAGATTTGATAGCGGATTAAGTAATAGAACATCAATTTTTCCGCCTTGCCTCCGTCCGCAGGAGCGCAAGGCGGACTTTTTTCAAAACTAATAGAAATTTGTTTTGCCGATTCGCAGAAAAAAAGTAATTTTGTGGCAGATAAGATAACAACAATTTTAACCAAATCTAAACATCTGAAACCATGAATGTTCAAGAGATCTTAGCGAATCTTGAAGCAAAGCATCCCGGGGAAAAGGAATTCCTCCAGGCTGTGAAGGAAGTGCTTCTCTGCGTAGAAGAAGTTTACAATCAGCATCCTGAATTCGAGAAGGCCCGCATCATCGAGCGTATGGTAGAGCCCGACCGCATCTTCACCTTCCGTGTAACCTGGGTTGACGACAAGGGCGAAGTGCAGAACAACATCGGCTATCGCGTGCAGTTCAACAATGCTATCGGTCCCTACAAGGGCGGTATCCGTTTCCACGCTTCCGTAAACCTCTCGATCCTGAAGTTCCTCGGCTTTGAGCAGACATTCAAAAACGCTCTTACCACTCTTCCTATGGGTGGCGCAAAGGGCGGTTCCGATTTCAACCCCCGCGGCAAGAGCGACGCAGAGATCATGCGTTTCTGCCAGGCATTCGTGCTTGAGCTCTGGCGTAACCTCGGTCCCGACCGTGATGTACCGGCAGGTGACATCGGCGTAGGCGGCCGTGAGGTAGGCTATATGTACGGTATGTACAAGAAGCTCGCCCGCGAGAATACGGGTACCTTCACCGGTAAGGGCCTCTCCTTCGGTGGCAGCCGTATCCGTCCTGAGGCTACCGGCTTCGGTGCTCTCTATTTCGTAGAGGATATGCTGAAAGACCTCAACACCACCATCAACGGTAAGACCATCGCTATCTCCGGCTTCGGCAACGTAGCTTGGGGTGCTGCCAAGAAGGCTACCGAGCTCGGTGGTAAGGTTGTGACCATCTCCGGTCCTGACGGCTACATCTACGATCCCGCTGGTCTTAACGACGAGAAGATCGACTACATGCTCGAGCTCCGCGCAAGCGGTAACGACGTTGTAGCTCCTTATGCTGAGAAGTTCCCCGGCTCGAAGTTCGTAGCTGGCAAGAAGCCTTGGGAAGTTAAGGTTGACATCGCTCTTCCCTGCGCAACTCAGAATGAGGTAGCTAAGGCTGACGCTGAGGCTCTCGTTAAGAACGACGTTCTGATGGTGGCTGAGGTCAGCAACATGGGCTGCTCCGCAGAGGCTATCGACGTATTCCTGGCTGCCAAGAAGCCTTACGCTCCTGGTAAGGCCGTTAACGCTGGTGGTGTAGCAGTATCCGGTCTCGAAATGAGCCAGGACGCAGAGCACCTGCAGTGGAGCGCTCAGGAAGTTGACGACAAGCTGCACTACATCATGCACTCGATCCACGAGGCTTGCGTAGAGCACGGTCGCGAGAAAGACGGTTACCTCAACTATATGAAGGGTGCCAACATCGCCGGCTTCATGAAGGTTGCCGACGCTATGCTTGGTCAGGGTATTATCTAATACCAAAAAGTTTTCATATATACAATATCGAGAGCGTCCCTCCGGGGGCGCTCTCACTTTGTAGAGGCCGGTGGGTGAACTTACGGCGTCGGCATGGCGTTGAAATTCCATAAGAAGATTTCCGCTATGGCCGACAAAAATGAAAACCTCCCGATGCCTTATCTGGATCGGGATATAAGTTGGATGTATTTCAATCACCGGATCCTCAGGGAGGCGGAGCGTGACATCGTGCCCCTGCTTGACCGGCTGACGTTTCTCGGAATTTACTCAAGCAATCTCGATGAGTTCTTCCGTGTGAGGGTGGCTACCCTGACCCGGCTTGCCGAGATGAAGCAGCATTCGATGAAGAAGGAATCGCATCATGCGCGCAATGTACTCGATGCGATAAGGGTGCTCAACGATGAGTATTCGGCAGAGTATTCAGAGGCTGTGGCTGAGGTGGAAAAGAGGCTCGGTGAGGCCGGCATCCGGATTACGGATCCCGAACAGCTCGATGAGGAGCAGAGGCACTATGTACGCGGTATTTTCCGCCGGCAGATATCGGGCTTCGTGAATCCCGTATGGCTCACAAAATTCCCTGAGCTTTCTCGCGAGAGCGATGATCATATCTATTTCGCTGTGGAGGCGAAGAAGACCGGGAGTCGTCCGGACTACGCTGTGATCGATCTCCCGACCAAACTTTGCGGCAGGTTTGTGGAGCTTCCGGAGAAGGACGGGTGCAGATATGTGATGTATCTCGACGATGTGGTGCGCATGTGCCTGCCGATGGTATTTGCCGGCATGGGCTACGATAGCATCGGGGCCTGGTCGTTCAAGTTTACCAAAGATGCCGAGATGGATATCGACAATGATGTGAGCGAAGGCACGCTTCAGAAAATCTCCAAAGGAGTGAAGAGCAGGCGCCGGGGCGATGCGCTTCGGGTGGTCTACGATTCAGCGATGCCGGCCGAGCTCCTCCAGACCGTGTTGTCGAAACTAAAGCTCGATAAGCTCGATACCGTGATGCCGGCAGGCCGCTACCAGAACCACAAGGATCTGATGTCTTTCCCTCACGTAGGGAGTCAGGAGCTGGTGTATCCCGCGTGGCCTCCACTGGTGCCTTCTGAACTGAAGACGACCGACAGCCTTATAGCTCTGATACGGGAGAAAGACCGCTATATCCACGTGCCTTATCACACGTATGACTATTTTATCCGCGTGCTTCAGGAGGCGGCTGTGTCGAAAGAGGTCAAGAGCATAAAGATTACCCTCTACAGGGTGGCTCGCGATTCCAAAGTGGTCAAGAGCCTGATCTGCGCTGCCCGCAACGGTAAGAAGGTTACGGCCGTGGTGGAGCTCCTTGCCAGGTTCGACGAGAGTTCCAACATAAGCTGGGCCAAGAAGATGCAGGACGCCGGTATCCATGTGATATTCGGTGTCGAAGGGCTGAAGGTGCATTCCAAGATAGTGCATATCGGTATGAAGCATGGTCCCGATGTGGCGATAGTTTCTACGGGGAATTTTCATGAAGGTAATGCCAAGGCTTATACGGATTATACGCTTTTCACGGCGCGCCAGGGAATCGTGGCCGATGTAGACCGCGTGTTTGATTTCTTTAAGCGGCCCTATAATCCGGTTGAGTTCAAGCATCTGCTCGTGTCGCCCAACAGTATGCGCACCCGCTTCATGAGCCTGATCGACGATGAAATCCGCAACAAGAAGAAAGGTCTGGAAGCCTGGATAAAGGTAAAAATCAACCATATAACGGATCGAGGCATGGTGGAGAAGCTCTATGAGGCTTCGCGTGCGGGTGTGCCGGTAGAGCTCGTGGTGAGAGGAAACTGTTCGATTATCACCGGACGCGAGGGCTGGAGCGAGAACATTCAGGGAGCCGGAATAATTGACCGCTATCTTGAGCATTCGCGCATCTTTATATTCTGCGCCGGAGGTGAGCGCAAAACCTTTATAGGATCGGCCGACTGGATGCCCCGGAATCTTGATCACAGAGTAGAGGTAGTAACGCCGGTATATGATGAAGATATCAAGGCTGATCTTTATGATGTAGTAGAGGCAGGGCTCGCCGATAACACGCATGCCCGTATCGTTGACGGCACTGACCGCCAGCTGATGCGTCCGGGCTTCAGTCCGGAGCCATTCCGCTCGCAGGAGTATCTCTATAATCATTATAAGGAATTGATCAGGAGGGAAAAAGATGAAAAGTAAGGTTTATGCGGCCATAGATATCGGCTCGAATGCAGCCCGACTTCTGATTAAGAAAGCCGCTTTCAGCGAAGGAAAACTTTCGGAACTTGATAAGCTCCTGCTCCTGCGGGTGCCTCTGCGCCTGGGATTCGATGTATTCGCCAAAGGAAAGGTAGGCAACAGGAGGGCTGAAAACCTGCTGCGGCTCATGAAGGCTTACAGGCAGCTGATGAAGATATATGGAGTTGACGAGTATCGCGCTTGCGCTACTTCGGCCATGCGTGATGCTGATAACGGCCCTGAGCTGATTAAGGAGGTGAAAGACAGCACCGGCATCCGCCTCGAGCTGATAGCAGGCGAGGAAGAGGCCCGAATAGTCTATGCCAACCACATGGAGTGTATGATGGATCGGAAGGGCAGCTATCTCTATGTAGATGTAGGCGGAGGAAGCACCGAAACCAATTTCATAGAAGATGGCGAGCTGAAATCGTCGCAATCGTTTAATATCGGTACGGTCAGAATCCTTAGTGATAAGGTCACTTCCGAAGAGTGGGCTTCGCTAAAAGCCTCGATGCGGCTTCTTGCGCAGCAGCATGAGCATATCGACATTATAGGCTCCGGCGGCAATATCAATAAAATCTATAAGATGGCAGCCAGAAAAAATGTGGAGGAGAGCAGTGTGAGCGTCGGTGAGCTGCGGAGCATCTACAATATGCTGGCGCCTCTGTCGGTTGAAGAACGCATGGAGCGCTTCAACCTCAAAGAAGACAGAGCCGACGTGATTGTGCCTGCCGCCGAGATTTTCCTGACTATCGCCGAGATAGTGGGCGCCCGGAAGATAATAGTGCCCGTAATCGGAGTAGCCGACGGACTTATTGATTCCCTTGTAGCTGCCGATCTGGAGAAGTCATAACACGTATTTGCGCACCTCTTTTGTGAGATCGGTTTCGGGATTTATGAGATACGTGGCATACAGAGAAGCTACATCTTCAACCGAAAGTCCGAACGACTTAAGGCGACTGAAAAGATAGGCGGCTTCATCGCGGAAAAACACATTTCTTCTCATCTCAAAAATGCGTTTTCCCGCTTCCGGAAGCACGAAGAATCCGATTCCCCGGCGGTTATAGATCACTACCTGCTGCTGGAGCCAGTCGTAGGAACGCATAACCGTGTTGGCGTTTACTTCTACCTTGGCGGCATATTCGCGCACAGAAGGCAGGCGGCTCTCAGGCGGATACGTGCCATCGAGAATCTGATCCATGATTCTATCGGTGATCTGCAGATATATAGGTTTCGGGCCTTTGAATTCCATGGGAAACTCAGAATAGTTTATATATCACCTGGCTGCTCCTGAAGCGCAGGTAGGTGAGGTAATATAGCCCCAAAGTTAGCAATATAAATACGGTCGACAAAATGATCATAAGCGATTCTATCTGGCTGTACGAGAGCGTAGTTAAGGATATGCCTGAAAACTTCATTATGAACATTGTAGCCGGCGCCAGAATCATCTCCAGTACCCATAGGGCGAGCAAGGTCTTGATATATGATAGTTTAGGCCAGAGAATAGCTCCGAAAATATATATTGCCTGCATGAAGAAATAGAAGCTTACTATTGTGCCGGTCACCATAAGCGATATGGTTTTATAGCCGAATGAGCGTGAGAGAATGGTCCAGACGTCAGCAAACCGTAAGTAGTGGCTCCCGGTTTTCGCTCCGTCGATCCAGGCTGCCGCTATCCGGCTCGCATCGCCTATATAGAAACCGATGATGAAAATGATCAGCAGACCCGGCACAACCGCAAGCCAGCGGGTAAGGAATTTGTCGGAAGCGGTGGCAGGCAGCAGTATAGATGAGGTACGCCCTGCTTTGGTCTTCATATTCGAAAATGTAATAGAGCCTACGATACCAGCTATTACATAAAACATGAAGAGGAAGGAGAAAAGCTCTCTCGCTCCGCCTCCCATCTTGCAGAGTCCGATGAAGGCTCCCATGAGCATGCAGAGGCCCCAGCATGAGCCTATGCCGATCATGAGCGCCTTGCGGTTTTCAATCAGTTCCTTTCTCAATGTGAGAAAAAAGGTGTTTACGTATGGAGCGTTTGTAGCCATTTCAATTATCTGTTTTAAGGATTAAAGTGAAAATATCTTGTTGGTTACGTCAGGCCGCTGACGGATCAATTCGAAGAGCGACTCGAGATTAATGTCAGTCTCATCGTCTCCCGGATTTCTCTCTACGATGTTATAGCCCCCGGGCGCTTCCAGAGAGATCAGTGCTTCGGCAGCATCTCTCTTATCGGTGGTGAACCGGAAGTTAAGTTTAGAGGTAATTTCAGTTACAGATGCGTCGAGCATCACTCCGCAGGTGTCTGTAATAATGATATGGTCAAGAATCTTTTCCACATCGTAGACCTGATGGGTGGATACAATCACGATTCTTTCGTCGGTCATGCTGCTCAGCAGTGCTTTTCTGAAAAGACGCTTACCCGGAATGTCGAGACCGTTGGTCGGCTCGTCAAGGATAAGAAGAGATGTGTTGCAGGCAAGCGCGAAACTTATGAACACGCGTTTCTTCTGTCCCATCGACAGTTGACCGAGATGCACGTCGGGGTGCATCTCGAACGTGGAGAGATGCCGGTGGAGGTCAGAAAGAGAAAACTTGGGATAGAAGGGAGCGGTGATATTGATATAATCAGCCAGACTCACGTTGGGAAGCTCCAATTCTTCGGGCACAAGAAAAATATCCCTGAGAAACGCCACATCATGACTCCAGGGGTTGAAACCATTATAGCTGATGGTGCCGCTTTGGGGCTTAAGAAGCCCGGTAATCAGATAGAGCAATGTGGTTTTTCCAGCTCCGTTGCGACCCAGCAGCCCGTTGATAGTGCCCGGTTCAAGCGTGAGCGAATAATGCTCCAGCACCGGACGATGCTTCCGGCTATAGGAGTAAGTGATGTCAGATGCAGTCAGCATAGTGTATTAGTATATTAGTACGCTGCAAAGGTAGATACTCTTTTCTACATGACCAAACAAATCTCGAAATAATTAATTCAATCAGAGTCACTGCGATCAAGATGCTTATCTTTTAATCTTTAGATTGAAGAAATAATCACTCTTTTTGGGGAACTCTCGTAGTAAACTGCTATATTTGCAAATCCGTTGGGGAGAAATCCGACGGTGCAAAAGGCATTTAGCTTAGTTCTGTTTCTAAAATCGCCAAATTATAGACTGAAGAACAAAGCGAAGAGTGCCCCTTTTGCTGTATTCGTTTATGACGGAGCAGAATCTAATCTGTCCCACATCATACGCGATATGGCGTGGGGTGATTATTTTCTTCCGTTCTTTCAGTCAGCGTGTTTGGCGATACGTAGAAACGAGGACGCGAGCAAAAATCAAGCTCCGCGCCTTTTGTATTATGCCAACTAATAAATGCCGAGTTCGGCGGAGCTTGCAAGCACAAATATTTTTGTTATTAAAAGTAAGATGAAAAAAAGTGTCAGTATTTTATTATTCTCAACGTTGAATTTGGGAAATCAGTGTTTCGCCCAATCATCAGTTGAAGAATTTAATCCGAAAGTTGAAGAATTGAATCCGAATCAAGGCACTATGTTATTAATGTTGGTTGTCTTGACTATTATTGGACTAATATTTATAAGCTTTAGAGAAAACAAGTTATTCAAAAGTCATCACCCAGAATATCAAGGAAAAATCCTGTGGACTCTTATAGTATTTCCTATCTGGATTATGATAAATTCAATTTTTGACGCATTTGTACTATTATTTTTATCAGATTCTTTGACTTTTGAGTTTGAAGTAAGGCGGATTAAGTCGATTTTTACAATTCTTAATCCTATTGTTATTTTGTATTTGTGGTTTAAAATCAGAAATTTAGTTCAAAATTTTAGTGTTTCAAAAGTGAAAATCCTAAAGCAATTCGTTATCTTTTTATATGGTTATATAATATTGTCTTCATTAATTGTGAATTTATCTCTTCTTGGTGAGAACAAAGATTATAGTGTTGTTAATGAAACTCAAACTAAAGTATATTGGTTGATAAGTTGTGTAGTTATAATTACTATTTTATACTTCTCTATTCGAAAGATTAATAAATTATCTCAGCTTAATCTTAAAGATGTAAGGAGCGATAAAGGAAATTCTGTGGACAAATATAATAAATTGGTTAATCTAGATAAATTGTATAATGCAGGAATCCTAAATCAGGAAGAGTTTGAAAAAATTAAAAAAGAAATACTTGATACTCATAAATAATTATGAATGACTTTGGTAATTCAATGGCAGTTAGAGCTATTGTTGGTGCATTAATTGGTTGGTTAATCTTTTATGCAGCTATCGTAATGATATTTGGGTCGCCAGAAGGTGAATCAGATAGGAAATTATGTATATTTCTTTCTATGGCTCCTGGGGTTATAGTCGGTATTATTACGGCCTACGTTTCATCAAAGAGAGAAGATAAAAATGAAGAATATTCACCCTTTCATCGTAACCAATCTATAAAGTATGAATCAGAACAGAGTAGAGAAAAGACAATGATGGATCAGCTATTGGATTGGAAAAAATTGAAGGATTCCGGTATTATAACAGAAGAAGAGTTTGCGAGCATCAAAAAGGAGATGCTGAAAAAGGGATTTTAGAAAGCGAACTTAATAAGTTAGAAATAATGAATAAAGAAACGTTTGATAAACTCAATCGATTGGCTGAATTGTACGATCAAGGTATTTTGACGCCAAATGAGATGAGAGAAGAAAAAAGGAAAATTTTGGGTGAAGTGGGTAAGACCCAAATATTTAAGGAGAAACGTAATACGTCTCAAAAGACGGATAAATTAAAAGATTCTCCTGAGAGGAATAAAAGACTAATACTTTTTGTTGGTATTGGGCTTGTGCTGATTGTTGGATTGTGCATTTTCTTCTACTTTCAGAACTTTAAGATTCTCACACAAGAAGAAAACTCAGAAAACATAGAAGAGTCATCTGCTCATTATCTTAATATTTTAGAAGATATTGCAAAAGATTGTGATATTATAGTGGGAGAAATATATGATGATGTGCATTACATTGTATATCGCGAGATGGGAATTACCTGGTATTGGGATTTCGATTCTGATCCTGTCCACATAGCGCCTTACTCAAAAAAGTTTACTGTAAGGTCACTGAAGGTGAATGAACAAAACGGAAAGGTATATATAACTGATAGACCTGATAAAACGGAATCTGAAATTGTGTCAGCATTACAAAATCGAAATAAATTGCGTACGATCGGCGAATGGATTTATTCCGGCAATTATTTAGTAAGATTTGGCCCTAATCCGTTGGCTTTCCGCTTTGAAGACGGAGTGATGCATTTAGAAGAAATAACAAAAAAGGGAAAGAATAGAGTCACTAACAATCCGAGTATAGTAACAGACAGTGATTATACAACTTCAATTCATCTTGAATATAGATCTTTCTGGATTGATAGCCTTGGTGACCGAATGTGTGATAGAGCAGATAGTCGTAATGACTTAGCATATGAAAAGTCATGGCATTTAATGAGAGGAGGAATCCCTTTTAAATGGGAAGGCATAATTACTCCTACAGGTGATATTCTTATGGATGACAACTTAGGAATAGGTGACGAAATTAGAATTCCGATTAGATCGTTGGGTACGGAAGATGAGATTAGTTACATAGATAGATTTCTTTCAATTGAAGATGAGGAACTGAAAAAAGAGTTGATGAACTCTAATTAGAGAGTCCTCATAATAATGTCCTATTCATTTGAATAGTGTTTGTTGACTACAAGCTACACTATATGATACACTCGATATATGAGGTCTTTCTACAGCTTAATAGTGAGATCTACGGTTACTTCAACTACCTGAAGAGTACTAACATCGTAGTTTCATGAAAGCTTGCCGATATGATAATTTATCATAGCAAGTACCTATACTATATAATAGTGAAGTCGTGCAGCGAAATGTACGACTTCTTTTCCCATTTTATAGTGTTAGCATTGAGTCTAAAGTCAATACCGGCACTTTTGATATTGCAAAGATACTTATTTTTATAAAAAAATCTTTCTTCAAAAAGCTTATTTCCGACGAATTGCGGGAGCTGAAACTTTCTTGGGAATTTTTTGGAGCGAAAAACGGCGGCGAATTTGCGGGATACAGGATAATTTCGTAACTTTGCAGTCGCAAACAGCCCTCATGGGCTTTGCATCAGCCGCAATAGCTCAGTCGGTAGAGCATTTCATTCGTAACGAAAAGGTCGTGGGTTCGAGTCCCACTCGCGGCTCCAGACTAAAACTTCCGGTTATGAAGAAGGAAATTTCAACCTCTTCGGCTCCCGGCGCTATCGGTCCTTACAGTCAGGCCGTGGCTGCTTGGAACCTTATTTTCGTATCTGGTCAGCTTCCCATTGATCCTGAAACAGGTGCTATGCCTGAAGGTATTGAGGCCCAGACAGAGCAGTGTATAGCTAACGTGAAGGCTATTCTGCATGAGGCCAGGGCTACGCTCGACAATGTGGTGAAAACTACTGTGTTCCTCTCCGACATGAGCTTGTTCGGAGCCATGAACGAAGTCTACAGCCGCCATTTCGGTAAGCCTTATCCTGCTCGCTGCGCTTTCGCAGTGAAGGAGCTCCCGAAGAAGGCTGATGTGGAGATAGAGGTTATTGCAGCCCTTTAAGGCGCTGCAGAATATCCTTAAGCGCTGGCTTCCACAGCACCTTCGCCGCTTCTTTTAGCCGACGGACTCGCCTTTTCGGTGGGTTCGAGGCTTTTGTTTGCTGATGCCTCTCTGGCGGTTGCGCCCGGAGCAAAGATCGGGCTTGTGGGGCGTAATGGCGCCGGTAAATCTACTCTGCTGTCGATTCTTGCCGGAGCTACTGAGCCGGAAGCGGGCACCGTGACCTTGGCTGATGCGGTCAGCGTAGGTTATCTTCCTCAGGAACCGGAGTTTGATCTGGATAAGAGCATTCTTGACAATGTAGTGCCTCCGGCTCGTAATGCCGACGACTGGACGGCTACTGACAGAGCCCGCCAGATGCTCGGGCATCTTGGGCTTCACGATGTAGAGAGGCTGCCGGCCGGTATGTCGGGCGGAGAGTTGAAGCGTGCAGCTCTGGCGCGCACTTTGCTGCGCGAGCCTGATGTGTTGCTCCTCGATGAGCCAACCAACCATCTGGATCTTGAGGCAGTAGAATGGCTGGAGGATTATCTTTCGCGTAGGAAAGCGGCTTTGGTAATGGTGACTCACGATAGATATTTCCTCGATCGCGTGTGTAACCGGATAGTGGAGATCGATCGCGAGCAGCTGTTTGCCTACGAGGGCAACTACAACTACTATTTGCGCCGGAGAGCCGAGCGTATGGAGGCGCTCACAGCAGATCTCGCCAGGGTGTGCAATCTGCTGCGCACTGAGGCGGAATGGATGCGGAGGCAGCCGCAAGCGCGCGGAGGAAAGGCGAAATATAGGATTGACCGGTTCCACGAACTGGAGCAGAGGAGTAAGGTCGATCTGCGTGAGCGTGACGTGGAGCTCGGTGTGAAGGCTGTATATATCGGCTCCAAGATATTCGAGGCCAAAGGGTTGACAAAGGCTTTCGGATCGAAGACGTTGCTTAAGGACTGGAGCTATACGTTTGCCAGAGGGGAGAAGGTGGGCATCGTAGGCGGAAACGGTGTCGGTAAGACTACCTTTCTACGCATGCTTATGGGGGAGCTTGCGCCTGATAGCGGAGAGATTGAGGTGGGCTCTACAGTGAAATGGGGCTACTACAGCCAGCAGGGTATGACTGATTTCGACGGCTCGAAGAAGGTGATCGATGCCGTGAGAGAGGTAGCCGAGGAGGTGAGGATTGACGATAAGACACGTCTTTCTGCATCGGCTTTCCTGTCAAGATTTCTCTTTTCCCCTGCTGACCAGCAGAAATATATCGCCACGCTGAGCGGTGGAGAGAGGCGTAGGCTGTATCTGGCTACGGTGCTTATGAAGAGTCCTAATTTTTTGGTGCTCGATGAGCCGACCAATGATCTCGACATCATGACTCTCAGCATTCTGGAGGATTATCTGGCGGAGTTCGGAGGCTGTGTGATAGTAGTGAGCCACGACAGGTATTTCCTCGACCGGATAGCCGACCATTTGTTCGTGTTTGAAGGTGAGGGCAAGGTGCGTGATTTCCCGGGCGACTATTCCACCTATCGCGCCGCGAAGCGAGAGGAAGAGAAGGAGCGGGAGCGAATGGAGCAGCAGGCGAAACCTTCTGTCGAGAGGGTGCGCACCGAGAAGAAGCCCCGTCTGAGCTTTAAGGAGCGCAAGGAGCTTGAGGAACTTACCGCCGAGCTGGAAGCGCTTGAGACAGAACGCAAGGAGCTGGAAAAGGTTCTTTCCGAGGGCACTCTTAGAGGCACCGAGCTGCAGGAGGCTTCTATGAGAATCGGAGAGCTGGTAGAGGAAATAGATGAAAAAGAGCTCCGTGCACTGGAGCTCATGGAGAAATCGGAATAAGGTTCCGGAGTTTTATCAGTCGGCTACGTAATAGTCTACGCAGGAGCGACTTTCTTTCAGGGGGGCGACAATTGAGGCCGCAGCTACGTGCGCAGGATGCTTGGCGTATACAGCTACGTCTTCCATTGTTGGCACTACGGCTGTGAGCACCACGTCCCAGTCTTCGGCAGGGTTCTCATTAATGCCGACCTCCATTGATTTGAGAACCTCAATCTGCTCCGGCAGAGCGAGAAGCGCGTCGCGGAAAGCTTCGGCTGCTGCCTTACGCTCCTCGGCTGAGCCCCTGAGCTTGAAACTAACAATATGTTTAACCATAGTAATTTGCTTAATATGAATAGAATAAATCTTATTGCTTCGGATAGAGGCGCTCGCGGGCGGCGGCTACGCGATCGTCGGTAATATAGTCGTCATAGTCCATCATCTTGTCGATGATTCCGTTAGGAGTCAGTTCAATGATGCGGTTGCACACGGTCTGGATAAACTCATGGTCGTGGCTCGACATGAGGATCACTCCTTTGAAGGCCTGCAGAGTGTTGTTGAAGGCTTGAATCGATTCGAGGTCGAGATGGTTGGTAGGAGAGTCGAGCACCATCGTGTTTGCATCGGCAAGCATCATTCTCGCTATCATGCAGCGGATTTTCTCGCCTCCCGAGAGCACACTCGCTTTCTTAAGCACCTCTTCGCCGCTGAAGAGCATCTTGCCAAGGAATCCTTTGAGATAGATCTCGGAGCTGTCGTTGCTCCACTGGCAGAGCCAGTCTACGAGATTGAGATCCGTATCGAAGAAAGAAGAGTTATCAAGAGGCAGATAGGCTGTAGTGATAGTCTGTCCCCACTCATAGGTGCCCTCATCGGCCTTACGGTTACCCATAATTATCTCGAAGAGAGCCGTCATGGCGCGGGGATCGCGACTCAGGAAAGCCACCTTATCGCCCTTCTCTATCTGGAAATTCACATCGCTGAAAAGGAGCTCTCCTTCTACGGAGGCCTTCAGTCCCTTCACTTCCAGGATCTTATTACCCACCTCGCGGTTTGGAGTGAAGATTATGCCGGGATAGCGGCGCGAAGAGGGCTGAATCTCCTCGATATTGAGCTTTTCAAGCATCTTCTTGCGGCTCGTGGTCTGTTTGCTTTTAGCCACGTTGGCAGAGAACCTCTGAATGAACTCCATCAACTCCTTGCGCTTCTCTTCTGCCTTCTTGTTGGCGGCCTGCTGCTGCTTGAGGGCGAGCTGCGAGCTCTGGTACCAGAAGCTGTAATTGCCGGCGAAGAGCGACACCTTATTGTAGTCGATATCAAGCGTATGGGTGCTTACAGCATCGAGGAAGTGGCGGTCGTGGCTTACTACGAGCACCGTATTCTCAAACTCGGAAAGATATTTTTCCAGCCATGCTACAGTCTCGAGATCAAGGTCGTTGGTAGGCTCGTCGAGCAGCAGATTGTCGGGGTTGCCGAAGAGCGCCTTGGCCAGAAGCACACGCACTTTTTCGTTGGCGCTCACATCTTTCATGAGCATGTGGTGCCTGTCTTCCTTAATTCCGAGGCCGCTCAGAAGCGCAGCAGCGTCTGACTCGGCATTCCAGCCCTCGAGCTCGGCAAATTTCTCCTCAAGTTCGGCAGCACGCAATCCGTCGGCATCAGAGAAGTCGGGCTTAGCATAGATGGCATCTTTTTCCTGCATGATGTCCCATAACACGGTGTGGCCGCGCAGCACGGTCTCCAGCACGGTGCATTCATCAAATTCAAAGTGATCCTGTGAGAGTACTGACAGGCGCTCGCCCGGTCCGAAGGTCACGGTACCGTGGGTCGGCGGGAGCTGACCGGAAAGAATGCGCATCAGGGTAGATTTTCCTGCGCCGTTGGCACCTATGATACCGTAGCAGTTGCCACGGTTGAAAGTCATGTTGACGTCTTGAAAGAGCACGCGTTTGCCAAACTGCATGCCGAGGTTGTTGAGCTGAATCATGGGTGCAAAGTTAGGCATTTTTGCGCTAACCGCGACTGCCAACGTGGCTATATGATCTTTGTGGTTGTGGGTTCGGGGAATTTTTAGTAATTTTGCGGTGCTTTTGAGCAAAGTGTGATGGGAAAATGACATCGCGCGGGGCCATTGGGGACCCAGCTAAAGCATTTTGAGTAACACAAAAACAAAAAAAGAAATGAAGAAGTATCAGCTTAATGCCGAGCCTCGCGCTGAGGTAGGCAAGAAGTCAGTGAAGGCTCTGCGCGCAGAGGGAAAGATTCCCGCTGTGCTTAATGGCGGCAAAATCGTGAATCTGCCCTACGACGGTCAGCTCGAGGTAGGCGAAAAGCTCGTGGAGATTGGCAATGGTCGTGGTATCATCACTACTGACATCGCAGTGAAGCAGGAAGATGTGCGCAAGCTTATCTATACCCCGGAGATTTTTGAAATCGAGATGGATCTTAACGGCCGCAAGCGTATGGCTGTAATGAAAGAGATTCAGTTCCAGCCCGTAAAGGATACAATTCTCCATATCGACTTCATGGAGGTTCAGCCTGAGAAGCCCATCGTAATGGAAGTACCTGTGCAGATTGAAGGCCACGCTGAAGGTGTCAAGGCCGGTGGTAAGCTCTCGCTCTCCATGCGTAAACTTAAGGTGAAAGCTCCTTATACCGAGATTCCTGAGCGTCTGGTAGTAAATGTAGATAATCTGGGTCTTGGTCAGTCGCTGGCAGTAGGTGACCTCCATTTTGAAGGCCTCGAACTGATGAATGCTAAGAACGCTGTGGTTTGTGCCGTGCAGCTCACTCGTGCAGCCCGTGGCGCAGCAGCAAAGGCAGATCAGTAAGAATTATTTGGCAGATCTGCAGGAATGCGGATTGGTGCCTGACACAGCGGGGGAACCGGGGTCTTTGCCCAATGGTGCCCCCGCATCTTTTCTCTTTTAATAGCGATGTGGCATTTTCTGAAAAGATTATTCCGGTCTTCGCAGGCTGCCGCACAGCCTAATGACGACGAAGAAGAAGTGAAAAAGTTTCTGATAGTAGGTCTTGGCAATATAGGACCCGAATATGTCGGTACGCGCCATAATGCCGGCTTCATGATAGCTGATGAACTGGCGGGTAGCGATTCTTTCCAGTCATGTCGTTATGGCGATATGGCTCGCGTAAGAGTGAAGAATTGTGAGCTGATGGTTCTGAAGCCCTCTACCTTTATGAATCTCAGCGGGGTAGCCGTGCGGTGGTGGATGAATCACGAGAAACTTCCTCTTGAGAATCTTCTGGTGCTGGTAGATGATCTTGCTCTTCCGTTTGGCACCATACGGTTGAGGGGAAGCGGAAGCGATGCTGGCCACAACGGGTTGAAAAATATAGCCGAGCAGCTCGGAACGAATGCCTATGCGCGTCTACGCTTCGGAATCGGCAATGACTTTCAGCGTGGTGGCCAGATAGATTTTGTGCTCGGATCTTTCACTCCTGAAGAAAAAAGCCTGCTCCCGGAACGCCTGAAGGTGGCTTCAGAGGCTGTAAAAGCATTCTGCCTGAGTGGAATCGGATTCGCAATGACTCACTATAATAACCGCTGATCCGTCATGGCAAAAGCTGAAGAAAGAATCGATAAATGGCTATGGGAGATGCGCGTATTCAAGACGCGCACCGTAGCTACTGATGCCTGCAAGAAAGGGAGAGTGATGATAGGAGAGACCTCCGTGAAACCGTCGCGTACTATAAAACCGGGCGACGTAATAAGCGTAAAGAAACCACCTGTCACTTATACATTCAAGGTGCTTGGTTTTCCTCCCGGGCGAGTTGGGGCTCGCCTTGTAGCGGAGTACCTGGAAAATCTTACTCCGAAGAGTCAGATGGATCTTCTTGAGATGGCCCGTATCTCAGGCTTCGTTGACCGTCGCAAGGGTCTTGGGCGTCCTACAAAGCGTGAAGGCCGTGAGCTGGCATCGTTTAAGGAAGAAGCTTTCTTCCTTGATTGGGACGATGATTTTGATGATGACCCGGAAGCAGAGTAACCCTTTCTTGTCATCGCTTCTATTAATGTGAATTTTACGGAAACACAGAAAATTGACCTTTTAAATTTTACGGAAACACAGGAATTTGGCATTTTGAATTTTACGGGTTTGTCTTTTTTGTTTATATTTGCGCTATAAATCATAGTGTTAAGATAGATCATGGCCAATAGAGTGTTTAGACGAAAGATTTACGATAAAATGTTGGAATGGAAGCGTGAAAGAAATGGATCTACAGCGCTTCTTATCAAAGGTGCTCGTCGAGTAGGTAAATCTACTATAGCAACGGAATTTGCCAGGAATGAATATAAATCCTATATCAAGATTGATTTTGCTAAGGTCGGTTCAGAAATCAAGCTCCTTTTTGATGACTTAAGAGATTTAGATTTTCTATTCTTGCAGTTGCAGTCGCTTTTCAAAACTACATTGCATGAGCGGGAATCAGTCATTATTCTTGATGAAATACAGAAGTGTCCACAAGCTCGTCAAGCTGTTAAGTATCTTGTTGAAGATGGGCGTTATGATTACATCGAGACCGGCTCATTGATGTCGATACGTAAATATAAACATGGGATCATGATTCCAAGCGAGGAAACTCGTATTTCAATGTTTCCTATGGATTATGAGGAATTTCTTTGGGCATTAGATGACTCTACCACGTTTCCGATGATTCGATCTGCGTTTGAAAATAGACGAGCCTTGGGTGATGCAGTTCATCGAGCCTTAATGCGTCAATTTCGCGTGTATATGTTGGTAGGTGGGATGCCTCAGGCGGTGAATGCGTATATTGACTATAACGATATGCGACGTGTAGATGAAGTGAAACGGGAAATCATAGAACTCTATATAGATGATTTAAGAGAAATAGATGAATCAGGGAAAGCGTCCAGTATTTTCGAATCTATTCCTGGAGAGCTTGCGAAAGGGAAACTGAGATTTACTGTAGGAAGTGTAATTGAGAATGCTGATGGATTGAATCTTAACGCGATCTGGAAAGATTTGGAGAATTCGTTGACTATCAGTTTCTCTTATAAATGTACTGACCCTAATGTAGGTTTTGCTCTTCATAAGGATTCATCATATTATAAATTATATCTCGGGGATACAGGATTATTTGTCACGTTGGCTTTCTGGGATAATAACGCTGATAATAATGAATTATATAATAAACTATTATCAGATAAGTTAAGTGCAGATTTAGGGCCAGTATATGAAAATATAGTAGCTCAATGTCTTCGTGCTAATGGACATTCCCTATATTACTATACCTTTAAGGCCGATAAAGAGGGAAAAAACAATTACGAAATTGACTTTTTAATATCTCAAGGATCTAAAATTATACCTCTTGAAGTGAAATCATCAGGCTATACTACTCACAAATCTCTTGAGAAATTCTGCCAAAAATTCAGTTCCCGTATAAAGCGCCCAATAATTCTATATCCTAAAGACCTAAAGCATGATGGAGAATTGCTCTACCTTCCTGTTTATATGGTGACCTTATTATAATATGGACAACTGCTCAAAGACTCTTTGAGCAGTTGTTTGGGATTTAATATCCTTGTAATTAGAGGTTTTGGTGAAGCTTTTCGCGGACGAGGGTGAGCACTACCGAACCGTCATTATCGAGCAGTAAGACTCTGTCGGCCGATATGGGTCGGGCATGGGCAGCATCTTCAAGCGCCACGACAAACTGAGTTTCGCGGCTCGCGTCCGGGCATGCCATTCGCGTAAGTCCGATTGCCTGAAATGATATAGAGTTGGCGGAGCCGAAATCTGTCTCAAAAGTGCCGTTTAGGATATTGCAACCGGTATTGCCGTGAATCTTGTGTTCGTCGACATCAAACACAAGCTGCATATCCTCGCTGTTGGTTGGCTCCTCGTTGATAGCCACAACCTTCCATGCGCCATTGAGGAAACTGAAGTTCTGGTGCATCAGTGCCATCACCTCTGCATGATTCTCGTCGAGCAGCCAAAGCCAATATTCCGATCCCTTAAGCTCCCATTTGTAGTAGCGGGTGGCATTGAGCGCATTGTTCACTTCATAGTCAGTGATTCCCTCTTTGCCGCAAGCCATCATAGTAGAGATGATATTGGAAAAGCTGAGGGTGGAGTCGGCCGGGTTATATTGATATGAGGCGTTGATGGTATTACAGCCGTTGTTACCATAAATCCTTTTCTCGGCAGCTTCGAAGCGCAGATAGGGGGCAGTTTCGCCTATGGCTTGCTTGCCGTAGACGCTCTCTATAGCCCAGTCGCCTTTTACTACACCTCTTGAAAGCTCCTCGGGCGTATAGGTCTTAGTGACGCGGTCGGTTATGATCTGCTCCTTGTCGGTAGGGAGCACGGCCTCTTTTTGCACCGGCTTTTCAAGTTTCTGCATCAATGAGCAGCTGCAGGCTACTGCTGCCATTACAAAAAATCCGGCTACGCGTAGAAAAATATTGCGACGAGTCATAAGTCTCAGTTTTGGGTTTCACAAATTTACACTTTTCCAACCGACTGCGCAAGCATCCGGCTACATAGATTCAACGGCGAGAGGGCTTTCAGGGTTCAAAAACAGGTAGGAACTTGAAATTCTGATAGAGTTTTCAAAGTCAGTGCTCAGGGAGTTTTCAGGCACAAGACTCTTCGAATCTGTCTCATTGACGAGAAGAACAACAATTACACCCTATGATCCTCCAAAATGGCCTCTTGAGTACCGGTTATGAGGAGATTTTATCATAGAAAATATCAATGTCTCATATTTTTTGATTAACTTTGTATTTGGAATAGTATGTCTGTTCTAAGACATTTTGATATGAGAATAAGGTTTATTACACTTGTTGTCTTCGCACTTCTGACCAATCTGATGAGTACGGCTTACGCTTTGGGCTCGGGGACAAAGGCTGTGGGTAATTTTATATTGACAAGCGGTGAGCGTCTTGATTCCATCACCTTTGAAATGCCTAACGCCGGTGACAGTCAGGTAAAAATAATTCTTGAAGGAAAAAAACAAAAACTGACTACCGACAGCATCGACTGCATTTTACTTTGGAATAAGAAATATCCAGCTGAAAAACACCTTATAAAACCTTTTAAAATTGATCTTATTGATTTGGACACAGGCGAGATGACCGGCGAGACACGATATAAGCTGTGGATGTGTTGCGACCAGATTGAAGACAACGCGTCCTACTGGATGGAAATAGGTCGGCCAAGCTTTAAAAAAGGTAATCTGCAGTGCAACTATAGAGCCGCTTCTTCGTGGAAGAGTACGCGCTATGTGCTGAAAAAGGGACGTGAAAATCCTTCACATATTCCGGATAAAACCGGTGATGTGAAAAAATGGGTCAAGATTTATTTCAACGATGATCCCGAGGTGATGCGCAAGTTTGATGCCGGCGAGTATGATGGGTCGGACTGGGGCTACAAATATGTAGATATTCGTCGCATCATTGCCGATTATAACCCCAGCCGATAGCTTGCAAGGCCAAGGAAAAGACGGCATCCAAGTCTACCAAGCTATTTTCGAAATAAATTGTAACAAGTACAGTAAGACCAATTGTATACAACAGGGCTTCAAAAGCAAAACACCCGATTTTACTTCCGGAGCTGGTTGTTACATTGGGTGTTGTTTTGCTTAAAAACTCGACAATCAAGCTAATGTCTGTGCTAAAGGAATTTTCAATAAGGCAACGTGACACGACTGTGGAGTACCTTGCTGACAGTCCCGATGTCCAGAACGCGGCACAGTCCATCAAGGTCTTTGTGCGTCCTTTCCTTGATAACCGACTGTTCGACAAAGGAAGCAATATACCGTTAGACTTCCAATTTCCCTTCTGTTCTGGAGGAAATGAACAGGACGTAGAACCGGGGATTCAGACTAAAAAATCAATTCAACTAAACTTAAAACCCAAAGATTATGCAAGAATATGTATGTTATACCAATATGGGTAAATGGAAGTTCTATGCAGAGGACGATATATCTGTCTTTTTATGTGTTTGCCCCAAAGACAATACCTATTCTAATTCTAATAGCTGTTTCCTATAACTTTCAATGTACCTCACAAATTCATTTAACTTGCGATTGCGTTTTCTTATTACACGCGGCCGGAGTACAAACCAGTTTAGAGCAATCCACAGAAGCATAATAGAATAGACAATTACCCCCCAATAAAACGAATGGAAAAATGTATATTCATATCCATAGAGTGCAAAACCAATTGACAAAAAGAAAAAAAACAAATTCAAGATGAGATGCTGCTGTCTGTATTCCAGATTTTTTATTCTTAAAAGATTATCTATATAATTAATATGGGTACTGTCAATTTTTAGTCCATAATATAGACGAAGCAGTCTTCCGTAGGATAAAACCGGCAGCATTAAGCCTATGGACAACAAAGTAACCCCCACTTTGGTGACCGTCAGCATAGGCGTATAACATATCCAGATAACCGTTCCAAAGACAATGGCTAGTATCATAAGCATAATGACGGCATAAGCCTCTCCGATTCTATGTAATCTGAAGCATTTTATCTTTTTACGTATGAAAGACAAATCTGCAACAGGTGTCTGCTGTCCTTTCCATAAGGATTTTATATCTATATCATTCATCATTATTTCGTATTTTTTTTGCTAATGCAGATTTAATCCGGTTTATTTTTACACGTACATTTACTTCCGACAAACCCATGATTTGAGCAATTTCAGATTGTTTCAGCTCTTCGAGATAAAGTGAAATAATCAAGCGGTCAATTTCCGGAAGCTCGGCTATGGCCTTATATAAGGCCTGCACCTGTAATGAGTTGTTGCTCGGTTCTTTGGCAAGATCCAACGGAACTTCTGTTTGAGCAATACTATTCTGGCGTTCTTTTTGGCGCAGACAAATGTTTGTGGCAATACGAAAAATCCACGTTCCTACAGACGATTTACCTTTGAAAGTGGGAAGATATTGCCACACACGGACAAAGACATCTTGTGCCAAGTCCTGTGCCAAAGAATAATCATTGAAATAGCCCATACATAATCTGAATACTTTATCCCAATAGACCTTATATAAATACTCGAAACTCACAGTCTGTCATTTAAAAAGTCCATAATCTGCTGTATATACCATTCCCAGTCATCAAACATAATGAAATGCAGTCCTTTATTTGCGTATTCCAACCGAATGTTAGGCAGATTGCCAAACTGCTGCTCAATCATAGGGGCTATTTTCTTAAAAGGATACTCCAACAAAACTAATGTTGAAACGGATATGTATGGTATAATGGATCTTAAATCTATATTGGAATACTCATAATACATATGGGCGTAAGTCATTCTGTCAGACGATAAGCTCCATTCGACGAGATCGTCATACCGAAGCGAATCACTCGTAAGCGATGTTGCGCTGATATAGGCTTGCCTGTAAAACTGCTTCTCATCTATCTTCCGCATTTGAGATTCAAACTCGTTAAACTCTTCAGGGGCAATCTTTTTAGTCTGAAAATTGGTATTATAAAGAGCCGCCAAGCAAGGAAGTGCATCTATAACGACAATGCCTTTGACTAAATTTGGCTGTCTTGATGCTATATAAAGAGCCAAGCCACCACCCATACTATGGCCTATGAGTATAGGATTTTCTATATTTTCTTTTTGAATAAACTCAATAATCTGTTTTGCCCAACTATCAAAGGATGGATTCTTTTCGGGAGTAACACCTGCAAATCCAGGCATAGTTAAGATATAGCAACTGTAATCGTTTTTTAAGCTATCAATAGTCTGTTCCCATACCTCACCTGAACACGCGAAGCCTGGAATCAGAATAATGGTTTGTTTTCCATCACCTACACGTCGCACAGAAAAGGATTGAGCAAAGCCCGTATCAATGATTCCCAATAACACAACACACAGCAGCCCGACTTTACATATTAAATTCTTCATAAATTAGTTTTTCCCATTTAGATACAAAACCATGTGAAATGTTACAAAATCAACTTGCGAATTTGAAGGCAATATCCTTATGGGCATAAGTACCACCATAGCGACCGGATTTGGAAATCAAGCCGATTGCATTGGTTGTCTCAATCCATTTTTTGGGGAGATAGAGTAATGGCATTTAAGCCTGCTTCTTTTCTAAACCCCTCGAATTTTAGGGGGGGGGATGAAATCGGGGTTATATAGGCTTTCCCAAATGCCAAGAAACTCAATAGTGTTACGATTGCGCATCCCATTACCGATAACAGCAGTCGGATCATCGCTCTTATGACGAGCTAAATCGGTTAAAGACACATAATCCTGGCCAGCAACATTGATGATAGTTATATTCGTATTCTGAACTGTGATTTTTGCCATTGGAATAAGGATTTGTTTAAAAATACAAATTTACATAAAAACTGATATATCGGCGTAGAAGTCTGCTTTCAGTGAGATTTGATCTATCGTTCGTTATCGTTATATAACTGCAACGTTTATTACTCACTACCAAAACTGGGTGTAAAATTGGGTGTTTAGTCTTAAAAGCTTGATAATTAAGATTAACTATAAAACAGAGAGGGACGCAGCTTAGTTGCCGCGTCCCTGCTAAGATCAGTTGGTAAGTTCAGATCAGTTTTTGGCCAGCTTCTCCTGCCAGCGCCAGGCGTTGCGCATGGTTTCATCGAGAGGCGCCTCCGCTTTCCAGCCCAACACGGTGTTGGCCTTTGTCGGCTCTGCCCAAATTTTCTCGATGTCGCCCTCGCGACGAGGTCCAATCTTATGAGGCACCTTGACTCCGGTGCTTCTCTCAAACGATTCGATAAGCTCAAGCACGGAGCGTCCGCAACCGGTGCCGAGATTGAAGATCTCTATTGCGTCCGTATCCTTATTGTCGAGCATTCTCTTCATTGCGATCACGTGGGCTTTGGCAAGATCCACTACATCAATGAAGTCGCGGATGCAAGATCCGTCGGGGGTGTCGTAGTCATTGCCAAACACCGTGAGCTCCTTACGGATTCCGGCAGCCGTCTGTGTAAGATAGGGCACAAGATTCTGAGGCACTCCGAGCGGAAGCTCTCCGATCAACGCAGACGGGTGAGCGCCTATAGGGTTGAAGTAGCGCAGGATAATGCTCTTCACGGGAGCACCGGAATGAACATAGTCCGTAATAATCTCCTCGGAAATCTGCTTCGTATTGCCGTAGGGCGAAGTGGCAGGCTTGATCGGAGCGGTCTCATCGATAGGATTCTTATCAGGCTCTCCATAAACGGTGCAGGAAGAGGAGAATACGATTCCCTTTACTCCGAATTCCGGCATAAGCTCCAGAAGATTGATCAGAGTATTGAGGTTGTTGCGGTAGTAGAGAAGAGGCTTCTGTACAGACTCGCCAACAGCCTTGGAGGCAGCGAAGTTGATTATGCCTTCAATTCCTGGATTTTCCTCAAAGAGTTTGCGGAGGGTAGCTTCGTCGGTGCAATCTCCCTCTACAAACACCGGGCGCTTTCCTGCGATGGCTTCTATGCCGTCGAGCACACCGATATTGGAGTTGGAGAGATTATCTATAATCACTACTTCGTGGCCTGCGTTCTGCAGCTCTACTACCGTGTGGCTACCTATATAGCCGGTGCCACCGGTGACAAGGATTTTCTGTGCCATGGATCAGAAAAGTTTAGCAGGATAAACTCCTTCAGCCACGAGCTTGGCAAACTGGTCGACCGTGGCCTGACGGTCGGCTGCATAAGTCACTCCGAACCATTTCGAGGGCGTCTCTTTCACCTTCAGAGAGGCTTCTCCGCTCTCAACCAGAGCATTGACAACCGTCGGAATATAGAACTCCGATTTCAGCTCATCGTGGTTCTTCTCCAGGAATTTGATGAACTCGCGCTCAGAATAGTCGAAATAATCGGGTGTGAAACCCCACATATTCATCGATACATTGGCGCCTTCGGGGAAGTCGGCTACCGTACCGTCGGCGAGCACCTGTATCAGGCGGCCGTCTTTACGCTCGATACCGTGGCATTCGGTCACTCCCGTAAGGTCGCCTTCAGCCGATACCTCGCAGAGACCGCGGCTCACTCCGCCATTTTCGCTAAGCGTATTCTCGATGCGGAAGCCTATCATGCAGTAGCGGCCTTTCTTGCCCTCTGCCTCGCGAAGGAAGTCGCCAAGAATCTGGAAGCTCTCAGCCCCATAATAATCATCGGCATTGATCACTCCGAAGGGCTCTTTGATCACGTCCTTTCCCATGAGCACAGCATGGTTCGTGCCCCAAGGCTTTTTGCGCTCGGGATTGGGTTTGAAGCCTCCGGGGAGATCGTTGAGATCCTGGAACACCACCTCTACAGGTACGTGGCCTTCATATTTAGAAACGATTTTCTCGCGGAACTCCTGTTCGAAGTCATGGCGTATCACGAACACGATTTTTCCGAAGCCAGCACGCAGAGCGTCGTAGACGGAATAATCCATAATCGTTTCGCCAGAGGGGCCGAGGCCGTCAAGCTGCTTAAGACCTCCGTAGCGGCTGCCCATTCCGGCGGCCAGAATAAATAAGGTGGGTTTCATAATCTTATGGTTTTGGTTTTCTTATCAGTGTCATCATACTCAGATAGAGGTCAAACATTACCAGCTTTGAGTTGGCATTTCCCTCTACATCGCTAATTGCCCGGGTAAGCTCCCGACTCATGGCTCCCACATTGCCCAGATGAATGAAGGGTGAGAATTTCTTGCTGAACTCCTCTTCTTCGGCACGCATCCGGTTAAGTTCAGGGTGGCCATAGTTGCGAATGAAATTCTCTCTTATCTGGCCTGCCGTATAGCTCAGGAAGCGTTTCAGTTTCTCACGTCCGAATGCTGCAGCGGCTTCACTGAGACGCTTCAGTTCGGCCACATTGCGCGAGTAGGCCGTGCGCATCATAGTGCGGAAGTGCTCGGCAAATTCCTTGGTCTCCTGTCCGAGACGGGCATTCTCTAATGCTGCCGCCGGACGCCCTTCGCTGAGGCGGGCAGATTCTATGCTTTCCGCTTCGGAAATGCCATGAACAGACTGAAGCCATTGAGCCACGTCATGCTGCTGTAGCGGCTTAAGATTGAAGCGCTGTGTACGTGAAAAAATCGTGGGAAGGATTTTCTGCGGCTCCGAGCTCACGAGCAAGAACACGGTGTCGGCAAATGGCTCCTCAATCACTTTCAGAAGCTTATTGGCAGCCTCCTCCATCAGCTTGTCGGCCTGCCAGATGATGAATATCTTCTGATCCTTTATCAGCGGTGACATCGAGGCTACTCTGACAATCTCAGCGCTTTCATCTACATAAATCCGGGGCTGCGATGTAGCGGCATCAAGAGCGTCCTGCCACTGGGCGGGAGAGGGATAGTCGGTAGCCTGCAGAAGGTTGCGCCATTCCTCCAGATAGTCCTTGCTTATAGCCTTAGGCTTGCGTTTCACAACCGGATAGACATAATGCACATCGGGCTGATTCAGATTCTTATGCTGCCGGCAAGAGGGGCATACTCCGCAGGAATCACCGCCGCTACGGTTCTCACAGTGGAGATATTGAGCAAAGGCTCTGGCCAGCGCGAGCTTACCGATCCCTTCCGGACCTGACAGTAGGATAGCATGAGGCACGCGACCGCTATCGGCCGCTGCGGCAAGAGCCGTTTTCTCCTTCTCATGACCCGGTATGTCGGCGAATCTCATATCGTTTTTATTGCAATTAGCAGTTCATGCGCTGTCTGACTGCAAAAATAAGCAATTTTCGCGGGGTATCCGAAAAAGATGTTAACTTTGGAAGCGTTTTATTTTCCGCACCATGCAATCTTACGCTCCGCAACCCTTTCTTAAGGTAATAGCCGCCGCCTACCATGCCCGCTATGGCGCTGACCTGGCGGATTTCATGTTCGTTTTCCCCAATAAGCGAGGAGTCGCCTTCTTTTTGCGTGATCTTCAGTCGATTCTTGCTCCGAAGGAGGTCTTGGTCGCTCCCCGTACCGCTACAATTTCCGATCTCGTGGCCGAGCTCTCAGGGCTGGATTCCGATAGCCGGATTGATCTGATTTTCGCGCTTTTCTCTGAATACAGAGCGCTACTCATCGAGCGTGGGGCGGATTCCGAATCGATCTCTTTCGAAAGTTTCAGAGGGTGGGGAGAGGTTGCGTTAGGCGATTTCGGCGATGTGGATATGTATGATGCTGATCCTGACCGTATTTTTGCCAATGTGGCCGATTTCAAGGAACTGGCTGCCGACTATCATACCGAGGAGCAGCGTGAGGTGCTGAGAGATTATTTCGGGGTCGAGGTCAGCTCCCGCCGCGAGGCCGATACCTTCTGGAAGCATTTCACATATAAGAGCGAGCGCCGTGAGGAGGCGGAGGATTTGGAAGAGTCTGAGAAAATCGATGTGCGCTCCGGTTTCACCACGCTCTGGCAGACAATGGCTCCGCTCTACCACAGGCTTCGGAGCTCTTTGCGCAGCAGGGGGCTTGCCTATCAGGGCATGGCTACCCGGGAGGCTGCTGACAGGCTAGCTGATGGAACGGAATTGCCTGGAGTGAAGAAGATAGTGTTTGTGGGCTTCAACGTGCTTACAAAAGCTGAACGCAGGATTTTCAAGGAGCTGGCAAACAGAAGGAGCGGATTGCCTGGAAGCGATGAGCCGTTTGCCGATTTCGTTTGGGATCTTACCGGAGTGCCCTTGTCTGACAGGGCGAATCCGGCTGTGAAGCTGATGCTTTCCAATATCAAGACTTTTCCTAAGCCTGACTGGCTGGATCTGGAGCCCTGCCGATCGTCGGGAGTGCCTCCGGTTATCAAGGTTATCTCCTCTCCCTCTGCCTCGATGCAGGCAAGGATAGCGGCATCTATAGTGGCCGATGTAGCTGCCCGCACGGGTGCTGAAAGTGTGAAAGCGGCAAAAACCGCTGTCGTGCTTCCAGATGAAGGCCTTCTCTTCCCTATACTCTATTCCCTGCCTCAGGACATTGGAGACGTGAATCTTACGATGGGCTATCCTCTGAAACTCACTTCCACGATTTCGCTAATTGGAATTCTGCGGCGAATGCAAGGGCGCAAGCAGAGGAGAGAGGGAGGTTGGGCATATTTCCATGAAGATGTGAAACTTCTGGCGGCTCACCCGTTTATGCAACTCGTGGCGGGTAGCGAGGCGATAAGACGGCTCCGTGCGTTCATGTTTTCAGAGCGGCGCTTTGTTGTGGCTCATTCCGATCTGGTGCGCCTGCTGCCTGAGGCTGCTCCCATACTGTATCCGCTGGTTGATGAGAAGGGAAAAGAAGCGATTGAGCTTCTTGACGATATAGTCAGGGTCTGTGCCGATGCGGTAGCTTCCATGCAGGAGGGGAGCGCAATGGTGAAGAAGCGGCTTGATCTGGCGCATCTGCAGGCATACCGCGATGCTCTTAGACGGCTTGCCGATGCCTCCTTACGCCATGATGTAGAGCTATCCTGGCGCGATGTGTTTCAATTGGCCGACAGGCTGATAGCTGCGGAGAGAGTACCTTTTGAAGGGCAGCCTCTTATGGGAATTCAGGTGATGGGTATGCTTGAGACCCGGTCGCTTGACTTCGACCAACTCGTGATTCCCTCGATGAATGAGAGAATCTTTCCGCGTCGTATGCGCAAAAAGACCCTGATTCCGGCTACATTGCGCTTTTTCTTCGGATTGCCCCCGGCAGCCTTCCAGGAGAGCATTTTCTCCTATTATTTCTATCGCCTGATTGCGCGCGCCAAAGAACTTTATCTGATCTACGATGCACGCACCAGCGATATGAATTCCGCAGGCCCCTCCCGGTTTATTTTCCAGCTGCGCCATCTCTATGCACCTGCCATCAGGGAGATGAAAGGGCAGTTCCGGCTTTCGGCGCCTGTCAATACCGAACCCCGGGCTGCTATGCATGAGGAGGTGGAACCCCTGCTGCGCCCATTTCTCGACGGGAAATCTGATAGCTATCTATCCTACTCTTCGCTATGGGATTACGCTCAATGCCCCTTACGCTTCTGCCTCAGGCATCTCTACAGGATAACCGATGATAGGGAACCGGCGGAGTTTATTGATGCCTCCACTCTGGGCACGGCTGCCCACCGTGTGCTCGAGGAGCTATATATGCCTGACCCGGGGAAGCGTCGCAAACTGCTTGCCGATCCGGTAGTATTTACCGCCAGGCAGCTCAGGGATATGGCAGCCGATGAGGAAGGCATCATGAAGCGTCTCAGGAGAGCTATTAATATAGAGTATCATCGTCTGGCTCCCGAGGAGGCTGAAAGGCCTCTGACAGGAGATTCCCTGATGACGGCTCAGGTGCTTGCTGGTCAGATAGCGGGAATACTGCGCCATGATGCCACGATAGCTCCCCTGAAGGTCTATGGTGTGGAAGTCAAGGATAAGTTCCGGCTCCCTGCGGGTGAGGCAGGAGCGGTGAATTTCACTTTCTCTTTCGACCGTATAGACCAGCCGGCTGATTCGCCGGTGAAGCGCATAGTGGATTATAAGTCAGGACGCATTCACACTCAGGCCGATAGCCTGGACTCTGCATTCGACGGCGACCTGAGAGCCAAAGATGTGGCTCAGTTGCTCACTTATGCCTCCTTCTACTCCTTTATAACTGGAGGAAGCCTGTTGTCGCCGGAACCGATGGCTCTGGTAATCTATTCTTTAGGTCATGCCAAGATGGGAAATCCGGAACAGAAGTTGAAAATGGGCGAAGGCAAAGAGGCTGAGGAGATGACAGATAATTCTGAGGTGAAGGAGGAATTTGCCTCCCGACTCCAAGACCGGGTTGAAGAGATATTCAGTCCTGCCACATCGTTCGGGCCAACTGCCGATAAGAATCGGTGCCGATATTGCGCATACCGGGCTTTCTGCAAGTAGCCGGTCTATTTCTTTCTGGTCACGCCTACGTTATGGCTGTCGAAGATGCGGGTAGCGGCATCGTTGAAGAGGCGCCAGTGGCCTTGCTGGGCTGCGGGAATCAAGTGGGACAATCTGGAGGGATAGACGCGGAAGTTGCTTCCCTTACCTGTAGGCTTGGCTGAGAACAAGGTGTCATAGTCAGCTGCCACAAGCCTCGGCTTCCCCTCTGCATCCCGCTCCACACGGGCGCGCACCAGCGCTCCTCCGCGGGTATCGCCGGTTTTCATGTTGGAGATGAAATTGCCGAGCGAATAGACTACGAGCACATCTTTACCCTCTTTCTCATTGCGCACTATCTTCATTGGCTGCACCACATGAGGGTGACCGCCTATTATCATGTCGGCTCCCTGATCAATGAGGAAATCTGCCAAAGAGCGCTGATTCGAGTTCTCAAGAAGCACATATTCCACTCCCCAATGGATCGTAACTACTACGAACTCTGCTCCAGCCTTGCGGGCTTCAGCTATCTCCTCCGCCATACGCTTACGGTCGATCATGGCCACCTCCATACCCTGACGAGGCTCAATGCCGTTGGTGCCGTAGGTATAGTTGAGGAAAGCGAACCGGATGCCGTGGATATCCTTTATGAAGGGCACGAGCTCGCGGCGCTCAAGGGAGTCGGTGTAGGTGCCAATATGATCCACCCCGATGCGGTCGAGTGCGGTCAGGGTGCGTCTGGCGGCTTTGTCGCCGCTGTCGAGGCAATGGTTGTTGGCGGTAAGGAAAAGGTCGAAACCGGCGTCTCTCAAAGCCTCTGCATAGGAGTCGGGAGCGGAGAAACAGGGGTAGCCGCTATAGCGCGGACCGCCCCCGAGAGGTACTTCGAGATTGCACACCGCATAGTCGGCAGCAATTATATCGGGAGCTATCAGATCGAAGCAGCCGGAATAATCGTAGGTCTTGCCTCCTCCTTCGAGAAGAGCCTGATCGAGCTGGGCCTGATGCTGCATCGCATCGCCTACGAAGAGGAGATCAACGCCCGCCCCACGACCATCGCGAGCCCCCGTAAGGAGGCTCAGCAGACTGATCAGGAGAATTGCGGGAAGCGACATAGCTTTTTACTCAAACACTCCTCCTCGCCTTGCGAGCAGGGTATTCTTGAGCAGGGATACTATCGTCATCGGGCCTACGCCTCCGGGCACCGGGGTGATCCAAGAGCACTTGGGAGCTACGGCATCGAAATCTACATCGCCGCGGAGTCTCCAGCCGCTCTTACGGGTAGCGTCGGGCACGCGGGTCGTGCCTACATCGACCACTACGGCACCCTCTTTTACCATATCTTCAGTAACGAAGCCTGGACTGCCCAGGGCTGCTATGATGAGGTCGGCCTGACGGCAGATCTCCTTGATATTGCGGGTGGAGGAGTGGCATACGGTCACGGTGCAGTCGCCTGGCTCGGATTTCTGCATCAGCAGCGAAGCTACGGGCTTGCCTACGATATTGCTGCGGCCGAGCACTACGGCATGCATTCCTTTGGTCTTGATTCCTGCGCGCTCGAGCAGATCCATGATTCCGGCCGGAGTAGCGGAGCGGAAGCCAGGCAGTCCGATCGAGAGGCGGCCTACATTGACCGGGTGGAAACCGTCGACGTCCTTGCGCCAGTCGATAGCCTCAGTGATGCGGCGCTCATTGATATGCTTCGGGAGAGGAAGCTGCACGATGAAGCCGTCAAGCTCAGGATCGGCATTCATTTTTTCTATCTCCTCGAGCAGACGCTCTTCGGTCACATCGTCTTCAAATCTTACGAGGGTACTTTTGAATCCGCACTCTGCGCAGCCTTTGATCTTAGCAGCCACGTAGGTCTCGCTGCCTCCATCGTGGCCTACGAGAATGGCAGCCAGGTGAGGCGGCCGCTCGCCGCGCTCTTTCATTGCGGCCACTTCTGCCGCTATCTCCTCGCGAATCTGGCGTGAGGTTTCTTTTCCGTCAAGTAGTTGCATTTGGAATCAGTTGATGGTTTGGGTAGAGAAAGTGAGTGAGATTCTGGCCTTCTTGAGATCGAAGATCGTAAGGGTGGGCCGAGTCATATATGGCACGCACGATGTAACCGTAGAGGTGCCATAATAATCCTGAACCTCCTCCTGAATCATCACCGGCACAAGCGTGAAATCTTCATCAGCATCGTCAACATTGCTTTCGAGCTTCGAGATCATATAGTCGCGCAGTCCGGTGAAGGAATAAGATCCGGTAGCTGAAGAGTAAGATGCCCAGAATGAGGTCTTGTTATCAGGCAGCTTATTTTTGGCGAAGAATTCCGCCATATCGTTGGTGCGCACCATGAGCAGGTAGGGAGGCATTCCGAGTCCGCCGTCATTTTCTATGCCGCGTGCCGGAATCCTTATGGTAAGGGCATTGACCGATGAGAATCCTCCCTGGGCTTTCTTATAGGTGCTGATTATTTCCCGGAGTGGGAAATGAAGGCGCACGTTATATCCTACAGGCGATGCCATGACCACCTCGCCGGCGTTGATTCTCGCCTTAAGGCTCTCGGAGGGCTTGAACACTATGTTGTTGCTACTGAGGGTCTCGGGGGCGACAGCGAAAATCGCAACAGAGTCTTTCACTTCTATCTCGTAAGGCTTGAAAGTGCCGTCGCTTTCAGTCTTATAGGCTGTGCCGGTGTAATGGTAGAAGAGGCGCACCTGAGTGGTAGCGATATTGGCAATGCAACCGCGTCCGAAAGAGGGCTTCACGTAGATGCCGGGGAAGCGGGCGCTGAAATTCTGCGGCCATGCGAAGAGGTCGGGGTCATTCTTATAGGCGAGAGCTATTTCCTTAGCCCATTCATCAGGCAGGGGTATGCTGATATTGATTTTGCTGTTGCCGTTGTAGAATGTAGAATCCTTGGCGGCGAGCAGTGATAGCGTGTAGCTCTTGGTGCCTATAGGTGAGGAGGGATTGTAGTAGCCTTCGGGATTGAATGCGCTGCTGATGTCGGCGGGGAGCTTCCGGTTGAGGCGGTAGATGGTGACCTGCTGCGGAGCTACTGAATCGCCGGTAATGTCACCGCGGTTTACCGTCAGCGTCAGTTTCACGGAGTCGATTCTGTTGATTCCGATACTGTCGGGCACGGGGAAAGTGGAGGCGCTCATGAGCTGAGCCACGTAGGAGGCGCTCAGATTGCCATATTCCGGCAGATCGATGGTGCCGAGCAGGTTGGTGGTGCTCCTTGTATCGAACACGGGCGTGGCAACCGATTCTCCGGTAAGCTGGAAGGTGGAATCTACGCGTATGTCAGCTTCTCCCTGAATCAGCGAATTGCCTATCTGGCTCACTTCATCGTCGCAGGAGGCAAGGGCGAGCACACAGGCTACTGTCGCTGCAGCGCGGCGTATGATGTTGGTTACATTCATTGTTTTTCTAATGGAGGTGGGTATGGTTAGCTTTTGGCCTGCAGGGAATCGTAGAACCTGGAATATGCCTCCGGACCCTGACTCTGCTCCTCATAGGTCATGATTGGCAGGCCGCTCTCCTTGGCATAGGCGATCACTTCGGGCGATGCATCGGGGTCGGCTATGACCACTGCATCGGCTCCTGCGATTCCGATTTTATGGAATGTATCGGTAGTAATGGGGTCTTCTGCGAGGAGACGCAGAATCTCATCGGGCATCTTGGCTCCGTCGAATTTGCTTTCCATTCCGGAGGGGAGCTGCCCCGTGATCTGCCCCGGCAGCACGCAATAAATTATCTTGACGTCTTGCTGAGGCGGGTTGTCGGCATACATCTTGCGCAGATACGTAGGCGCCAGAGCCGAAATCCAACCGGCACACTGCACTATTACCGGCTCCCAGCGAAGTTTCTTCACGGTGTCGGTGGTGCCTCTGGCGAAGAAGATTGCGCGCTCCTCGTTGTCGTCGCGGCTGCTTCCGAGCGGGTCGGCATCTTCACTGCTTTTACGGAAAAATTCGTCGCTATCGATGAAATATACCTGTATTCTTGTAGGCTGCAGCGATGCAACTTTCACCACAAGAGGATAGTCGGCATCGTCGATCGTAATGTTGATTCCGCTTAGCCGTATCACCTCATGAAGCTGGTTGCGCCGCTCGTTGACAGCGCCATATTTGGGCGTGAATATCCTTACTTCACACTTTCCTCCCTGAAAAGCCTCGGCGAGCTTTTTCGCCTGGTCGGCCAGAGGGCGCGAGGTAAGATAGGGTGCCACTTCTTGAGTGACGAACAGAATTCTTTTATCTGCCATTAAAAGGGCTTGTTTTTGAGTATGCGGCGCACCGCAAATTTCTTGCAAAGTTAAGCAAATTTTCTCATATATAGTATAGAAGGAGCCGCCGCAGGAGGATTTTAAGTAAGTTTAAGAGTTCGGAATATAGTAAATTCGCCATGCGGTTGGGGCATTTTCTAACTTTTCGTTAATTTTGCGCCGACTAACAACAGATTGGCGCCGTCATGAAGGCGGTGTGATAATCCGAATGAAGATAATCAGAGAAGTGGCGGAACTGGAGCGGTGGGCTTCCGAAGCCCGCTCCGCCGCAAAAACAATAGGGCTGGTGCCTACGATGGGGGCTCTTCATGAGGGCCACCTGTCGCTTGTAGAGAGAGCCCGGAAGGAGAACGACGCTGTAGTGGTGAGCGTATTCGTGAATCCCACTCAGTTCAACAATCCTACGGATCTGGCTACCTATCCGCGCACCGAGGAGGCCGATTTCCGTCTGCTCGAGCAGGCCGGGGTCGATGCGGTGTTTGCCCCCACGCCCGAGGAGGTGTATTCCGGCGGGAAAGATACCCACGTGTATGATCTCGGTCCGGCAGCTGAGGTAATGGAGGGTCCGCGCCGTCCGGGGCATTTCCAGGGAGTGGCTCAGATTGTGAGCCGCCTGTTTCGCTGGACCGGGGCAGACCGGGGCTATTTCGGCGAGAAGGACTTTCAGCAGATAGCCGTGATCCGTGCTATGGTGAAGAGTGAGGGGATAGATATCGAGATAGTGGCCTGCCCGATAAAGCGTGCCGACGACGGGCTTGCGCTCTCGAGCCGCAATGCCCTTCTTTCGAAGGAGCAACGTGCGGTGGCTCCGGGAATCTATTCTGCCCTGAACTACGGCCGTGCCTACTCGGCTACCCACAGCGTAAAGGCGACGCACGATACGGTCGTGGAGCGCATCGACGCCCTTCCGGATTGCAAGACGGAATATTTCGAGATCGTAGACGGCAGAACGCTTCAGCCAGTAGCCGACTGGAATGATTCCGATTTCATAGTGGGCTGCATCACGGTGCAGTGTGGCCCTGTACGCCTAATAGACAATATTACATTCAGAAACTGACAAGCTCTCGACCACCATGCTGATCGAAATGATGAAATCGAAGATTCACCGCGTCACAGTGACGGAAGCGAATCTCAACTATGTAGGGAGCATAACCATCGACAAGGCCCTTCTCGATGCCGCCGGAATTCTGGAGGGGGAGAGGGTGTTTATAGTAAATAACAATAATGGCGAGCGCTTCGACACCTACACGATAGCCGGCAAGCCCGGCAGCGGCGTGATATGCCTCAACGGGGCAGCGGCGCGCAAGGTGCAGCCAGGCGATATAGTGATAATAATCTCTTATGCGCAGATGACTCCCGAGGAAGCCGCCACACATAAACCGGTAGTGATCTTTCCAGACACCGCCACTAACAGCCTGACCGACTGATCATGTTTCAAAACCTATCGGAGCGCCTTGAGCGCTCATTCAAGATCCTGAAGGGCGAAGGCCGCATCACAGAGATAAATGTGGCCGAGACGCTCAAAGATGTGCGTCGCGCTCTTCTGGACGCCGACGTGAACTATAAGGTAGCCAAGACCTTCACTGATACGGTGAAGCAGAAGGCGCTGGGCCAGAATGTGATCAACGCCCTCAAGCCGAAGGAGCTGATGGTGAAGATCGTGCACGATGAGCTGACCGCTCTGATGGGCGGCATGGAGACGCCTCTCAATCTTAAGGGCAATCCGGCCGTGATCCTCATGTCGGGTCTGCAGGGTTCGGGTAAGACCACCTTCTCCGGCAAGCTTGCCCGCCGCCTGAAGACGATGAAGGGCCGCAAGCCGCTGCTGGTGGCAGGCGACGTGTATCGTCCTGCTGCAATCGAGCAGCTAAAGGTGCTCGGCGAGAGCATCGGAGTGCCTGTATATACCGAAGAGGGCAGCAAGGATCCGGTAGCGATAGCTAAACATGCTATCGAGGAGGCGCGCCGCACGGGCAAGGACCTCGTGGTGATCGATACGGCGGGTCGCCTTGCGGTAGATGAGGAGATGATGCGCGAGATCGCGGCCATAAAGGAGGCCGTGAATCCCGATGAGACCCTGTTCGTGGTCGACTCCATGACGGGTCAGGACGCTGTGAATACGGCCAAGGAATTCAACGACCGGCTGGATTTCGACGGAGTGGTGCTGACGAAGCTCGACGGCGACACCCGCGGCGGCGCGGCGCTCTCGATCCGTTCGGTGGTTGACAAGCCTATCAAGTTTGTAGGTACCGGCGAGAAGCTCGAAGATCTTCAGGAGTTCAATCCCGAAGGTATGGCGAGCCGAATCCTCGGCATGGGTGATATCGTGGAGCTGGCGAAGCGCGCCCAGGAGGTCTACGACCAGAAGGAGGCTGAGCGCCTTCAGGAGCGCCTGCGCAAGAATAAGTTTGATTTCGAGGATTTCCTCAAGCAGATCCATCAGATCAAGAAGATGGGCAACCTTAAGGATCTGGCTGCGATGATACCCGGTGTGGGCAAGGCAATAAAGGATCTTGATGTGGACGACAATGCCTTCAAGAGCATCGAGGCGATAATCTACTCGATGACCCCTTACGAGAGGCAGAATCCCGACGTGATCAACGGCAGCCGCCGCCAGCGCATAGCGAAGGGTAGCGGTACGAGCCTTCAGGAGGTGAACCGCCTGCTGAAGCAGTTTGAGGAGACGCGCAAGGTGATGAAGATGGCTTCGGCCATGAAGAACCCGATGAAGGCTATGAAAGCGATGCAGGCGCAGCAGCGCCAGATGGGTCGCAGAAGATAAAAGACGGAACCATAAAAACTCAACAATAATGTTTAGCAAGGAAACTTATCAGAACCGCCGCAAAGCGCTTAAGGAGCGCGTGGGAAGCGGTGTGATCGTGCTCATGGGCAACGAACTGAGCCCGATGAACTACGAAGACAACACGTATGAGTTCGTGCAGGACCGTACGTTCACCTACTTCACCGGCCGCCCGGAGGAGAGCCTTACGCTGGTGATCGATATCGACAATGACCGCGAGATTCTTTTCGGCAACGAGCTGACGATCGATGATATTGTATGGATGGGCGCCCAGCCTACCCTTCGCGAGAAGGCTGAGATGAGCGGGCTTACCGATATCCGTCCGACTAAAGATATCGAGGCTTACCTGAAAGAGGCTCAGAGCAAGGGCCGCAAGATCCACTATCTGCCTCCCTATCGTCCGGAGCATCGTGTGAAGCTCCACGAATGGCTCAATGTAGGTCTCAACGACGCGCAGCCTTCAGTCGACCTGATCCGCGCCGTGGTAGATCTCCGCAATCACAAGACGGCTGAGGAGATTGAGGTGCTTGAGCGCGCCTGCGACATCACGGCCGATATGCACATGGAGGCTATGCGCCTCGTGCGTCCGGGCATGAAGGAGTATGAGGTACGCGCAGCTGTAGAGGCAGTGGCTTACCGCAATGGTGGCCGTCCCTCTTTCCCGACCATCTCCACCACTCACGGACAGACCCTCCACAACCACCACTATACTCACACGCTGAACCCGGGCGATATGCTGCTGCTCGACTGCGGCGCTGAGATTGAAGACGGCTACTGCGGCGATATGTCGTCGACCATGCCGGTCAATAAGAAATTTACTGACCGCCAGAAGACTATCTACGATATCCAGGTAGCCAGCCATCGCGCTGCCGTAGATATGCTGAAGCCGGGTGTGCCTTTCGTAGATGTATATGAGAAATCGGCTGAGACGGTTGTAGAAGGCCTGAAGGCTCTCGGCATCATGAAGGGTGACGCCAAGGAGGCTGTGGCAGCCGGCGCTCACGCTATGTTCTATCCCTGTGGTCTGGGCCACATGATGGGTCTCGACGTGCATGATATGGAGAACCTCGGCGAGGTATGGGTAGGCTACGACGGCAAGCCGAAGAGCACTCAGTTTGGCCGCAAGTCACTGCGTCTGGCCCGTCCGCTGGAGCCGGGATTCGTGCTGACGATCGAGCCGGGCGTTTACTTCATTCCTGAGCTTATCGACTACTGGGGAAGCGAGAAGCGCCACTCTGACTTCATCGACTACACGGAGCTCAACAAATGGCGTGATTTCTCCGGTATCCGCAATGAGGAGGACTATGTGATAACCGAAACAGGCGCCCGCCGCCTCGGCAAGAAGAAGCCTATCACCACCGAAGAGGTTGAGGCTCTGCACTCATAATCGGTAATAACTGACAGACTATAAGTAGAGAGGGGGCTCCGGCTCCCTCTTACTGTTTTAATGAATCAGAATAGGTGGGTAGAGGATAGGAGGCTTGACGGCCTTGACGCGAAGAGAGAGGTTACGGGCTTATAATGAGTAGGTTAAGCGCAAAACGGTGTTAAGGCTGGAGGTGAGGTAGGATCTCGCTCTCGAAGATGGTGCGGGAGATAATGCGGTAGTGCGGGTCGTAGGTCAGCTCGTAGATGCGGCTGTGGTGCATCGTGGGGTCGCCCTCGCTCAGCTGCTTTTGGATTCTTTCAGCATCTTCGGCGAAACCGGGCAGGTCGAGGTTCATGCTTTCAATCACGCTTTGTATCTCTCCCCATTTCTTGCTCCAGATTTCTACTGCTGGCACCTGAAACTGTCTTCCGCTACGTAGGAATGCGTCGAGGAAAGTCTCAAGGGGTACCCGGCCGTCTTTCACCACCTGAAGGTTAACTCTGACGAAATTGCTTTCCGATCCTGTGGCCTCGTAATCAGGGCCTTGCGCAGAATTGAAGGATTCGAGCTCACGCATCACGTAGGCCTTGGCGCCGTCGGGATTGTTCATGAGGTGGCCGGGACCATAGTTGTCTTGGAAGAAGCTTTTGTAGATATCTTGCAGAGTTGCTTTTGGATATGCCTTGATGATTCTATTCACTCCGGCTACGATCGAATCGCAGTGTTCAGTCGTCTGCGCCTTAATTGAGCATGAAGTAGCCATAAGGCATATTGTAAGAGCGATTTTCGCTATGGAGTGTAGTTTCATATCTTATCTAATTAGTTAGCTCTTTTCTTTATGAGCTCAGAGGCAGCTATAGCAACCGGTTGTCCATTCTCATCGGCTGTAATAATATCAAGCCCTAAAGCAGCCTTATGTCGAAGAAGATTCTCATAACTTTGCTTTAGCCCTTTATTGATTTTAGCGCGTAAGTCTAATTTTTCTTGTTCAGACATGCTTCTTTAATTTTATTAAAGGTATCTATATCAATGATTTTATCATCATTGGCTATTTCTAAGGGATCATTTATATTTTCGTATATACTCCAACTGTCAACGATAGGGACAAAAATATTGAAGAAATTCTGTAGTCCTAACCAATAGCGTCGATGAACTGTTTTATCAGGAATATTATGTCCTCCTTCTTTGACCCGTTTTAATACGCGAGCCATAGCCATTTCAGGTGAAGGCAGCCAAAAAAACAGGAGTACTACGTAGTAGCCAATTTCCTGTACTCGTTTTATTAGAGAGGCATAGCTACGAGTTGCTAATGTAGTTTCTATAGCGAATGTTTTTCTTTGACTTATTAGTAAATTAATACGATGGAGCATTAATCTACCAGCTTCAATTGCGACAGAGTCTGGATTGAATGGTGAAAGACCTTTTGCAATTTCGTCGGCATTGACAAATTCTCTACACTGTAACAAAGTAGGCAAAACAGAATATGAAGCAGTGGTCTTTCCAGCCCCGTTGCACCCTGCTATTATATATAATGTTGGCCTCATTGAGTGTGATAATCGAAATGTAACAATCTGCAACTATACTTTAAGTAGCTCTTGTACAATCGCGCTGTGCAAAGATAAGTAATAATTACTGTTTTTGCAATGATAAAACTTGTAGAGATGTTTTATTTGCTGCTTTGACGTAAGCGTCGGATTTAGTATCTTTGCGTTCAGGTTGGCCTTGCGCCGACAAACCTTAAAATCTGAATTTTTCTCTGACATGAAGAAATTTCTGCTCATAATGACGCTTGTAACTACGCTTTGCGGCGCTGCTGCAGCCCAGACTCCTCAGCGGCCGCCAATCATTGGAGTGGCCCACGCGGCTCTCTATTGCTCTGACCTTGATGCCACCCGCAATATGCTTGAAGATTACTTCGGCTTCGATGAGTCGATAAGGTATGACAATCCCGACGGCTCTACCCGCCTTTCAGCTGTCAAGATCAACGACCGCCAGATCATAGAGCTCTTTCCTGAGAAGGAAGCGGGCAGCGACCGGCTGCTGCATTATGCTATCGAGACTACCGATGCCGAGGCTATGAGGCGCTATCTTGAGGCCAAGGGCTATGAGGTGCCCAAGGAGGTGAAGAAGCTCGGCATGGGCATAAAGAATTTCTTTATGACTGATCCTACGGGGCATACGCTTGAGTTCGTGGAATTTACCGGCGATGGCGATTTCGGCAGGACCCACGGGCAGAATATGCCTTCTACGCGCGTATCTAACCGCATGAGTCATCTGGGTTTCTATGTTCCAGATGGTGATGTGGCTCAGGATTTCTTCTGCAATACGCTGGGATTCGTGACAGAATGGAACCGGGAGTACCGACCCGGGGAGATGAGCGGAATGCTTCTGCGCGTGCCAGAGGGTGAAGGCGCTCTGGAGCTGCTTGTAAGCACGCGCCCCCTCACCGAGAAGGAACTCCTTTTCGTAAATCATATAAGCATGGAGGTGATCGACCTGCCGAATGTACTTGAGATTCTCTCCGGGCGCACCCTGCCGGAGGGTGTAGCCGCCCCTTCTGCTATTTCAGTAACCGAAGGAGGCAAGCGGGTGATCAACTATGCTCTTCCCGATGGGACCCGTTTTGAGATAATGGAGTGAACCCCTCCCGGGCTCGAACTTCGGTATTCCGGAAAAATAGTTACCTTTGTAGCTTATGAGATGCAGAGGCGCAGTCAAATCGTGGCGGCGCGCGATCGTGGCGGTCGTGTGCTCCTTCTCGTTGCTATCCGCATTCGGCCAGGTCAACGCCGAGCAGGTAACGGCGATAGGCCGCAATGTGCTCTCGATGGAAGACTACGCCCTGGCGATACAGTATTTCAATCTCGCCATCAGGGCTAAACCCTATCTCTCAGATCCTTACTATTTCCGGGCGCTGGCGAAGCTGAGTTTGGAGGATTATAAGGGAGCTGACGCCGACTGTTCTGAGGCGATAGAGCGCAATAAATTCAAGACCGATGCCTACAAGCTGCGCGGCTTCGTGCGCCAGCAGATGGGGCAGGATTCTCTCGCCATTATCGATTATGACGAGGGTCTCCGCTATTCGCCTTACGATAAGTATTTCCTTTATTACAAGGCTTGTGCGCAGACCGATATGAAGAATTACGATGCTGCCGACTCCACCTTCGCCACCCTGCTGCGCATCTTTCCGGGCTTCGAGGAGGCCTATTCCGCGCGTGCCCGTGCCTCGCTGATGCGGGGGGATACGGTGGCGGCGCTGAAGGATATCGACAAATCGCTCGAAATATCGAAAAATCTTGTGAACTCCTATCTTCTGAGAGCCGACATCAAGGCCCGGCGCAAGGAGTGGGAGAGCGCTCTGGCTGATACGGAGGAGGCTGTGCGCCTGATGCCGCGTGAAGCCGGTCTCTACATTAACCGCGCTTATATCCGCTATAATTCCGACGATTTCATCGGCGCCATGGCCGATTATAACCATGCCCTGGAGCTGGAGCCCGACAATATGGCGGCTATGTTCAACCGGGCGCTGCTGCGCTATGAGGTGAAGGATCTCGACCACGCGGCGGAAGATTTCTCCAGCGTGCTTGAGCGCGAGCCTCAGAATTTCCATGCTCTCTACAACCGCGGCCTCGTGCGCCTGGAGCAGGGCAAGCCGAAAGATGCTCTGGCCGATTTCGAGGCAACCGCGCGCCGCTATCCGCGCTTCTATCCCGCCTACTACGCCATAGCTCAGGCCCGTCAGGAGGCTGGCGATATGCGGGGAGCCGTGGAGGCCGTGAAGAAGGCGGAAGGTCTGGTGAAGGGCTATGTCACCGATCCTCAGAAGAATGCGCTTGACCGTCCGGCTATCGACGCCGGGCGCTCCAACCGCCGTGGAGGTGAGGAAGCCGATGAATCGGAAGAGGAGGTGATGAACCGCTTCAACCGTCTGGTGACCGTATCTGCCGGCTCCGACACGCAGCTCTCCTATGGCGATAAGGTGCGCGGCAAGGTGCAGGACCGTGACCTCAGGGTGGAGCCGGAGCCGATGTATGAGGTAGGATTCACCTACAACCCCTCGGCCCTGCAGAGCACGAGCAACTATTTCCGTGAGATTGATGAGTTTAACGCCCGCCATTATCTCGACCGGCCGCTCTATCTGAGCAAGACGGGGGCAGCCGTGAATGCCGAAGAGCTCTTCGGGCTGGTGAACTCCTACAGCCATCTGATCGAAAGCGGACGCGCCCGCCCCGCCGACTGGCTGGGAAGGGGAGTGGCCTATCTGGCGCTGCGCGATTATGAGGCTGCAGTGGCCGACCTCGACCGGGCTATCAAGGAAGGTGGCGACGCCTTTACAATAGCCTTCATGGCTCGCGGAGCCGCTCATGCCGGACTCGCCAAGATGCCTGCCCCCGCAGCTGACGGAAAGCAGCCCGCTCTCAGAAACACTGCCGCCGAGACTGCCGCCGCCATGGCCGATTTCGAGCGCGCGCTCCAGCTCAATCCGCGCCTGATCTACAGCTGGTTCAATAAAGGCAACCTCTACCTCGAGGCCAAAGATGCCGCTTCGGCAATACAATGCTACAACGAAGCGCTGGCTATCAATCCCTCCTACGGCGAGGCTTATTATAACCGTGCGCTGGCCTATCTCCAGTCGGGTATGCGCAAGCAGGCCTTCGACGACCTCAGCAAGGCCGGAGAGCTCGGAGTGATAGCAAGTTATAGCCTTTTGAAGCGAATGCAATGAAGAAGAGAATCGTAGAGTTTCTTAAAGGCCTATCGTTTCGCACCGGGGTAGTGGTGCTCTGCTGTTGCGTGGCCTTCTATCTGCTTTCCTTCCTCTTCCTCGCCCTGCCCTTGCCGATAGGCTGGCGCGGAGCCTTGTGGACAATCTTCTTCGGGCTGGCAAAGGCGGCGCAGTATTCAGGGCTCCTCATAGTGGGAAAAGAGGGTATGAAGCGCCTGCGCCGTAAGCTCAGGAAAAGCGTAGGAGCCTATGAATGATATTGTTAAGACGATCCGTAAGGTCACTCTCGTAGGCTTCTGGATAAATGCGGCTCTGGTGGCCCTCAAGCTCTTCTTCGGCTATTGGGGCAGGAGCGACGCGCTCGTGGCCGACGGTTACCATTCCATGAGCGATTTCATAACCGACTTCATCGTAATCGCATTCGTTACAGCCTCTTACAAGAAAGCCGATTCCGACCACCCCTACGGGCACGGCAAGTTTGAGACTATTGCCACCGTGCTCATCGGCCTGATTCTCTTCGGAGTAGGCGCCTTTATCGGGGTAGAGGGAGTATCTACGCTCATCAAATATCTTAAAGGCGAGACTCTTACGCGCCCCGACATCTGGACGCTTTATGTGGCTGTCGCCTCGATTGCCCTTAAGGAGTTTTGTTACCGCTACACGCTTGCCTATGGCCGGAAGCTCAACTCCTCGTCGCTTATCGCCAACGCCTGGCACCACCGCAGCGATGCCATCTCCTCCATAGCCACCCTCATCGGCGTATCCTTCGCCATATTCCTCGGCTCCCGCTGGCGCGTGATGGATCCGATAGCCTCCATAGCGATTGCCGTAATGATCGCCGTATCAGCAGTTAAGATAGCCTGGCCCTCACTCAATGAGCTTCTCGAGGCCTCGCTGCCGGAAGCCACCGTGAAGCAGATCAGGGAAGCGATAGCGGCTGTGCCGGGGGTGCTGAAAGTGCACAATCTCCGCGCCCGCAGAAACGGTCATTCCTATATAATCGACGTCAACATTCACGTGAGCCCAGACATCACCGTCCGCGAAGGCCACGAGATAGCCACCAACGTAGAGAAGACCCTCCAGAGTCAGCTCGGTCCCGACATAATAATCTACGTCCACACCGAACCCCAAACCTGATAGATCCTGCTGAGGGGAAGGAGGCTTGACAACCTTGACGCCCGGAAGGGCTTATTTTGTTTAAGGTCAGAGCTTTAACTCTAATTTCGTGTCAAGGCGGGGGTCAGAGCGAGCGGGGGAGTGGGCGATTGCGGCGAATCAGGTCGGCCATGCGGTCAAAAGCGGAAGCGGTGTGGGAGAAGAAGCGCCGGTAGCCCTCGCAGAGATAGTTGCGCCCTGTGGGAAGAAACCAGAGACGCGGACATTCGCCGAAGCAGGCGAAATGAAACTCACATTTCAGACAACCCTCGTCAACCCGCAGCTTCTTCAGCGCGAAGCGTCGCTGCGCCTCGCTGTGGGCCAGTGTGAGCAGCGGCGTGCTCCGGATATTGCCGAGGAGATAGTCGGGAAATACGAAATGGTCGCAGCTATAGAGCGAGCCGTCGGCCTCGAGAGCCAGGGCATGGCCGCAGGTAGGGGATAGGGAGCAGAGTCCCGAGGGGCGCCCGAGCCAGTTGGCGAGTGTAGCTTCAAATATCTGCACGTAGACCTCCCCGATATCGCCCTGCCGCCAGCAGTCGAACACATCGCACAGAAACTGTCCCCAGCCTTCCGGCGTCACGCTCTCCGGCGTAATCGCTCCCGGCTCATCAGGCGAGGCCAGCTGTCCCTCAGTCGTGAGGCGCTCCGCGACCGGGCTGAACTGAATCCACCGGCAGCTGATAGAGCGGAAGAAGCGGTAGAAATCAGCTCCTTGCCATTGGTTGGCTGCATTTACGGTAGCCATCACGTTCCAGTCTACCCCGTGGCGGCTGAGCATCTCGGCAGCGCGCAGAGTCCGGTCGTGGGTAGGCGCTCCGGAGCGGTCGCGGCGGAAGCGGTCGTGCATCGTGGCGCTGCCGTCGATCGAAAGCCCTGTGAGCCATTGCTCTTCAGCCAGAAACCGGCACCATTCCTCGGTGAGCAGCAGTCCGTTGGTCTGCAGGCAGTTTTGTATTATCATTCCTCGTCCCAGCTCTTTCTGTATCCTTACCGCCTCGCGATAGAAGGAGAGCGGCATCAGCGTGGGCTCGCCGCCGTGCCATACGAACTGCACCTCCCTCTGCGTCTGAGCATCAAGATATTGGCTTATGAATGAGCGCAGTGTGGCGCTATCCATGCGCCCGCGCGGGGTCTTCTCCCGGTAGTAGCAATAGGAGCAGGCCAGATCGCAGGCGGAGCCGGCAGCCTTGGCCATCACATAGAGTGGGCGCGCAAACGGACTGAACATTACCCTGCAAAGATAGCCTGAATCTGCGGATTTTTAGTTAGATTTGCGGTTACATAACATTCCTGACCCTGCCCATGAAGCCAAAAATCCGCCCCGCGGCCCTTTCAGCTATGGTGCTTGCCGCTCTCGGAGCCAATGCCCGCCAGAGGCCCAACATCGTATTCATAATGACCGACGACCATACGATGCAGGCCATGAGCGCCTACGATACCCGGTTCACCGAAACCCCCAACCTCGACCGCATAGCAGCTGATGGAGTGAGGTTTACGCGCTCATTCGTGGCCAATTCGCTGAGCGGGCCAAGCAGGGCGTGCATGCTCACCGGCAAGCATAGCCATAAGAACGGGTTTACCAACAATGAGCACTCCGTGTTCGACGGCTCGCAGCCCACCTTCCCGAAATATCTCCAGAAGGCCGGTTATCAGACCGCTCTTATCGGCAAATGGCATCTGCAGAGCCTGCCCACCGGATTCGACCACTGGGAGATCCTCCCCGGCCAGGGCAGCTATTACCAGCCCGCTTTCATCAGGCAGCAGGGAGATACGATCAGGCGCGAAGGCTATGTGACCAACCTCATCACCGACCTCAGCCTCGACTGGCTTAAGAATCAGCGCGATAAGGAGAAGCCCTTCTGCCTCCTGATCCATCATAAGGCGATCCACCGCAACTGGATGGCCGATACCTGCCATCTCGCCCTCTACGAAGACCGTACCTTCGAGCTCCCTGCCAATTTCGGCGATACCTACGAGGGCCGGCCGGCGGCTGAGGCTGCCGAGATGCGGATTGACCGCGATATGGATCTCGCCTACGATCTCAAGCTGGAGGACCAGACCGACGCCCCGCTCGCCGACCTCGTGCCCTACACGATGGGCCGCATGAACCCGGATCAGCGCCGCAAGTGGGACGCCGTATATGGCCCCATCATAGCCGAATTCGATAGCCTCCACCTCGAAGGCAAGGAGCTGGCGGAATGGAAATACCAGCGCTATATGCGCGATTATCTGAAGACCGTGAAGAGCCTCGACGAGAATGTAGGCCGCGTGCTCGATTATCTGGAGAAGGAGGGGCTGGCCGACAATACCCTCGTGGTCTACTGCTCCGACCAGGGCTTCTACATGGGCGAGCACGGCTGGTTCGACAAGCGCTTCATGTATGAAGAATCGCTGCTCACCCCTCTGGTGATGAAGCTGCCCGAGGGCATGAGCCGCCGCGGCGATATCGACGAGATGGTGCAGAATATCGACTATGCGCCTACCTTCCTTGAGCTGGCCGGTGTGGAGGTGCCCGAAGATATGCAGGGCGAATCGCTCGTGCCCCTGCTGAAAGGGGAGAAACCGGAGAATTGGCGCGACTATGTGTATTACCATTACTATGAATACCCGGCGGAGCATGCCGTGAAGCGCCACTACGGAGTGCGCACCGACCGCTATAAGCTGATGCACTTCTACAACGATATCGACCGCTGGGAACTCTATGACCTTCAGACTGATCCGCAGGAGATGCACAATCTCTACGGTCAGCCCGGCATGGAAGAGGTGCAGGCTCAGATGCACCGCCGCCTCGACGAAGCTCTGAAGCGCTACGATGACCCCCTCTCCGAATAACCTTGAAGGGGGAGGCGGCGGGGATAGGAGGCTTGACAGCCTTGACACGAAATCAGGGTTATTGCTCTGATGATTAGCGTTTTAACCTCAATATGGTGTCAAGGCTGCCCTCAGCCCGTCAGCCGCGCATCATCTGATTTACCGCCTGACGCGATATTCCGAGAAGGCGGCCAAGCTCCGCCTGATTCTCACAGCTTTCCGGGAAATGATAGCGGAGTCCCTGCAGCACCTGGCGCTTCGTGAGCCCCTGCTTGTCGCGTTCGCGGAAGGCGCCGAGCCGATGAAATGATCCTATGAAATAGTCGCACATGCGGCATGCCCACTCTATGTGGCAGCGGCTCATCAGCAGCCGGTCATGACCTTCGGCGAGCGAATCTACAGCTCCCGCAAGCCCAGCGAGCTTCACTACGTTCTTCTGCATCTTGGCATATACGGCACTCTCGAAATCGCTGTTGGCTAAGATTTTGCGCTTACATTCCAGCTCATTCCAATAATTGGTAAGCAGCTTCTTCGCCTCCGCGTCGTCAGGGTCTACGATCACCTGTCCTGAGCGTTCGCTCGTTCTCAGCTCCTCCAGCAGCAGCTCCCAGTAGGCCATTGCGTCCTGGTCGGGCTCGCGGTTGAGGCCGTAGATACGCGAGCGCGTGGATTCCGGATCCGTATAGGCCACGAGCCAGCGGGCCAGAAAACCGTCGTCGCGAAACTGAGGCTTATCGAGCAGCCGGCTGAACACCTCGGGCTGGATCGTGCCGTATACGCTGTAGAACGGCTCCCGGCAGTGAAACGTATCCTGCGATCGCCGGCTCACCTTGAAGCCGCTGCTGTCGAAGGCTGAGAGCAGCTGCCCCTGGAAACCGGTGCCGTTGTAGCGGTCGAAGCTGCTGATGAAGGCCGACAGCTCGTCGGTATACTGGAGCATTCCCTGAGGGTTGCGCGAGAGGCGCCAGAGGGTGCTCTCCGGGGTGGAATCGTCGAGTATCATCTGTCGCGGCTCGGCGGGAGCTATAAAGGGCGCTTTCGAGCCTGATGCCTCATGCTGCAGCTTAGCCTCGATCTTGCGCTCTTCCCAGAGCTCCATCTCTTTCCAGTCGGCTTTCTGAAGGGTGCCTATCATATCGCGTGCGGGGGCGCTCTTGTTCTCGCCGCTGCGGGCCACGAGCATCGACTGGATCGACAGATTGTTGACATAGCCGCCGTCGGCCACCTTCACCCGGTTGCCCACCGCCGCGCTAAGGGCTGCTATAGCCGGCATCAGAGCGTATTCGAGGGGCACCTGGCGCGACTGAGCCACGCTCTCTACATAAGCTGCAACCACCGGGTGAAGACCCTCGGCAGTCGGTTTCACGTTAGGCGTCTGCCCTGCGGCAACTGAAGCGTCTACCTCAAACGCCTCTTCCCAGATTCTAAATTCTTTCTCTTTCATTGGATTTTCTGTTAAAAGGTTAAACATGGCGCAAAATTATAGCTTATATTTGAAATATCCAAATATATCTCTGAGATATTTTCAAAATTTCTTTGCTCCGGTCGGTTCTCTCCAGGCAGGAGGAGATGACGCCTTGACACTAAAAGTTAGTTAATACGCAATATATAAGCTATATAAGTCTAATTCCTTGTCAAGGCTGTCAAGTGCCCTATCCGCAGCTCCAGTAAGTGAAAGATGACTGATAGTGGATTTTATTTTGATTCTTCAAAACTATTTGCTAATTTTGCGGTATCTTTCATACCTCAAACCGTTAAGGGCATGAGGCGCGGGAGTGTATCTGAATAAATAGGGGTATTTTATATCTATATTACAGTATTTTATACCTTATAAGGGTAATACCCATGGAATGGGTGTATGACGGTAACCCCGAGTGGAAACTCGGGGACTATCGTAGAAAAAGACTATAAACCCACGGCGTGGGTGTCTCATTTCTGGTGAAATTCAGTATCGATATTGATTTTTCTGCTACTTGCTTGTGCTTAGTCGCGTG
>CANRPJ010000006.1 GCA_947632485.1 uncultured Muribaculaceae bacterium
GCGAGAAGGAAGGCCCCGGTGCCGAAGTTGGTTACCGAAGCGGCATCCACCGTCTGGCCCGGTTCGGCGCGCTCTCCTATCGGCTGCACATAGCCTACCGTGCCATCAGGCTGCAAGGCGGTGCCGGTAAGATAGTTCCACCCTTTCAGAGCCACCGGCAGATACTCCGCGCGGTCAAGCAGCCCGTGGCGGATTCCCCAGAGGAGTCCGTAGGTGAAGAAAGCGGTACCGCTCGTTTCGGGTCCGGGTGCTTGCTCAGGGTCAAGAAGAGAGCGGGTCCAGTAGCCCTCCGGCTGCTGGCAATCTTTTACGGCTGCCGCCAGCTCGCGGAAGCGCTGCTCATACTGCGCGCGCTCAGGGCGGTCGGCCGGCAAATCCGTTAGCACACGAGCCAGGGCAGCGAGCACCCAGCCGTCGCCGCGCGCCCAGAAATCCTTCTTCCCTGAAAGGGTCTGATGCTTGGGGAAGATATATTTCCCGTCGCGGTAATAGAGATGGGCATCAGTATCATACATCAGGCTGTCGGCATAGCTCCAATACTGATGCATCTTGTCGAGATAGCGCCCGTTGCCGGTTATCTTGTAGAGACGCGTCATGACAGGCATCGCCATATAGAGGCCATCGGCCCACCACCAGTAGTCCGTCTGCGGCGTACCCATCTGATACTCCATCACCTCCTTCGCGCGGGCTATGCGCTTCTCCTCCGGCTGAACTCCGTAGAGATCGGCATATACCTGGAAACAGGTCTGCCAGTCGCCGAAGAGCGCGAAATCATCGGTTTCGCCGTAAGAATATTTCCAGCGCGACGTATCGGTGCCCTTCGCTCCCTGCCAGCCGTTGCGTTCAGCCCAATCGAGCGAATACTGAAGGAAATCGGGACACCCGGTCAGCTTCCAGGCCTCCATATTCCCCGTGTGATAGGCTGAGTTATCCCAGAAAGCACGTCCATGCTCCGGGTGAGCCTTCTGCCAGGTCTCGTTGACCTTCTCCAGAATCCCGACCACCTCCTCGCGCGCCGGCACCTTCAGCTCGCTCACCGACGCATTCTGCGCCATCACCCCGAAGCAACCGACCGCAGCAGCCGTAACCACCGCCACTATCACAATATTCCTTTTCATAATCCGAACCGTAAACTTATTATATCAAACCTTAAATCAGTTATCTCGACAGTTTATCGCAAAGGTACAAAATAAACCGTTAACTTATCCAAAGCCCGTAAAGCTGGTCCATGACGGATCTGCAACTGCAGGTATTATTTGAGTTTGTCACAACGTAAAAATTGTCATCGGCTACCACCTCGGTGCCGAGGGCAACTTACTCTCTACTTGACTCCTGCTTGTACACTTGGCTGATTCCTACTTGACTCCTACTTTATCCTTACTTACTCTCACTTTATTAGTGCTTACTCCTACTGTGTCCTTTTCGGGATCTACTATGTCCTTTTCGGGGGCTACTGTGTCATTTACGAAACCGTCAGGAGTCCATTTCGACATATCAGGTCGCTTGAACACAATGCGAACAAAGTTACCAAAATCTGGATTCGGTGAGCCGTCATTTACCCTGCCGTATGAGCCCCGGAGTCAGCGCATCTCCCTAAAAGAAAAAAGAGATAACCCTGAGGCTATCCCTTCTCGAAGTGACCCCGGTGGGGCTCGAACCCACGACCCAATGATTAAGAGTCATTTGCTCTACCAACTGAGCCACGGAGTCATTTGCGAGTACAAAGGTAGAGCTTATTTTCGATTCAGCAAAATTTTCCCGTCTTTTTTCTGCAAAATTTTTAAGCCTCCTCCTTTAATCTCCTTACGCTCTGCCTCTTATAACTTATCTTTTTTATTACCGAACCTACTATGTAGAATGCCACCAGGAGCAATACTATTGCCGCCGAAGCCGGCACTGATATTACGTAGGCCAGAAAAAGTCCGCCTATTCCACCCGCTACCGACAGCAACGCCGCTGTCCATTGCACGCTGCTGTAGCGGCTCGCGGCAAGTTCAGCCGTGATCTGAGGCAGCGTCATTAGCGACATCAGCAGCATTATCCCTATCATGCGGATTGTAAGCACAATAGTTACGGCTACAAGCACCGTCATCACCGTTTCGATGGTTCTTACCGGAAGATGGCGCGTACGCGCGAAATCGGCATCGAAGCTCACGGCTATTATCTGCCTGCGGAAAGCTGCCCAGCCCGCAAGAAGCACCGCGAGGAGAATTGCGAAGAGCCAAAGATCAAGGTGCGTGATAGTCAGCACATTGCCGAAAAGAAATGTGTTAAGTTCCGGCGCATGGCCCGGAGTAAGAAAGATGAAAAGCACTCCCAAGGCCATTCCGAGCGCCCATATTACCCCTACCGCAGTATCCTCCCGCACGCGACGCCGGCTCAGCCAGTCGGCACCGAGCGAACCGCCCACGGCGAATACAGTAGCCATCAGCAGCGGGCTTATTCCCAGAAAATACCCAAGTCCGAGGCCGCCGAAGCAGGCGTGGGTGATGCCGCCGCTTATGAATACCATGCGCCGCGTAGCTATATAAGTGCCTATTATTGCGGTGGCTACCGATATCAGCACCACCCCTGCGAGCGCATTGCGGAAAAAGGCGTATTCCAGTATCTCCATTTCAGTCTGTGCCTCCTTCGCCTTCGGATAGCATCATCATCAGCTCCTCCTTCACGATTGCCGGGAGCACCAGCCCGCGCTGATCGAGGCTCTGCGCCCAGAGCGCCACTTCATCGCGCCTCAGCGTGAGCAACACATCGCGAAATTCCTCTGTCTCAGCCTCGTCATAATCGTCGGCGCCGCGACCGGCGAAGCGGTCAAGCTCCTCATCTTCAAAATATTCCGCCGGCTCGCCGAGCATTTTCGGCAGTCCTTTCTCACATACCAGATGGAGCCCGCAGCACACTCCGCCTGCGCCGTGACCCTCCTGCCGGGGCTGCTCCGCGCCCTGCTCCGTCTCCGGGTGCTTCCTGCGCTGCCTGCGGTCCTGCCAGTAGAGCAGAAGACCTACAGCTACGGTCACCGCCAGTATTATCAGTGCTCCTTCCATCGCCTACTGCCTGTTGGCCTCGCGCTGCAGATCGTTGATCACCTTGGCCGTGCTCACATGGCGCGTATGCGCACCCGTGCGCACCGGAAGCAGCGCCTCCTGCAGGGCTGCGTAGCCGGCCAGATCGCCTTTCTCAAGAAGCTCCTTCTCCAGGATACGCAGCTTCTCGCTCAGCTGAATACCCTCCACCATGCGCTCATAGCGCACCGAAGAGCGCCCGTCGGGATATATGAAGTAGGTATCGCCCGGGGCAAACAGGAAAAACCGCGAGTCTTCCAGCGGATTGTCGGTCCAGTTCATGAAGCTCCAGTGCAGGAAGCCGTCGAAACCGGTGGCACGCGCATATACCGGCAGCCACGCATTGTCGGCCGGATCGCTGTTGGAAAACATATTAGGAGCCGGGCTGGCGCAACACGTATATAGCAGCGACTTCTTTCCCTCCGCCTTTCTGCGCGCGAGCACCTCGGCCGGGAAGAAATCTTCGATCATGAGCGTGTAGAGATCCAGATCCGGTTCAAGCTCGGGGTGATAATCTCCTGCAAGCGACATTTTTATACCCGGCACAGCTCCCTGCGCCACTCTCCGGGCCTCTTTCATCTCCTTAAGGCCTCGCTCGTCCATGGCCACCAGCGTGCGCTCGCTCCAGCCCTTCTGATCCAGATGATTATAGAAGTTCTTCAGGAAGTCGTTCCAGAGAGCTTCATATTCCTGGCTGCCGGCCTTGGCGTCGAGCCAGCGGTAATCTCCCGCCGCCTCGTCGAAATAGCGGAAACGCATCTCCCAGGGCACCATAGAGAAGCATTCTATCACCTCCGCTATGCCATACTCGTCGCAGAGATCCACGTAACGGTCAAACACCGAGTAGTCATACTTCCATGAGCCGTCTTTTGCCTTCGTCGTGGCCACCATCGGCTCAAACTTATCGTTGCTCTGCTCTCCCCAGGGTTCATAGAAAAGTATCGCCGTAGCCGACTTCTGTCCCGCTCTCGCAAGCATCTTCATATAGGGCCGCAGCGCCTCGATATGCTCAGCGCTCCAGGGTTTTACGCCTGCCCAGCGGCTCACTGAATAGGGCTGCTGCCAGAGATCGAGGAAGAAATCCGGAGTGGCGGGAAGCGTGCGGTCGAGCACCTTTACGCTCAGCGGCATCACGGCGAGCGTCTCTCCCCCGCCCGTCAGTATGAGTTCCGAGTGATAGAGGCCCGGCGCCGCTTCGCGCGGCACCTCGACCGTAACCCACACCGGCCTTACCTCACGCGCCTTCACGTCGGCCACGCTACCGGGGAGATCGATCATATCGTTCACGGTATATTCCGGCAGCCCCTCCGGCAGCTTGCCGCAGGAGCGGAAGCGGTTGGTTATCACATAGCGCATCAGCGCAGCCTCGCTTCCAGGCCATTCTGCAGTGCGGCCCTCTGCGTCGCGCCAACCTGAAAGCTTCACACGCAGATCTTTAATCCCCTCAGTAGTAGCTACCAGAGCCTCCAGGCCAAGCCGCTCGCCGCGCCAGGCGGTCACGGTCGTATCGCCCGGTGCTGCCGTCAGCGAGGCCGGCAGTTCGCGCTGCCGGTAGTGAGTGTCCTTGCTTACCCACCCCGAATACGTGCCGGGAGCAAGCGCATTCCATGCAGCCTGGTCCGTCGTCGTGGTGTCTGCCGGTTCCGTATAATTGAATGCGGCCATTACCGCCGCCAGCAATATTCCGTTCATATCTTCTTAGTTTTCTTCAAGTTGACGCAACGCGCGCGAAAATTGCTCCCAGAAATCGGGAAACGACTTCTCCACCACCTCCGGACGCTCAATTCTCAGTCCGGGGCGCTTTAGCCTCACCGGGGCAAACGCCATAGCAATCCGATGGTCGTCGAAAGTCTCTATCAGGGGATCCGCCTCCGGCTCGCAAAGCTCTCCTTTCCAACCCCATACGCCGTCGGCATATTCGGTTACGAAGCCCAGTTTCCGCAGATTCCGCGTCATCGCCTCGATGCGGTCGCTCTCCTTTATTTTAAGATGCTCTACTCCGAGCATACGGAATTTCACCCCTCTAATGCAGAGCGCCACGCTCAGCGCCGGCACCATATCGGGCACTCCCGCCATATCTATCACCATCTCCTGCGGCACCTCCGCGCCCGTCTGCCTCAGCTTCGTGCCCTCCAGCTTCACTCCGAGGCGCCCGAACAGATCTTCGGCCAGAGCATCGCCCTGCACCGACTCCTGAGCTGGCGTAAGAGCCTTAAGCTCAATCACCTGTCCCGGTTTCGCAAGAGCTACCATCTCGAAAAAGAATGCAGCCGCGCTCCAGTCGGGCTCTATGCGAAGCGTTCCCTCGCGATAGGCTCCCGGCCTTACTATCAGCACGTCGCCATGATCTTCCACGTCGATTCCCGCCCGGCGCATCATAGCTACCGTCATGTCGATATATCCGCGGCTCACCTTCCGCCCCTTCAGCCTGAGTCGCAACCCGTTGCGCATGGTAGGGCCTATCAGAAGCAGAGCCGACACATATTGCGAGCTCATAGAAGCGTCAATGTCGATCTCTCCTCCCTCCAGACGCTTCCCTCTGATTTTCAGGGGAGGAAAGCCTTCCTTGCCGGCATATTCTATCTCCGCACCCGCCTTTCGGAGAGCCTCCACAAGAGGCCCCACGGGGCGCTCCAGAAGGCGAGCCACCCCGGTGAGCGTGCCCTCCCAGCCGGGAGTAGCCGCCGCGCACGCCGCATAGAGGCGCATGGCGGTGCCCGAAGCGCCCAGATGCTTGCTGCCGCGCGCCACGGCCTCCGTGAGCACCTCGGCGTCCTGGCATTCAGCCGCTCCGCTTATTTCTATATTGCCTCCTGTCAGAGCGCTTATAATCAGGGCTCTGGCAGTCATGCTCTTCGATGTTGGAAGCGCCACTGCATCAACAGATGCGCGGGCGCAGCAGGCAGGCGTCGCCATAGGATAGGAATCTATAGCCGCCATCGAGCGCCTCGCGGTATATGCGGCGCCACTGGGGCTCCTCACCGCTGCCCTCGGGCTCCAGGAAAGAGCTCACGAGCAGCAGAAGCGTAGACTGCGGCTGGTGGAAATTAGTTATTATCTGCCCGGTGATCTTCCAGCGGAAACCGGGCGCTATCATGATTGCCGTAGATCCGCTGATCTGCTGCAATTCGTTGGTTCTCATATAAGCTTCGAGCCATTCGAGCTCCGTGAGGGCATCTATCCGGTCGCCACTGTACGCCTCCCATTGGCCTACATGGGGCTCCCGGCCCTCCCTGATGGCGCGGCTCAGATACGGCAGCGACTCCAGGGTGCGCACCGTCGTGGTGCCTGCGGCCGTCACTGTCCGGCCCTCGCGCAGGGCGCTGATCAGAGCCTGCACCAGACTGCGGCTCACGGAGAAGGTCTCCGTATGCATCGGGTGGTCGCCGATCCTTTCGCTTTTCACGGGCTGAAACGTGCCGGCGCCCACATGCAGCGTCAGCTCCTGCGTCTCCACGCCCCGGCTGCGGAGCTCCGAAAGCAGCCCGGAGGTGAAATGCAGTCCCGCCGTAGGAGCCGCCACCGACCCCTTCACCTTGGAATATACCGTCTGATAATCAGTGCTGTCGGCCTCCTTGCTCTCCCGGTTCAGGTAGGGTGGTATCGGTATCCTGCCGGCCGCCTCCAGCACCTCCGCAAATGAGGCCTCGGCCGGAGTCCACTCCAGCTCCACCTCATCGGGTCCTGCCATCTGCGCCCTCAGCACCGCAGCACCTCCCTCGAGCTCCTTCTCCAGTTTGCCTTCCTTCCAGCGCTTCCTGTTGCCTACCAGGCATTTCCAGCGGCACCTGCCTTTAGCGGCGAAATTCAGGGCATAGTCGGCCGGCTCCGACGGTTCGAGCAGAAACACCTCGATCCGCGCACCCGTAGCCTTATGAAACTCAAGCCGCGCGTTGATCACCCGCGTATTGTTCATCACCAGAAGGCCTCCGGGCTCCAGCAAGCCGGGAAGATCGCGGAAACGATGATGGGCAATAGCGCCGTCAGGGCCGCTGCTTATGAGCCGGCAGCCCGCGCGGTCCGCCTCCGGGTGGAGGGCTATCCTGCTGTCGGGCAGCTCATAGTCGAAGTCAGCGATCCGGAGGTCGGCCGTGGCCATTGCTCAGAAACCGGTATAATTGAGCGGGGTGAGGGCGTGGAGCTCACGCTTCACCTGATCGCTCACCTTAAGGCTGTCGATAAAGTCGGATATGCTCTGCTCCGTCACCGCCTCATTGCGCCGCGTGAGAGCCTTAAGAGCCTCATAGGGCTTCTCATAGCCCTCGCGGCGCAGAATGGTCTGGATCGCCTCGGCGAGCACATTCCAGCGCCCGGCCAGGTCAGCGTCGATCGCCTCGCGGTTGAGCAGCAGCTTCTCCAGGCCGCGCAGGGTGCTGGAGAAGGCTATCATCGAATGCGCCATCGGCACTCCCACGTTGCGGAGCACCGTGGAATCCGTCAGGTCGCGCTGCAGGCGGCTCACCGGCAGCTTCTGAGCCAGATGATCCAGCAACGCGTTGGCTATGCCCAAGTTACCCTCCGAGTTCTCATAGTCGATCGGGTTCACCTTATGCGGCATCGCCGAGCTGCCCACTTCGCCCTCCTTGATCTTCTGCTTGAAATATTCCATCGAAATATACTGCCAGAAGTCTTTATCGAGGTCCATCACGATCACGTTGATGCGGCGCATGGCGTCGAAGAGCGCGGCCAGGTTATCGTAGTTGGAAATCTGGGTAGTAAGCATCTCGCGGCCAATTCCGAGCTTCTCCTTCAGGAATTTTTCGGCGAAGGCAGGCCAGTCCACGTGGGGATAAGCGGCGCGGTGGGCGTTCATATTGCCCGTTGCGCCACCAAACTTACCCGTCACAGGCACCGCTTTGAGCTGCTCGATCTGGCGGCGCAGGCGATAGGCGAACACCCCTACCTCCTTGCCCAGGCGCGTAGGAGTGGCCGGCTGGCCGTGGGTGCGCGCCAGCATCGGTATGTCGGCCCAGTCGTGCTGAAGCCCTTCGAGCACCGCCAGAAGCCTCTCCAGACGAGGCAGATAAGCCTCCTCGAGAGCATCTTTTATCGACATCGGCACTGCCGTATTATTGATATCCTGACTGGTGAGACCGAAATGGATAAACTCTTTATAATCAGAGAGTCCCATCTGGTCGAATTTCTCCTTCAGGAAATATTCCACGGCCTTCACGTCATGGTTCGTCACCGACTCAATCTCCTTGATGCGGCGGGCGTCGTCGAGCGAAAATTCCTTATATATGTCACGCAGTTTCTCAAAAACAGCCGCACGCACTCCAGCGAGAGCCTCGAGACCGCTTTCGCAAAGGGCAATGAAATATTCCACCTCTACCTTCACGCGGTAGCGGATCAGGGCATATTCTGAAAAATAGTTGTCGAGCGAAGCGCACTGGCGGCGGTAGCGTCCATCGACAGGCGAAATCGCAGTGAGTTGAGTCAATTCCATATCTTTTTTATTGTCAATGCTTTATAGCAACAATCGCAATATTTTCCGAAAAAAGTTTCACAAAAGTAGCAAAAAAATTTTGCACAATCTGAAATCCTGCCTAACTTTGCAACCGCATTCGGGCGATTAGCGCAGCTGGTTTAGAGCATCTGCCTTACAAGCAGAGGGTCGGGGGTTCGAATCCCTCATCGCCCACCAGAGCACTTTTAATAACTTTTTTCAGAACATCGGGCGATTAGCGCAGCTGGTTTAGAGCATCTGCCTTACAAGCAGAGGGTCGGGGGTTCGAATCCCTCATCGCCCACCCACCTCCCCCGACGCGGTCAAGACTCCTTACGGAGAGCGGCCGCGTCATTCTTTTTTACACTGCTTCGTATATGACTGAAAAAGAGATCCGCTGCCTCGTCCGGGAATACGCGCCGGAAGAACTGCCCTCAGGGCTGAAGGCTATAGTAGATAAGGCCAAGGAGATGACCTCCACCTCCTACGCTCCGTATTCCCGCTTCCGCGTGGGAGCCGCCATTCTGCTCGAGTCGGGAGAGATCGTGGGAGGATCCAACCAGGAGAACGCCGCCTTTCCTGCCACCATGTGCGCCGAGCGCAGCGCCGCCTTCTGGGCCGGGGCCAACAGGCCGGGTGTGGCATTTCGCAAGATAGCGATCGCCGCTGCCACCGACGAGGGCTTCCAGCAGCAACCGATCTCACCCTGCGGCACCTGCCGGCAGGCGCTTCTGGAATACGAAAAGCGCTTCGGCCCCATAGAGGTGGTGCTCTACGGAGCCGCACGCATCTTCGTGGTGCCTTCCGTCAGCGACCTGATGCCGCTGAGCTTCACCGAGTTTTAAGGTATCGACTCGATTTTCTGGTACACGTAGGTCACTACCTTGTTGGCTCTCTGGTCAAACCATTGCAGCCATAGGTCGCCGTCGGTAAACCAGTAGCCCATAGTGGCCGAGCTATGCACGTCGTCGTCATACTGGATATTGATCTGCTTGCCGCTCTCCGTTGAGTCAGTGGTCTGGCACCAGTAGCGTATCTCCTCGCGGTCCAGCTCGCCTTCATCATAGGCATAGTAGAAGCCGGTTCCGTTGGTGTAGAAGGTCATATAGTTGGTGCTGAAGCCGGTCACGTCTCTGCCGTCGGCCTGCACAAGCTCCCAGGAGCCCGCCAGCTCGCGGTCGAAAAATGTGTTCCAGCCCTGCGGAGGGGTGCCCCACCAGCCATCATCGTCGTCGTCATCGTTGGAGCAGGAGGTGAAGCCGATAAGCGGCATCATGAGGGCCATTGCGGCCAGAGTCTTGAATAGGAAGCGATTCTTCATAGCATCTGAGGGTTTCTATAGCAGCCCGGCACCATTACCGGGCTGCTATTTCAACCCCACAGCTCCCCGCAAGGTTCATTTAAGAGGAAAATCTACCTCCATCAGCCTCACAGCCAGCAGCTCTCCGAAGCTTCCTTCTACCCTGACTCTCAGCCGCGGCCTGATACCGCGCTCCGAAGGGAGCATCAGCGCCCGCCGGGCGGCCACCTCTCCCTCGCCGCTCACGCTGAAGCGCAGCGCGCCGGCGGCTCCGGAAGGGGTCTCCATCTCCACGGTCACCATAGCCGCCACCGGGTCGCGAAGCCTCACCTCGCATACGGCCGCACCACGCATATCCGACTCCTCCCAACCCGACTGCCATCGGGCCGGAAGGCGCTCTTCGGAGGCAGCCGACGCGAGATAGAGGGTGCGCCGCAGAGCGTCGGTGCGCATCGGCACCGGCCCCTGTAGCAACCACTGCTCACCCACTTCCGTGCGCTCGGAAAGCTCCTCGCCGCCAAGGCCGCGCAGGGAATAACTCCCGCCTTCGAGACCTATCAGCAGCTCATCGCCGCTCTCGCGCCAGGCCAGACTCCGCGCGCCCGGAAGGCCGCGCAGGCGCCGGCTCACGCGCGCATCGGATATAACCAGAAGAGCTCCCGAATCGGAGAGCGCGGCTACACCGCCGTCGAAGCCCACCACGCGGCTGCGCTCGCCCACACAGGCCTCCGAGATGCGGCGGCAGTTGGTGTGCCGGCCGGCTACATCGTGGGTCAGCGCCATCACTCCTTCAGGCGTGAAGGCATAGATGAACTGGCGCGTATAGGCACCGCCGCCCGTGCGCTGCGCCTCGATCAGAAGCACCTCGCCGCCCACATCGCCCGTTTCCGCGTAGGCCGTCAGGGGGTTGCCGCGTGCCGAAGTGATCAGCGAGCGGGGCCGGGAGGCGGTGACGCTCCCTCCCGCTTCCGGCGCCACCATCGAAGCGGGTCCCTCCTGAAGCCCTACCGGCTCAAGGCCGGGCGCGAGCCAGAAAGCGGCATTCTCGCCGCGGGGAGCCGCCGAAAGAGGAAACCGATAGCTGAAGGTGCCTTTGGAGCTGCTCAGGTTCACTGTAAGGGCAGAAGCCCTCCTGTCGGGATACCATTGCAGGGGTGCCAGCTCATCGGCAGCTCCCGTAAAGCTCCCTGACGCAGTAATATAGGTATCGCCTCCGGGACCGGAGAGAGTGGCCATAGCCTGCCACTGCACCGGCTCATCGCCCGGAGCCGGAAGCGGAGAGGGCAGAGGAGCGGGCACCGAGAGATTTCCCAGATGCAGGAAACCGGCATAGCCGAGCAGTGCCTCGGCCCTCATTCCGGCCATCGCCACGCCGGGGGCGGTCAACACCTCCGGCGTAGCCGCCGGCGGACGCTTCACCCTGGCCTGAGCCTCGCCCACCGTAGCCGCGGGCACCATCGGCGCCTCCAGCAGCGCGGAAGCGAGCTCGCCGCGGTCGCGCAGCCTGGAGATCACTCCAAGCCTGTAAGGGTCTGAATGATAGCTCACCGAGGCATCGGCTGAAGAGCTGAAAGGCTCTGCGGCATCGGCTGTCCAGATCTCGAAAGCGGAAATCACCCCTCTCCATTGAGGGGAAATTCCGGAATCTACCTTCACGCGCAGGCTGAATGCCTGAGCCGATACGGTGCCTCCGGAGATGCCCATAAACGCTCCTGACGCATTCCTCTCAAGCGGAAGCTCCACCCGCTCAGCGCCTTGCCAGCCGCGCGGCGACACTATGCGAGGAGCACTCACGCCGAGAAGCGAGCCGTCCCAAAGCCTTACGGCAAGCCTCACCTTCACCGGCTGGATCCATCGGCCCGACACGCGCGCCTGGTCAGCGAGGTCGAGGCGCGCCGAAGCTACCGCCGAAGCCGCCTTTGCCGACACATCGGCAGGCACTCCGGCCCGCATATCGGCCACGGGGCTGCGGAAAGCCACCGCCTCCACGGGGGCCGAGAGGGTAACCTCGTCGGCCACCTCTACGCTCAGTCCGGGCATAGCCGGAAGGGCGCCGAGCCAACTATAGCCGCTCCCGGAGAAGTGCAGGAAGACCATCGGCCCCTGCTGCGGAGTGATCACGAAGAAATCGCCAGCACCGGCCCAGGCCTTGGGAAGACCCTGAAGCTCACCGAGCGTCGAGGCGTGCACCTCAAGCGAGCCGTCGGGCGCTACGCGTCCTTCGCATCTGAGCACACCCTCCTCTACCGAGAAGAGCCAGAGCGAGCCTTCGCGCCAGTCGGTCATCGCCACGGGTCGCGGCAGGGTGCCCAGCTCCTCAGCCTTCTCTACAGCCACAAGGCGCCCCGGCCAGTGCTCACGCAGGTTGCGGGCCTCCACACCGTCGGCGCTCATCAGAGGCAACCTGCCGCCCGCACGCTCCGGACTGCGCATGGCCCGGAGGGGAAATTCCAGAGAGTCACGCCGCTTCATGGCTACCCTCCTTTCCTCTTTCGGCCGCACGACGGCAACCGGTTATGAAATCTTCGAAAGCGCTCAGCAGATCGAGCATGGCGAGCGAGGCGCGCTGGCTGTCGGCTTCGAGAGCCTCGGCGCTCACGCTTCTGCCGCCCGAACGGAGGGGAGCCGGCATGCCCGACACCTCCTGAAAGAGACTCAGCTGAGTATCAAGCAGCTGAGTGGCTCCGGCAGCTGCCGGAGCTCCCTGCACCTCGCGCGGCATCACCGATTTAGACGTGCGCTTGAAGGGGAGAATGCTGCCCGGGGTGCTCCACATGCGGCGCAGATCGCTCCAGGTCATGCCTTCGGGAATCTGGTCGGTAGGATAGAGCACCACACCCTTAGCGGAAGCGGCGAGCATCTCGTCGAGCATGGTCACGAGGCGGTTCACGAGCTTCTGCTGCGAAATCACATCTTCCACGAGGCTATGCACCTCGCCGTCGATCATCGGATAGAACCGTAGCCTCAGCGCTGGCGAATCGCTTTCCGCGAGGCGCTCGCGGAGCAGCACTTCTCCTCCGGGTCCGAGCCAGGTATGCTCCCAGCCATCGTCGACCCGGATATGATATTTCAGAGGCTGCCTACCCTCCGCCACACGGCGTCGGCACAGCTCTTCGAGGCGCCCTCGCGCTCCGCGGGTGCACTCTCCTTCCACCAATGATCCGGAATCGGGGTCAAATACCTTGAGCAGCGTGACCGGATTGCGGCGCCACACCTCAGCCACCCGGAAAAGTCCATCGGGAGCCTCCTCACCGTATTCCCAGCGCGGAGGAGGAGTAAAGGCGTATGGCTCAACCGGCTCGCGGAGGGCAAAGACGTCCCAAACCGCTTCCGGATCGCGCCCTTTGGCGAAGCGCCGCAGCAGCTCGGCGGGGCTGAAATCATGGAGCATGCCCAAGAGGCGGCAGTCGGACGCGTCGGATTCGAGAAACGGGGAATAGAAGATGCGCTCAGGCGAGATATTGGCCATAGCGGGCCCCTGCGGATCGCCCGCGGCGCGCACCCTCACCGCAGCCATGCCGCTGATGAGGAACTCCTCGAGCGCCCGCGCCTCACACTCAGCCGTATCAGGTCTCAGCGACCGAAACCGCCCTACCACGGTCTTCACCATCTGGCGGATCAGATTGTTGGTGACAGGTGAGCGTCCCTGCTGCCACATCGCCTCTCCTTCGGATAGCCGCCTGGAGGCGGAAAAGCTCACGGGATCGTCCCACTGGCGCCCGTAGGTGAATTTTTTCAGCCTGGCACGGCTGAGCCGCATCTTGTAGAGATCCATATAGAGCCTCTGACAGCGGTTGTTGAGTTTTTCGTCGATAGTCATGATGATTGGTAATTAAAATGGTTAAACTTCTTTTTCAGAGCTTTAGCAGCGACTGATCGAGTGAGTAAGAGCCATCGTCCGGGCGGGCTACCATCAGCAGCTCCTCAATCTGAGCTCCGGCGGGGAGGGCTCCGTAGACCCGCACCCGTCCCGGCAGGGCTATAGCCACCGGCATCTCCGCTCCGGCTCTGGTGAGAGGATAGCGCTGGAGACGCGCAATGTCGGACTCCGGGCTATGGAAAGTTTCAATCGGCTCCTGCGAGGTGGTGAAGAGAAGGCTCACGGGCCTTACTCCTCTTTCGGGCCACCGGATTTCGGTAATGTCGGGGGCCAGCCGCTTGAGCGTGGATCCGATCGTAAGGTTTTCTACCGGCAGCAGCTCTACGGGAGCCGACTGCATCAATTCGCAGTACCACGCTTCAATCTCAGCTTCCATGCTGAGGCGCAGCCCGGTAGCATCTTCGGCATCTGCCGAAAAGAGGGGGAGGATGCCCCGGCGGGCGCACCAGAGCTGAAGCATTTCTTCATTGTTGAAATTCTTAATCATAATTCCTAGTTCTTTAATGGTGAAACATTGTGTCTTGAAAGACGATGCAAAGTTATATAGAATTTTCTTAGCTTCCAAATTATTTTGAAAGAAATTTTCAAAAGAGCCACAACCATTTTATATAAGTCTTATTATTAGATATTTATCATAGTAAAATTTTATGTTTAAGTAGATTATATATGATAGATAAAGATTATTTAACAAAACAAAGATAGAATATAACAGGCAAACAATAAGTTATATTCTTAATAATTCAATTAACATTAAAGAGTTAAAGTTGTTAAAGCACAAACAAAAAGCATACGGAATATTTGGAAATTGCAACTAATTATCTTAAATTTCGCCTCTCAATAACCTAACATGAAAACCATGAAGAAAAAGTTCCTGTATTCGCTTTGTCTTCTATTAGCAAGCTGCGCAGCTAACGATTTGCCTGAACTAAAGGAAGAGAAGTTGCCTCAAGGAGCGATAGCTCAATTTAGGAACCCGCAGGAGGTACTCGAGCTTGCTATGGAGGCTCTTCAGGAATATTATCCTACCACCAGGACTTCAAGAGAGGTGACGCAGAAAGACGTCAGCTTTCTGACTTACTCAAAAACACGTGGATCCGCTTCAGACAGCCTATTATATGTGGTGAATCTGCCAGATGACGGAGGATTCATACTGGTGCTGGGAAACCGTAATTTCACGACTCCGGTTTTAGCAGTCACAGAAAAAGGGAATCTGACGGATATTGAATCTATCGAGATTCCTGGGTTGAAGATGTATGTGGAAGACGCTTTAGTCTATGCCTCGACTCCTGCTACACCTCCAACTCCTCCTACACCAAACCCGCCCCAACCGCCAACGTCTGAACTAAGAAAATATATCACTTACCAGAAAGAAGAAAAAGTTGATCCGAGAGTTAAGGTAAAATGGTCACAAAGATATCACGCAGGCATGTATTGCCCTAACCAAATTGCAGGGTGCGTTATGATTGCAGGAGCGCAAGCTTTAAGCTATTTCAAACAACCAACATATGTTGATTTAACTTATCCTGGGAAAGATAAAGAACGGGTTTTATTTGATTGGAACGAGATGCTGAAAATTGTACCAAGTACAAATATCTCTGATCCAACCACTCTTGAAGCTGCTAAAGATTTAGGAAGACTATGCCGAGAAATAGGTTATTCAATTCAAGCCTCATACAATCCTACATCAACTGGAGCATCAACTTCTAAACTCAGGACCTGGATCATTAATCATGCTACTCAATTATCTATTTCAGAATATAAATATGGTTTTCCTGACGCTATGAAAGAGTTAGGAGAAGGTATAATTGTAATGAGAGCTGAAGATATATATTCTGGTGATGGTCATGCATTTGTGGTAGATGGGTATAGCTACATATATTCAGAATATAAAGAACAAATTAGAGCCGCAGGAAGTACGGTTTGGGAAGATACAGGAGTTACAGGTAGCACCATAGACTATAAACATTACATCAACTGGGGTTGGGGCGGAACCGGTGATGGGCCATTTTCAATGGAGTGGCTGAATCCCTCTGTTCCAAGCTCTACAGGATATAAGTATTACCACTTTAGAAACGATCCAGCATATTTTATAATCAAAAAGAAATAAATAAGAACATGAGTTCAATTATTAAATATATTTCAGTAGTATGCTTGCTTATGAGCATAGGAGTGGCAGGGTGCACTAAAGATGAAGTACCTGAGTGGAATATTAATATCGATGAAGATGACGACAAAATAGAAAATAACGACAATTCGGAACCAATTGATATTGCCAAAATACTTTTTCGGCTAAGCGGCGATTACGCACAATATGTGCCAGTTCGATATTATCCTGGTGGCTACAATAGTCCAGGTCCGAATAATCCGGATCCATGGGTTCTTGATGAAGGCTACTATTACTCACCATGGGGTTGGGTGTCAACAGATCTTGATATTTATATAAATCTCACATGGGAGGAGTATAGAAATAACGAATTTTTGATTTCATCTCGTTATAAAGACATAATACCTGAAGCGAAAGTGATTCGAACAGTTATTTTGCCTGAAAACATCGAAGAAATAGCGCTAGAGCGGCATCCGGAGTTTTTTGAAAATAAAATAAGCTATGATGATGCCCTTAAAGAGACCATGAACTGGCTGATATCCGAAGGACTTCCGGATTGCATAGTCAAAGACTTATAATCATAAGAATATTAGATTAGTAGTAGCGGGAAGCGGAAGAATTTGCCGCTTCCCGCTATTTTCTAATGGGCGAACCTCGTGGTTACATTCCGATTACGCGTGCGTGGGCTCCGGGGTAGCGGAGGGTGAGGCAGCTTGCCTCGGTGAGCACGACGGCCTCGGTGTTGCGCTGGCCGGAGCCGCGCAGGTCGAGGGTTTCGGCGGAAAGGGGAATGAAGACGTGCTTCTGAAGATAATCGGGGTCGATGATGAGACCGGAAGAGGCCATGCCCATAGTATCGAACACCTCGTCGAAGACCACGAAGAGCCTTCCGAACTTGGAGCAGATCTCCGAGAAGTCGATGCCCCAAGCGGTCATCTTATCGGCCGGAGTGGCTACTCTCTGCACGTCGAGCTTATTGAGGGCGGCGATGAGCTCGCTTCCGGCCACGAGCACCTTTCGGCGCGATCCGCTGTTTTCGGTGAAGGCCTGTCGCATCATGTCGACGAGCTGCGTGCCGTCGAGCGTGCTCAGGTCGAGAGCAATCTCCTTGGCGGCCTGGCTCCAGATGCCTTGCGTGAGGGTGACGTTCTCGCCCTTCAGATGATCATAGACCTTCATCTTCTTTCCGAAGAGAAACTGCTTCTCCATTCCGAGGCGCATATCATAGAGGGCGGCCTCCTGCTGGTCGGTGAAATCCCAGCCTATCTCCTTGTGAGACAGGCGCATCACGGCACTCTGCTCCACCTGCATCTTGAAGATCTGGCAATAGTTGGTCATCTTCTGAGGCAGGGCGTTGAACTGGGGCGACTGCACATCGAGCTGAGTGGCTGCACGCCCCATGCGCACTACCGATAGCGAGCTGCGCGAGGAGAGGGACTCGTCGGGGCAGAGAAACTGCACCGTCTTATCCTGCACGGCCACCACGTAGGCTGTCATCATGCCCAGTGCGCCAGCGGAATAGCAGAATGACTCCGAAACTTCGAGCCTCGGCGACGACTCGCCTTTCAATTCGGCTGAATAGAGGCGGTTGCCGAAACCGTCGCCTCCGTCGGGAATCTCCTGGAGCGCCGTGAGGCTGATGCGCTCGCCGCGGGTATCGACGCTGTAGTAATCTACATTTAGACTATCGACGCGGCGCACATGGCCGAGGCGCGAAATCTGGTCGACGGGGGTAGACATCGGCCGGATCTTGGTGATAGCCTGATCAACGGCATTGGTGAGCAGACCCGGGGAAGCGGCTTCCGCCACATCGGTGGTGAGGGGCTGGGCGGAGGAATGAAGACCTCCGGCTACTCCAGCAGCAAGTTTAATTTCCTGATTCATAATAGTTTTGGTTTTAATGGTTAATGATTGGTTTTTAATGGTTAATTACTAATGGTTTTTTTACTAAAAGTCAGAGTCCCAGACGCTTTTTCTTCCTACAAAGGGGGAGGTAGCGGGATCGTCGAGGCCCATTCTGGCGAGGGCTTCGAGCGATGCGGGACTGGGATCGGTCCTGTCAATCCAACAGGCCTCAACAGCTTCTGCCCTGCCTCTGAGATAGCCGATTCTTTCCCTCTCTTCGAGGAGGGCCTCGATATTATCAGAGGTATCAGGTGGTTCCGGCTCCGGCTGCACTTCGGGTTCAGGCTCCGGTAGCGGTTCCTCTTCGGGAAACTCCGGTTCCGGCTCCGGCTGCACTTCGGGTTCAGGCTCCGGTAGCGGTTCCTCTTCTGGAAGCTCCGGTTCCTCTTCTGGGAGCTCCGGTTCCGGTTGCTCCAGTAGTTCTTCAGGGAAGCCGGCTGCTACTTGAAGTTCGCCCGTGGGAACGGCACTCACAATGGGACTGGTTGACGCCTGATTGCGCCGGCGTCTGGCGCGTCTTGATTTGCTCATCTTGAGTAAAAATTAATGATTAAACACTCTGTCTTCTTCTTTTCTTTTGAAGACGATGCAAAGTTAGATAGAATTTTCTTACCCACCAAATATTTCAAGAAGAAATTTCAAATTATTTTTGCCATCTATTCTAACTAAGGACTGATTTTTATAGAAAAAGCCCCACCTAAAAGGCAGGGCCTGAGAGATTTCATGATGTTAAGGTAAGGAAGAAAATCAGCGGGCTCCGGCTTCGGGATAACCGGGCTTCACTGGAATGCGGGCATCGTCCATGGCGGCGCAGTAAGCCAACCAGGCTGCTATAGCGGCATTTACCTTCAGATCGTCGAGCTCGAGACGCTCATAGGTGTCCATACTCGTATGGTAGGTGCGAAAATACTCGAGCATATCCTGAATAAACTGATAGGAGGGCAAACCGAGGTAGGAGAAGCTCTGATGGTCGGTGCCACCGCTCGACTCAGGCGAGATAGTGGTGAATCCGATGGTTTCCAGAGGCTTACCCCAGGTTTCGAAAAATGGGCGCGCCATATCGTTCTCCTCCAGATAGATGCCACGGAAGCGTCCGGTGCCGTTGTCCATATTCAGATAGAGGGCGAAATCGTCGAATCCGGGGAGCTTCTTTTTCTTCTCGCCGTCGTAAAGATTATTGGTGGCGTATCCGCGCGATCCGCAGAGACCGAGCTCCTCTCCGCCCCAGAGCGCGAGACGGATAGTGCGCCGCGGCTTGATACCCAGCTCTTTGAGAATGCGCATAGCCTCGATCATGGTGATGCAGCCCGATGCATTGTCGGCGGCGCCGGTGCCTCCCTGCCAGGAATCGAGATGGGCGCCAAGAAGCACCACCTCATTCTTGAGCTTCGGGTCAGTGCCGGGGATTTCGGCGATGATATTATTGATTACCTTGTTGGGAGTGAAGGAGTTTCTTACGTCGAGCTCCATCTCCACCTTGTTGCCTCCTCGCAGGAGACGCACCATTCGGCCGTGGTCTTCAATCGGCAATACGATTTCAGCTACAGGCTCGGGGTCGCCGGAATTGTAGCGCACGCTCCTCGACTCGGGAATATTGTAGGCTCCGTCGCCTGAAATCACCGCCAGCGGCTTCTCGGCCTTGATCAGCGAATCCATAGCCTGGCGCACGGGGTTGGCTCCCCAGCCGCGCCACGAGCGCTTCGGGAGGGGACGCTTGTCGGTGGTCATCGCCTTGAGCTCTTCGTCGGTATATCGGTGAGCGAGAGGCTCAAAGGAGAGTTCATGCTTCTTGCCCTCCGGCATGAGCACGATCTTTCCTGCGAGCTTGCCGGAATATTTAGGAATGTCGGAAAGCTCTGTAACATCGAGCACAATGCACTCTCCGCTCACGGGTCCGGCCGTGCTGCCCGACCAGGCCTTCGGCGTGGCGGCGAAGTTGCAGTAGTAAGGGGCAGTCATGGCCACATAGGTGCGCTCATTGTCCCAACCGCCTCTGTTAAAGTCCATTGCAAACTCCCTACGCGGATTGGAGAGTCCGAGCGAGTCGAGCTTCTGCATTACCATTTCTTCAGCGCGGAGCTTGAGCTTCGAGGCCTCCAGACGCGGCCCGAGCAGGTCGGTGAGATACTCCGAGAGCGCCTCCACCTGCGAGTGATTGAAAGCCTGGTCTTTCACCTTGAAGGCCATGGCATCTGACTGCGCCGTCTGGGCGCCGGCATTTATCGCAAATGCCAATGAAACTAAAGGTATTAGCACGCGTTTCATTTCAGTGCGTATTAATTATTAATAGTAAAATAATACGCAAATTTACAATAAACATTTCATTTACCAATACATTTTCATATATAATAGAAGAAAAAAATGATATAGAAAATTCGCGCAAAGTTTTAGAATATGGAGATTATTTGCTATCTTTGCACTATCAGAAACCATTAAAATTTATCAAAGCAATGAAAGAGACGGCTTTTAGGCCTTTTGGGAGGCGGAGTGCTGGTGCAGGCGCTCAATGTAGTGGCCACGATGAGGCCGACGCGCAGAAAAGTAGACGCCGATGCTCTCGGCGCCGAAGTGACGGCCCTGGAAAGGACCATAAACCTTATTTACAGTAAATTCGAGGAATCGGAGCGGCGTGCGGCGGAGCGGGAGCAGCGGCTGCAGGCGGAGATAGAGCGGCTGCGCGCCCGCGTGCGCGAGCTCGAAGACCTCATCGCTGCAACGCGGCGGTGAGGGTGATGAAGTCGCTTACGGAGAGCTGCTCGGGTCGCAAGGACATCACTTCGAGGCCTTTGAGAGTCTCGGCACAGGCCTGGGGATCGGGCTTCGAGGCGGCCGCGGAGGCGATCAGCGACGACAGGGAATTGCGGAGCGTCTTGCGCCGCTGGCCGAAAGCGGTCTTTATCACCGTCTTGTAAAGCTTCTCGGATACGGGGAGCTCGGTGCGACCGTTGCGCACCAGCCTTATCACCGCACTCTGCACCTTGGGAGGCGGATTGAAGAGCTCGGCGCCGACCGTGAAGAGATACTGGCACTCATACCAGGTCTGAAGTAGCACGGAGAGAATGCCATATACCTTCGATCCGGGGCCGGCGCAGATGCGCTGCGCCACCTCGCGCTGAAGCATTCCGGCGCATACGGGAATCCGGTCACGCTCATCGAGCACCCGGAAAAAAATCTGCGACGAGATATTGTAGGGGTAATTTCCGATGAGGGCAAAGGGTCCCTCAGGCATGAGCTGCGAGAAATCAACCTTCAGGAAATCAGCCTCTATCACATCGAGATCGGGCATGGCCCGCTTGAGATAGGCCACACTTTCGGAATCGAGCTCCACGGCCTTGAGCTGGCGCCCGGAAGCGAGCAGATATTTTGAGAGCATGCCGGTGCCCGGTCCAATCTCGAGCACGGGCATCTCTCCCCAAGCCTTCTCGCCAGCAGGCAGCTGATCGGAAGAGATGGCTTCGGCGGTGCGCCGCGCCACATCTTCGGAGGTCAGGAAATGCTGCCCCAGGGCTTTTTTTGCTTTTACAGGCGAATTCATCTACTTATCGCGCATGAAGATGGCAATAGGAGTTCCGTGGAAGTCCCAGTGTTCGCGTATCTTATTCTCGAGGAAGCGGCGATACGGCTCCTTTACCCACTGCGGAAGATTGCAGAAGAACACGAAGGTAGGAATCACCGAATCCTTAAGCATGGTGACATATTTGATTTTCACAAACTTACCCTTATTGGAGGGGGGCGGCGTGACAGCTATCTGCTCGAGCATATAGGAGTTGAGCTGCGAGGTAGGCACGATGCGCTTGCGGTTCTGCCATACCTCCACGGCGGTTTCCAGCACCTTATAGATGCGCTGCTTGGTGAGCGCCGAGGTGAAGATGATGGGGAAATCTACGAAGGGCGCGAAGCGGTCGCGGATAGCTTTCTCGAAGGCTTTCTGCGCGTTCAGGCTCTTGTCGGTCACGAGGTCCCATTTATTGACACAGACCACGAGACCCTTCCTATTGCGCTGAATGAGGCCGAAAATATTGGCGTCCTGGCCTTCGATGCCGCGGGTGGCGTCGATCATGAGGATACAGACGTCGCTCGCCTCGATGGCGCGCACGGAGCGGATCACGGAATAGTATTCAATATCCTCGTCGACCTTCTGCTTCTTGCGGATTCCGGCGGTGTCGATAAGGTAGAAATCGAAACCGAACTTATTGTAGCGGTGGTAGATGGAATCGCGTGTGGTGCCGGCGATGTCGGTCACGATGTGGCGCTCCTCGCCGATGAAGGCGTTGATAAGGCTCGATTTGCCGGCGTTAGGGCGCCCTACGATGGCGAATTTCGGTATGTCGCCTTCCGGCTGGTCATCTTCCGACGGTTCCGGCATATCGGCCACTACGAGGTCGAGCAGATCGCCGGTGCCAGATCCGTTGGCGGAAGAGATCTCCACCGGATCGCCCAGTCCGAGAGCGTAGAACTCGGAAACATTGAAGCGGGCATCGCCCACATCGCATTTATTTGCCACCACGATCACCGGCTTCTTGGAGCGGCGCAGGATAGCGGCCACATGATCGTCGAGGTCGGTGGGGCCGGTAGTGGCATCGACCACGAAGAGGATCACGTCGGCCTCCTCGATGGCTATTTCCACCTGCTTATTTATCTCTTCCTCAAAGACATCGTCGGAATTTACCACCCAACCGCCCGTATCTACGATTGAGAACTCCTGACCCTGCCAGTCTACATGACCATACTGGCGGTCGCGCGTGGTGCCCGCCGTAGGGTCTACTATCGCCCTTCGGCTCTGCGTAAGGCGGTTGAAAAGCGTGGATTTACCCACATTCGGGCGCCCCACGATGGCAATTAATTTTCCCATCTTTACTGAATTTTTGCGTCCGCTCTCATTCAATGTAGCCGAAGGCGCGCAGCTTGTTTTCGCGGTTGCGCCAGTCCTTCTCTACCTTCACGAAGAGCTCCAGATATATTTTTTTGTCGAAGAATTTCTCCATATCCTGGCGGGCCTGAATGCCTACCTTCTTGATTTTCTCGCCTCCCTTTCCGATTATGATGCCTTTCTGCGAATCGCGCTCCACGTAGATCACGGCCATTACATGGATCGTCTTCTCGCTTTCCTCGAATTTCTCCACCACTACCTCGGAGCTGTAGGGCACCTCCTTGTCGTAGTCGAGCAGCAGCTTCTCGCGGATTATCTCGGTCACGAAGAAGCGGGCCGGCTTATCGGTAAGCGCGTCTTTACCGAAATAGGGCGCAGCCACGGGCAGCAGCTCCTCGATGCGGCGGCGCAGCTGATCGGTATTGAATTTCTCCAGGGCGCTGGTGGGGAAGATCTCAGCCTTCGGCAGGCGCTTACGCCATTTCTCCTCGATTTCGAGCAGCTCCTTATTGCCGCCCTGCAGGAGGTCGATCTTATTGATTACCAGCAGCACCGGCACCTCTTCCTTGGCCACGCGGTCGAGGAAGTCGGCGTTTTTCTCCGGATCTTCCACTACATCGGTCACGTAGAGGAGCACGTCGGCATCGGTCAGGGCTCCTTCGGAATAGCCGAGCATCTGCTCCTGAAGCTTATATTTTGGCTTAAGCACGCCCGGGGTATCGCTGAACACGATCTGCGCGTCGGGCGTGTTTACGATGCCCAGAATGCGGTGGCGGGTGGTCTGCGCCTTTGAGGTTATGATCGAGAGGCGCTCGCCTACCAGATCGTTCATCAGGGTAGACTTACCTACATTCGGATTTCCAACGATATTCACGAACCCGGCTCTGTGTTTCTTCTCCTCCGCGGGGTTCTGCGGGGTCATAGTGTTATCTTGCATAGCTTTCTATCGTTTGTTCTTTAGGATTAAAACGCTCAGAGAGCCGTCCAGGTTCCCCCGGACGGCCCTCCTTGTGCATTTTCAGCTCCTTCAGCTCGGATCGAAGGCCCAGATCAGATACATGGCTCCCCATGTGAATCCGGCTCCGAAGGCGGTCATCAAAATCTTGTCGCCCTTCTTTAGGCGCCCCTTGAACTCGTCGAGACAGAGCGGTATGGAGGCAGCCGAGGTGTTGCCGTAGTGCTGGATATTTACGAGCACCTTCTCTTCGGCAATCTTGGTGCGTCCGGCCACTGCCTCGATGATCCTGAGGTTAGCCTGATGGGGCACGAGCCAGTCTACGTCCTGCACCGCGAGATTATTGCGCTTCATCACCGAGAGGGTGCTGGAGAGCATATCGCGCACGGCGTGCTTATAGACGGTGCGTCCCTCCTGGTAGATGTAGTGCTCGCGCGCCTCCACGGTCTCTTTCGTGGCGGGCTTCACGGATCCTCCGGCCTTCATCAGCAGGTGGGGCAATCCGGAGCCATCTACATGGAACTCTGCATCAATCACTCCCACAGGCTCTTCCGTAGGCTCGACGAGCACACATGCAGCCGCATCGCCGAAGAGGGGGCACGTAGCGCGGTCCTGATAGTCGGTCATGCTCGACATCTTTTCGGCGCATACTACAATGACCTTCTTCGCGAGCCCTGCCTGGATATAGGCTCTTGCAGCCTGCAGGGTCACAATGAATCCTGCGCAGGCAGCCTGGATATCGTAGGCGTAGGCGGAGGTCAGGCCGCATTCGTGGGCGATCACCGAGGCCGTAGAGGGGAAGCGGTAGTCGGGGTTTGAGGTTGCGCAGATAAGCATATCGACAGCCTCCCGGGGCGTGGAAGTCTCCTTCAGGAGCTTTTCTACGGCCTGGATTCCCATCCATGAGGAGCCTTTACCCTCCTCCTTGAGTATGCGCCTCTGCTTGATTCCGACGCGGGTAGTGATCCACTCGTCGTTGGTGTCGACCATGCGTGAGAGCATGTCGTTGTCGAGCACTTCGTCGGGCACGTAAGAAGCTATCCCGCTTATTTTTGCGTTAACCATTTGGTGGTTTCGCCCAGTTGTGGGTGATTTTGTTTGTTAAAGAACCGGCGTGGGCGCCGGCCCGGATATTTACTCTACGCTCAGACAGCTTTCTCGATGGCTACTTTACCACGATAATAGCCGCATTCGCCGCATACGTAGTGGTACATGTGCCATGCTCCGCAGTTGGGGCAGATGGCTAGCGTCGGGATCAGAGCTTTGTCGTGAGTGCGGCGCTTTGCGGTGCGCGTGTGGGATTGTCTGCGTTTAGGATGTGCCATTTTCTATCTCCTTTCTTCTTTATTTCCAGTTGATTTTATTCTTGTGAATCATCGTCGGGGCCCTGAGATTCGGCCTCTTCGAGAGTTTCTTCTGCAAGCTGCTCGTCGTCGGCATCGCCTCCGCCGGGGTGGCGGTGGGAGCGGAGCATGGCGGTCATGGCGCGGTTGCATTTTCCGGGCGCATGCACGTGGCGCAGCGGAATGGTGAGCATCAGCGTATCGTAGATCATATAAGCTACGTTGAGCGATGTATCCTCGTAGGGAATCACGAGCACATCGTCGGCCTCGTCGGAGTAGGTAGGCCCGTATTTCACGGTCACTTCAAAAGTGGTGTCAACGGGTATCTCCACCGGATCGAGGCAACGGTCACACGGCACCTGAAGCTGCCCTTCGCATTTGAGACTCAGATGGTAAGCGTCGTGCTTATGGTCGATGGTAAGAAGCACACGCACGTCGGCGGAGAGCACGTCGGTGTTCTCCATGTTCTTGAAAAACGCGGTGTCTACTTTCATCTCCTGCTCAAACCTGCCTTCCTGAAGGCCGGCGAGCTGCACCTTGTATGCCGTGAATTTGCCCACTGTTCGGTTTTTATAAAACGCTGCAAAGTTAGTCAGTTCCGGCGGTTTAGCCAAATCCTGACTGCATTGATCGTACCCCCGAGGAGAATCGAACTCCTATCTAAAGTTTAGGAAACTTCTATTCTATCCGTTGAACTACAGGGGCTTACACTCTACGCTGCTCCTCTCGCGAGGGCGCGTAAGCGCTGCAAAGTTACTAAAACTTTTTCAATTTCAAGGCTTCAGACTGCAAAGCGGAAGTGCATGATATCGCCATCCTGCACTACATAGTCCTTCCCCTCTACCGACATTTTTCCCGCTTCCTTCACCGCCGCCTCGGAGCCGAGGGTGGTGAAATCGTCGTATTTTATCACCTCGGCGCGAATGAAGCCGCGCTCGAAGTCGGTATGGATTATTCCGGCAGCCTTAGGAGCCTTGGTGCCGCGGCGGAAGGTCCAGGCCCGAACCTCGTCGGGACCAGCCGTGAAGTAGGTCTGAAGGTCAAGCAGAGCGTAGGCGGCGCGGATAAGGCGGCTTACTCCGCTCTCTTCCAGCCCTATGCTCTCGAGAAATTCCTGACGCTCCTCATACGTGTCGAGCTCGGCTATCTCGCTCTCGGTACGCGCGGCCACTATCATCATGCCCGCGCCCTCAGCTGCCGCAGCTTTCGCCACTTCGGCGGTATAGGCATTGCCCTCCACGGCCGCATCATCGTCGACATTGCACACGTAGAGCACCGGTTTGGAGGTGAGCAGAAACAGCTCGCGCGCGAATTTGCGCTCATCTTCTGTCTCCAGCTCCACGCTGCGAGCCGGCTTGCCAGCCTCCAGAGCCTCCTTGAAAGCCTGGAGCACCCCGGCCTGAAGCTTCGCCGCCTTATCGCCTGCGGCTGCCGCCTTCTGGGTCTTTACCAGGCGCGAGGTAACCGTCTCGAGATCTTTCAGCTGAAGCTCATAGTTGATTACTTCGAGGTCGCGCACGGGATTTACGGAGCCGTCTACGTGGGTTATGTTGTCATCGTCGAAGCAGCGCACTACGTGGAGAATGGCGTCGGTCTCGCGTATGTTGGCAAGAAACTTGTTGCCGAGTCCCTCTCCCTTTGAAGCGCCTTTCACGAGGCCTGCAATGTCTACAATCTCTACCGTGGCCGGCACCGTGGAGCGCGGCTGGCACATCTCCACCAGCCTGGTGAGCCGCTCATCGGGCACCGAAATCACGCCCACATTGGGCTCGATAGTGCAGAAAGGAAAATTGGCCGACTGAGCCTTCGCATTGCTCAGACAGTTGAAAAGGGTGGACTTGCCTACATTCGGAAGTCCCACTATGCCGCATTTAAGAGCCATTATATATGGAAATTATCTAAACAAATCAGGGAAATATCACTTCGCAGCCTTTCAGTCCGGAGCGGATCAGGGCGTTGACGGTCGCAGTATCGGAAGCGGCCTGGGAGGGAGTCATGGGAAGACGCACTATCCTTACCACCTTTCCGGGCCCCACAGCCTTAAGCAAATCGCCTGTAGAGGGAGCCGAAGGAAGCGCCGAATAGTCGGAATAGGTGTAGGTGGTGAAAGCGGAGGTGGGAGTTATTCCCCGGCGGTCGAGCAGCCAGCCGTCGATCAGCGGGAGCGGCTGCTGGTTCTTCACGTCGGAAGGAGCGGGATAGCTTATCACCTGACCTGATTCCGACAGCTGGATAGGCACCCGGTCGGCCACCGGTTCCGATGTCTTATAAATCTGCGCACGCATCACGTAGGCGGCCGCTTTCTGCCCTCCCGCGGCGGGGCCAGGAGCAGCTGAAGGAGCTGATACGGAGGTTTTGGGCGAACAACTGCCCAAGAGGCCGGTCAGAGCCAGCATGATAGCCATAGTCTTCTTAATCATGGCGCAAAGTTAGCCAAAAATTCCCGTTATGAACTAAAAAGTGCGCCTCCTGCCGGTTGCGGAGCGGTAGGAGACGCAGAATCAAATGCTTTCAGTCGGAATTTCAAAGTCTCTTCTTCAGCTCCTCGCCGGCTGCCTCATAGCCGGGCTTGCCGAGAAGGGCAAACATATTTTTCTTGTAGGCTTCCACACCGGGCTGGTCGAAAGGATTCACTCCCAGCAGATAGCCGGAAATTCCGCAGGCTTTCTCGAAGAAATAGATCAGCGCGCCGAGGGTATTCTCGTCGAGGGTAGGCACATTGATGCGCACTACCGGCACTCCGCCATCTTCGTGAGCAAGACGCGTGCCTGCCTCGGCCATCTTGTTCACCTCATCTATTCTCTTGCCGGCTATGTAGTTGAGTCCGTCGAGATCCTGCTGCTCCTGAGGTATGCGCAGCGCGTCGAAAGGACGCTCCACACTCAGCACCGTTTCAAAAATAGTGCGCTCGCCTTCCTGGATATACTGGCCCATGGAGTGGAGGTCGGTGGTAAGGTCTACTGCAGCCGGGAAAATTCCCTTGCCTTCCTTGCCTTCGCTCTCGCCATAGAGCTGCTTCCACCATTCGCCCAGATAATGGAGCTTCGGGTTGAAGTTAGCCAGAATCTCGGTCTTCTTTCCGGCCTGATAGAGAGCATTGCGCACACATGCATAAGTCTCGGCCACATTATCGGGACCGGGGTGGCGGGTAGCCTCCATCATCTCGCGCGCACCGGCCACGAGCTCACGCACATTGAATCCGGCCACTGCTATCGGCAGCAGACCTACCGGGGTGAGCACCGAGAAGCGGCCGCCCACATTATCAGGAATCACGTAGGTCTTCCAGCCTTCGCTGTCGGCCATAGTGCGGAGAGCACCTTTCTGAGCGTCGGTGATGGCTACAATGAGCTTCTTGGCCTCCTCCTTTCCTACCTGCTTCTCAAGCTGATCGCGCAGCAAGCGGAAAGCGATAGCGGGCTCAGTAGTGGTGCCGCTCTTCGATATCACGATGATACCGAATTTCTTACCCTCAAGAAGTTTCTGGAGCTCAGCCAGATAATCTTCACCTATATTCTGGCCGGCAAAGAGCACATGGGTCTCCTCCGGTTTAATTTTCTTATAAGCAGCAAACTGATCCTGCAAAGCCTCGATCACCGCTTTAGCGCCCAGATAGCTGCCTCCGATGCCTACGCATACTACATAATCGCAAGCCTCCCTGAGCCCCTTCGCTGTAGCCTCGATATCAGCCAGCTGAGCCTCGGTTATATCTTTGGGAAGGTTCACCCAACCCAGAAAATCGGCACCTGCTCCTGTGCCATTCTCAAGCTTTTCAATAGCCCCTACAGCCTCCTGCTGAAGGGCATTATACTTATCTTCGCCAGCGAAATATACGGCGTGATCAATTTCTACCTGAATATTTTTCATTGTCTTTTGGGTTTTATATTGTCCTATAGTCTAAAATACTTTAGACTCCCTGAAAGTTCGGTCTTTCAGGTGAAATTTTCCGCTGTGGCGGCTATAGTGGCGCGTACAGGAGCGTTTTCATAGAGAATCTTCCATACGCAGTCGAGCAGCGGCATGTGGATTCCACGGTCGCGGCATAGCTCATGCATGCATTTGGTGCCATACCAGCCCTCGGCCGTCTGCGCCATCTCCATGCGGGCGGCGGCCACACTGTAGCCCTTGCCGATCATGGAGCCGAAATTATGATTGCGCGAGAAGCGGCTGTAGCTCGTCACGAGCAGATCGCCCAGATAAGCTGAATCGCATATATCGCGCTTCTCCGGCGCCACGACATCGAGAAACGCATTCATCTCCTTCACGGCGTTGCAGGCCAGCACAGCCATGAAATTATCGCCACTCTTCAGGCCGTTGACGATTCCCGCAGCTATGGCATACACATTTTTCAGCACCGCGGCATATTGCAGACCGAGCACATCGCAGCTCGTGATCGTCTTCATTCTCTTCGATGCCAGCAGCTTCGAGAAGGCTTCGCTTTTCTGGAGATCGCGGCAGGCTATGGTGAGATAGCTCAAGCGGTCGAGCGCCACCTCCTCGGCATGGCAGGGACCGCCTATCACCAGCATATCTTCCTCACGGCAACCCAGTTTGGCGCACATCCAGCTCGTTACCGTCTCGTTGGCTTCAGGCACCATACCCTTCACCGCCGAAGCTATATTCTTGCCTTCCAGGCTTATGGTGATTTTCTCGGCATGGCTCAGAAAATAGGGCGAAGGCACAGCCACCACAATAGTTTTGGCGGCAGAGCATATCTCGTTGATATCACTGCTGAAATGAATGCGCTCCGTATCGAATCCCACATCGCTGAGATACACCGGATTATGCCCCAGCCTCTTGAATTCGGCAATTCTGTCGGGACGCCGCATATACCAGAGGATATTGTCGCAGTTCTTCATCAGCAGCTTGGCCAGCGCGGTAGCCCAGCTGCCTCCTCCTATCACCCCTACAGGGCCAAGATCGGAAGTCATCATACCTCCTCGGAATTTGCAGCTTCCTCCTTTTCAGTATCTTCCGATTTCTGACGCTTCTCAGGGCGCATCTGCGGGAAGAGAAGCACTTCCTGAATAGCCTCCTGGCCGGTCATGAGCATAGTGAGGCGGTCCATACCGATTCCCATACCTGATGTGGGAGGCATTCCGTATTCAAGAGCGCGGATAAAGTCGCCATCTATTATCATCGCCTCGTCGTCGCCCTTGTCGGCAAGACGCATCTGCTCTACAAACCTCTCATACTGGTCGATAGGATCGTTGAGCTCTGAATAGGCATTAGCCAGCTCCTTGCCGTTTACCATCAGCTCAAAGCGCTCCGTAAGCTCCGGATTGTCGCGGTGACGCTTCGTGAGGGGCGACATCTCGATCGGATAATCTATTATGAAAGTAGGCTGGATATAGCTTCCTTCGCATTTCTCTCCGAAAATCTCGTCGATAAGCTTACCCTTGCCGTAAGACTCATCTACCTCGATACCCTCCTGCTTGCAGAAGGCGCGCAGCTCCTCCTCGCTCTTGCCGGTGATATCGAAACCTGTCTTGTCGAGGATAGCCTGAGTCATGGTTACGCGCGGGAAAGGAGCCTTGAAAGAAATAGTGTGGTTGCCTATCTTCACCTCGTCGGTACCGTTTACGGCTACGCATATCTTCTCGAGAAGCTTCTCCGTGAAGCTCATCATCCACTTGTAGTCCTTATAAGACACGTAGATCTCCATGCAGGTGAACTCCGGATTGTGGGTGCGGTCCATGCCCTCGTTGCGGAAATCTTTCGCAAACTCATACACTCCCTCGAAACCTCCCACTATGAGACGCTTCAGATAAAGCTCATTGGCGATGCGCAGATATAGCGGAATGTCGAGAGCGTTATGATGCGTGATGAAGGGGCGCGCCGAAGCTCCGCCGGGAATCGACTGAAGAATCGGGGTTTCTACCTCCATTATGCCATGCTCGTTGAAATATTCCCTCATGGTATTGAATATCTTCGTGCGCTTCAGGAAGATATCCTTAATGCCTTGATTCACTACCAGATCCACATAGCGCTGGCGATAGCGCTGCTCCGGGTCGGTGAAGGCATCGTAGGCCTTGCCATCTTTCATCTTCACCACCGGCAGCGGACGCAGGCTCTTCGAGAGCACCGTAAGCTCCTGAGCGTGAATAGTAATCTCGCCCATCTGGGTGCGGAACACGTAGCCCTTCACTCCTATAAAATCGCCTATATCGAGAAGCTTCTTTACAACTGTGTTGTAAAGAGCCTTATCTTCGCCGGGGCAAAGCTCATCGCGGCTCACATACACCTGAATGCGGCCCGTAGAGTCCTGAAGCTCAATGAAAGTGGCCTTGCCCATCACGCGACGGCTCATCAGGCGACCGGCTACACTCACCTCTCTCTTCTCCTCGGCCTCATCGCGGAAATTTTCTTTTATCTCGGCGGCGTGGCCCGTCACTACATATTCTGCTGCAGGATACGGCTCGATGCCCATCTCCCTGAGCGCCTCCATGCTGCGGCGGCGCACTATCTCCTGTTCCGAAAGTTCCTGATTTGCCATGGTCTCAAATATGTTTAAGTTGCAAAATTAGCATTTTCTCCCGAATTCCCTCAATCCCCATTGCAAAGAGTTAATTATCAATAGCTAACATTTAATCATCTTTTTCATTCATATCCAAATTCTTTGATTTCAACAGCTTTTGCTCTTTTCTTTCCAGTTTCTTTATGCTTTCTACCGATGGAAGATCCTCTGGCATGGTTCCACCTATGCTCTTAATAGCTCTACGAACCTTAGTTCCTACCTCTTTATGCACTTTATTAGCATTTTCTTTACCTACTATATTTTCTTTTCTCAACACCTCTTCGGTTTGAGTAGCCCGGAAAAGATTTGCTGCAAGCTCAGTACTTCCCATGTGATCAAGGATATTTTGAGATTTACCAAGTCCTTTTCTTTCATGGATATCCGCACTTGTAAGGCCTCCATATAATCCCTTATACCCTTCATTCTGGAAAATTGCGTAGTCCCTATTGCTTACCACACCAGCTTTCTGTGCTGCTCCTGCAAGCTGAGAATTATGCTTTTTCATTTCTCCTCGCAGTAGAAGCCTGCGCCTTTCTTCTTCTGAAAGATGTATATTATCAAGTAATATTTCAGATCTTCTTGTTTGGATTGCAAAATAGGTTTTAGCCTGAGCTACAATAGTTTTAGTAGGATCGGCATTGAGTACAATTAAGTAACACGCATAGCGCGATAACTTAATATTATCTACCTTTCTCTCAGCGCCTTTACCTAAGGTTATCATATCGCTAAACGGAGCGAAATGATCATTGGGATTTATTCCACTATTTTTACAATTATACCAAGCTTTACGTGCCACTGGCAGAAACTTACCATACTCTACATATCCGAGTACTCTATAAAGATCTCGAGCTGTCCAGTATTCTTGTCCTTCCTCATCTCTCTTTTTTATATTCTCGAAAATTTCTATCGCTTTTTTCGTAAGTCTGGCACTCATAGTAGCATCTTTAGGTTTTATTTCTACAAAAGTAATAAAAGTTATAATAGAAACAAATATTTTCAAAAACTTCAGATGAGTATGGAACCTTTTTATTTTATTTAGAATAAATTTAAGATTATATAAATTTATAATGATCATCAACAATAGCTGTAGATTCGTACAATAACTTTTTCCTCCCTCTCTTGCTTTTTTGAGTTATGGGTTAAGTGAGCAGGGTTATTTATAGATTACTTACAGGCTCTTTTTCTGAATTTATAAATAGTTACGAAGATTATCTACATGCTGTGCATAATCCCGGCGTCAATATATTTTTCGCCGGTTTCTGTCCGTTTCGATGTAGCTAACCCCCGGAAGAGGTGTCGATAATCTCGGGTCCCGGAAATTCAGATATTCATTCCTTTTTCTCTCTACAGCCTTCTCTCCCGCTTCTCTTCAGGTTATCTACAGCCTTATCTACACCTGAATTTACGGTTGCATTGTAAAAGCAGAGGGCGCATTTAAGTGTACCCTCTACTATTATTATATTGAAGACCAGATATATAATATGTCAGAGCGACAGTTGCACTCCCACCTTTATGGAGCGCGGTTGAGAAGGACCGTAGATATAGCCGGAGTCGCGGAGATATCCCAGATCGAAGTCTTTCTGATAAGAATTAAGAATATTGGTTACTCCGGCTGTGATATCGGCCGTAACGCGTTTCAGAATCTTGAAAGTGTAGACTATGCTCAGGTCAGCATCAAAGAAAGTTGGGGTTTTCACGGCTACATCGACCGGAGTGCCCGACCCTTCGAGATGCTGCACCGTCATGGGGCCCGTCAGAGTGCCGTTGAGACGCGCCTTCCAATGTTTGTTGATATTATAATTAGCTGTTATATAACCATATATATCAGGAGTGCGAAACATCTTCTTCACCGGAGCCACGTCCGGGTTATCGCTCCAATACTCCGGCTTTTTATAGCGGCTACTCTGCAGCGTGAGTCCGAGCTGAGTATCAAAACGATTGGAAAAGAATACCTTTGCTTCGAGATTCAATCCTGCCACAACCGCACCCGAGCCATTATAGCGCTCCAGAATAGCGTTGCCCATGGCATCGGTCTGGTCGAGTTGCCGCAGTGCAAACACATCGCGCAGATCCGTATAGAAGCCCTCTATAAGAAAATTAGTCTGCACGGTTCCGATAGGAAGATATATATCGGCTGAGGCGCTGAAGCTGTTGGAGCTTTCCTGTTTAAGGCCCGGAGCCAGCACTGTCACTACCCTCTCGCCGCCAACTATAGCCACGTGGAAATCCTCGTCGTAAGCCTGCGGAGAGCGGAAGCCGGTAGAATAAGAAAGCCGGAAATTAAACTTTTCGGAGGGATTGAACCGCACATTGGCGCGGGGCGACACAATCACATTCTTTATGAGGGAGTGCTTGTCAAGACGCGCGCCGATGAGAAATCCCCACCGCTCGTCGCGCCATTCATTCTGGGCGTATGCGCTGTAGATATTCACATTTTGAAGAATATCATGCGCATAGCCTACCGTTACATCGTGGAGCCTGTTGTAAGAATACTCCAGACCTCCCACGAATTGAGAAGGCATGAAAAGCAAGCGTTTGAAATTGTGAGTGTATTGCGACCCGGCTGTCACCACCAGATCCGTAGTGCGCCCGTAAGCGTCGGGATCCATCTCCGACCCGTAATAGCTGTTGCGCTTTATGGCCTGCGTGGCGGCAAACGCCGTAAAGTGGCCTTTATTATCGTCAAGCCAGAGGTTATAGGATACCTCGCCGCCATGAATATTGTGTTCCGTCTGCTCGGCCACCATCGCCAGGTGAGGAGGCTGATCGAGCTTATCGCCACCGCGCCGGTATTCATGAGTGGTGTGATATTCCAGAGCGAGGCGCGAGCTGCCCGTAGGGCGTGCAAACATTCTTGCTCCGATAGTCTGGCTGCTCAGGGCGGCTATTTCGGTATAGCCGTCGCCATTGGCGTCGTAGCCGTCGCGGTTGCGGCTCTGACCGTAGGCCATAAGTCCCGCTTTATGGGTATCTGTCACCACCGAGGCATTGAATGTAGTGTTGTTGTCAAGGCTTCCCGATGGCCCTATCGAAGAGAGCGTATGGCTTATCTGGGCTGAATTGACCACAGGATCTTTGGTTATAATGTTGATGGTGCCTCCTATCGCCGACGAACCGAAGAGAGCCGACCCTCCGCCGCGCATCACCTCGATGCGGTCGATCATATTGGCCGGAATCTGCTCGAGACCATACACTCCCGCCAACGCCGAAAATACTGGACGCTAATTCATCAGGATCTGGGAATAATGGCCGTCGAGACCATTGATGCGCACCTGTGTGAAGCCGCAGTTCTGGCAATCGTTTTCTACCCTCACGCCCGGCTGAAAATCAAGACCGTCGGCCAGCGAGCAGGCTCCCACCTGGGTAAGCAGTTTGCCGGTAGTCACATTCACCAGATTGGCGCTTTCCCGCCTTTTGGTTTCGCTTTTCGAGGAGGTTACCACTACCTGGTCGAGCATGAAATTGTCGGGAACAAGGTCAAATTTCACCTCTATAGTCTTATCTGGCAACACTTTGGCCGGAAGTTCCTGAGTTTTATAGCCGGCAAAGGAAGCTTCGAGTATATACTCTCCCGGTTCTACGTCGTGGATTGCGAAATGACCGGAGGCATCAGTCATGCAGCCGATTGAAGTGCCTTTTATTTTCACCGTGCAGTAGGCAAGATGTTCGCCGGTACTTCTGTCTACCACATGGCCTACAATGTGGGAATCAGTGTTATGCGTTGCTCCCTGGGCACCCGCGCTCCAGATGGCTACAGCAAGAGCCATAGCCAAAACTTTTATGATTTTGGACATAAATTTTGTTATAAGATATTTACATACAATGTCTTGCCCCGGATTCTATCCGAGGTTGGAGGAGAGTATGAATTATCTTATCGCGGGCGGAGCCCTAAGGGAGTAAATCCGGTATTGCGGATTGATGAGCCTCTGCGGCGCCTTGCAGAGATAGTCGATGGCTATCAGGCTGGATATCGCGGCAAGAAATATTGAGGCGATACCCTGGAATGCCGATGCGGCGCTGTTGAAGCCCGATATGAGGGAGAGAAGAGAGGTGGAATGACTGTGAGAGGTAGAAGGCTGGTAAGGGTGGGAGTGGCTCATCAGAGAGCCGTCGGCCATACGGTGAGTATGCGTAAACACCGTGTTCACAAACATAAAGTTTACGAACAGGCCTATCAGCGCTACTGCGAAAAACTTTCTTATCAGGTTTTCCTTCCGCATTTCGCGGCCAAAATTACTAAAATAACCCGACATTTCCCCCTTCCACTGATTATTTGAAATTTATGAGTTTCTGTAGGGACAGAAGCCCTCAATTCTCTGAGGAAGAAGTATTTTCGATATAATCTTCAGCTATTCTTATCAGGTCATAAAACATTAGACGTCCAGATGCGCTTTATTAAGCATACGGCGGAGCTTGGCAAATCCTCTTTCAAGAGCTTCTGCCTCAGCTTTTTTCTCCTGCTCACTGCGATTGAGGTTGCGCTGGTAGTTGTTTTGTGCCTCTGTCTCAAACCGGTGAGCCACTTCTCCGGTTAGAACCGGTATGGACGCTATTGGTAATGCCATGGCTATATCCTTTTATTATTGCAAAGTTAATACAAACATATAAGATTATCAAAAGATTATCGCGATGCGAGGGAAGCGCACCGGGATATCACATGATTGATCAGCTGTCTCAGCCTTACTTCTTCCCCTTTTTATCAGCTTTTTGCGTAGGGAATTTCACATTGTCGGAGTCCGTAGCTACAAAATTGCGGGTCTCCTCGCGGCCATACACATAGGCATCGGTCATCTCGATCTTATTGTCAGGGGTAAATTCAAACCCATCTACACAATATATGTTGATGATTCTCGGATCAAACACGCGGAAAGTGTTGCCGTTCACCTTGATATTCTTGTGGTAGCGGCAGTTTTCGCGCTGAGGGATTCCGCTGCCTACAGAGATGCAGGCGCTGCCCCATGTAGGAGAGCCGTAGTTGCCGTTCTCAAACACGTTGTTGCGGATCGTCACATCGCGCACTCCCGACTGCTCCCACCAATAGTTGCCGTCGCCTTCGAAAAGAATCGCGGAGCCCGGAATGTGGAAATAGCAATCTTCAATCACCGTCTTGCCTCTCGAGCCCAGGAGCAGGCCACGGGCGCGGTTACCGCTGAAATGGCAGCCTTTTATGAGCACTTCGGGATAGTCGTCGTCAGCCGCTACTACGTGGCGCTTCTTCACTCCCTCCGGAAGAGGCTCCGTAAGAGTCACTTCAGTGAAGATCTTGTTAAGACGCTTCACATCTTTCACCTCCCTGCGGGCATACGTGTTAAGATTCTCATTGTCAACAAGCTCAAGCGTCATGCCGGGACGTATGAAATCTACTCCGTACTGCCCCGAGTTGTGCCAGCGCACCATCATCTTGTCGGGAGCCATCACGGAATCTACTGCCATATAGAGGCCGTGGATATTGGTAGCGTCATCTTTCTGATTCTTAAACGTGCAGTCGATCATGCGCAGATAGCCGCCGCAGTTCACGAAGTGGGTGGCGTCAGCCGTAGCCGATACCATTCTGCCCGCCGGGGGCACCACATCTACCTTATTGAGCTCGATATCGCGGCTTCTCTGGGCTATCACTCCCATGCCCCCGCAGTGGTAGATATTGATGTTTTTGAGAGTCACGCCGTTGCAGTCGGCCAGAGTGAAAGCGGGATTATAGCGGGCCAGAGCGCCGAAAATCATGATATTGCCGGGAGTGCCCACCTTGTCCTTGCCCGTGAAGCGGAAGCTGCCGTCTTCATTCTTGGTTACAGGCATTCCGCCCCAGATCCATATATCCTGAGCATAATAGGCTGGTTCGCGTTTATTTACGTCAAACTCCAGCATGCTGCCGTAAGGATAGGTCGTGCCTTCTTTATCGCGGAAGCGGAGAAGACCGTTGTTTACCTCGGCGCCATATTCAGGAGCGAAGGAAATGTCGAAGCCGCCGTCGAACACATTGGTGATCGTACCCTCCGAATGAAACGTGCGTGTGAAATCGATGCTCAGGTTCTCGATGGTAATGTTAGTGCAGTCCTCAAGATTGAAGGGAGAGATGAATCCGGTGAAGATTAGCTCCGTGCCATTGCCCTCGATAGTAAGGTTATCGAAGCCGTCGAGCTGGAAAGCTATCCGCTTAAGGCTTTCGTCGTTGTTGGATATAAACTGATACTTCTCGAAGGCCTTGTCGGGGCGCACGCGCAGCTTTCCTCCGGGGAGCACGAGCTTGGAAGCCTTCGACTCTTTCGCTGCCTCCAAGGCTGCCCGGATAGCCGGCTGGGCATCAGTCTGAGCCTCACCGGGAGATAGAAAATCACTGATATATACGGTTTTGCCATCATTTGCACCGAAGGCGGAGCAATAAGAAAGAAGGCACAGTCCGAATACCTTTAAAAATCTGTTTGGTTTCATAAATCGTTACATTGGTTTAGAAAAGAAAACTTGCTTACAAAGTTAATACAACCCCGACAATTTCAAAACCACTTAAGAAAAATCCCCTCATACCTTCCACCGATTAAAGGGCTATCAGCTTTTTTGTCCAGGCCTTTGAGCTTCAGCTCAAAGCCTTGATCTCCTTGAAAGCTCTGTTCCCCACTCAGCCGCGCAGTGGCGATATTATTTTTAACCCCAGGTCAGCGGAGCGCTACCTGGGGATAAAAAACCTGCGAACTTCACAGCCCGCAGGAAAACAAAGTATGAAAACAATTATTAAACGTCCTTTTTTAGCCGTTCACCTTCTTCATGTGAGCGATGAGGTCGAGCACCTTGTTGGAGTAGCCGATCTCATTGTCATACCAGGATACAACCTTCACGAACTTGTCGGTCAGATATACGCCTGCGTTTGCATCGAAGATAGATGTGCGGGGATCACCGAGGAAGTCGCTCGATACTACGGCATCTTCCGTGTAGCCGAGAATTCCCTTGAGCTCGCCCTCGGAAGCAGCCTTCATGGCAGCGCAGATCTGCTCCTTCGTGGCCGGCTTCTCCAGGTTAACCGTCAGGTCCACTACAGATACGTCGAGGGTAGGCACGCGCATCGAGATGCCGGTGAGCTTACCGTTGAGCGAAGGAATCACCTTGCCTACTGCCTTGGCGGCACCGGTGGTGGAAGGAATGATGTTGCCGCTTGCTGCGCGACCGCCGCGCCAGTCTTTCATTGAAGGACCGTCTACCGTCTTCTGGGTGGCTGTCGTGGAGTGTACCGTCGTCATCAGGCCGTTCACGATACCGAAGTTCTCGTCGAGCACCTTAGCGATAGGAGCAAGGCAGTTAGTGGTGCAGGAAGCGTTGGATACCATCTGGGTGCCCTTTACATAGCTGTCCTGGTTCACACCCATTACGAACATCGGGGTGTCGTCCTTCGAAGGAGCCGACATAACCACATATTTAGCACCTGCTTCGAGGTGAGCCTGCGATTTCTCTTTGGTGAGGAAAAGGCCGGTGCTCTCTACTACATATTCTGCGCCTACTTCGCCCCAGCCGATTTCTTTCGGGTCCTTGCAGGCCGTTACGCGGATAGGCTTGCCGTTTACGATCAGAAGGCTCTTCTCCAGATCATAATCTACGGTGCCATCGAAGTGGCCGTGCATTGTGTCGTATTTGAGCATGTAGGCCATATAGTCTACCGGCAGAAGGTCGTTGATTGCTACAACCTCCAGATCATCACGCTTTGTGGAAGCACGGAACACGAAGCGTCCGATGCGTCCGAATCCGTTAATACCTACTTTTGTCATCTTTTTTGAATATTTGGGTTTAAGTTCTCTTTTACCGTTATTTTTACCTTTTTACCGTTTGTATAACACACAGATTGTGCGTATTTTTGCATCGGCTTTGGAGTTTTAACTCTCCGGAGTGCAAATTTAAGAATTTTTTCGCAATTAATCACTATGGGAAAATTTCTCGCAGACTTTAAAGAATTTGCCCTTAAGGGTAATGTGATCGACATGGCAGTGGGTGTTATCGTCGGCGGAGCGTTTGGAAAAATCGTTTCTTCGCTCGTCAACGATATTCTCATGCCCGTTATCTCAATCGTGACAGGAGGTGACGGCTACAAGAACCTGAAATATGTGATCACACCCGGACATGAGGCTACCGCCGACGGGGTGGCTGCGGTTGAGGAAGTGGCTATCAACTATGGTCTCTTCATTCAGAATATCGTAGACTTCGTCATCATCGCGCTCAGCATTTTCGTGGCTCTCCGCTTCGCTGTAAAGCTCAAGAAGAAAGAGGCTGAGCCCGATCCCGCGCCTGCGCCCGATCCGGAGCCTACCAAAGAAGAAGTTCTTCTGACAGAGATCCGCGACCTTCTGAAATCCGAGGCCGAGGCGCGCAAGTAAGCCCCGCAGAGGTGCCTATGGCTTCTATGCTCCGGAGGCGATGGCTGTCGGCTATCGCTTCTGAGGGGTTGAAATCGGGTGCCGTGCATGAGGCCTCACCGTTGAGAAACGCCTCTTCGGGAGTTGATGGAAATTCCGCCATCATCGCCTCGTGTGTGGGATATTCCCGGCGCTTCCGGTGATACCAGGCTATCCGCTCCGCCTCGATGCCGGTGCGGTCCATCAGCTGGAGCTCATAGCCGTCAAGATCTTTTCTGAGCTTCTCCACCTCCGAAGGTGAGAGAGGCTCAGTTTTATATATGTCGATCTCATACCAGGGCACGAACACCGCCCTCTTGTCGCTCTTTTCCGCGTGCGCGCGTTTCCATTCCTTGTAGAAGTAATTGTCGCGGCCGTTGGCGGTCGATTCCATCACTATCAGCGAGTCGGCGCAGAGAGGCACCGTGCCGCTTACCGTGCGCACTATCTTCTCGGCGGCCTCGCTCTCACCCTCTCCCCAGAAGGCTACCTCCGAGAGGTGGGCCATGTGGAAATTGAATCCCCTCACCGAATCGGGCGCCTGTGCCGAAGCTATGCCCAAAAGGCTGCCCCGCGCGGCTATCCAGGCCATCGATCCGGTTTTCTCGTAGGGTTGAAGAGTCCAGGCTTTCGGGTCGGGACGGAGATTGCCCTCGGAATCGAAAGTGGTCTTGAGCCGGTCGGGATAGTTGCGCAGCAGCCGGCTGTAGGTGCCGCGGATTCCTGCCGACGCATCTTTTACGTGGGCGCATACGAGCGCGTTCCAGCCCTCGCGGCGCACGAGCTGCATCCATGCCATATAGGTCTCTATCAGCGTGCTTCCGCCCCATTGCCTCGCCTTCAGCATTATCAGGCGGATCGGCCGCCCGGCCTGGCGCATGCTCTCGAGCTCCGCGAGCACCCGCTTCTGGGGCTTGTTGAGCCTGAAGGGCACCTGCATGCCGCTCATCTTGTCGGTTATGGCTACGCATTCGCGTGCCCACAATTCGAAATCTTCGAAATAATCTTTGAAATTGCTCATAATCTTGGTTTTAATGGTTTCTGTTCCGATTTAGTAGATTCCCTTAGCGCAGAAATCTGATGCAAAGTTAGCTTCTTTTATTGAAATATCCAAATTTAATTTTGCGGTTTCAAAAATAATATCTAACTTTGCAGCGCAAACGAGAGAAATGAAAGAAGCGCCAACCTTTCGGTCAGCGCTTCGGCACGGAGCCTGAGGCTCCTCAATCAGTTTAGCCTTGAAATTTGAAATTTCTTATTTCAGCTTCTGGGCAAGATCAGCGGGAAGGGCGTTCTTGTTCACCATCATAGTGGTGGTCTTCTCCAGCATATAAGGAACGCTCATGTAGAAGAAACCTCCGTATACCTGGTTGGTATCCCAGGAGTTCTTCACCTTATAATATTTCTCGCCGTTCTGGTCCTGGGCGATACCTACGATCACCATGCCGTGGTCATCGGTCGTCTCCTTATTGTCGAAGGCTGCCTGACGGCTTTCCTGGGTCACTTTCTTACGCTTGTAGTTAGGACCGGTCACCTGGTTGCGTTTTGCTTTCTCCTGAGGAGTGAGCTTCACCCAGCGGGAGAGCTCGGTGCCCTCGAGGTCATTTTCGGTGATGGGCTCGTTGAGCACTGCGAAGCCCTTGTTGTACTGGAAGCCAGGCTCACTCACGTCGGCACCCCATGCTACGGTGTAACCGTTTTCAATGGCGTTGTCTACGATGCGCTCCATATCTTCCATCTGCACGTTCCAGCTCGGAGCCCACAGCCAGTTGTCGGATACCTCCAGAGGGAACTGGGTGTAGAAGGGGTGGTGGGTAAAGCTCGTGATCGATACATAGTCATCGGGGTTGAGCTTCATCACCTCGTCGGCGAAGGTGCGCGGGGTGTAGGTTTTGCCTTCATATACGAAGGTTTCGGGCAGCTGGCCGAAATATGCGTCGAGAATGCCGCCAAGACCGTTCTTCCAGGCTGTGGTGCGCTTGCGGCCACCCTTGCGGACGCCGTCGATGTAGCCCTTCACGCCTGATTCGAGCTCACCGTGGTCGTGCTTCTTCTCGCCATAGTTCAGGCCCGGATAAGCCGATTCGGGCACGAAGCCGTAGGTGCGGAGCACATAGATCACGTCTTCAGCGGCACCGCCTTGGGAAAGGTTGCTGTTTACGCCGTCCGTGCGCACGTACTTGATCGACTTGTCGTTGTAGCAGTGACGTACGGGCCACATGTCGGCCAGGTCGAGTTCCGGACCGCCTTTGCGCATCACCTCATCTTCCAGGAAGGAGGTGGTGGAGAAGCTCCAGCACGTGCCGCTCTTGTTCTGGTTCTTCACGGGAGTGGTCTTGACTACCTTCACGTCGGTGAACTTGAAGGTCGAGTCAGCCGCCTCTTTCTTCTGCTTGTTGGCAGCGCTTACCGAAAATACGGTGCCTGCTGCAAGCGCGAGGATAAATATTTTCTTCATGATGATGATAGGAAAAAAGTATTGTCTGAGTGCAAATTTACTAATTTTTTAACAAAAAAACCAATTATGTTTGAGAAAGATTTTTTGAAAGTGAACGAAATGGCCTGCCAGATTATGGCTGCCGAGTATTTTTTCTGTGCTCCCGCCAGCGGCGAGAGGGCTCCGAAGGTGTGGCGCTCACCTGTGGTCACTCCTTCGCAAACGGCTCTTACGGAGCCGTTTGTAAGGGTCGAGCTGGCTGCGGTGGAGGCTGAGTTTGCCGCCTGGAAGGACCAGGCTCCGGAATGGCTGCCGGAGATGGGCAGAATGCTGGCATCGGAGCGCGCCGTGGCCGCCATGCTACGCACATCCTCGCCTGAGGCCGCAGAAAAACATGCGGCGCAGGCCGATGACCTGCGCCACACGATAATGTGTATGCTTCTCGATCAGGAGATTGAATCCGAAAGCGGCTTGCGCGCCCTGTAGCTTACCACGGTGCCGGGCGCAAGCGAGCGCCACGCCACTTCGCGGAAGCCGGCGGAATTTATGAGCTGCGCCATCATCTCTCGGTCGGGGCAGGCGGCGATGCTTCGCGGAAGATAGGTGTAGGCTTGCGGATCGCCGGTCACGCATTTGCCCATGGCCGGCACAAGGAAGCGCGTGTGAAGGTTATAGCCCAGGCGCATAAGCAGATTGCGCGGTTTCGCAAGCTCGATCACCAGCAGCGTGCCTCCGGGTTTCAGTACCCGAAGCATCTCCGAATAGCCTTTGGCGAGGTTCTCGAAGTTGCGCACGCCGTAGGCCACGGTCACCGCATCGAAGCTATTGTCAGGAAAAGGCAGATCCAGACAGTCGGCCTGAATGAACCGGATTTTATCCGATAAGCCCTCGGTGCGCCTCAGCCGGCCTTGGGCTTCGGCAAGCATGCCCTCGGAAAGGTCGATGCCGGTCACTGAGGCGGCGCCATATTTTTCGGCGAGCCGGAAGGCGAGGTCGCCCGTTCCCGTTGCCACGTCGAGCACGTCGGCCCCCTTCAGCCTGTCCCTGATGGAGCGCAGCGCGCTCTCCCGCCAGAAGCGGCAGAGACCTAAGGTCATGAGCATGTTCATCTTATCATAGCCGGGAGCTATGATATCAAACATGCGCCTCACCTGCCCCCCCTTCTGCTCTCCTGCCTCCTCTACGGAGTAAGGCAGAAGGTGTTCGGGGCTGGAGGAACCGGTATTTTGCGGGTGCTGGTTCAAAGCTGGGCGAGGCAGGCCTCTACATTGTCGTAGATGCGCGTCTTCAGATCCTGTTCGGGTGCGGGTTCAAACTTATGACCCGTGATGTGCTCGTAGAGCTCGATGTAGCGGTCGGATACCTCCTTGCAGTATTCGGGCGTCATCTCGGGCACCTTCTGGCCGGGCTTGCCCATGAAGCCATGATCGATGAGCCACTGGCGCACGAACTCCTTCGAGAGCTGCTTCTGCGGCTCTCCCTTGGCCTGACGCTCCTCGTAGCCCTCGGCATAGAAATAGCGGGAGGAGTCGGGGGTATGGATTTCGTCGATGAGGATCACGGTGCCGTCGGGGAGCAGACCGAACTCATATTTGGTGTCGACCAGGATAAGACCCTGGCGGGCTGCCATCTCGGTGCCGCGCGCAAAGAGCTGGAGGGCGTAGCGCTCCACCTGCTCATAGACCTTCTCGGGCACGATACCCTGCTTGATGATCTCCTCGCGAGAGATGTTCTCGTCGTGGCCGGCATCAGCTTTGGTGGTAGGCGTCAGAATCGGTTCGGGGAGCTTTTCGTTCTCCTTGAGGCCTTCGGGCAGCTTCACACCGCAGATTTCGCGGGCACCTTTGGCATATTCGCGCCATGCGCTGCCGGCGATGTAGCCGCGCACGATCATCTCGATCTTAAGGGGCTGAGCCTTAACGCCTACAGTCACCATCGGATCGGGTACGGCTATCTTCCAGTTGGGCACTATATCAGAGGTGGCCTCCAGGAAATGAGCGGCTATCTGGTTGAGAACCTGGCCTTTGTAAGGTATTCCTTCGGGAAGCACCACATCGAAGGCGGAGATGCGGTCGGTAGCTACCATTACGAGATAGCGGTTGTCGATGTCGTATACGTCGCGCACCTTGCCGTGATAGAGCGACTGCTGGCCGCGGAAGCTATAGTCTGTGTCGGTAAGAACCATTGTGGTTTAGAATTTTATTATTTAAATTAAAAACGCTATGAATCAAAGTTTTATATCATTTTGAAGGAGCCAGCTCTTTGGCATACGAGCGGCGGCGGCGATGCTGCCGGCGGCTGAAATAGTCCCATTGGCTCTGCACCTTTGCGTTGGTCTCCAGTTCCGGGTTGGATTCTGCCCAGCGGTAGCCCTTCGCTATATAGTGAGGAATAAGATCCTGAAATAGGAGTGCATTTACGCCTTTGCTCTGGTATTCAGGTTTCACCGCAACCAGAAACAGGTCAACGCGGTCGTTGGGTCCGTTGAGACCTTTAAGCAGATGGCGCCAGCCCATCGGGAAAATCTTTCCTTTCGATTTCTGAAGGGCCCGGCTCATGGAGGGCATCGAGATGCCTACGCTTACGAGGCGGTCATCGCGGTCTACCACCAAGGTGATCAGGTCGAGGTTGAGCATCGACAGATACATCTTGATATAATAGTCGATCTGGCGCTGGGTGAGAGGCGAATAGCCATAGAGGCCGGCATAGGTCTCGTTGATGAGCTCGAAGAGGGCATGGCCGTAATCTTTGCGGAGCTGCTTCTTGGAGGTGTATTTAAGCACCCTCAGACCATATTTCTTCTTCACGATCTCGGCGATGCGGTCGTATTTCTCCGGAATGCGCTCCGGCACGTCCATCACATACTCGAGCCAGTCGCTATCTTTCTTATATCCAAGCTCTTCGATGCGGGCCGAATAGTAAGGATAGTTGTAGATGGTATTCATGGTCGAAAGCTCCTCGAAGCCTTCTACAAGGCAGCCTTCCTTATCGAGATCGGTGAAGCCGAGGGGGCCTATCATGCGCTGCATTCCTTTGGAGCGCGCCCACTCCTCGGCTGCCTCGAAGAGAGCTTTCACTACCTCCGGATCGTCGCAGAAATCAACCCAGCCGAAACGCGCCGTGTGGGTGCCCTGCTTTTCGTTGAGTTGCCTGTTGATGATGGCTGCGATCCTGCCGGCGGGCTTGCCGTCGCGGTAGGCCATGAAATATTCTGCCTCACAGAAATCGAATGCCGGGTTCTTCTTCGGGTCGAGCGTGTTGAGATCGTCGAACACCAAGGGGGGTACATACCAGGGCGATCCCTTGTAGAGGTCGATCTGAAACTGGGTGAACTTCCTGAGCTCCCCGCGCGAAGGCTTAATGCGTTTTATTTCGATCATCAGCTTCTTGAAGTGAGCCAGACGAGCATGGCGATTAGCACCACGAGCGCCAGGCAGAGAAACATATAGATTTGCGATGCGCTCCTGCGCTCCATGGCGAGCTGCACATCGGGCACCGAATGGAACTGGCCTTCAGAGCATTTGCGGGCCACCTTGCGCAACTTCGGCAGCGAGGTGGGCAGCGCGTCGAGCACCTCTTCGAGAATCCGGCCGTAGGCGCGGATATCTTCCTCGGCATCAGCCGGGGTGAGACGCTGCGACTGGTCGTAGCCTACGTTGAGAAGCTTGAGGTTCTGGTTATATTCAGTGAAGATGATGCTTTCGGGAGTGAGCGGACGATGAAGCAGATGGTTTTCCTGAATGTAGGCCAGGGCATCGAGCATCTGCGTCTGGAGGCGCTCCACGATTACGGGCGTGAGGCGCTTCTCATCGATCAGGCGGCGAAGGGAATAGCCGTAGACATCGTCGGTCACGATGGCCTGCCCGATTCCGGGAATATCCTCGAAATCATTGACCATCACTATATTGGGGTGAGCCAGCTGATATCGCACCTCAAACTCCTTTCTGAGCCCGGCCTTGCGCTCGGGATCGGAGGCATACTCCTCCTTGAGAGCCATGCACATCACCCATTTGCCGTGCTTCTTCAGCGTATATACGTTGTAGAACGGTTCCTCCCATTCGGGCAATAGGGTGAGGTCTGACCATTTTCCGGTCGGATCGTTGATCGGGATTTTTTTCTCTTCTTTGCTGCTGTAGCGCATGGCGGAGTTGTGATGGTTAGTTGATTATATCGAAACCGGTATATTTTCGCAGGCATTCCGGCACTACGATACCCTCCGGAGTCTGGAAATTCTCGAGCAGCGCGGCCACGATGCGGGGAAGAGCCAGAGCTGAACCATTGAGCGTATGGCAGAGGTGGATCTTCTTGTCGGCCGGATCGCGGTAGCGGCATTGCAGGCGGTTGGCCTGATAGCTCTCGAAATTGCTCACCGACGACACCTCCAGCCAGCGCTCCTGAGCGGCGCTCCACACCTCGAAATCGTAGGTGATGGCGGAAGTGAACGACATATCGCCGCCGCAGAGGCGCAGAATGTGCCAGGGCAGACCGAGCTTTTCCAGTAGGCCCTGCACGTGAGCCTTCATCTCCTCGAGAGCGGCATAGGAATCTTCCGGACGCTCGATGCGCACGATTTCCACCTTATCAAACTGGTGGAGACGGTTAAGACCACGCACGTCTTTGCCATAGCTGCCGGCCTCGCGACGCCAGCAAGGACTGTAGGCGCAGTTTTTCTTAGGCAGGTCGGCGGCGGGGATAATTACATCGCGGTAGATGTTGGTGACCGGTACCTCGGCCGTAGGTATGAGGTAGAGATTATCAAGCGTAACATGGTACATCTGACCCTCCTTGTCGGGGAGCTGGCCAGTGCCGTAGCCGGAGGCTTCGTTTACTACGAACGGGGGCTCCACCTCAGTGTAGCCAGCCGCCCAGGCTTCGTCGAGGAAGAACTGGATCAGGGCACGCTGCAGCCGGGCTCCTTTGCCTACATAGAACGGGAATCCCGCTCCGGTAACCTTCACACCCAGCTCAAAATCTATTATGCCGTATTTCTTGGCGAGCTCCCAGTGAGGAAGGGCATCGGGGCCGAGCTCAGGCATCTTGCCGCCGGTAGCGGTAACTACATTGTCGGCTGCCGTAAGACCCTCGGGCACATCGGCGCAAGGAAGGTTGGGCACCGTGAGCAGCAGCTCGCGCATCTTCGTCTGGCATTCTTCAAGCCTCTCTTGCAGCCCTTTGGAGGCGCCTTTGAGATCGGCCACCCGCTGCTTGGCCTGCTCAGCCTCCTCCTTTTTGCCCTGCTTCATAAGGGCGCCGATGGAGGCAGCCAGCTTCTTTAGCTCCGAAGCATCGGAATCACACTTCTGCTGGAGGCGGCGGCGCTCGGAGTCGATTTCAAGAATCTCGGCTATCACGGCTCTGCCGTCGAAGCCTTTCACGGCCAGACGCGAAATAACAAATTCGGGGTCAGCCTTTATCGTTTGAAGCGTAAGCATTAAGAAATCAAGAATTTAAGATTGATTTAACAAGAGCGGCCACGGCGGAGCCATCGGCGCGTCCGGCCAGTTCTTTTGAGGCTGTGCCCATCACCTTTCCGAGGTCTTTGGGACCGGAGGCACCGAGGCGCTCTATAATGGCACGCACTTCCGCCTCCAATTCAGCTCCTGAAAGCTGCTTGGGCAGGAACTCGGCGATAACCTCAGCTTCGGCGAGCTCATTTTCAGCCAGTTCGGGACGATTGGCATCGGCATATATCTTTGCGCTCTCCTTGCGCTGCTTCACCATTTTCTGGAGAATCTTCACGGCAACTGCGTCGGGAAGCTCTCCTGCAGCCCCCTTGGCAGTCTTGGCCTCCAGGAATTCCTTTTTCACCCCCCTGAGGGCTTCGAGCCTCACTTTCTGGCGCGCCAGCATCGCCTTCTTGATTTCTTCGCTGACGGTATCAAACAGATCCATACTTTAATCTTAATCTTAAGACTTGCGCAAATTTACAAATTTTTTCGCTTTTATCGTCAAGTACGAGTAATAAGAGGTATAATCGGAAAGAATTTCGTAACTTTGCAGACAGCATAGACCCTCAGTCATTCTCAATAGAATATGAAGGTCTGTGAACCGCTAACTTAAAGGATATCCTGAACTTGACATGATGAAATTGAAATCAATACTTATAGCTACGATGGTAGGACTCGGTGGGGTGCTCTCTGCCGCCGCCATGACCGATGCCGAAGTAGTAGCTTATATAAAGGCCCAGAGCGCTGCTGGAAAGTCGGAGCAGCAGATTGGGCGCGAACTGATGGCTAAGGGCGTGACGCAGGCTCAGGTGCAGCGCATTAAAGCCCAGTATCAATATCAGAATCAGTATCAAAATCAGAATCAGACCCAAAAGAAGGAGGATGCTTCTTCGTCAGATAAAAATTCCCGTACGCGTACGAGAAGCAGAATAGATTGGGATAATAAGACTATAGATACGGATAAGCAGCGCGATGCGTCGGGTAATACACAACGTAACGCGCAACGTAACGCGCAGCGTAACACGCAATATCGTAATGCCAAGCAAACGAAAGGCACTACGAATATGCAAGGCGAAACGGATTTTTACGGGTTCCCATATTTGGATTTAGGAATAGAAAACGATAGCACGTTTATGTTTGAGGATATCCCCGACATACCTGAACGCGAGATATTCGGACATTCCTTCTTCAATAATCAGGAACTTACATTTGAGCCTAACGAAAACATGGCTACTCCACAGGATTATAGACTTGGTCCTGGTGATGAGGTAATAATCGATATATGGGGAGCTTCAGAAGATCATTTGCGAGAAATTATCTCCCCTGAGGGTAGTATAATGATAGCTCAGTTAGGTCCTGTTTATTTGAATGGCAAGACAATACAGGAGGCTAACAAGCATATACGCAGCGCTTTTGCTCAGAAATATGCCGGTGTAGACACCGAACAGAGCGATGTAAATGTAACTCTTGGTGAAATCCGGTCAATTCAAGTAGATGTAATGGGTGAAGTGACCGCGCCGGGTACATTCCGCCTGTCGCCTTTCTCCAATGTGTTTCATGCTCTATATAGAGCGGGCGGTATCAATGACATAGGTACGCTGAGAAAGGTGCAGGTGCTCCGCAACGGACGCACAATCAGCACAGTGGATCTCTATGATTATCTTTTCAAGGGCAAGCAGACGGGCAATGTAAGGCTTCAGGAGGGCGATGTGATTATAGTAGCTCCGGCCGAGACGCTGGTAGAAGTGGAAGGCGGAGTGAAGCGTCCGATGTGGTACGAGGTTAAAAATGGAGAAACCTTGGCCGATGTTCTGAAATATGCCGGTGGTTATTCAGGAGGGGCTTATACGGGAATGGCTACAGTATCTCGCCAGAATGGTAAAGAGAATGAGATGCACAATGTGGCGAGCGGAGATTTTTCATCATTTGCCATGCGCGATGGCGATCTCGTAGCTATAGGAATTACAAATGAAAAATTTACTAACCGCGTAGAGCTCCGGGGAGCAGTGAATCGTCCCGGATTCTTTGCTTTGGATGCCGGTACCAATACGATAGGAAAGCTAATCCGCTCTGCTGAAGGAACGAGTGATGATGCCTTCGAAGAGCGCGTAGTGATTTATCGCGAGGGTCAGGATATGATTCCCGAGGTGCTGTCGGTAAATCTTAAGGAGATACTTTCAGGTAAGGCGGCTGATGTGGCGCTGCAGAAGAATGATGTGGTCATAATCAGCAGTACTCTTGAAATCGAGGAAATGGGTATGGTGAGCATAAGCGGTTTTGTAGCCTTCCCCGGAGAGTATTCCTATGCCCGAAAAATGACGATAGAAGATCTTATCATGAGGGCAGGAGGATTGATGCAAGGAGCCTCGACCGCGAAGGTAGAAGTGAGCCGGCGCATTGATGATCCTGCGGCGGTAACTGAGTCACAAAATATTGCGCAGGTTTATAGCTTCTCGCTCGAGAATGGCCTCGTGAAAGATGCAGCTGAGGATTTTTATCTCGAGCCTTACGATATAGTAGAGGTTCGTAAGAGCCCTACCTATATGGAGCAGCAGTTGGTGAAGGTAGAGGGCGAAGTGCTTTTCACCGGCCAATATGCGCTGCAGACGCGTAATGAGCGCCTGAGTTCGCTTATAAAGCGCGCCGGCGGAATTATTGACGGTGCTTATGTTAAGGGAGCTTCGCTAAGGCGCAAACTATCCGATGATGAGAAGCTTGCGCGCGATGAGATGTTGCGTATGGCTCGTATGAGTGCCTCCGGCGAAGACTCAATCTCGGTAGCTAAGATAGATGTAAGCGACTATTATAATGTAGGTATAAATCTCGAGGAGGCGCTTAAGAATCCGGGCAGTTATGCCGATCTTGTGCTTCGTGACGGCGATCAATTAAACGTGCCTCAGGAGGTTACGACAGTACGGATTTCCGGCGATGTGCTTTATCCTAATACAGTGGCGTATGTGCCCGGAAAGAACCTGAAATATTATATAGATCAGGCCGGTGGTTATGGACAGCGTGCCCGTAAGGGTAATATATATGTAGTCCAGATGAATGGATCTGTATCCAGAGGAAAGAAAGGCGATGTTGTAGAACCGGGTTCCCATATAGTGGTTCCAAGTAAGGAGAAGAGTAATACAGACTGGGGACGCATCTTAAGTATGTCAACATCGTTCGGCTCGCTTGCAACGATGGCGGCAACTATCGCAAGCCTCTTCCGTAAATAAATTATGGCTATGAAAGAGACTGAAGATAAGGATCTCCAGGTAGGTCCGGAAGCTGAAGAGCAGGAGATAGATCTGATAGAGCTTGCCGCCAAACTATGGAAGCAGCGTAAGAAAATAGCTCTCTGGGGCCTGTATGGCGCCGTTTTGGGTCTGATTGTAGCTTTCAGTATTCCTCGTGAATATACAGCTACTATCAAGCTTGCTCCGGAGGTTTCCGATGGCAAGAGCGCTTCGGGTATAGTTGGTGCGCTTAATGCAATGATAGCAATTAGCAGCAGTGGCGGTGCCGGTGCCGGTGCCGGTGCCGATGCTGTATATCCGCAGTTGTATCCCGATGTGGTTCACAGCACGCCGTTTGCGGTAGGGCTGTTCACTCTTCCTGTTGTCGACAAGGAGAAGAGGCGTTTTGAGCTGCAGCAATATGTAGATGAAGAGCTTTCGGCCCCCTGGTGGAGTTTCATAATGAAACTTCCCGGTAAGGCTTTAGGTGCTCTCCGAGGTAAGCCCGATTCCGGCGATGGTAAAGGTCTTAATGCTTTTGAACTTACTCCGGAGCAGAATGCCATAAAAATGGTGCTTGATGACCGAATTGCTGCTAATGTAGATACTAAGACAGGTGTAGTTACAATCTCTGCCACGATGCAGGATCCTATGGTTGCGGCGTTGGTAGTAGACAGCGTTGCAGCGCGTCTGAAGGCATACGTTACAGACTACCGGACTAATAAGGCTCGCGAAGATCTGGAGTATGCGGAGAAGCTAAACGATGAGGCTCGTGATGCCTATTATAAGGCTCAGCAGCGCTATGCCGACTATATGGATCGCAATCAGGGTCTGGCGCTTTATGGAGCGCAGACTACTCGCGATCGACTTCAGAATGAGGCTCAGCTTGCTTTCACTCTCTATAACCAGATAGCCCAGCAGCTTCAGCTGGCTGAGACAAAGGTTCAGGCGGTGCGTCCCGTGTTTGCTACCATTGAGCCCCCTACGGTGCCTCTGAAGCCCTCTAAACCCAGTAAGTTACTGATTCTTGTTGGCTTTGTCTTCCTGGCTTGCGTAATCCAGTGTGCCTGGATTTTATTTGGTGATAATATCCGTAAGATCAAGGAGGACGTAAAAGGGTGAGACTCACCTTCCTTCTGATTTTTCTTTCCTCTGTGTTGGCAACGGCTGCCCAGTCGCTGCCCGACTTTGGTGGATTGGTAAGGGCTGTACTTGGCACAGGAGGAACTGCAGATGAAGAGGAACAAGTGTTTGATCCTGACGTAGATATCGAGGTGCTTGGAGCTACACTCGACTATATAGACCAGGCTGCCCGGATTAATAATGCTGCCTCAGCGGCTGAAATGGTCTCGCCGGAGCGCAGGGCATCGTGGCTCGGTTCCCTGAGGCTTCCCGGTATGGCTGCCGAGGCGTTGAGCAGAGATTTTTTCCGGCCCGTACCTGGAGTTGTCACCTCCCCCTACGGCTATCGGGCGCGGTTCCGCCGTATGCACAAAGGCATTGACCTTAACCTCTCTCCCGGTGACACTGTAAGGAGCGCCTCCGGTGGCGTGGTAAAGTCGGTAGGAAACGATCGTCGAGGCTATGGACGCTATGTAGTGGTTCTGCACCCAACGGGAGCGGAGACGCTCTACGGTCATCTGTCAGCTGTTCTGGTAGCCGAAGGTGATGCTTTGGACGCCGGGTCTCCGCTCGGACTCGGAGGAAGCACGGGCCGCTCTACCGGCCCGCATCTTCATTTCGAGGTCCGTTGGGGAGGTCTTTCGCTCGATCCATCTGAATTGTTTGATTTCGGCGCTCCGCTGCGCGTTCCTGCAAAGGCGGTTACCGTTCGCGATGTGCTTGCCGCATTGACTACGGCTGAGAGCATGATGGACTCCTCCATGCCCTCAAAGGCACTTGAGATTGAGCGGGCTGCAGAGATACCCGAATATGCCGAGGTGCTTTATGGCGATACTCCCTGGTCTGTGGCATGGCGATGGCAAATACCGCTGACCCGGCTTTGGAGACTCAATGGATTAAAGCCCTTCGAGCGGCCAAAGCCCGGCACAAAACTCAGGTTGAGATGAGATTATTGGCGTTAACAGTTTTTTTAGTCTCGTTTCCTTATTGTTTTTCTCAGTCGGCCGACAGTCGCTGTAAAGCATATATAGAGCGGTTTGCGCAGGTGGCTATGGCTGAGCAGGAGGCTCACGGCATTCCTGCTTCCATCACATTGGCTCAGGGCATACTTGAGAGCGCCTCTGGTAGGTCTACGCTTGCCACTGAGGCCAACAATCACTTCGGAATCAAATGTGGCACCGGTTGGAATGGCGAGACTACCCTTCGCTCCGATGATGTTCCCGATGAGTGCTTCAGAGCATACGAATCGCCTGAGGAGAGCTATGCTGACCATAGCCGGTTTCTGCTCCGGCCGAGGTATGCCGCCCTGTTTGAGCTTGATTCTTCCGACTATGCGGGTTGGGCGCGAACGCTCCGGAAATGCGGCTACGCTACCGATCCAAATTATGCTGCCCGTCTAATAGCGATCATAGAGCGTTATGCCCTCTATGCTTATGATTCCGGCGGATCATTGAAGGCTGCTGAGGAGAACGCTGCCTTTATAATGGACTCTCTCAGAGCTCTCCACCCCATAAGGAGAAGCCGGGGACTCCATTATGTGGTAGCCGCTCCGGGCGATACCTATAAATCGATAGCATCGGAATTGGGGCTCGATGGAGCCGCGCTTGCTGCTTTCAACGACGCTACCTGTGCGGATTGCGAGATAAGACCCTGGGAAGAGGTGTATCTCCAGGAAAAACTTGATGCCGGCCCTGAGTCGGTAGCGAAGGCTACGATAGGCCAAGATGAGTCGATGCGGAGCATTGCCCAGCGCTATGGAATCCGCCTGGCAAAGCTGAAGGAGTATAATCCGAAGGCGAAGGATAAACCCGGAACGAAGCTAAAACTGCACTAACTGCAAAGTTTTGGCAGTGGGAGATGATATTTTACGCTTCCTTAACCTGCTGGATTAGGCGGCCTGCTTCCTCTGGACTATCTTTGCAACAGAAAACAATAAAATACTATATAGCTTTATGGCAACGAAGAAAAAACCAGCAGCGTCGCGCACCCAGATCAGCGATGCAAAAGAGAAGCTGAAGGCGCTGAGCGTAGCTACCGCTCACCTTAACAAGAGCATGGGAAAGGGCGCTATCATGCGTCTGGGCGATGAGAAGATTGAGGATATCGAGGCTATCTCCACAGGCTCGATCGGTCTTGACTATGCGCTCGGAATCGGAGGAGTGCCGCGCGGACGAATCACTGAGATCTACGGCCCCGAATCTTCCGGTAAGACCACTCTGGCCCTCCATGTGATAGCTGAGGCTCAGAAAACGGGTGGCATCTGCGCGCTGATCGATGCCGAGCATGCTTTCGACCGATTCTATGCCGAGGCGCTGGGAGTAGACGTAAACAACCTTTGGGTGTCGCAGCCCGACTATGGCGAGCAGGCGCTCGATATTGCCGAGCAGCTTATCAACTCCGGTGCTATCGACGTGCTGGTGATCGACTCTGTGGCGGCGCTTACGCCGAAGGCTGAGATCGAGGGCGAGATGAGCGATCAGAAGGTAGGTCTGCATGCACGCCTCATGAGCCAAGCTCTCCGCAAGCTTACAGGTACCATTTCCCGCACGCGCACGAGCTGCATCTTCATCAACCAGATGCGTGAGAAAATCGGCGTGATGTTTGGCTCTCCAGAAACCACTACCGGCGGTAATGCCCTGAAATTCTACGCTTCCGTGCGTATCGACATCAGGCCTTCCTCGATGATCAAGAGCGGCGACGATGTAATCGGTCGTCTGGCGAAGGTGAAAGTTGTGAAGAATAAGGTGGCTCCCCCGTTCATGAAGGCTCAGTTCGACATCATGTTTGGCGAAGGCATTTCGAGGAGCGGTGAGGTGCTCGATCTGGCTGTAGACCTTGGAATCGTGAAAAAGAGCGGTGCCTGGTTCTCCTACAAGGGTGCCAAGCTGGGTCAGGGACGCGATGCTGTGAAGGGTGCTATAGCCGACAATCCGGAGCTTTTCGAAGAGCTGCGTAAGGCGGTGGTCGATGCTCTGGAGGCCAACCGCGCGGCTGCTAAATCGGCCAAGAAGCCGAGCCCTTTCCTGCCGAGCAAGGATTCTGAGCGCGTTGATTCCGACGACGATATCGATGAGACAGATGATGAAGCCGATGACGATGGCAGCGGCTACGAGGATGCCGAGGATTTCTTCGGTGAGGATCTCGATGTAGAGATTCCTGACTGATACCCTATTGGAGCTTACAGGCGCCCCCGGCGGAGAGATCCTTCGGGGGTGCGCTTTTATAAGGTGGTAACTGACGAAAAAATGCGTAAATTTGCCGTGCGTACAGAAAAATCAGGCAGCACAGGTTTATAGATGGCGTTAATGAGAGGCTATATTGTTTCGGTTTCCGCGGCTTTGGCAGTCGGTATCTGTCAGGCTTCTGCCTTCCCGCAGGATATTGTCACTGAGGAGTTGGAGGAAGTGGTAGTGACAAGACCCAAAAACAGCAAGCTGCGGGCTGACGGAATGAACACTGAGCTCATCACTGCTGCCGATCTCAAGAAAGCGGCCTGCTGCAATCTGGGAGAAAGCTTCACTACCAATCCGTCGGTCGATGTTAGTTACAGCGATGCCGCTACCGGTGCGCGCCAGATAAAGCTTCTCGGGCTTGCCGGCACCTATGTGCAGATGCTCACCGAGAATGTGCCTAATCTGCGGGGAGCGGCCGGGCCCTTCGGGCTGGGATACATTGCCGGACCCTGGCTGCAGTCAATTCAGGTAAGCAAAGGCGCAAGTTCCGTGAAAAATGGCTTCGAGTCCGTTACGGGACAGATCAATATTGAAATGCGTAAGCCGCAGCTCGAGCCCTCATTCAATCTCAATCTGTATGGGAGTCTTGAGGGAAAGGGGGAAGCCAATCTTGCCGGAAATATCCATCTTGATGATAAATGGAGCACCGGCCTTCTGATTCATGGAGAAAACTCTTTCGCGAGCCACGACGGCAATGACGACGGCTTTGTAGACCAACCCAGAATCCGCCAGATCGCGGCCATGAACCGCTGGGCGTATCTGGGTCATTCCTACGTGTTTCAGGCGGCTGTAAAGTATCTCGACGAGAAGCGGCGTAGCGGCCAGATTCATCATGCCGAACATATAGCCGATCCCTACGTGATCGACATAAAGACCCGCCGCTGGGAGGGATTTACTAAAAACGCCTTCATTTTCGACCCTGATAATGACGGCAATATAGCTCTCATAGCTTCTGCCAATTCTCACCGTCAGGAGGCTCTCTATGGGGTGAAACTCTACGATGTGACCCATACCGACGCCTATCTGTCGGGAATGTTCGAGCGCAAATGGGCTGATGGTCTTCATGCCCTTTCCACGGGGCTTAGTCTCCTTTACGATAATTACCACCAGACCCTATCGGAAACCTCTTCCCTGGCTCTGCCCTATCTTTATCCTGCAGGCCGATACAACGAGCATGAGGCCACTACCGGCGCCTATGCGCAATATACGCTCAATGCCGATGGAAAACTGATCCTTATGGGCGGCATGCGCCTTGACCGCAGCTCGCTCTATGGCTTTATGTTTACCCCGCGCCTCCATGCCCGCTTCACCCCCTCCGATCCGCTGTCAATTAATTTCTCAGTGGGTAAGGGCTATCATTCCCCTCACCCTCTCGCAGAATATCATTACCTGCTTGCCTCGTCGAGATCGCTTGTAATAGAGAAGAATCTGCGTCAGGAATCAGCGTGGAATGTGGGCGGCTCCGTAAGCTCCCGGCTCTATCCCTTCGGGCGGCTGCTGAATCTGTCAGCCGAATATTATTATACGGGATTCACCGACCAGCTCATTGTAGATCTCGATACTGACCCGCATTCCGCTATTATCGGCAATCTCGGGGGACGCTCCTATTCACATACCTTCCAGATTGAAGCGAGCTACGATATAATCCGAGATCTCAATTTCGGAGTGGCGTATAGGCTTACCGATGTGCGGGCGGATTATGGTCAGGGTTTGAGGCAGAAGCCTCTCACCTCGCGCAATAAAGGACTTTTCACACTGAGCTATGCGCCCATGATGGGGCTTTGGCAGTTTGATGCCACTTGCGCTATAAGCGGAGGAGGACGCAATCCCGATCCTTATACACTCGCTGACGGCTCTCCCTCGTGGAGCAGCCGGTATACTCCGTATGCGCAGCTGAATCTGCAGATTACGCGTAATTTCCGCCACTGGAGCATATATGCCGGAGGGGAAAACCTCACCTCCTACCGCCAGAAGCACCCTATCATTGGAGCGGCTGACCCGTGGGGGAAGAATTTCGACGCCACGATGATACATGCGCCGGTTATGGGGGCAATGTTCTACATCGGTTTGCGTTATAACTTTACAAAGTTCTAAATCACGAAACAACAACCTATAACAATGAAAAAATTAATCGTAGCAGCCTTTTGCGCACTAATGATGGCAGGTACGGCTTTTGCTAAGGAGAAATCCGATACTACAGTCGTATTCACCGTAAATCCCGTTATGACCTGTCAGAATTGTGAGAACAAGATCAAGACCAATCTGCGTTATGAGAAGGGAATCACGAATATCCAGACTTCTCTTAAGGAGCAGAATGTAAAGGTCACCTACAATCCGAAGAAAACCAACGTAAGCAATCTCATGAAAGGTTTCTCCAAGATCGGCTACGAAGCCAAGGAGGTGACTGGTGCGTGTCAGCCTGCCGGAAAGGAGTCGTGCGATAAAGCCGGGGATTCCTGCTGTTCCGGGAAGGATTCCAAGAAGGAATCCTGCTCAGGAAAGTGCCACTGATAATATTTAGTCCAGATAAAAGGCGCTCCCTGAGGGTTTTATCCGTCAGGGAGCGCTGAGTGCTTTCTTTCCGAGCATGGATTCTGAGCGCGTTGATTCTGACGACGATATTGATGAGACAGATTATGAAGCCGATGATGACGGCAGTGCTTGAATATTAATCCTTAAATAAGTTCTCTATCCTCTCTACAATTTTAAGTATCTCAGAAAAAGTCGGAACATTATCTTCATATATCATATTCGTTACCATAGTATCATAGTCGTTTTTCCATTCCTCGATAGCGCTTTCAGGGGGAGTGAGGGTAATCCGTTTACGAATGTCAGGTGTATAGTCAACATCGCGTATTGAAGTGAATACTTCCCGATGATGGCGAATTGTTTCCCACAGTTCATCATCAGGAATAGCCTTATCAGCAATTCCTGCCTCATACATCTTGCATAGGTCATACAAGTGTCGTGATTTACGATTTGCATTAAGGCACCCATTTGTAGAGAAAAGTTCATGGAGCAGAAATGCTTTTTCGAGGAATGTCTTTTCAGCCAGAGCTGTTACAATCTTAATCTCGTGATCGTTTGATGTAAGATGTGGGAACGTTTCTGTCACAAAGGATTCAACTTTTGCTTTGGCTGTCGGTTCAAACAGAGAACGTGCCCCAACTTCCAGCAGTATCTCATCACGAAGATACGCATTGACGCTTGAGTGAAGCACTGATTTATAGTATATATGAATCTGTCGAGGCTCAGGGTAAGTAGCATCCCCTTCTCCATCGGGATCTGCCATTATAGTAAGGAGTTCACTTAATCCTGCTTGCTCTACTGCCGTAGTCAGGTCATTGGCAAGAGTATCCCGTACAAAAATTGATGATTCTTTTCGTAACTTCTTCAATTGTCTCTTGGTTAAATCTCCATCTATTCCGAACATACTCCTATCTATAGCAATATCGATGTCTTCTGAAAACCGATGTATAACACCCCAGACCTTACTAAGTGAAGTGCCACCTTTGAACACCATCTTGTCAGCGTATGGTAATGAGAAAAGAATATTAAGTATCTCCGTTACCCAAAAGTCTTTCTCAATAGCAGCTACAGGGAGTTTTATTTTTGTAGCTATCTGTTCAAATGCTATTCGTCTCTGAGCCTCTGTTAATTTGAGAAATTTATTCATAAGATGTGAGTATGATTTTACGGATCCATGCCGGAATTAGGGCAAAATCCCTTTTTATTGTATCGAATGGTACGTCTTTAATCAGCTTCCGCACTCGTGTTAATTGTTCGTTTGTAAGGTTATTTTCTCCAATCTCCCTGAGTGCAAAAGTGAGAAGCATAACGAAATCGTTTTGAAAAGCCAGGTTCTTTTTAGCTGTATGTCTGAACAGAATTCCTCTTTCTCCGTTTAGCTTCACTTTACGGGGGGAGCCATCAGTCAGGTAAACTACATTCATCGGCAATTGCGTCGACAAGCCAAGCTTATTGAGGGCATAGACTCCGGTTGGTACAATCTTTGCCTTGTCACGTTGAGCTATAGCAGCAGCAATTTCTTCAAAGGTGGGATATAGTACCCCCAGTCCCAAGTCTTTATCAATTTTAGGATAACAGTATATGCCACGTGCCACTCTTATCAGCCGGTTTTTAGCCGTGAGTCGTTCAAAGGCCTTTTGAACGGCTTTTGAGTCGCCGTATCCTGCGAAATCGAGAGGTGATATTACTGTACCCCTTCCGCGTTTTGATATGTTCGTAATTATTCTTTCTTCAAGAGATTGCATTTGATTCTCAGGGTTATTTTGTCGCAAATATACGATATATTTGCGACAAAACCATGTTATGCAATGATTGATTTTTGAGCTGCGTTTGTGTTATATGACCGATGTGAAGAGTGCTGGAGGATAATCAAAAAAATTGAGCGCTCCCTGAAGGTTTTATCCGTCAGGGAGCGCTTACTATAAAGAGATTCTAACTTGCGTAGTTGCTCAATGAATCAGCGTGCGGCCTTTCTCAATAGCCTGCTCGTTGAGCGGAATGAGATGGTGGTGACGCTCGGGAAGGCTCTTCTTGAGGCCTTTCACTACATTCTCCATCGGCAGCTTATATTCCATGGCTTCAAGGAGGGTACCCATCACTACCATGTTGTAGGCCTTCGAGTTGCCCAGTTCGAGAGTGGCTCCCATTGCGTCGATCGGGTAGATTTTGATGTCTGTGCGGTCGGGGCGCGTATGGATACCGTTGTTATCGTAGATCAGCACTCCTCCGGGCTTCACCTTCGGTGCAAACTTGTCGAGGCTCTGCTGGTTGAGGGCCACTACGATATCGTATTTATCGAGCACGGGCGAGGAAATACGCTCGTCGGAGAGGATCACGGTTACGTTGGCTGTACCTCCGCGCTGCTCAGGGCCGTAGGAGGGCATCCAGGTCACCTCTTTATCGTCCATCAGCCCGCTGTATGCCAGAATCTTGCCCATCGAGAGCACGCCCTGGCCGCCGAATCCGGCTATGATTATCTCTGTTATCATTGCTCTTTAGTTGTATCTTTAAGATCTCCAAGCGGATAGACCTTGAACATGTGCTCAGCCATCCATTCGTTGGCTTTCTCGGGGCTCATCTTCCAGCCGGAATTGCAGGTTGCCACAACCTCTACCACCGAAGTGCCGCGCTTTGCGATAGCGTTTTCGAAGGCTTTCTTGAGGCAGGCCTTGGTCTTGCGGGCGGCAGCCGGAGTGTGCACGCTCTGACGCGTCACGTAGCAGGTGCCGTCGAGAAGAGGCATCAGATTGGTTATCTCCAGCGGGTGGCCGTTGAGGTCCACGCGGCGTCCGTAGGGCGTCGTAGCGGTCTTCTGGCCGATCAGGGTGGTAGGAGCCATCTGTCCACCGGTCATACCGTAGATAGCGTTGTTTACGAACACCATCACGATATTCTCGCCGCGGTTGGCGGCATGGATACTTTCGGCGGTGCCGATTGCCGACATATCGCCGTCGCCCTGATAGGTGAATACCACATTCTCCGGCCAGAGGCGGTTGAGGGCTGTAGCTACGGCGGGAGCGCGGCCGTGGGCAGCCTCCACCCAGTCTACATCGATATAATTGTAGGCAAATACGGCGCAGCCTACCGGCGATACGCCTACCGTATGGTCAGTGATGCCAAGTTCGGCTATTACCTCGGAGATCAGCTTATGAACCACTCCGTGGGAGCAGCCCGGGCAGTAGTGCATGTGCACACTCTGGTCCAGCAGCTCAGGCACTGCATAGACCTTGTTTTCCTCGCGGATTATTTCTTCAAGTTCCATTGTGTCGCAGAGGTTCAAGCCTCGGATTTGGGGTTAACAATCTTGTTTTCCAATGCATTGAGCACCTCTTCGGGGCTCGGTATGATGCCGCCGAGGCGTCCGAAATGCTCTACCGGCATTTTGTCGTGAACGGCGAGGCGCACGTCCTGGATCATCTGGCCGGCGTTGAGCTCTACAACCAGAATACCCTTCTTGCCTTCAGCCGCTTTGGCTACAGCCTCCGTCGGGAAGGGCCAGAGGGTGATCGGGCGCACGATGCCTACCTTGATGCCCTTTTCGGCGGCGAGCTCCTTCGCCTTGGTGGCGATACGGGCTATCGAGCCGAAGGCCACGATGAGATAGTCGGCGTCTTTCGTACCGATCTCTTCCCAGCGGGTTTCGGTGCGCTCTATTTCGGCATAGCGGGCCTGGAGGCGTTCGTTGATCACCTCCATGCGCGAGCTCTCAAGCTCCAGGCTGGAGATGATGTTGCGCTTGCGGCCGCCGATGCGTCCGTTGCAGGCCCAGGGGCACTGCTTGCGCACCTCCTCGTCGGTGCGGCGTGGTTTCTGCTCAGGGAGCACTACCTTCTCCATCATCTGGCCTACTACTCCGTCGGCCAGAATCATAGCGGGAGTGCGGTGCTTGAAGGCCAGGTCGAAACCGAGGCCGACGAAATCCACCATCTCCTGCACCGTAGAGGGTGCGAGCACGATCAGGTGGTAGTCGCCGTGGCCACCGCCCTTGGTAGCCTGGAAATAGTCGGCCTGTGAGGGCTGGATAGTGCCCAGACCCGGTCCGCCGCGGCTCACATTGAGTATCAGTGCCGGCAGCTCCGATGCGGCTATGTAGGAAATTCCCTCCTGCTTGAGGCTTATGCCCGGCGAGGAGGAGGAGGTCATCACGGCTTTGCCGCTGGCGGCTCCGCCATAGACCATATTGATGGCGGCCACCTCCGATTCTGCCTGGAGCACTACCATGCCGGTCGTTTCCCAGGGCATCAGCTCTTCGAGGGTCTCAAGCACTTCGCTCTGCGGCGTGATCGGGTAGCCGAAGTAGCCGTCGGCTCCGTAGCGGATGACGGCGTGGGCAATCGCTTCGTTGCCCTTCATCAGTCTTACCTCTTCTTTCATCTTTCTTCGTAGGTGAGTTTATCAGGTTTTACAAATGCGGGGCCGTTACGCTTCAGTCTTGACGCGATAGACCTCAATGCAGGCGTCGGGGCATACCCAGGCGCACGAACAGCATCCGGTGCAGTTCTCCGGATTTGCCATGTAGGCGAAATGGTAGCCGCGGTCGTTCACCTCGGAACGCTGCAGGGCGAGGGTGCCCGTAGGACACGCCACGACGCAGAGATTGCACCCTTTGCAGCGGTCGGTATTGACCGTGACGGCTCCTCTTACTTTAATCATGGTTGGTTAGGGTTAATTATTGAGATAGGGATATTTTCAGCGTTTCTTTATTTCTTGTCAGCCCTTAGCCGGCGCGCAAGTTCGGCCACTCCTTTGGTGGCCGGTTCGGCTATCACCTGCAGCCCGGGCACTCCTGTCACTGCTGCCGGCCGCGGATCAATGTACCACACCGGGGTACCCGGCTTCACCTGATAGAGCAGGCCGGCGGCGGGATACACCACCAGCGATGTGCCGATCACCACGAAAATATCGGCTTGGGCGGCAAGCTCGGCGGCGGGCTCGATGTTGGGCACCGCCTCCTGGAAAAACATGATGTGCGGGCGCATCAGGTTGCCCTTGGCTCCGCGGGTAAGCGGAGTGGTAACCGGATTGGCCGGGTCGATCGGCTCGATATCGTCAGGATCGTCTACGGCGCGCATCTTCATCAGCTCTCCGTGGAGATGGAGCACTGAGCTGCTGCCGGCCCGCTCGTGGAGGTCGTCGACATTCTGGGTGATAATCCTCACATCGAAGTCTTTCTCCAGATCTACGAGCGCGCGATGGGCATCGTTGGGCTCGGCGTGGAGCAGCTGGGCGCGGCGTTCGTTGTAGAACCGGTGAACCAGCTCGGGGTTTCGGCGGAAGCCGTCGGCGCTGGCCACGTCCATCACCGGATAATTCTCCCAGAGCCCGTCGGCATCGCGGAAGGTGGAAAGTCCGCTCTCGGCGGAGATTCCGGCTCCTGTAGATACCACAAGCAGCGGCTTGCGCCCGGGGGCATCGGATTGGTGATTTTTTTCGGTCATGGGAGTGGTGAGTTTCTAATTACAAAGATACCTTTTATTCTGCTCTCATGCAAGCCTGCGGCGAGCTCTTTTTCTTTTCACTCTGATTTAGGGAGCAAAAGATTTCCTAAAAGAGCGCCTATGCGGTTTTTCAGGCGCGTATGCGAGCCGAAGAAGCTGTCCCATCTGCGCTCTGCCACCATATTGCGGCATCTCTGCGCCAGCTCCGGATTCTTGCTTCCGGAGGCCTGGAGCGCGCGGCCCACATTGAAGGCTGCCGACATCGCCCGGTCGCGGGCGGCGGGCACCAGACTGGGGTGGTGAGTGGCCATATAGGCCTCGATGCGCGCTGTCACGTCGAGAGCGTCGGCGCGCTCCTCGCTCCAGTTGGAGCTGAAGTTGCCGCCGTGCATCCGGTAGTAGTAGAGCGGGTATTCCAGAAAGGCCACCTTCTGTGTCTTCAAGTAGAGGCGATAGAAGAGGTCGAGGTCTTCAAAGCGCGTGCCGGGGCGGAAGCGAAGGCCGCTCCAGAGGTGACGCTTCGACATCGTGCCGCTCAAGGTGCTCTCCATACCTCTGCGCTGATAAAGGGTAAGCTCCACAGCCTGAGCCGGCTCAAGCACTTCTGCGGCCGGCACCTCTCCGCGGGTCACTCTCGGCGCCTCGCCCGAAAATCTCTTCACGGGGCTTACCGCCAGCTCCACGCCGGAGGCTTCCGCCACTCCCACCAGAGTGGAGAAGAGGCGGGGGTCGCAGAGATCGTCGGCATCAATAAATGTGATCCATTGTCCCTGCGCGCGGTCGAGTGCCGCGTTGCGGGCTTCGCTCACTCCTGTGGCTGGCTGCTTGAGGAGCTTCACGCGCGATTCCTCAGCGGCTATCTTTTCTACGATTGCCGCTGTAGAGTCGGTAGATCCGTCGTCGACCACCCACAGCTCCCAGGATCCCATGTCCTGATTTATGACGCTGCCGATAGCCTGTGCGATCCAGGGGGCGGCATCACGCGCCGCCATCACGGCCGATACGAGAGGCATGGCTGATCAGACTGTAAGGATTTCTTTCTCTTTGGCTGCAAAGATCTCGTCGATGCGGGCCATGTATTTGTCGTGGAGCTTCTGCACCTTGTTTTCGGCGTCTTTCTCCAGGTCTTCGCTCAGACCCTGCTTAATCTCCTTCTTAAGCCCCTCGATAGCCTCGCGGCGGGCATTGCGCACCGAAACCTTAGCGTTTTCGGATTCGCCCTTACACTGCTTCACGAGCTGCTTGCGGCGCTCCTCGGTGAGGGGCGGAATGCAGAGGCGGATCACTTCGCCGTTGTTTTCCGGCGTCACTCCCAGTTCGGAGTCGATGATGGCTTTCTCGATTACCTTGAGCATCGATTTCTCCCAGGGGGTGATGGCGATGGTGCGGGCATCGGGCACTGATACGTTGGCCACATTGGCTACCGGCGACATTGAGCCGTAATAGTCCACGCGGATACCGTCGAGGAGTTTGGCTGAGGCCTTGCCGGCACGAATGTGGTCGAGAGTGTCGTCGAGGTATTCCACGGCAAGCTCCATGGCATCACCTGCATTCGACAGATATTCATTGACTTCCATACTATTGGGGTTTTATTGGTTATGCTTTTTTTCAGTTGCGGCAGCGGTTACGAGCGTGCCTACATTGTCGCCGTTCATCATGCGGCCCAGATTGCCTTCCACGTCCATGTTGAATACATAGATCGGCATTCCGTTTTCCTTGCAGAGCGCGGTGGCGGTAAGATCCATCACCTTGAGGCCGCGGGCAAGCACCTCATCGTAGCTTATCTCATCGAATTTGGTAGCCGTAGGATCTTTCTCCGGGTCGGCAGTGTAGACGCCGTCGACGCGCGTGCCTTTCAGCATCACCTCCGCCCCGATCTCTACGGCGCGCAGAGCCGATGCGGTGTCGGTCGTGAAGAAGGGATTGCCCGTTCCGCCGCTGATAATCACTATCTCGCCGCGGCTCATGGCCTCCAGGGCGCGGTGCTTGGAGTAATGCTCTCCTATGGGGTGCATGGCGATGGCGGTGAGCATGCATACCTTCTGCCCCGCATTCTCGAGGGCGCAGCTGAGCGCCAGGGAATTGATAGTGGTGGCGAGCATACCCATCTGGTCGCCCTTCACCCGGTCGAAGCCTTTCGATGCTCCGGCGAGGCCGCGGAAGATATTGCCCCCTCCGATCACGATTCCGATTTCTACTCCCTGATCGGCTATCTCCTTGATCTGTCGGGCATAGCTGGCGAGGCGCCCGGCGTCGATGCCGGTGCCCTGCGCTCCGGCGAGCGATTCGCCGCTTAGCTTGAGCAGGATCCGATTGTATTTCATATCCGGTGATGCTTTCTGATTTTCCACAAACTTACAAAAAAAATTCCGAAGCTGCAACTCCGCAAGCTCCGGAACCAAGATTTTTATCTGAGGCCGAGGTGAAGATAGAAATGCCAGAGCAGAATTCCGGCGCATACGGCCACATTGAGACTGTGTTTGGTGCCCGCCTGGGGAATCTCCACCACCGTGTCGGCGGCATCGGCAAGCCGCTGGCTAACTCCCTCTACCTCATTGCCTACCACCAGAAGCCATCGCTGCTGAGCCGAAGGGTGAAACTGCTGGAGAGGGGTGCTTCCCTGCGTCTGCTCGGCCACTACGAGCTGCCAGCCTTCGGCCTGCAGCCGCAGCGCCTCGTCGGCACCGTTGGCCACATAGCGCCATGCCACGCTCCTCTCGGCGCCGAGTGAGGTCTTGAGCAGCTCCGGGTGGGGAGGGCGGCCGCTGATGCCCGAAAGAATCACCTCTTCTACAAGAAAGGCATCGGAGGTGCGGAAAATGGAGCCTACGTTCTGAAGCGAACGCACATCTTCCACCAGCACGCGCAGAGGCAGTTTGGGGAGCTGCCGGTAAGCCTCCTCGCTCACCCGCGTAAGCTCCACGATGCTTTTTTTCTGTCGCCCGCTCATTTCGAGAGCTCCAGCATGCGCTCTATCGGCTTGCGGGCCAGGCGAGCCGTCTCTTCCGAAACCACGATCTCCGGCTTGCCGTCGCGCAGCGCCTCGTAGACCTTCTGCAGCGTATTGAGCTTCATGTATTCGCATTCGTTGCACTGGCACTCCGCATCTTCTGCCGGCGCTGCCAGGAAGGTCTTCTCAGGGCAAGCCTTGCGCATCTCGAAGAGGATACCGCTTTCGGTGACCACGATAAATTCCTGAGCCTCCGACTGGCGGGCATAGTCGAGCAGTGCGGCCGTGCTGCCTACCTTGTCGGCTATGAGCTGCAGCGGGCGGCGGCATTCGGGGTGCACGAGCACTTTCGCTCCCGGGTGCTCCTCTTTCATCTTCGCTATGGCCTCGAGCGAGAAGCGGTCGTGGACGTGGCAGCGGCCCGGCCAGAGCACCATGTTGCGGCCCGTGGAGGCGTTGATGTATTCGCCGAGATTGCGGTCGGGGCCGAAGATTATTTTCTCGTCCTGAGGCAGCGAATCGATTACCTTGCGGGCATTGCCTGAGGTCACTACGATATCGGTGAGTGTTTTCACGGCAGCCGTAGTGTTGACATAGCTGATCACCGTATGGCCCGGGTGCTGGTCAATGAATTTCTTGAGGTCTTCAGCGGGGCAGCTGTCGGCCAGCGAGCAGCCGGCTGCCTCGTCGGGCACGAGCACCGTGCGGTCCGGGCAAAGAATCTTGGCCGTCTCACCCATGAAATGCACTCCGCACATCACAATCACTTCGGCGTCGGTTTTAGCCGCCTGCTGCGCCAGAGCCAGCGAATCGCCAATAAAATCGGCTATCTCCTGAATCTCTTCGCGTTGGTAATAGTGGGCCATTATCACGGCCTTTTTCTCTTTCTTGAGTCGGGCAATCTCCTGCCGCAGTTCGTCGTGAGTCATCAGAGTTAGGGTTTATGGTTTGACCGTTGCAAAGATAACGCTTTTTCCCGTGGGAGCGTTCCGGCGGAGCCATTTTGTCACTCGGAAGCGAAAACATCGGCGAGCACGTCGGGCGAACGCAGCGAGGCCAGGCCGGGCAGATGGATAGCATAGTAGCGCAGTAGCCCCGACAGAAGCTGCCGGCGCTGGGCGGCGCTGAACCGGAAGCGGTGCATGTTGGCGGCGTTGATGCGGGCCAGAATGGGGAGGAATCCCGCCTCTGCGGGCGCCACCGCGTCGGAATGGGCAGGAGGCCGTATGGTGAAGCGCCCGGCCCTCATGTCGAAGTAGGCACCCTCTTCCGCCTCTTCGAAGTCGGGCATGATGCCGGCCGGTCCGAGAAGGCCTACTATGAAGCAGATGTGGAAATTGGCTATGCCCTCTCTTTGGGCTGAGAAGAAGCGCAGAGAGGAGGTGATATAGGCCCAGAGCGAAGGATCGGGAGGGCTGTCGCGCAGGAAGCGGCGCAGGAAATCCTGAATGAAAAGCGCCATAGCCGCCTTCACCGGGCTCAGGCGCAGCCCCGACCAGGCCTCTGCCACCGCGAGGCGCCCGAGAGTCTGCAAGTCGCGTCCAGGCCTGAAGCGGATCTCCGCCTCCACTATGGTAAGGGGTTGTAGGCGTGCGGCTCGCAGGCGCGCCGTCCGTCCGGTGCCTGCAGAAGAGAGGCAGGAGAGGCGCCCGCGGGTAGGGGTATAGAGGGTCACTACGTTGTGGCGGTCGGAATGCCGCACCACATCAGTCACCAGGCCCATAACCGTTTCTGTCATCATAAAGGCGAAGTTAGCTCTTTTTTCTGCTCCGGGGGTGAACTAAAAAGGGTAGGGAGCGTTAAAAGTTTGTAACTGACTCAAAAACTTATCAAAAAAATTTATACTATGGCTACAACAACTCCCAAAAGCCTTGTAGGCACCAAAACGCAGAACAATCTCGCCGTATCTTATGCGGCTGAATCAATGGCATACACCCGCTACACCTATTTCAGCCAGCAGGCCGAGAAAGAGATGTACTATCAGGTGGCAAATATTTTCGCCGAGACTGCTGCCAACGAGCTTCACCATGCTAAGATCTATCTGCGCTTCATGTCAGAAGGCAACGGCCAGACCGCCCCGATGACGGTAGATGCAGGCGTGATCGGCACAACGGCTCAGAATCTTGCAGTAGCAGCCAGCGAGGAGCAGAGCGAGGGAGTAGATCTCTATACTAAGTTTGCCGCAGAGGCTGAGGAAGAGGGCTTTACGGAGATAGCCGGTCGCTTCCGTGCGATTGCTACTATCGAGAAGCATCATGAGGAGCGCTTCAATAAGCTCCGCGAGCGCATCGAAAACGGAACGATGTGGAAGCGCGATAAGCCGATCAAATGGCAGTGCCTCGTATGCGGCTACATCTACGAAGGCGTTGAGCCTCCCGTAAAGTGCCCCGCTTGCGCTCACCCCTACCAGCACTTCATGCCGGCTGAGGAGAATTTCTAAAGAATTAGAGGAAAAAGCTTGGATAGAGGAGGAGCCCTGATACCTGGGTTCCTCCTCATTGCATTTTTAGATTCACTGGCGATTTGGAGATTCTTTGCCTGCCTATGGGAGCTAAGAATCTTTTTCTGTAACTTTGCATCAGTATATAATGTAAAGCTTACGATATGAAGCTATCTCGCCTCGCCCTGCGCCTTCTGCTGGCTTCCGCTTTCGCCGGCGGTGCGGCCCTGCCCATTGCGGCGCAGCAGCAAGCCTCGATTTTATCGCCTCGCGCACTGGGCTATCTGGAGCGCGCCCGCCTGATGCTATCTGACGGTAATTTCGTCGGTACGGCCGACCAGATTTCCCTCCTTCTGCCGCTTTCAAGCGGCCTCACGGAGGCTGAACTCAGCGAATGCCGCTATCTGCTCGCCCGCGCCATCTATGAACGCGGCGGGGAAGGCTGCGTGGCGCTGCTGAAGGCCTTTGTGGCTGATAATCCCGCAAGTCCGCAGGCTCTTGAAGCCCGGCTCACTATAGCCGACTATTATTTCTATTCGAAGCGCTGGCCGGAGGCGCTGCAGGCCTACGATGAGATCGATATCGACTCTCTCAACCCTGCCGACCGCCGCCTCTATTCCTATCGCAAGGCGCTGTGCATGACCAAAGCGGGATTTTACCGCCAGGCGCGTCCGATTTTCGAGCGTCTCGGTTCCGATGCCGGCTATGAGGCTGCGTCGGTGTTCTATCTGGCATATCTCGACTATGTGGAAGGCAATCTCGATGCCGCATGGAATGGCTTTCAGGAGGCCGCCAGCCTCACCCGGAAAGCGCAGAGCTCGCGGCGAGACTTCGATCCGCGCGGACTCGATGCCGAGTATTTCCTGGCTCAGATCTGCTTCACGCGTGGGCAATACCGCGAAGTGATCGAAAGAGGCAGCCGCCTGTTGGGTCATAATGACCCGGAGCTCACCCCGGAGATCGAGCGCATCGTGGGCGAGAGCTGGTTCAAGCTCGGCGATGAAGGTAAGGCTCAGTCGTATCTTCAGGCTTACGCCTCGACGCCGGGAGTTACGCCGGCTGCTTCGGCCATATATGCTCTGGGTGTGATCGATTTCGACGAAGGCCGCTATGAGGAGGCGGCGCGCCGATTCTCGCAGCTTACTGAAGAGAACGATGCCATCGGTCAGAGCGCCTATCTCTATCTGGGTCAGTGTGCTGTGCGTTCCGGCGATGATTCCGGCGCTGCGCTTGCCTTCGAGAAGGCCTATCGCATGAACTTCGACCGCAATGTGACTGAAACGGCGCTCTACAATTATGTGGCGGCGCGTACTCGGGGAGGCAATATTCCTTTCGGATCTTCGGTGGAGATGCTTGAGGATTTCCTCCGCAGTTTCCCCGGATCTGAATATGCCGACCGCGTGGAGGCGTATCTCGCCACCGCCTATTATAATGAGAAGGACTATGCGCGCGCCCTGCAGAGCATAGACCGCATCCAGCGCCCCGGCGACAAGGTGATGAGCGCCAAGCAGAAGGTGCTCTATGAGCTTGGAATGGAGGCTGTGGCGGCAGGTCGCAACTCGCAGGCACAGAAATATCTGCAGCAGGCTATAGCCCTGTCGAAATATGACCGCGAGGTGGCTGCCCAGTCGCAGCTCTGGCTCGGCGACGCCTACTTCGGCGAAGGCAGCTATGCGAAGGCAGCATCGGCCTACGAGGCTTTCCTGAAGGCCGACCGCAAGGGTGAGAACCGCCCTCTGGCCTATTATGATCTCGGCTACGCCCAGTATATGCAGAATCAGTTCACGAAAGCGGCCAAGAGTTTCTCCTCGGCCCTTTCGGCCACTCCCGCCCTTGCCGCTCCGCTGCGCCACGACGCCCGTATTCGCCTGGCCGACTGCCAGTACTACTCGGGCGATTTCCGCACCGCCATGAAGGGCTACAGCCAGGCCGTGGCCGACGGTGCTCAGGACGCCGACTATGCCGCATACCGCCATGCGGTGATGCTCGGTCTTTCGGGCGATATGCAGGGAAAGATCCGTGAGCTGGAGGCTCTGCCCTCAAAGCACCCCGGCTCGAAATGGATTCCCCTTTCGATGCTCGAGAAAGGTCTGACTCAGGCCTCCGGAGGCCAGCTCGCAGCCGCCGCGCGCACCTTCGAGGAGGTGGCTTCCCGTTTTCCCGATGCTCCCGAAGCCCGCAAGGCTACCCTTCAGATAGCCCTTGCCTACGGGCAGGAGGGTCGTTCCGATGCCTCGGAAAAGGCATATAAGGAGGTGATCCGCCGCTGGCCCTCGAGCGAGGAGGCGGGGCTTGCGCATGAAGACCTGCGCATGATCTATGCGCGCCGCGGCGAGCTTGGCAGCTACAGGGCATGGCTCGCTTCTGTGGCCGGTGCGCCGCAGGTCGACGACAATGAGGCGGAGCGCCTCACCTACGATGCAGCCGCCGATGCCTTCGCCGCCGATGCGTCTGACGTGAAGCGTCTGGAGGCCTACGTGGAGCGCTATCCGCAGGGTGCCAATGTTGCTCAGGCTCTTCTCGACATAGCTTCCTCTCGCGCAGAGGCTGAGGACTGGCAGGGAGCCCTCGAGGCTGCCGACAGGCTGCTTACCGAGCGTCCTTCGGCGCCGCAAGCTCCCGAGGCACTGCTGCTTAAGGCCGGAATCCTTGAAAAGCATTCCGGCGATGAGACCGGTGCTCTCCGTGCCTGGCGCGAGCTGGAGCGTCGCGGCGGCACCGACTTCGCCGCCGATGCCCGCGCCGGAATAATGCGTACTACCTCCGATGCCCGCGAGCGCGTAAGGTATGCCCGACTGGTGAGAAGTGCCGGCGGCCTCACGGCAGAGCAGACACAGGAGGCGGCCTTCCTGGAGGCCGACGGCCTGATGAAGAGCGGACAGACGCGCGAGGCGGAGAGCCTGCTGCGCGATCTGGCCTACGACACCCAGACCGAAGCGGGAGCGCGTGCCAACGTGGCTCTCGGCGAGATGCTCGTAGAGCGCGGAGATTACGAAGGCGCCGAGCGCCTGCTCTCCTCCTTCACCGAGCAGGGCACTCCCCACGCCTATCAGCTGGCCCGCGGCTATATAGTACTGGCCGACGCTCTCCACGGGCAGGACAAGGATTATCTCGCAATAGAATATCTCAAGAGCCTGCGCCAGAATTATCCCGGCAAGGAAGCCGATATCCGCAGCATGATTGATCAACGACTCAAGACCTGGAAATGAAACCCAACAAGCACTATATAGCCCTCCTGCTCGCTCTGGTAGCTGCAGGCGCAGGCGCCCAGACCCTGAGGGAGACAGTGGCCGTAGATGGCCGATACACCCCCGACATAATCCGCCAGGACAGGATCAACACGCTTCCCAGGCGCCTGACCTTCGATCTGGCGAAGACTCCGCTCAACTATTCGCAGAAGAGCGTGGCGGCTGATTTCACTCCTACCCTGCTGCCGCTGGCCGCTCCCGGCTGGATGGCCACCAAGCAGTGGGACCGCTCGCCCGGCTATCTCGACCTCGGAGCGGGATCTTTCCTCAATGCGACAGGCAGCTTCGGCTACCGCTTCATCGATACCGACGAATCGCTCTTCGGAGTGCGCCTGCAGCATAACTCCACTTCTCTGGGCAAGGTGTTGCCGGCGGAAGGAGCTCTGGAAAACAAGCAGAAGCGCTTCGACGATGTGCTCTCCTTCTTCGGAGGCCATGACTTCGGGGTAGGGCGTCTTGACGCGCAGCTGAGCTGGCATCTGGGCTGGTTCAACTATTCAGGCTTCTATGTAGATGATAGCCAGACCGACTGGGAGCCTCCCGCGCAGACGCTAAATGATGCCTATGCCCGCGTAGGCTGGACGGCGGCGAAAGCCGACAACGGCCTGACCTGGGGCGCAGCTGCTGACGTGCGCTATTTCGGCTACCGCGCCGCCTACGACTCCTATGACCGTGAGGCTGAAAAGGGTACGAAGGAAGCTAATATCGGTATCTCCGGCAATGTGGGCATGCCTCTTGCCGACGACAGCTCAGTAGGAGCCGATGTGCGCGCCGACATCGTGCTGACGAGCCAGTCGGCTACCTGGGCTCCCGAGGTCGACAACTATGTGCTCGTGGATCTCAACCCTCACTACCGCTTCACCCAAGGTCTGCTCAATATCAAGGTGGGCGCGAAGCTCGATATCGCAGGCTCCGCAGGGCCGGAAGATGACCGCTACGGCGCTTTCCACATAGCTCCCGACATAAGGCTCGACTGGCAGAAAAACCTCGTAGGGCTTTATCTGCATCTGTTGGGCGGCTCTAAGCTCCAGACGCTTGCAAACCTCTGGCAACTTGACTATTACCAGAATCCTACGGTGCTCTCCACGCGCCCGGTCTATGAGCCGGTCGACGGTAGACTGGGCTTCAACTTCGGTCCCTTCTCCGGCTTTACCGCAGGCCTGAGCGTGGGCTACAAGTCGAGCCGCGGCGTGCTGCTCGGAGGCGGCTATATGGGTCCGTGGGGAGGAAGGTGCGCGCTTGCGGCCATTAATGCCCGCAATCAGATGAATATCAGCGGTCTGCAGCTTGCAGCTAACGTGAACTACACTTATAGCGGAGTGGCTGAGTTCAAGGCCGACGTGACCTATCAGCAGCAGAACGGCACCACGGGCTGGTTCAACGGCTACGACCGGCCGAAGCTCACTGCCGATGTGGAGCTCAACGTGCACCCAGTGAAGCCCCTGACGGTGATGGTCGGCTTCAACTATCGCGGCGACCGCCGGTTCTATCAGCTTGTTGATAACTATGTAGGGGGCACTCCGCCGGTGATTATCAATGGAGTGATCGGAGAAAACAGTCTCTTTGAGGGTGACCTGGAGGATCTGATGCTGCTGAAGGCCGGGCTGGCTTATCAGGTGACCCCGAAATTCAATATCTGGGTTGAGGCCGACAATCTCCTCGGGAAGAAGCATCAGGTGCTCCCCTTCCAGCCGATGCAGGGTCTGGGAGTGGCCGGCGGCTTCGGAGTGCGCTTCTGAGGCAAACAAAACCGCCGCTCCGCAGGTTAGAATCATAAACAAAGGATCCAGTTTTATGAACGAAAAAGAATTTACGCTTCCCTACTCCAACGAAGACGACCGCGCCTTCGGTCTGGCGGGAATGGCAATAGGCATGGCCTCGCTCGATGCGCTCGACCGGCTCTCGTCGGTGAGTCTCGATTCCGACGGGCCGATGGTCACCTTCTCTCATAGCTATTATTTCTCCGGGTCTCCCTCGATCTCGCCTAAAACGGTGTGGGAGAATCTGGTGAGCAATTTCCAGCTCACTTCGGCCATGGTGCTCAGCAATGTCATGGCGCGCTCGATCGTGAGGCAGCGTCAGGCGGTGCCTGAGGCGGTGCTCGATGCTATCCGCACCGAGATGGAGGAGGAGGGCCGCGATGAGTGCGCCCTCGAGACCGATGAGATCGACGATATGTTTGACCGGACGCTTTCCTACACCCGTCGTCTCTTCTCCAATCCCAGGCTCCAGCCTGCGGTAGAGCAGTTTGCACGCGTGCTTGCCATGAAGCGCACCCTGTCGGGGCGCGAACTCGGCGATGAGCTCCGGTTGCTCCAGCTTCTTTAATACCGCTACTACGAAATGGGAAAAGATCAGACGGTATTGTTTCATTCGAGTGTGTTCGGCCCTATCCACAGCCGTCGCCTCGGCACTTCGCTGGGTATCAACCTGATGCCCGACGACGGCAAGGTATGCTCCTTCGACTGCCTCTACTGCGAGGCGGGCTATAACGCACAGGGTGGCGGCACCACCGGACTCCCTACCCGCGAGGGCGTGGCAGCCCAGCTTGAGGCTAAGCTCGCCGATATGGCCGCTAAGGGAGAGAATCTCGACGTAATTACTTTCTCGGGCAATGGTGAGCCTACACTGCACCCGGATTTCGATGGTGTGGTCGACGATACGCTGCGCCTCCGCGACCGCTATTTTCCGCAGGCGAAGGTATCGGTGCTCACCAACTCTACGCGTATCGGCGATGAGAGAGTGGCCCGCACGCTTGATAGGGTTGACAATAATATCCTGAAGCTCGACTCCGCCGTAGAGGCTACCATGAGGGCGCTCGACAGGCCAGTTTCCAAAGAGTTTACGGTGGAGCGCGTGGTGGAGCAGCTTAAGCGCTTTTCAGGCACCGGGATAATCCAGACCATGATTCTTCGCGGTGAGCACGACGGCAAGACCGTAGACAATACCACGCCGGAGGAGATTGAGGCTCTCGTGAAAGCTTACAAGGAGATAAAGCCGCGCGAGGTGATGATCTACAGCATAGACCGCTCTACCCCGGAGGAGAAACTGCAGAAGGTGGGCCGCGAGGAGCTTGAGACCATAGCCGACAAGGTGAGGGAAGCGGGCATAGCCGTACAGGTGAACTGATTATGGAGATGATATATCCGCGCCCGCTCAGTCGGGGGGCGAAGGTGGCTGTGATTTCACCTGCCACTGTTGTGAAGGCTGAATATGTGGAGGGTGCCTGCGCCTATCTCAGTGGCCGCGGTCTCGACCCGGTGGTGATGCCGCATGCGCTGGGGCCTGTCGACGGCACTTATGCCGCTTCCGTGAGCGGTCGCTTGAGCGACTGGCTTACGGCTCTTCAGGACCCTCAGATTGAGGCTATTCTTTGCGCCAGAGGCGGCTATGGCTGCGTGCATCTCGTGGCGCAGACGCCTTTGGCGGTCGTGCGCGAGAATCCCAAGTGGGTGGTAGGCTTTTCCGATGTGTCGGCGCTGCATGCGCTGATGTGGAGCGCGCGCGTGGCGTCGGTTCACGGTCCGATGGCCAAGCATCTCACCCTTTGCCCTGACTCCGAAGCTACCACCGCCCTGATGCATCTGCTCGAGGAGGGTCTTCCCCTCTCTTACCAGGTGGCGGGCGATGAGCGCAACGTTGCCGGCCGCTGCCGGGGACGCCTGCTTGGGGGCAATCTGGCGGTGCTTGGCGGCCTTGCAGGCACCGGTCTCGACCTGCTCGGCGAGGCGGCGAAGAGCGATGTGGTGCTCTTTATAGAGGATATTTCTGAGGCGGTATATCGTGTAGAGCGAATGCTCTGGATGCTTCATCTCTCAGGGGCACTCGGAAGAGTGAAGGGGCTGATAATAGGCCAGTTTACCGACTATAGGCCCGACATGAACTTCGGTACGGTAGAGGCGATGATCTCCGCGCGGCTCCGGGAGTGGGGGCTTGGCGGAGTGCCGGTGGCTTTCAATTTCCCGGTAGGCCACGTAGATTATAACCTGCCGCTCGTGGAGGGCTGCATGGCGGAGCTCGAGGTGGCTCCGGAGGGAGTGACGCTTAAAATGATGGCGCAATGAAGGCGGTGGTGCAGCGGGTGAGCCGAGCCTCGGTGAGTGTGGCCGGCGAAAGGATTTCTGAAATTGGCCGAGGTCTGATGATTCTTGTAGGCGTAGTGCCCGGCGATACGGAGGACGACGCCGCCTGGCTTGCAGGCAAATGCGCGCGGCTGCGTATCTTCCCCGACGATGCCGGAGTGATGAACCGGAGCCTTCTCGATGTGGGAGGCGAGGTGCTGGCGGTGAGCCAGTTCACTCTTGCGGCGAGCATAAAGAAGGGCAATCGTCCGAGCTATATCGGAGCGGCAGGTCATGATCTGGCCATTCCTATGTATGAGCGCTTTTGTGAGCTGATGAGCGGGCTTACCGGACGCGACACTCTTAAAGGGCGTTTCGGCGCCGATATGCAGGTAGAACTCGTTAACGACGGGCCTGTGACGATAGTAATCGATACGAAAAATCCTGTCTGATAAATTTTTTTGAAAAAAATCCCGTTCGGTTGTCACAAATGGTGGCGGTGATGTGTGTAGTAAGTGTATGACCGCCGCGGAGTATAGAACGGGAATCGTAAGTTGCCATCGCGCCATGTATGTGGTGGCGATGAAGATTCTTAACAACAGCGACGAAGCGGCCGATTCCGTGCAGAGCTGTATGCTCAGGATCTGGGAGAGACGCGAATCGATTGATTTGCCGGAAGATCCGGATTCATGGTGCCGCACGGTTGCACGCCGCGAGGCCCTGAACCGCTTGCGCAAGCGCCTTGATGAGCCGGAGTGTGACAGCGCTTCGCCTGGCGAGTCGGAGCAAGCCGATGCCCTGCTGCGCGGCAATGATGCCCGCCGCCATCTGCTTTCGCTTCTGCGCCAGCTTCCTGAGAAGCAACATCGTGCAGCCTATCTGAATTTCTTCCGGGGTCTTTCCCAGGAGGAGACAGCCGAGGCTATGGGCGAAAGCGATGCCAATGTGAGGCAGCTGCTTTGCAGGGCCCGGAAAAATTTACGAACTTTATATGACCGCGAACTATGATGACCGCAGACCAGATATCGGAATTGCACCTCCTTCTGGAGCGCTACTACGAGTGCCTCTCCTCGCCGGAGGAGGAAGCGCGCCTCGCAGATCTTCTCGCCAACCCCGAGCTGCCCCGGGAGTTCGCTGCTGATGCTCAGCTTTTTGCAGAGACTTCAGCCGCACAATTGGGTGAAGAGGAGATTGAGGTGCCCGCGGATTTGGAAGAACGCGTTCTGGCCTCTACGTGCGGTGTCCAGACGAGGAAACCCTTCCGCTGGCGCCGGATAGCAGCCTGGGGCGCTGCGGCTTGCGTGACTGCCGTAGGAGTAGGTCTTCTCTTCTCTGTGGATAAGGGTGGAGGCAACATTCTTCTTGCCGACGTTCAGAAGCCCGATACAATCATTATCGCAGAGAGAGTAGTTGCGGAAAGCCCTGTGCAGATGGAGGTTTCCACGCCTGCCGATGCTCCGGTAGAGAAGACGGCTCCTGCACCCCGGAAGCGGCGTTTGGCTGCCGCAGCTCCGAAAGCGGTTGAAATTCAGCAAGGTCACGTTCGCGAGGTGACTGACACCATAGAAGCAAAGCGCCTGCTGGCCGAGGCGTTCGCCTTAATGGGCTCGACCATGGAGGCAGCCCAAAGCTCGCTGGCAGTGGCCGACGAGACATTGGCCGAGACAACAGAATATCTACAAATCGCTAATATCATACTACGATGAAGAAGCTTATACTACTGGCAATGATAATTTTCGCCGCCATCAGCCCCTCGCTATGCTCCGCGCAGGATATCTTTCCGAAGGAAATCCTGAATAGAAAGGGAGTGAAATTGGTGAAATTCTCCCCCTGGATACTGAAGGTAGGATTAAAATCGCAAGAGGAAAAACTAAAATCCCAAGGAATTGAGGAACTGACAGACTTTGAGGTTATTAGTGCCGATCCATGGGCGTTCGACGGTAATCCGGATAAAACTCTTTATCCTACGTTGGTTGCTGATATTGATCGTTCGGTTAAGGATATGAAGCTTGAAAATGTGATGGAGGTACGAGACGGGGACGAAAAAATTGATCTGTGGGTAAATCCGGTGGCAGGTCAAGATAGCATTATTGATACTTTTATAATCAAAATTGAGAAAAGTCAAGAGGTCACCGTTCTGGGAATGAAGGGTAAAATTAATCTGTCAAAGTTGATAGAAAAGAATGCTTTCATAAAGTACGGCAGGTTTAAAATCGATGGCCTAATGAATATACAATAAGCTAAAAAGAGAGTTTATGAAGATTTTTAATTGGCTTTTATTGTTCATACTGGCTTCCATCGGCCTGAGCTCCTGCTCAGTGCATGAAGTAAAGACGGATCCTTCCTCCGATAAGGTTGGCGCCACTATTGTAAAGATTCGCCCATTAATGGCGTGGCTGGTTGGAATGAGAAGTGAGCTGAAAGAGAATGGTATAGAGAGCCTGAAAAGCATGGAAGTGATTAATTCGGAAGACCTGGAGCTTTCAGCCAGGTATGCGGCAGAAGTCGACGAGGAGGTGCGCAAGAAGAAGCTGGAGAGCGTGATGAAAGTGCGCGACGAAGAAGATGACGTCGACATCTTCGTGCATCTGCTTCCGAAAAAAGAGAGCATGGCCGATGCGTTGGTAATCAAGGTGAAAGAGCCTGAAGAGCTTACTATAGTGAAAATTAAAGGCCGGATCAATTTCGCTAAGATGATGGAGAATATGGAGAAGGAGGAGGGCGATGCCTTGAGCAAAAGCGGCAAGCATAAGAGGATCAACCTCGGAATTGTATCCATAGATTAGGGGCAGCTCTGAGCGAAGACCGGATTTTTCCTTATCTTTGCAGTGAATATGAGCGAACAGGCCCCACTGCGAAACACTTTTAAGAAAACGGAGCGCCTTCATCACCGCACGCTGGTGGAGGGGCTTTTTTCGCGCGGTAAGAGCATCTATGCCTTCCCGTTGCGAATGGTGTGGCGGCAATGGACGCCTGAGGAGCTCGACAAGGCTTTCTGCAGCCACAGGCCAGAGGGAATCGACCGGCTGCAGATGCTCGTGACTATTCCGAAGAAGAAGAGGCGCCACGCGGTAGACCGCGTATTGATGCGCCGCAGGGTCAGGGAGGCCTATCGTCTGCGCCATACCGCCCTGCGCCAGGAGCTTATGGCGGCCAATGCAGAAGGCACCCTCTCGCTCGGTTTTATATGGCTTGACAACCGCAATGCCGACTTCGCTACCGTGGAAGCCGCTATGGAAGAGCTTCTTGAGAAACTCCGCCGCAAGCTATGAAGAGCCTTCTCACCTATCTTCTGATTCTTCCTATCCGCTTCTATCAGGGAGCTATATCACCACATTTTCCTGCGGCCTGCCGCTACTCGCCTACCTGCTCCCAGTATGCCATTGAGGCGCTTCGCCGCTATGGACCCGTAAAGGGGCTCTGGCTGGCTCTGAAGCGTATCTGTCGGTGCCACCCCTGGGGAGGCAGCGGCTATGATCCGGTGCCCTGAGAAAAGCGTTATCAAGGCATGATACTCGACATTCATACCCATAAGGCCGCTCCCTGCCCGGAGGCAATAGTGAGCGTGGCTCCTGAGGATTTCTCTCCTTTGGAGGGGCAGCTTTACTCCGTAGGCGTTCACCCTTGGGACGAGGCTGACGCCACTCCCCGTCTCGATGCCCTCGCTGCGCTTGCCTCGCTTCCGGAGGTGGCTGCCATTGGCGAGGCGGGTCTGGATCTGGCTAAAGGCGGGCCGATGTATAAGCAGCTTCTCGCTTTCCGCCGCCAGGTAGAGATTTCCGAGGAGGTAGGGAAGCCGCTGATAGTGCACAGTGTGAAAACTGCCGATATGATAGCTGGCCTGAGGCGCGACCTGCGTCCGCGTCAGCCCTGGGTGGTGCATGGATTCCGTGGCAAACCAGCCACCGCCTCCCAGCTCCTGCGTTGTGGCTGTTGGCTGTCGTTCGGTGAGCGCTTCAATGCCGAGACGCTGCGAATGGTGCCGGCCGATTTTCTGCTTGCCGAGACCGATTGCTCTGAAAAAACTATTGAAGAGGTGCTGACCGCTCTTTCCGAAGCGCGTCAGGAAGATGTGAAGGCTCTTGCAGCGGCTAATGCCGCGCGGCTTCTGGGAGGCTGCTAAAGGGAATAAATAAAAAAGATTAGCTGTCTCCCGACATCTAATCCCCTAACCTTAAATCTAATACCATGAAAAACTTGTGCAAAGTTAAGTCTTTGTAGCGTATTCTCAAAATCTTATTGCTAAAAATCTTCTCATTTTGCCAACTTAAAATGGTTTTAAGGGCTATTTTGCTTTCAAAATGAAAGCAATACGGGCAAAATGCCGTCAAAATGAAAGCAATTACTTTCGCTTTGACGAAAAATAAATAGCGGCGAACTCAAAATGCCGCCGCTCAGGTAAAGATAATAAGGTCTATAATTTTGGAGATCAGGTTCTTATTTCTCTGAAAGGAGCCTGCGCCGCCTGATGGCCTTAGCAAGCCAGATATTGCCGAGAGTCCAGACCACTATATCGATCAGCAGAATCCAGTTGATATTGATTACCAGCGAGAGCAGGATATTGGCGGCGGTAAAGAAGAGCGAGGTGAGCACAATGGTCACCATGGCGCTCCTCTGAGGCAGACCCAGCGCAAGGAGCTTATGATGGATATGGTTCTTGTCGGGCATGAACGGATTCCGGTGGTGACGCACGCGGTAAAGGTATACGCGCACCACATCGAAACAGGGCACGAGCAGAGGCGAGAATACGATCACCAGCCTGTTAGGCACCCAGTTGGCCTCTATCAAATGGAGCGGATTCACGAGCTTGAGACCCAGAATGCAGATAAGCATACCGATTGTGAGGCTGCCGGTATCGCCCATGAAGATCTTGTGCATCTTCTGCGGGTCGCCAAACACATTGTAGTAGAAGAAAGGCACCAGCACCCCGAAGGTGGCAATCGCAATGAGGGCACAGAGGTATTCTCCCAGCATCAGGAAGCTGAAGGCATATACGATCATCACGATACTCGAAAGCCCAGAAGCCAGACCGTCGATGCCGTCGATAAGGTTGATGGAATTGGTGATGAACACTACTACGAGCACCGTAAGCGGCACTCCTATCCAGGGTGTGAGGGTATTGATCCAGAGCAGTCCCCAGAGATCGCCCAGCCAGAGCCTACCCCCTACGAGCATCAGCGCGCAGAGAATCTGGGTGACAAATTTATTGCGGTAGCGCACTCCGATAAGATCGTCGGCCATGCCCACCACATAAGTAACCATCACCGCACAAACGGAGAATGCTATGGCGCGCAGATCGGAGCCCACGGTAGCCATGAAATCGAAATTGCCAATGAAAAGCTTGATTCCGAGCACCAGAGCCACACTGAAAAATACTACCGGCATGAAGGCCAGACCTCCCAGACGAGGCACTGCGCCATGATGAACCTTGCGAGCATCGGGAGTGTCAAACATATTGAACCTGAATGCGATAAGCAGAATCTGCGGTATCACAATCCCGGCGCAGAAGATGCTGATGATCAGCACGAGCACCATATCTACGGTCCATATTGACAAATAATCGCTCATAGTTCAGGTTTATTGTAAGTAGCGGCCTGCAACCAGAAAACCACACCGGTTTCGCGTCAAAGGTAGTCATTTCTGCTGTATGGCGCAAATTTTTACTACTTTTGCCTTCATTATGCCAGATAGGAAAGATTTCGAGATAATGGCTCCGGCAGGGAGCAGAGAAAGTCTGTCGGCGGCTTTGAGAGCAGGTGCCGACGCTGTATATTTCGGAGTGGCGGGCCTTAATATGCGCAACCGCTCAAGCGCCAACTTCACCCTCGGCGATCTCCACGAGATAGCATCGCTATGCGCCCGCTGCGGAGTGAAGACGTATCTTACGCTCAACACAGTGGTCTATGATAGCGATATCGAGGCGATGCACCGTGCCGTAGATGCGGCGCTCGAGGCAGGCGTTACGGCCATAATAGCTTCCGATATAGCTACGATTCTCTATGCCCGCAGCCGGGGAGTCAATGTGCATATCTCCACTCAGGTCAATATCACGAATATCGAGGCCGTGCGCTTCTATGCCCAATGGGCCGACGTGATGGTGCTCGCGCGCGAGCTGAATCTTGAGCAGGTGGCTGCCATAAGCCGTGCTATTGCTGAAGAGTCGATCTGCGGTCCTTCCGGGCAGCTGGTGAGGCTGGAGATGTTCTGCCACGGAGCCCTCTGCATGGCTGTGAGCGGAAAATGCTATATGAGTCTTCATGAAATGAATTCAAGCGCCAACCGGGGCTCCTGCGGACAGATATGCCGCCGGTCGTATACCGTGACCGACAATGAAACCGGCGCGCAACTCGATATCGAGAATCAGTATGTGATGTCGCCTAAAGATCTCAAGACCATACATTTTCTCGACCGTATGGTAGAGGCCGGAGTAAGTGTGTTCAAGATTGAGGGTCGGGCGCGCGGAGCCGATTATGTGCAGGCTGCCGTTAGTGCCTATTCCGAAGCGATCGATGCCATTTGCTCGGGCACATATACCCTCGACCGCATAGCGGAATGGGACGCGCGGCTCGCTACCGTATTCAACCGTGGCTTCTGGGACGGTTACTATCTCGGACAGCGCCTCGGAGAGTGGAGTTCGAAATACGGCTCTTCGGCAACACGTACAAAAAAGCAGTGCGGCCGGGTGATCCGGTGGTTCCCGCGAATAGGTGTCGGCGAGTTTAAGCTTGAGAGTGGCGAGCTTCACGTGGGCGATGAGGTAATGGTGACCGGCCCGACTACCGGCAGCCTCACCTTCCGGGTATCTGAGCTTCGCTTCGACCTGAAGCCGGTAGAAAGCGTGAAGAAGGGTCAGCGCTTCTCTATGCCGGCTCCTGCCAAGGTGCGCCCCTCCGATCGTCTTTTCCTCTGGTCACCCACCGACTGACCCCTATGTATTGGATTGCGGATATTAAGGATATTTAGTAATTGAAGCGGGGAAACTGCTTTTGCACGTCGGGTTTTTATGCTATCTTTGCCCCATATTATGCGTTTACGAACTACTATAGCATTGTGCGTCATTATGGCTGCTGCCGGCGCTCCGGTAGGGGCGCTCCGGCTGGAGCCTATCCGCTACGGAGATTTCTCGCAGTGGGTTACACGTAAATTCAAGGAAAGCAAGATTATAGGAGGCAAGGAGAAGACCCTTTATGAAATCGGCCCGACGCAGTCGATTGAGGGCGCTTCACCCTACGTCAACCTCGGCGGCTCTCCGTGGGCTACGAGCAATGTCTACGCCAAGGTGTCCGGAATCACCAAAGGCAGCGGCACCGTGACTCCTTTTAATGAAGGCGGTAATACCTGCGCCAGAATGCAGTCGAAGATGGAGCAGGTGAAGGTGCTCGGTCTTATCAATCTCGATGTGATGGTAGCAGGCACTATCTTTCTCGGTCGCATCTACGAGCCTATCACCGGCACCAAGGGACCTTATTCCAAGATGGAGATGGGAATACCCTATACGAAGCGTCCGGTGGCTCTCGTGTTTGACTATAAGGTAGATATGCCCGCAGACGACACCCGGGTGCGCTCCTCCGGTTTCGGCTCAAAAAAGGTAATGAAAGGGCGCGACAATGCCGAGGTCTACATTCTTTTGCAGCATCGCTGGGAAGATAAGGACGGGAATATCTTTGCCCGTCGGGTAGGCACCGGCCGGGAGCGCTATTCCAAATCTACTCCCTGGGTGAGAGGCCATCAGCTCAAGGTGCGCTACGGCGATATCACCTCCGAGCCCGATTATAAGCCCTGGATGGGCCTGCTGAATGGCGATAATGCCTACTATGCCCGCAATTCCAAGGGCAAGCTCGTGCCGGTGCAGGAGGTGGGCTGGTCTGACGACTCCGAAGCTCCGACCCACATGCTGATCATGGCCTCTTCCGGCTGCGGAGAGGCTTATGTAGGCACCGAGGGAGTGACTCTTTATATCGACAACATCAACTTAGGTTTCTAACATTATGAAAACTCGATTAATTCTTTCAATGCTCGTGGGCGCTTCGGCTGCCATGAGCATTCCTGCCCTGGGACAGGGCACGCTGGAGGACTATAACCGGGCCTACAACCTGCGGAACCGTTACGGTATCCACAAGACCTCCAACCTCTATGTGAATCCGATGTGGATCGGAGACACCCACTTGTTCTGGTATGTAGACCAGACGCCGGAGAAATCGGTCTATACGATGGTCGATGCCGACAAGCGCACCAAGAAGGCGCTCTTCGATCATAAGACCCTCGCTTCCAAGCTCACGGCAGCCGGACAGCAGGCTAATGCCGACAAGCTTAATCTGGGGCGTCTCATGGTGAGCGATAACCTCGATACCTTGCGGTTCGCGCTCAACGGCCATAACTGGACCTACCTTTCCAAGAAGGGCGAGCTGACCGACAACGGTGCAATACCTCCGATGCCTGAGCAGCCCCACTGGATGGTGGTCGACGAGGAGAAGGGCGACTACCGCATTCCTTCACCCGACGGCACGAAGGAAGCCTATGTGAAAGATGACAACATCTACGTGCGCGACCTTAAGACTGGAAAGGAAACCCAGCTGACCCAGGACGGCACTATCGGCAATTACTACAGCGCTTACCTCCAGTGGAGCCCCGACAGCAAGAAGGTGGCTACCACGAAGATCCGCCCTGTAGAGAAGCGCTACGTATATTATGTAGAGGCGGCTCCCGACGATCAGTTCCAGCCGAAGCTCCACAAGCAGGAGTATGCCAAGCCGGGCGATGAGCTCCGCTTCAAGCACCCTGTGATCGTAAACGTAGAGACCGGAAAGGTGACTCTGCCCGACACGAAGCTGTTCGACAAGCAGTATGAAATCTCCTTCCCCGAATGGAATGCCGATAGCGAAGCCATCACGTTCGATTATAACCAGCGCGGCCATCAGGTGTATCGCGTGCTGGAGGTCAACGCTGACAACGGCGACGTGCGTACCCTCGTTGAGGAGACCAGCGACAAGTATGTGAACTATCCCCGCGTCTGGAAGCACTATCTCTCCGACGGCAAGCGCATGATCTGGAGCTCCGAGCGCGATAACTACCAGCATCTCTATATGATCGACCGCGAGGGCAAGCAGGCTCCCAAGCAGATCACCAAAGGCCCCTGGTATGTGCGTCAGGTGCTCTCCGTTGATGAGCCGGCACAGAAAATCTATTTCACGGCCAATGGTGTTCAGCCTGACCTCGACCCCTACTTTATCCGTTACTACTCGATCAATTTCGACGGTACCGGTCTTACCGACCTCACCCCGGCTGCCGGCACCCACCGCGCCGCTTTCTCGAAAGACTACAAATATAATGTAGACAACTATTCGAGCGTCACTGAGGTGCCGAAAGTAGTGCTCCGCGACGGCCAGACGGGCAAGGAGCTCATGACGGTAGCCGAAGGTGATATCTCCGCTCTTATCGCCGATGGTTGGAAGGCTCCGGAGGTGTTCGTAGCTCCCGGACGTGATGGCAAGACCCCGATGTGGGGAAATGTGTATCGTCCCTCCAACTATGATCCCAACAAGACCTATCCCATCATCGAATACATCTATCAGGGTCCTGGCGACCAGTATGTGCCCAAGTCCTTCCAGCCTTTCAACGGCTTCATGCAGGATATGGCCGAGCTCGGTTTCGTAGTGGTTCAGGTCGACGGCATGGGCACCTCCTTCCGCTCACGCGAGTTCGAGAACATCTGCTACAAGAACCTCGTAGATGCCGGTCTGCCCGACCACATCGCCTGGATCAAGGCTCTGGCTCAGAAATATCCCAACCTCGACATTGACCGTGTGGGTATCTTCGGTTGCTCCGCCGGCGGTCAGGAGAGCACCACTGCAGTGCTCCATCACCCGGAGTTCTACAAGGCTGCCTACAGCGCCTGCGGCTGCCATGACAACCGTATGGACAAGATCTGGTGGAATGAGCAGTGGATGGGCTACCCCATCGATGAGAGCTACGAGAAATCGTCGAATATCGTCAACGCCCATAAGCTCCAGGTGCCCCTGATGCTGGTGGTAGGCGAGCTCGACGACAATGTAGACCCCGCCTCGACCATGAAGGTAGTAGCTGAGCTTCAGAAGCACAACAAGGACTTCGAGCTGGTAGTGATCCCCGGCGCTCACCACACCATGGGCGAGGCCTTCGGCGACCATAAGCGCTATGACTTCTTCGTGAAGCATCTGATGAACGTGAACCCGCCGAAGTGGGACGAAATCACCTATCCCAACAGAAAATAATTCATTCATTCCCGATAGAGAGCCCCGGTGCTTCCGGGGCTCTCGTCAAAATCATAAAACCTCTTTCCTACGATATTTCCGATGCCGAATCTAAAGATAGCACTCATAGGTTATGGCCGTATGGGCCGCATGGTGGAAAGCGCCGCGCTCCGGCAGGGCCATACCATAGTAAGCCGCATTGACCACGGCGACGCCGACGCGTTCGCGTCAGAAGCGTTTCTCTCGGCCGACGTGGCCATCGAGTTCTCTCAGCCGGCATCGGCTGCCGCCAATATAGAGCGTTGCCTGCTGGCCGGTGTTCCCGTTGTGGTGGGCACCACGGGGTGGCTCTCTGAGCTTTCTCGGCTTCAGGCGCTCTGTCGTGAAAAAGGTGGCTCCATGATCTATTCCTCTAATTTTTCGATAGGGGTAAGCATTTTCCGAAGCCTCAACCGCTTCCTTGCCCGCGTGATGAAGCGCTTCCCTCAGTATCTTCCTTCGCTGGAGGAGACCCATCATATCCATAAGCTCGACCACCCGTCGGGCACAGCCATCACCCTTGCCGAAGAGCTGATAGAGGCCCGCGGCGGTCTGTCGGGCTGGAGCGAGACGCCGCGTCCTGGCGAGCTCCCGGTCAGAGCAATGAGGGAGGGAGAAGTGCCGGGTATCCATACTGTGGCCTGGGAGAGTCCGGCCGATGTGATATCCATGACCCACTCAGCCAAGGGGCGTGAGGGTTTTGCAGAAGGTGCGGTAGCGGTGGCCGAATGGCTCCCCGGCCGTAAGGGCTGCTTCACGATGACTGATTATCTGGCCGATGTGGCCCCCGAACTCGTATAAGAAGAATTTTATATGTCTGCTCCTGATTCCAACAAGAAGCTCTCTTTCGGCGAAGATTTCATGCGCCGACTGCGCGAAATCAAGGCTACGCGCTGGGTGCGTTTCGGCATCGTATCGCTCGTATTTGTCCTGTGGGTAGTGTGGATGGGCAATCCCTGGCTGCTCCTGGTCTGGCTGCTGCTCTTCGATATCTATATCACCGGCTATATACCCTGGACCTGGTGGAAGAAGCGTAAGCCGGGCGCGGTGCGCACCGTGATGGGCTGGCTCGATGCCATTATCTATGCCCTGGTGCTCGTATATTTCATCTTCGCCTTCATCGGGCAGAACTATAAGATTCCTTCCTCCTCGCTTGAGAAATCGCTGCTTGTGGGCGATTATCTCTGGGTCAACAAGACCGTCTACGGCCCGAGGGTGCCGATGACTCCGGTTCATTTCCCTCTGGCGCAGCATACCCTTCCTGGAGGCATCAAAAGCTATCTCGAGAAGCCGCAGCTCGCCTACCATCGTCTGCCCGGACTGCGCTCCATCAGCAGGGGTGATATCGTGGTATTCAATTTCCCTAATGGCGACACGGTGCTGACCAAGATGGAGGTGCCCGACTATTATCAGATCTGCTATGACCTGCGCAACCGGGGAGTGGCTGATCCGAAGAGTTATCTCATGGCTAACCGTGCCACTTATGGCGATCTCGTGTGGCGGCCTGTCGACCGGCGTGAGAACTATGTGAAGCGTGCCATAGGCCTTCCCGGCGACCGACTTGCGATAAAGGGTGACACCGTATATATCAACGGCAAGCCGATGGCCGAGCCTACAGAGGTGCAGCATAACTATATAGTGCCCGTGTCAGCCCCGGTTCCTGAAGAACAGTGGCTGGAGATTGGTGTGCGCCTCGAAGACCGCGGCACAGCTCCTATCGATGGCCGCGAGGCCCTCGGATTCCAGTTCTATGATGTGCCTCTCACCGCTTCCATGAAAGCGCAGGTTGAGAAGTGGCCACAGGTGAACGGGCCTCTGCGCCGGGAGACGGAGACAGGTTGGTTCGATGTTAGCGGAGTGTTTCCGCTCGGCGCCCGTTATGGCTGGACGCGTCCGGATATGGGCGAGTTCTGGGTGCCCAAACGCGGAGCTACCCTGCATCTCACTTTGGAGAATCTTCCTATATATGAGCGCGCTATACGCACCTACGAGGGCAATGACCTTCAGGTGCGCGACGGCAAGATCTATATCAACGGCGAGCAGACCGACTATTACACCTTCCAGATGGATTATTACTGGATGATGGGCGATAACCGCGACCGTTCGCTCGATTCGCGCTACTGGGGATTCGTGCCCGAGGATCATGTGGTCGGTTCGCCCGGACTCGTGCTCATCTCCTTCGATGAGGAGCGCTCGCTTTTCGACGGCAAAATCCGTTTCAACCGGATTCTCCGGTCGGCAAATCCCGATGCCGGCAAATGGGACTGATCTGCGCCTACGCTCCCCCTCTTGGCCTCTGGAGCGCCGCTCTGTCGGGCGGTAAGCCGATGATGGAGCCGCGCAGCCGTACCCGCACCCTTATAGCGGGCGGCCGATTGCTCACGGTGCCTGTAGCCGGAGGTTCGGGAGCGGTGAAGCGCATGCCTCCTGAGAGCTGGTTGCTCTCGGATCATGGCCGCTGGCCCCATAACCATTTCGAAGCCCTCCGCGCCGCTTATGGGCGAACTCCTTATTTCGTACATCTCGCTCCGCATCTGGAAGCCATCTATGCCGCTCCTCCCAGGTCGTTCATGGAATTTGCAGGCAGCGTTGAGAGAGAGATGCTCGCTTTCATGAGATTTGATGAGTCATGGCCCATGCTTCTGGAGCTGAGGGAGAAGAATCCTGCACTCTATTCCGCTTTGCGGAGCGAGAGAGCCGCGCAGGCAGATTTCAGCCTGTCGGCCTTCGATGCCCTGTTCCGGCTTGGCCCGGAGACAATATTTTTGCTTGCCCCTCCGTTATAAACGCGCCGAAACCTTACTCCGATGAAAGCGCGTGCACTCCTTATCCTTGCCTTCTGCCTCTCCGCTCTGTCGGTGAGCGCTTTAGGATTGCCCTACCAGCAGCGGGAAGAGGAGAAGCTAAAGCTCAGGCCTTTCACCCAGACCTACCGCTTTGTCGACGAATATGGCGATACGGTGCGCATGATGGTTTTCCGAAATATCACCGTATATCCTAAACTGAAGTTCAAAAACAAGAAGCAGGAGGAGTTCTATTGGCGCACAGTGCGCGATGTGCGCAAGACCCTACCCTATGCCAAACTTGCTTTCCAGGCTCTCTGCGAGACGTATGAATACATTCAGACGATTCCCGACAAGAAGGAGCGTGAGCGCCATCTGAAGCGCCTTGAAAAGGATATTTTCGAGCGTTACAAGCCGGTGGTAAAGACCATGACGAAGACCCAGGGCAAGGTGCTACTCAAGCTGATTAACCGCGAGACCGACCAGTCGAGCTTCAATATCGTGAAAGCTTTCTTAGGTTCATTCCGGGCGGGGTTCTGGCAGACCTTCGGCCGATTTTTCGGAATGAACATGAAGGCCGGATTCCACCCCGAAAAGAATGAGCAAGACGCCATAATAGATAGAATCGCAACCCAAATAGAACAAGGTTTCCTATGAAAATCGTAATCCTCGACGCCTTCCGCACCAATCCCGGCGATATCAGCTGGGCCGGTCTGGACAAGATGGGCGAACTCGTGACCTATGACCTGTCATCTCCTGAAAACACGGTGGAGCGTGCGCGCGGCGCCGAAGTGGTGATGGTAAATAAAACAGTGCTGACCAGAGAGATGCTCCTTCAGCTCCCCGATCTGAAATATATCGGAGTGCTCGCTACAGGCATCAATGTGGTTGATATTGAAGCGGCCCATGAGCTCGGAATAGCGGTGACAAACATTCCGGCCTATAGCACTGATTCCGTGGCTGAAACGGCCTGGGCCCTGCTGCTTGAGATCTGCTTCCGCCCCGGAAATTTCACTCGCGAGGTCAACGCCGGCCGCTGGGTCGAGAGCCAGAACGCCTGCTATGGCGAGGCTGGCCTGATAGAGCTCGCCGGTCTGCAGATGGGTATTGTAGGTCTCGGTAATATCGGCCGCCGCGTGGCAGAGGTGGCTCTCGCTTTTGGCATGAAGGTGGCTGTGAGCACTTCCAAGCCAGCTGAGGCGCTCCCTCCCGGCATGGTGAAGATGGAACTCGACGAGGTGTTCGCCACCTCTGATGTGGTCTCCCTGCATTGCCCGCTTACCGAAGATACGCGCCATCTGGTCGACGCCCGCCGTCTCTCCCTGATGAAGCCTTCGGCAATTCTGATAAATACCAGCCGCGGTCTTCTTGTCGACGAAGAAGCCCTTGATAAAGCACTTACCGATAGGAAGATCTTCGCTGCCGGCTTAGATGTATCCGCTATCGAACCTCCCTGCCCTGAGAATCCTTTGATGAGGAATCCCCACTGCGTGATTACCCCGCATATAGCCTGGGCCACTAAGGCAGCGCGCGTGCGCCTCGTGGAGGCTGCCGCTGAAAATCTCAAGGTCTGGCTCGAAGGCGGCGAAATGAATCGCGTGTGAGTCGGCGCGTGCTGACTCTCGACCATGAAGGTCTGGCCGGGGCCTGCCGGAGGCTGGAGAGTCTCTGCGGCGGTCTGCGGCCAGACCTCGTTGTGGGTATAGCTGAGGGCGGAGTGGAAGTGGCCCGGAGAATTTTCCCTCAGGCTGACCATTGCCTGATAGACAGTAGCCGCCGACGCAACTCCCTGAAAGGCAAGTGGCTGTCGATGCTTCCGGTCTGGCTTCTCGATCTGCTGCGTATGCTTGAGATGAGGTTGCGCCGGAGAAGTAGCAGCGTCAGTCCTCCCGTTCTCTCTGAGAATCTTATTCATAAGGCGCGGAGGGCGGAGTGCATCCTGATAGTTGACGATGCAGTAGATTCCGGCGCCACTCTGCAGGCCACTCTGCAGGCATTAAGGGCTGCCGCTCCCGGAGCAAGAGTGCTTTCGGCGGTGCTGACGGTCACCAGATGCAATCCGCGGGTGCGTCCTGATTTCTGCTGTTATCCTGAAGGCACGCTTTTGCGCTTCCCATGGTCGCTCGACGTAAAAAAGTGATAGCAGTCGATTTCGACGGCACTCTTCTGCGGGGAAACTCCCTGCAGCTTTATCTGCGTGCCGGATTGGCTGAGCTTTGGAGCCGAAGAGACTTCGGCAGACTCTTCAGGATAGCCGGTGCGGTAGTATTGAGGAGGCTCAAGCTCACGAGCCATGCCCGCATGAAATTTACCCTGCGGGCTCTGATAGGCAGTGGTGAAGGGATTATGCAGCGCTACCGGGCGCTGGCAGAGCCCAGGCTGAATCAGAAAGTGATGCAGCTGTTTGCCGAATCCGGCGCTGAGCCGGTGGTGGTCAGCGCCGCCTTCAGTTTCTGCATAGATGGGCTGGTGCCTTTTCCGGTGCTTGCCACTCCTGCCTACGGCCCGGAGCTACGGGGAGAGGCGAAGGTAGCTGCTCTGAAGAGGTATCTGGAGGCTGCGGACGCAAGACTGGAAGCAGTGGTGACCGACAGTGCCGATGATCTTCCGCTTCTTAAAATGAGATGTGAGCGCAGATATCTGGTAGTCCCCTCTCGGCGCACCTTGAGAAGGATTATTCGAGCCGGAGTGGCGGAAAGCACCCTTTACAGCCTTGACACGTAAAGGAGTCTAAATTATTGTAAATCAGACGAGAGGGTCAAAAATGTTGTCAAGGCGGCAAAAGAGTTGGCAGCCGGTTCAACTCCTTGGGCTTGAAAAGCGTTTAATAAGAAGAATTATAAAAAACAGCGATATGAAACATCTTGAAGAAATAATCAAAGAAAATGTGCCCACGCTTGTGGCTTTCGTTCATGCCGGAAAGCAGGATGCAGTTGAAGTGAAATATCTTGTCGACGAGCTGCGCAAGAAATATGCCGGCAAGGCAAATATCGTGAAATTTGACAACTCTTTCAACAACCGCATAAGTGAGCGTTTCCGCATCACGGCATATCCTTGCTATATCCTCTTTAAGGAAGGCGAAGAGCTGATGCGCGAAGGAGGGGAAAAGACCGTGACGCAGCTTTCGGAGCTCGTAGACCGCGCTCTCTGAAGCATTTATCGACAGAAATATTAATTTGACCCAAAATTGAAGCTGCCCCCTCTCCGGAGCAGCTTTTTATAATAGGTCGTAATAATACATTCGGGTGCGGAGGCTTTCATTTTCGGGAATATGATAAAAAGCCTTTTCATCATTTATTCGCGGGAATAATGGGCGAAATCCATTGCGCTCGTAGTATCTTATTGCGTGCTCATTGTTTACAGCATCTACTAATATAAAGCGGCAGCCAGTTTTATTATCATAGCTTCGGAACCAAGCTTTTATGAAATCCATAATCTGGGCTCCAACCTTATATTGTGCTCCTTGAAAGTCAATATTTACACCAAGACGGCCGATCAAAACCCCCGGATAAGTTCTTCCATGTTTTATATAAGTGATTAGATCATTAATTTTCCTTCGGGGGTGGTTCTGTAAATGGGTAGTATGGATACTTGCGTTGGCAAGTGTAATCATACCTACAATCTTCCTGACATCTTTATGAAGCACCCAACAATATGTTTTACCCATAAGCTCATTTTCATAAGCTATAGCACTATTTGCGAAGAAATCATCAAGATCTTCATCGCCGCATCTAAAGGGATCGCAATAATCAAGAACCTCTTGGGTGACTCTTGAAAGTTGGCATTCCTCGTCAAGTAGAAATGCTTCTTTCATTTTTTCTTCTCCCAAGGGAATCGGAATTCCCGCATCTGTTTCATAACTTTTGCAATACGCTCCTCCTGATCTTGCGAAAGACCAGGGGTCGGGTGTTTCTCGCGTTTTTCTGCTTCCCTTACAAAATCATCAGCTATTTTTCCTGTGAGTATGGGTACTGCTTTAATGGGGATTGCCATGATGAATTTATTTTTAAGCTACAAAGCTACAACATTAAGATGATTTATGCAACACTTATGAGTTGGGCACAATTTCAATCAGTTATTTGTTATACTTAAAATTACTATGTTTGTAATATGGATTTACAATTAACATATAAACAAGAGATTGCTAAGAGAATAGAAGATAGCATCATAAGAAGTATGCATCAGATAAAGCTGATCGAAGCCGGAGAGTTACCTTCCAAATCCGCAATGGCATTTTTAGATGAGCTTTGAGGTTCATATTTGATTTATGACCACATAAAACAGGGTATTTATGGGGAGGGAGAGGCGAATGCTTTGGGGATATATTGATCGCGAGGGGCGATTTGCTATTGAACCGCGTTTCGATGGAGCTGAAGATTTCCGCGAGGGGCTCGCGGTAGTGAGGCAGGATTACCTGCGCGGATATATCGACCGTTCAGGTAGGTTCATGATTGAGCCACGGTTTCAGAGCGCTGACAGTTTCTGCGATGGGATAGCCCGGGTGATGGTCGATGGAAAATGGGGATTCATCGATCAGACAGGAGGCTATGTGATTCCTCTTGATTTCGACAGGGCTTCGGAGTTTCGCGACGGCCGCTCAATGGTAGAGGTAGACGGATTATATGGCTATATCGACCGCTCGGGAGCCTTGGTGGTAAGGCCGGAGTTTGAATATCTGGGAGAGTTTCACGAGGGACTGGCCTGGGTGAAAACTGATGGCAAATATGGTTATATTGACCTCGACGGGCACCGGGCAATCGAACCACAATTTGATAATGCCAACGATTTTTCAGAAGGTCTCGCCTGCGTGATGGTAGGAGAGCGATTCGGCTATATTGATAAGGGAGGCCGCTTCGCGCTGGAACCGATATATGATCGGGCTGGTAATTTCCGCGACGGGTCGGCACGCGTAAAAGCCGGAGGGCGAAGTTATTATATCGACCATACCGGCGCAGAGGTTGCCGAACCGGCTTTAGAACCTGAGCATCAGGATTTTTACGACGGCCTTGCTCCTGAAGCTGAAGGAGGAAAGTCCGGTTATATCGACCGTGAAGGCAGCTTTGTGATTCCTCCCATATATGCTCAGGCTGAGCCATTCAGCGAGGGCTTAGGTCGGATCCGTAAGAGCGCACGCTCCAAATGGGAATATATCACCCCGGGCGGCACTATTGCGTTCAAAGGCAAGTTCGTTCAGGCGGGACCCTTCCGCGAAGGGCTCGCGCGCGTGCTCGTGGAGACCGATCAATAATATGGCATCGGCGGTTACTCAGAGATCTTTTCTACTTTCATGTAGTCAAGCTCGGGAAGCCATTGATATTCATTGAAGAGACGCACTTCATTATCTCCCTTTTTCAAAGGCATTACCACCTCTACAGTTTCAAAACCATCGGAAGGGTCAAGGTTAAGCTGGGTTGCCTCCCCGTCGTTTGCCTGCACATAGAGTCTCACCTTCTTATCAGCGAGATAGCGGAATGATAGGCGGTAGTCTCCATCGTCGGGAACGATTACGTCTCTCCAACGGATATCGTTTGACGCGCGGTGACCAAGCCGGGTCACTTTCACTCCCCCCGAGCAGCGCTCGTCTTGATCGTGAGTGGGAGTGCCTATTGCTATAGGATTATAAAGCTCCTGATATGTAGGCAGAAACGCCGTCTCCGCCTCATAGAGGCCGCGCATCAGCCTCTCGTCGGCCTCGAGTCGATAGAGGCCGAGACCATGAGCCGGGATTGTCTGGGAAAACGAAGTAAGCTTTTTGCCGAGATCCTTGCGGGCGAAGAGGTCCCTGACCTGAACGTTACCTCCAAGCTGAATATCGGAGAAATCGATCGAGAGCTCTTTCGGCTCATCAGTAGGATTATAGAAGGCAATCGCCCTTACGTTGCCGTTGAGGTTCTCGATATCCTTTACGAGCACATAGGTGTCGCCGTCGCGCTTGGCCACGTATGCCTGCAGTCCGAGCGGATCCTGATTCAAGGCCACGACCTCCGGGTTGGTGAGAAGTTCAAGCGTTTCGGGTTTCAGCGAAGTCAGGTCGCAGCCGATTAGGAGCGGCGAGGCCATGATGCACCACATTCCGAAGTGAGTGCGGTCTTCCTCCGGGCTCATCGAGCGTCCCACCTCGAGCATATCCATGTCGTTGTAGTGTCCCCCTCCGGCAAAAGGAGAGAGATAAAGCGACTGGTTGATAATATTTTTTACCGATTTCCACTCATTCTGAATATCTTCCGATATGCGCCACGACGCAGCCACATCGCTGATCCAGGTGCCCGGATAGTCCCACCGGCATGCATTGAGACGCACATCGTCTCTTCCCGTAGCTTTGATCGCATTGCTGATAGCCGTGTAGCGCTCCTGAGGTTCGTAGCAGCGGTGCTGTCGGTTGCCGATTGACTGCGCTCCGCAGAAGTCAACCTTTATGAAGTCGAATCCAAGCGTATTGAAAAAGAACTCCGCGTCCTGCATCTCGTGGCCGTAGAAACCTACGTTGGCGGCAATCGTGTCGTTGTTATACATATTTCCGCACGTGTTAGCGCCGGCATCACTGTAGATACCCGCTTTAAGACCCAGAGAATGAATATAATCCACCACCGGCTTCATTCCGTTGGGGAATCGCGTGGGGTGAATGAGCAACTGCCCCGTCTTCGGGTCGCGCCCTCCGAAATATCCGTCGTCAATGTTTATGTATCTGTAGCCCGCATCTTTCAGGCCGCTCTTCACCATAGCGTCTGCCTGTTTTTTTATCAAAGAATCGTTGATATCGATCAGATAGGTGTTCCAGGAGCTCCAGCCCATTGTGGGGAGATCGACCTGCGCCGACATCAGGAGTGCCGGTGAGCTTATCAAAAGAAACAGAAAGGTTCTGATTTTCATATTCGTATTAATGCTGTTTTTCAAAGCAAATTTCGTCAGAATGCCCGGAATATGCAAGATTTTCACCGGAAATAGGCGCTTCGCAACGCTTTAATTTTGTACTTGTTTGTTGCGGAGCGGCGACGCTATGGCGATGGTGTCCGGGGTGTTCGGAAGCGGACAGTCGGACACAAAACGTCCGATTCCGGACGTTTTCTAAAACTAACTTCCGTTGATTATCAGGAGTTTAAGTTTATGGCACAGTTTTTGTGATTATTTTAACGTAAACTATTTGCTAACAAAATATTGCAGATATTGAGAACGATTATGATTACCGTGGTCTCGCTTATAAACGTAACTGATCCGGCTGGAGTTGCTAATGAGGCACCCACGCTGTGGGTTTATTGTGATGGTCGATGCGATGCCGCGGGTTCGCACCCGCGGTTACCCTCAGAAGCCCATGCCATGGGCTTTTCTGAAAAAAGTTGGTTGGGAGTGTCACAAAATGATGCATTGCTGTGTCTCAATAATAAAGAGTATTATTTAACATGTTCATATTGCCTGAGATGAAGAAACTTGCTATCGCTTTTGCTGTATTATTCAGCACGTCTTTCCTTACGCTATCTGCGCAGGATACTATTTCGAGATCCGAAAAGGAGCAGATGAAGCTACTCGATGAAGTGATCATTGAGAGTCAGAGTATTGTGAGAACAAAAGACTATGTGCTGATCCGTCCCACCAAAAATGAGCGTAGCCATGCCACCAATGCTATGGAGATGCTCGGCAATGTGATGCTACCAGGAGTAACTGTCAGTAGCTCCGGCATCTCTGTCTTAAATCAGGCTGCAGGCATCTTTCTTGACGGTGCGCCGGTACAGGCCGAAGATATCAATAAGATACGTCCGCAGGATATAGTAAAAGTTGAATTTATCGATAAACCGATAGGAAAATACGCTCAGTATCCCTATGCCTTCAATTTTGTACTCAAAAAGCAGGAGACTGGCGGTTATGTGCTTGGTAAAGGTGAGGAGACTCTCGGATTTCAGAACCGCAATTACGAATTAGCGGTAAGCATGAATCATAAGAACTCAACTTTCTCAGTATTCGGCGGAACGAAATACAATAATCACGGCTACAATACAGAGGAATTTGAAGAGACGTATCGACTTGCTGACGGCACAATGACGCGTAGTGGAAACCGCGAGACAAGAAGCCGGGAAGCTACACATTATGGCCAGCTTAACTTCCGCAATTCAAATTCCAAGCATTTTTTTCAAGCAAAGGTATCACTATATTATAATGGAGGACCGCGTAAAAGCGAGATGGGTGAGGCCTACGACAACGGTTTGATCTCTGCATTCAGCTCATCAAGCTCAGCCCGCAGTCTGGCTCCGACGCTTGATATCTCAGCAAATTTTAATCTGCCTAAAGGCCAGAATCTATCATTTATGGCTCAAGGCAAATATTCCCGGAATCACTATAACCGCCTATATTCCGAGGGATCTTTCAATACGCTTTCGAATCAGAAAGAAGATTCGTACTATATGTATCTGAGCGGGAACTATTCCAAGTCTTTCAAAGTCGGAACTCTCTCATTAAGCGCCTCTCATATCCGGAACTATTGGAATACAGACGAAACAGGCTCTTACCCACTTATGCAGAAACTTAGGCAGAATGAAACAGTTGGATTCATTGGTTATAATGCTAATCTGAGTAACGACTGGTATGTTAGTGGCAGATTTGGTATAGATGTGCTGCATCATGAGACAATTGGTTTGGAATCGTATTCAAACGTTTCCCCACGTCCAGATCTTTTTATAAGAAAGAGTTTCGGAAACCATCAGGTATCCGCTGGTTTCGGTTGGAATTCGTCATCATATTCCTCAAGCTATCTGACTGACAATGAAATCGCTGTTAATCCATGGCTAACAACTCGGGGAAATCCTGCTCTCAAAAAGCAACATGACATTACCGCAAACCTCAATTACGGCTACACTTCCGGAAAGTTTATCTTTTACATAGGGCCCTCGTATAGCCATTATTACAATGTAGCCAATTATGATTATCTTCAAAGTGGCGACCATCTGACACGCACACTCAACCCATGCGACTATGACAAATACAAAGTCCTTTTAGGAGCAATGGGGTCAGTAGGAAATTCCTTAAAGTTCAACTTTGCCACATCTTTCGAACATTACGGGAGCCAGGGATTTCTAAACCGTAATCTTAATCACGTGACGATTGCCGGCTCACTGAACTGGTATGTAGGTAATTTCCGGTTCAATCCATCGGTAGGCTGGGGCTCAAGAGATTTGTCGTTATGGAGCGGAATGACAACGCGTAAATCACCGAGATACTCGCTTACGGTTTCCTACGGTTGGAAAAACCTGTATGTGGGACTGAAGACAGATTCACCCTTCAGTAAAATAAGAAATTACAGCGATTACACATCGGATTTATTTTATTCGAATACAATCAGCTGCGACCGTATGGACTCGCGCTATCTGACTCTGACAGTGCAGTATTCGCTTGATTTCGGACGCAAGACTCAGAAAGATTACCACTATGTAGAAGGTGGTCCCGAATCATCGATCAACCGCCTATGAAAGGGGTTTAGGATAAAGCGGATCTCATCGGGAGATGAGGGGGGCGCAGAGGGAGGAGTTTTCACAAGCTGAAGCCTACGCTCCTTGCACCACATGACTGCCTTGACACGGTTTTGGGGTTATGTCGCTATCACCCAGCGATATAGCCTCTTGTCAATGTCAAGGCTGTCAAGGGGCCTTTCGGTGAGGGGACTGATTTGAGGGCTGGTTTTTCGGCAAGTTTTGTTAAAAAAAGCTACCTTTGCAGTTGATGAAGGAGTTTACCGACGAAGATCTGGAGCGCATCGAGGCTTATGCCCATGCCAACGATGTGGAGGCTGCCCGCAGGGAGGTGAGCGAGCTGCACCCGGCCGATGTGGCCGAGCTGCTGCGCGGGCTCGACCTTGAGGAGGCGGAGTGGGTATTCAATCTCCTGCCCGACAATGAGATCAAGGCCGATGTGCTGATGGAGCTCGACGAGGAAGACCGCAAGAAGCTCCTCGAGAATATGGCTCCCGAAGAGATCGGCCATTTCATTGATCTTCTCGATACGGACGATGCCGTTGACCTTATTCAGGAGCTCGATGAGGAGGATCGCGACGAGGTGATCCAGCACATCGACGATGTGGAGCAGGCTGGCGATATCGTGGATCTTCTTCAGTATGACGAGGATACGGCCGGCGGCCTGATGGGCACGGAGATGATCGAGGTCAACGAGAATCTGTCGATGCCGGAGTGCCTGCGCGAGATGCGCCGGCAGGCGGAGGATATGGACGATATCTACAACGTCTACGTGATCGACGATGACCACAGGCTCCGCGGAGTGCTCCCGCTGAAGAAGATGATCACTCACCCGAGCGTATCGAAGGTAAAGCATGTGATGGAGACCGATCCGGTATCAGTCCGGACCGATACACCAGTCGACGATGTGGCGCTTGATTTCGAGAAGTATGACCTTGTGGCGATGCCTGTGGTCGACAGTATCGGGCGCCTGGTGGGCCAGATCACGGTAGACGACGTGATGGACGAGCAGCGCGAGCAGCGTGAGCGCGATTATCAGCTTGCTTCCGGTATATCGTCGGATATTGATGCCGACGACACTATCTTCGCGCAGACGAAGGCGCGTCTGCCCTGGCTGCTCATCGGCCTGGTGGGCGGAATAGTCAACTCGCTGATTCTCGGAGGTTTCGAGCAGCAGATAGCGCAGGTCACCGCGCTGGCTATCTTCATTCCCCTGATAGGAGGCACCGGCGGCAACGTAGGAGTGCAGGCGAGCGCTATCGTGGTGCAGGGTCTTGCCAACGGCCGTCTCGATCTTAAGGAGTTCTGGGAGCAGATCCGCCGCGGAGTGATGGTGGCGCTGCTTAATGCGGTGGTTATCTCGGGGCTTATCTTTGTCTACAATATGCTGATGCTCCCGGGCGACTGGGCGGTGACGGTAAGCGTGGCGGCTTCGCTCTTCTGCGTAGTGATATTCGCTACAATTTTCGGTACCCTTGTGCCTCTCACCCTCGAGAAGCTTAATATCAACCCGGCGCTCGCTACCGGGCCTTTCATACAGATTACCAACGATGTGGTGGGACTGCTGATCTATGTGGGCCTCTCCACATGGATGCTCCATATCCTACCCCGCTGACGAAGCTATGGCTAAAGGGAAAGAAGACAACTCGTTGATGGCCCAGTACGACGAGATGAAGCGGCGTCACCCCGACGCTCTGCTCCTCTTCCGTGTGGGCGATTTCTACGAGACTTTCGGCCGCGATGCCATCGATGCGAGCTCAATCCTGGGCATTACGCTCACGAAGCGCGGCAACGGCTACGCCAAGAGCATAGAGCTCGCCGGCTTCCCCCACCATGCGCTCGACACCTATCTGCCGCGCCTCGTGCGCGCCGGCCGGAGGGTGGCTATCTGCGAGCAGCTGGAAGATCCGAAGCTCACCAAGAAGCTGGTGAAGAGAGGAATAACGGAGCTTGTAACCCCGGGAGTGAATCTCTCCGACAGCGCCCTATCAGAGAGCGCCAACAATTATCTGGCGGGGGTGCACTTCGGCAAGAATGCCGTAGGAGTGGCCTTTCTCGATGCCTCCACGGGCGAGTTCCTGTGCGCGTCGGGATCGGTAGCCTATGTCGATAAGCTGCTTTCAGCCATCGCCCCCAAGGAGCTGCTGCTGATGCGCGGCCTGAGGAGCAAGGCGGCCGAGGCGTTCAGCCTGCGCTGCTCCCGCTTCGAGCTCGAGGAGTGGGTATATACCGATGAGGCGGCGCGCGAGAGGCTGCTGGCTCATTTCAAGACCTCTACGCTCAAAGGCTTCGGGGTCGACGATATGCCTGAGGCGGTGATCGCCGCCGGCAGCCTGCTGCGCTATCTCGACCAGACGCATCATACCGCCATAGGCCACATAACCTCGCTGGCGCGGATCGATGAAGACCGCTTCGTGAGGCTCGACAGCTTCACGGTTCGCAATCTGGAGATTCTCGCCCCGATGAATCCCGACGGCATGGCTCTCTTCGATGTGGTGAGGCGCACGCTCACGCCGATGGGCGAGAGACTGCTGCGTAAGTGGCTGGTATTTCCGCTGCTTGATGCCGACAGGATCCGCCGGCGCCACGATATGGTGGAGCATCTGCTTCTCAACCGCGAGGTGCGCGACCGCGCCGCGGAGCAGCTGCGTGGCATGGGCGATCTGGAGAAACTCGCCGCCCGCAGCGCTACCCAGCGCATTGGCCCCAGGCAGCTCCTTCAGGTAGCGGCGGGGCTCAAGGCGGCAGGTGCGGTAAAGACGCTTCTGGAAGACTCCGGGTGCGCCGCGCTGAGCGATCTGGCGGCGAAGATTGACCCCTGCTCGGAGCTTGCCGATACGATCGAGGCGGTGATTGCCGCCGACGCTCCTGTGCAGGCCTCGAAAGGCGGCGTGATAGCCGACGGGGTCGATTCCGAGCTCGATGAGCTCCGGAGCCTGGCAAGCGGGGGGCGCGATGCCCTGAAGCAGATATGCGACCGCGAGATCGAGGCTACCGGAATCCAGTCGCTGAAGATAGGCTTCAACAATGTGTTTGGCTACTATATCGAGGTGCGCAATACGCATCGCGACAAGGTGCCGCAGAACTGGATACGGAAGCAGACGCTCGTGAACGCCGAGCGCTATATCACCCCGGAGCTTAAGGAATACGAGCAGAAAATAATGGGCGCCGAAGAGCGGATAGCCGCCATCGAAGCGAGGATTTTTCAGGATCTTGTGGCTCACACGGCGGCTAAGGTGGTTGAGATTCAGCGAGATGCTTCGGCGCTGGCTACGCTCGACGTGTTGCTGTCGTTTGCCGCCGTGGCTCTCGACTATGACTATTGCCGCCCGGAGATCAACGATTCCCTGCGGCTTGAGATAACCGACGGGCGCCACCCGGTGATAGAGCGGCGTCTTCCCCCGGGCGAGCCCTATGTGAGCAATTCCGTGACGCTCGACTCCTCAGGCCCGCAGATCATGATGATTACCGGCCCCAACATGAGCGGAAAATCAGCTCTCCTGCGCCAGACGGCGCTGATAGTGCTGCTGGCCCAGGCGGGTAGTTTCGTGCCCGCACGAGCCGCGAAAATCGGTCTGGTCGACAAGATTTTTACCCGCGTGGGCGCTTCCGATAATCTATCGCTCGGCGAGTCAACCTTCATGGTAGAGATGAGCGAGGCTGCCTCGATTCTCAATAATATGAGTCCACGGTCGCTGATTCTGTTCGACGAGCTCGGCAGAGGCACATCGACCTACGACGGCATCTCAATCGCCTGGGCAATAGTAGAATATATCCACGAAAACGGGCGTTGCCTGCCGCGCACTCTCTTCGCCACCCATTACCACGAGCTCAACGAGATGGAGAAGAGCTTCCCCAGAATCGCCAATTTCAACGTGTCGGTTCAGGAATCAGGGGGAAAGGTGGTGTTTCTCCGCAAGCTGGTGCGGGGAGGTTCGGCCCATAGCTTCGGTATCCATGTGGCCGCGGTGGCAGGGGTGCCTCCAAGCATCGTGAAGCGGGCGGGACAGGTGCTCGAAGGACTCGAAAAGGCGGGTGCGTCGGTGTCGGCTCCCACTCCGGGCAAGGCCGGGGTAGAGGAGATAGCACGCCAACGCGAAGGCTATCAACTATCTTTCTTCCAGCTCGATGACCCGCTTCTTTCGCAGCTGCGCGACCGCCTGATAGGGCTCGACATCGACAACCTTACTCCCCTTCAGGCGCTCAACTCCCTCCACGAGCTCCGCTCCCTCCTCACCGGCAAATGACCCCGCCTCAAAACTCAAGAGTTTCGAGTATAGCCGTAAAGATCTTGTGAAAACGCAGAAAGTTTCAGTCTATAATCGAAACTCTCTCATCTCTCGCCCGTCTCAGAACCCCCGAAAGGCGCTCCATCGCTACGTAGTAGCAAGGCATACAGATTTCTGAGGGTGTCGGAGCGCCGCGAGGCGCATCATCGCTGCGTATCAGCGATACATATATCAGCAGGCACGGCATACAGCGGAGCGCCGCTGGCACCTCATCGCTGCGTAGCAGCGGTGCATATATCAGCAGGCACGGCATACAGCGGAGCGCCGCGAGGCGCATCATCGCTGCGTATCAACGAGGCATATATCAGCAGGCACGGCATACAGCGGAGCGCCGTGAGGCGCATCATCGCTGCGTATCAACGAGGCATATATCAGCAGGCACGGCATACAGCGGAGCGCCGTGAGGCGCGAGATTGTGGTTAACCCTGTACGACCGAAGGGAGTGCAGGGATAGAGCGTATCTCTAAAACAGAGCTGCGGAGCTGCGATGTTGTGACGGGAGACCTATCTCATATCCCTATCGTCATACGTGACCCCAGAAGCCTCATAAAGACCTTTCAACTCATCATCAAACGACTTATGCAAATGGTGTTGCTCCTGATTCTTGATATACTCTATTACGCTCAATTTTGATTGTGGAGAAACGGAGCTTGCATAATAACCGTAAGCCCAACCGCAAAAAGTAGTGAATCTGTTATCCGCAGACAACCAACCACTTGAGAAGGATTTAATATCACGCAGTAAAGATGCCAAAGCAATGGTTGGATTCAAATCGAGTAATATATGCACATGGTTCTCCACCCCGCCGATACGAATTAGCTTGCTTTTATTGTCGGTAATGATCTTCCAAATAAATCGGTATAGATCCTCGCGAAACGTAAGGGGGATCGTATTTTCGCGTCTTTTGGTGCAGAATACGATGTGGTAGTGTGCTGTTACTTTACTCATTTTGCAAAGGTAGCGATTCTGAGTCACAACATCGCAGCTCCGCAGCTCTGTTTATGTGATGGACTCCTCTCCCTGCACTCCCTTCGGTCGTACAGGGTTAACCACAATCCCGCGCCTCACGGCGCTCCGAGGTGCGGCCATGCCTCACGGCTATATGCCTCGCTGCTACGTAGCGATGATACGCCAAGGGCGCTCCGAGGTGCGGCCATGCCTTACGGCTATATGCCTCGCTGCTACGTAGCGATAGTGCGCCTCGCGGCGCTCCGAGGTACAGCTATGCCTCTGCGCTACGCGGAAAGGGTGGCGGCAGTAGAGGGCGCCTTGACACGGAATGGGGCTTACAGGGCTGGAAGTGTGGCGATTAGGTGCTGTTTCGTGTCAAGGCTGTCAAGCCACCTGTCCGTGGACAGGGGATTAGAGGCGGTTGATTTCGTCGGAGCGGACGGATTTGCCGCGGTATCTGCTCTTCGACTGGCTGAACTGGTACTGCACCGAGAGGTTCACGAGCTGCGAGGCGCCCTTGCGCTGGTCTACGAAATCGACCGAATTGGTCTTCGTAAGATACTTCTGTCTCCAGGTGCCGAATAAATCGTTGGCCACCAGCGAGAAAGTCCAGTTCTTATAGTTTTTGCTCAGCGTGAGAGACATCTGCCACCATGAATACATGTATTGAGTTTCTATATTGCCCGTTCCCCTCACGAACGCCGAGAGATAGGCATAGAATTTCTTTGGGAGGTCGAAACGGTTGTTGACCGACATCTGAAAGAACGGCTTGCCGTATTTACGGCTGGGTTCGCCGAATTTCAAGGTCTGAAACAGAATTACACCCTGCAGCGTGGGGTGCCAGAAGCCGAAGTCGAGATTCTGCACCGCTACAAACTGAAATATATTGTAAGAGGGTATGTTGACGGTGGTTGACACCGAGGCATTCAGAGTCGGGTCGTAGTAGCAGTCAGTAATGATTTTCCTTTTGTAGTGGGTAGCGAAGCCCTGGAATATGAATTTCTTGTAGTAGAGAGTCAACCCCGCTTCGTCGGCTTTAGCCGGTTGCAGCTCGGGGTTTCCGCAGTCCCAATGGGTCGGGGTTACGAAGGTAAGGTTGTTATCCAGGCTTGAATATGAAGGGCGGTATACGGCTTGGCGGTAATATAGCGATAGCACTACCGGCGACTTGAAGCTGACGCTGACGTCGGGCAGCAGATTTCCATAGTTTTTCGAAAGGCCGGGTTCAAACGTGCCGTTGCGCGTGTAGCGCGTGCGTGTGGCGTCGTATCTGAGACCGCCTGAGAGTGACCACTTCTCGTTGATCTGCCAGTCGGCGGTAATGAAAGCAGAGTAGAGATTCTGCCTCACGTAGTCGGAAGCCTGCGTATTTGCCGAAGGATCAGCGCTATTTGTGCTCCGGAAATACTGATTGCTGCTCGTATTTGTATAGTCACCGCCGGCGAGCAGACTTAGTTTCTGCCACTTCTTCTCCAGCTCAATCTTTCCTGAATAGAGCTTTATATCGGTAGTGCCGCGATTGTCGATATCCGTTTCAATCTGATGTTCATTGGCGTTGTTGTTATACTTTTTCTGATTACCGATATAATCGAAGTCAAAACGGAGCTCTGCCGATTTCGGCAGAGTGAAATAGGCGTAGCTGTTTATGTAGTTGCGGCTATCCTGAGAGTCGATACCGTTGGTTGTGTGGAGCTTACCATCATGCGATGCGTTTGATTCCGTCTCCATTTCGCTGCTGTAGTTCATGAAAGGAGTGCGGTTGAAGGTATATTTCACGCCGATGGAATGATCCTTGAAATCATAGTTTAGTCCGCCGTCGGCCATGAAGGAGAATGTATGATTGCGCGACCTCTTGTTAGTCTCGCTATACATTCTTTCCTGAGCTCCAGTCGCTTCTGACTCTACGGGGAAGGAGTCATAGTTCCATCGCTTCTGCTTGAACCGGCTGTCGCTCAGAGAGAAATCGCCGAAAAAGGTCAGACCGTTTTCCATCTTGTAGCCCGCTCCGCCTGATGCCGATTCCGACCAAGCATCGGCAGCCGTCACTGTACCTTTGAGGTTGGCGAACACTCCTTCCACTCTTTTCTTGGTGCGGATCAGGATTACAGATGACACCTCCGGACCGTATTTCGCCGATGGATTGGTGATTATCTCTACGCTTTTAAGATCCGCCGAGGTGAGCATCTCGAGCTCCTGACTGTTGCGCATCAGGCGGCCGTTGATATATATTACGGGCGTACCCTTGCCTACCACCGCTATGCCCTCTGCCGCGCCGTCGATCATCGGCATCTGCTTTATGGCGTCGATAGCGCTGCCTATCTCGCTGAGTGGGTTTCCGGCCATGTCTACCTTCAGTCCGCGTGGCGTAGGCTTGGTGTGTCTCTTGACAGCGGTTACCACTAACTCGTCAAGCTCCTTTGCAGACAGCGAATCGGTGGCGGTGTCACTGGCCACCTGGGCACTCATGGAGGCTACGAAAGCTCCGAATGCGATAATAAATAAGCGTCTCTTCATGCTGCAAAATTAGGGGCAGTAGATACGGCAGCCGCGGTCAAAAGCGTGACTTTTTAGCGGTGTCACGCTTTTGTCACACTCTGCCCGTCAGATTCTTACGCCGCGGAGCGCAGTGTGGCGTATCATCGCCGCGTAGCAGCGAAGCATATAGCCGTGAGGCATAGCTGCACCTCGGAGCGCCGCGAGGCGCATCATCGCCGCGTAGCAGCAAGGCATATAGCCGTGAGGCATAGCTGCACCTCGGAGCGCCGTGAGGCGCGAGATTGTGGTTAACCCTGTACGACCGAAGGGAGTGCAGGGAGAGGAGCGTACCCCGAAAACAGAGCTGCGGAGCTGCGATGTTGTGACGGGAGACCTATCTCATATCCCTATCGTCATACGTGACCCCAGAAGCCTCATAAAGACCTTTCAACTCATCATCAAACGACTTATGCAAATGGTGTTGCTCCTGATTCTTGATATACTCTATTACGCTCAATTTTGATTGTGGAGAAACGGAGCTTGCATAATAACCGTAAGCCCAACCGCAAAAAGTAGTGAATCTGTTATCCGCAGACAACCAACCACTTGAGAAGGATTTAATATCACGCAGTAAAGATGCCAAAGCAATGGTTGGATTCAAATCGAGTAATATATGCACATGGTTCTCCACCCCGCCGATACGAATTAGCTTGCTTTTATTGTCGGTAATGATCTTCCAAATAAATCGGTATAGATCCTCGCGAAACGTAAGGGGGATCGTATTTTCGCGTCTTTTGGTGCAGAATACGATGTGGTAGTGTGCTGTTACTTTACTCATTTTGCAAAGGTAGCGATTCTGAGTCACAACATCGCAGCTCCGCAGCTCTGTTTTAGAGGTACGCTCCTATCCCTGTACTCCCTTCGGTCGTACAGGGTTAACCACAATCTCGCGCCTTGCGGCGCTCCAAGGTGCGGCCATGCCTCACGGCTATATGCCTTGCTGCTACGCAGCGATGATACGCCAAGGGCGCTCCGAGGTGCGGCCATGCCTCACGGCTATATGTATCGCTGATACGCAGCGACCTCGCACCTCGTGGCGCGCTCCGCTGTATGCCGTGCCTGCTGATATATGTATCGCTGATACGCAGCGATCTCGCACCTGTCGGCGCTCCGAGGTGTGACATACCTCGGAGCAACGCGGGAAGGAGGCAGCAGTAGAGGGAGCCTTGACACGGAATGGGGCTTACCGGACTGGAAGTGTGGCGATTAGGTGCTGTTTCGTGTCAAGGCTGTCAAGCCACCTGTCCGTGGGCAGGGGGTTAGAGGCGGTTGATTCCGTCGGAGCGGACGGAATTACAGCACAGCTATTTATTTACTTTGTGGGGTTATTTGCTGAAGAAGAGGTCGAAGAGCTCCGGGGGTAGTTTTTGCTTAACGCGGCTCTTGCGCTTACGCAGCGCATCGTCGCTGGTTTTCATTATCACCTCCACTACGTCTTTATGTAGTCCCACGAAGAAGAGCATGCACATCAGCGTGTCTTCGGGAGTGGCGGCCACGGCAATCTGGCGCAGGTTGGCGCAGGACTCCGAGAAGTTGCCGATAATCGAGTCGGTAAGGGCTTTCAGTTTTTCCTTGGCAATATCCTCGGCGTTGGGCGCCATATTGAGCTGCCCGATCAGGGCCGACTCCGGCAGGGTGAAGAAGAATTCTTTAGTGAGGCGGAATTTCTCGATAAGAGCCGCCACTATGTCAGTGGAATCTTCTTTGGATTTTTCGCTCTCCAGTTCTGACAGTCTGAGATTCAGGCGGGAAATTTTCTCAATCAGCTTCACCTGGCGCGCTTTCATGCGGCGGTTTCTGTTGAGGAAGAAGATTGTAACGATGAGCAGGAGCGCCACACCTCCGCCGATGCTCCAGATGAGGCGGCGTTTCCCTTCTTCGCGAATCAGAGCCTGATTGCGCTGATTCTCAATCTCTGACAGTTTATTAGTGGTTTTTATCTTATTGATAGAATCCTGAAAAAGCGCTAACGAATCCCGGTAAATCAGGGCCGATTCATAGTTGCCGGATTCCCTTTCCATATCGTAGAGGGATCCATATTTACTAATTTTACCGTCTAATGATAAGCTTTTGGAACCTATAGATTTAAGGGTCTCTATTCCCGATTTATAATCTCCTTTAGCTCTATAAAACGTTGCCCGCTCCATTGTGATTTCCAAGTGTGTGTCGGAATCTAAGTCGGGCTTATTGGCAAGGCTATCTAATATTCTTTCACCTTCCGACTGGTTATCGCGATAGTGAAAATAGATGCTGGCCAGAAACCTCCGTGCCCTTCCGCTCATAACGCTGTTTCCATAACGGTCACTTAAATCGCGACATTCAGAGAGCAAGGAAGATACGGAGTCTACATTAGTCGTGTTAAGAGCGAGATTCCAAAGCAGTCCGGGAAGCCACTGAAGGCTGTCGGTCTCCCTTGCGATAGCAATGGCTTTCTTGGCATACTCTTTGGATCTCCCTCCTCTTCCGCTATAGGCGTTGTAGTATGGTCCTGTTAAAGCGTGATAAAGACTAACTTTCACCCTTGGCGAAACCGTCTCGTCGAGCTGCGATTCAGCTTCTAAGAGCAGTTCCACCGCTTTTTCATTCTCGCCGGCATTCATCAGTTCATAGGCTTTGTTTAAGTCTTTCTGAATCTGGTCTGAACGGTTTTCGCGGCAGCCGATGACGCCTCCCATCAGGGTCAGCAGGGTGAGTAGTATCAGCAGGCGGCTCGTCTTCATATCGTGGGGGCAATATCAGTGATGTTATTGGTACATGGGAGCTTACGCAGGTCGTAAGCCTCCAGAAGATCGGCGGGGCGGCACGCTTCAGGCCTGGGTATCAGGCCGGCGAGATGGGCGAGGTAGCCGATTATCTCCTCCGGCGAACGATGCTTACGCAGCTCTTCGAGGCTCAGCGAGGCATCGCGCTTGGAGAGGCGCTGCCCGGATGCGTTGCAGAGTAGGGGCAGATGCAGGAATTCGGGTGCGGGAAGCTCCAGAAGATCATAGAGATAGAGCTGCTGGGCGGCGGAGAAGAGGAGATCGCAGCCGCGGGCCACCTCCGTAACGCCCATCTCCGCATCATCGACCACCACGGCGAGCTGATAGGCCCAGGCACCGTCGGCGCGGCGCACCACGAAGTCGCCGCACTGCTGCGCCAGATTGAAGCTCTGAGGGCCGAAGAGGGCGTCGGTGAAATTCACCTCCCGGTCGGGCACACACAGGCGCACCGCTCCCCGCTCATCGGAAAGCGTGAAAGGAGGTCGGGCCGAGGGGCGGCAACGGCCGCTGTAGACCACCCTGCCGTCGGCCTGATGGGGTGCCTGGGTAGCCATGATGTCGGCGCGCGTGCACCGGCAGCGGTAGAGCAGCCCCTTCTCCTCGAGCTTCCGGAAGGCATCGGCATAGAGGCCGGAGCGAAGGCTCTGCACGTAAGGGGCATGAGGACCCTCAGCGGAGAGTCCTCCCTCGTCCCAGTCCAGGCCGAGCCAGTGGAGGTCGTCTTCTATCAGCCTGGCGTATTCCTCCTTGGAGCGCCCCGGGTCGAGGTCTTCGATACGCAGAATCCACTGCCCTCCGCGGCTCTTCACGGAGAGCCACGAAAGGAGGGCAGCCCAGACATTGCCAAGATGCATGCGGCCGCTCGGCGAGGGAGCGAATCGGCCCCGTAGGGCGGCAGTCGTCATGGTTCGCGCCAGTCGCCTCCCGCTTTTATCAGTTCGATCAGGGCGGGAAGTGCCTCGGCAGTAGGAATATTTTTCACCTGAAGTTCCCGACCCTTATAGAGGCTTACGCGTCCCGGCCCGGCGCCTACGTAACCATAGTCGGCATCGGCCATCTCACCAGGGCCGTTTACGATGCAGCCCATCACTCCTATCTTCAGGCCTTTGAGATGAGCCGTGGCGCGGCGCACCTCGGCGAGGGTGGCGGGAAGGTCGAAGAGCGTGCGGCCGCAGCTCGGGCAGGCTATATATTCCGTCTTCGAGATGCGCAGGCGCGCGGCCTGCAGGATTCCGAGCGCTATGGCATTTCGGTCAGCAGCGCTGAGTCCGGGAGCATCGAGCCATAGAGCATCACCGTAGCCGCTGAGCAGTAGGGCGCCGAAATCGGCACCGGCCTTGATGCGCACGTCAGAGGTGTCGGAGCCGGGATAAGACAGCCTGATGATGAAGGGGTTATCGACTCCAGCGAGGCGCGATCGGTCGATATAGGAAGCAATCTCCCCTACCGGATTGATATGGCTGGAGGTTACTATCACAGGTAGACCGTCGCCCCAGGAACGTGGTGCTTCCGAAGCGTCGGCCGCATGCCATTCCGGAGCCGCCTCCAGATCGAGGCCAATCACCGGGAATGCCTTGGCATCGGCTCCCGGAATCGGTTTCCGGCTGCGCTCGTCAAGGGCTGCGCCGGGTTCCGCTATCGGTTCATGGCCTTCGCGGAGGGCTATATAGTCGCGGAGCTGCCGGGCTACCGGGATTTCCGCTTCAGGAGGCTCGCTGAGGGACACGCGGATCGTATCGCCCAGACCTAAAGCTAAAAGCGCTCCGATTCCCACGGCGCTCTTTGTGCGGCCGTCTTCCCCGTCGCCCGCCTCGGTCACTCCCAGATGGAGCGGAAAGTTCGTGCCTTCCTTTTCCATAGCCTCTGCAAGGGCTATCACAGTGCGCACCATAACAGGCACATTGGAGGCTTTGATCGAGACTACCACGTCGAGGAAATTATCCTGCCTGAACACCCTCAGATACTCCAGCGCCGATTCCACCATGCCCTCCACGGTGTCGCCGTAGAGCTCGGTCATGCGCGGTGAGAGAGAGCCGTGGTTCACCCCGAGGCGCACGGCGGTGCCATGCTTGCGGCAGAGCTCGATGAAGGGCAGCAGGGCATCGCGCACGCGGTCACCCGACGTGAAATTGCCGGGATTGATACGCACCTTGTCGCAGGTCTCGGCGGCACGGTAGGCGGCGTTGGGGTTGAAATGCACGTCGGCCACGAGAGGCAACTCGCAGCCGGCCTCGCGCAGTCCGAGAGCTATCTCAGCCATGTTGGAGGCCTCGCGCACACCCTGGGTGGTGAAGCGCACGAGCTCTCCGCCGGCGTCGGCTATACGCCGGGCCTGAGCCACGGCTTCGGCTGTGGCAAGGGTGGATACGTTGGCCATCGATTGCACGCGCACCGGATTTGAGCCTCCGATGCCCACACCGCGCACCGCCACCTCCCGCGAAGGGCGGCGGCGATAATTATAGATGCTCATGGACGTGGCCCTCAGTTGGTCTTGAAAGCGAATTTCACTTCGGCCAGGCTCTCGTTGGCTTTCACGATCTTCTGTGCCAGACCCGCCTTATATCCCTCTACCGCCTCAGCTACCTTCTCATCGCCTACGGCTATGATCTGGGCAGCGAGCACAGCGGCGTTGAGAGCGCCGTTTACGGCCACTGTGGCAACCGGAATGCCCGGAGGCATCTGCACGATAGCCAGCAGCGAGTCGAGCCCCTCGAAGGAGCTCTTGATGGGCACTCCGATCACCGGCACCGGAGTAATGGCGGCGATCACGCCTCCGAGATGGGCGGCCATGCCGGCAGCGGCGATAATCACCTTAATACCTCGGCCTTTAGCCTCGCTTGCGAATTTCTCTACTTCGCGCGGAGTGCGGTGGGCCGAGAGGGCGAGCATTTCGAAAGGAATCTGGAGCTGGTCGAAAAATTCGGCAGCCTTCTGCATCAAGGGAAGATCAGAAGTAGATCCCATGATTATGCTTACTATAGGCTTCATAAGTGAAAAAGTTATAGTCGGTTATCTGATTGTAGGTCAATGAATCATCATCATGAGGTAAACGCCCGCGAACCCTACGGCATAGCCGGCCAGCACCTGCATGAGGGTGTGGCGGTCCTGATATATGCGTGCGCTTCCGAGCAGACCCGTGAGAGCCGCCCAGATGGCGAGCCAGGCGAAGGATCCCGTTATGGGAAGCCCCTCATGAGCTATCTTGACCAGCAGGGCGAGCACCCCCGCCGCCCCGGCGGCATGGGCGCTGATTTTCCAACGGAAATTGATGGCGAGATTCACGATTCCAGCCGCCGCGCCTCCCAGGAAAAACATAACGAGCCATATCGGCGCTCCCCTCGAGGAGAGAAACCACGCCGTGAGCCCGAGACCCACGATCGATACGGCGTAGGGAATGAAGCGCTCGGTGCGCGAGTTGAGCCCCGGATCCTTCACGAGTCCGAAGAACTTGAGAAGCAGAATCAGGAGCATCGGCAGAGCGGTGTTGATACCTGCTACAATCAGGGTCATGCTGACCTTCACGGAAGTGGAGGTGAAGCTGAGCACTGAGAGGGTGAATGCGAAAATCATCGCATACACGGGCATCAGCAGCGGCAGCATCAGCCAGCCCAGCCAGTGGGCGGCGGTATCTATCAAGTTTTCAGCCTCTTTAGGACGCTGGTCGGCTTTAGGAGTGAGCTCGGTCTGAGTCATATCTTTACGGAATAGTCACTTCCCTATCGCGGCCATGAAGCGGGCGGGTATGGGAAGCTGGAAATTCATATCCTTACGGGTGATCGGGTGGGCGAAGCGCAGGGTGCGGGCGTGGAGGGCTATGCGCGCAATCGGGCTGCTTTTAGCTCCATATTTACGGTCACCAATTATGGGGTGGCCCAGATCGCGGGCATGCACGCGGATCTGATTCTTGCGGCCTGTGTCGAGGGTGAACTGCACGAGGGTGCGCCCCTGTCCGCGGGCGAGCACCTTATAGCGGGTCACTGCCTGACGCCCGGCACCGGCCACGTGGGTGGAATAAACCTCAAACTGCGATGTCTCGTCGAGATTACTGCGGATCACTCCGCTATCTTCCTCCATCGTGCCCTCTACGACCGCCACATAGTCGCGCGCAAGCACCATATTGTTCCAGTTATGTTGCATCGCCTCCTGAGCTTCAACGCTTTTGGCAAACATCATAAGGCCGGAGGTGGCGCGGTCGAGCCGATGGACTACAAAAATCTTGTTGGCCGGATTCTGCTCCTTTACGTATTTCTTAAGCACCTCATAGGCAGTAGTTTCCTTCTTGGAGCTTCCTGTGCCTACGGAGAGCACGCCATAGCCCTTGTTGATTACTATGATGTCATCGTCTTCGTACACGAGGCGTACGCGCGGGTGGTTGAGCACTGGAAATGACCGCGTCATATTCACCTCTACCTCTTCTCCGGGCTCTACAGGCGCGTCATATTGCGATGTGACGCGGCCATGCAGTCTTACCTGGCAATGCTTAAGCCAAGACTTGATGTCGGATCTTTTTGCTTCCGGAAAAGCCTCGGCGAGCATCGCCATGAGCCCGAGCTGCGAATCGGAGCGGTTGGAGCGCCTGAAAATCCTGTCGGGCGCAGTGTTGGGTCGGCGTAGTCTGGGGTTTGCCATAGCGCGAATAGCTGCGTTTGGAGAGCAGCAGTCAGTGTATTAACAATCTTGATGCAAAGTTAGCTAAAATTCCGGCAAAAGTGGTCAATAGCCCTTTCCGCTGCGCATTCGAGGCGCCGGCTGGCAATGACGGGATCGAGAGGGTCGGCCTCTGGATCGCACCCGGCATTGATGTTCACTGCATCTGCGAAGCCGGCATCAAGAAGCGCCTCGCGGTCGGCCACCGCTCCGGCAAGCAGAATCACGGGCACTGGAGCCGAGGCATCGAGCACTCCCTTAGCAGCTTTGCCCTGAAGCGTCTGACGGTCGGCTTTGCCCTCACCGGTAAACACAAGATCGACCCCAAGAACTTTGTGGCGGAACTCGGTAAGCTCAAGAAGCGCGCTGATACCGGAGCGTCGGCGTGCCCCGAAAGCGCTCAGCAGGCCTCCCTCGAGTCCTCCGGCCGCGCCTCCGATAGCATCGAGGCTGATGCCGGAGGCTTGCTCCAGAATAGCCTTGACGTGTTTCATACCTTCTTCTAAGAGGGTTATTGCCTCAGCATCAGCTCCTTTCTGAGCGGAATAAAGCATGGCGGCTCCGCTGGCTCCGGTGAAGGGTATAGAGGCATCGCAGAGCAGATTGACCTTTATATCCCGGGGAAGGTTGCGGAAGTCGATGGTATGGAGCCGGATCAGGTCAGCTCCCGTAGCAGGGCTATGAATCTCCCGCCTGTTGCGGTCGTAGAGACGGGCTCCGAGAGCCTGCAGCGCTCCGAGGCCAGCATCGTTGGTGGCGGTGCCTCCCAGCGAAACCGTAATCTCAGTGGCTCCGTTCTTAATAGCCTCATTCATAAGCAGTCCTACGCCGAAGGAAGTATCAGCGAGAGGATTGCGATGCTTCGGTTCCACAAGAGTGAGCCCGATGGCCGAGGCTGACTCGATGAGAGCAGAGCGGTCTGGCAGAGTGAGAAAGGTGGCTTCCACAGGCCGCATGAGTGGGTCGACTGTAGCGGCATGATGGCCTACGGCTCCAGGCACTGAGGCAAAGGCTTCGAGAGTGCCCTCACCTCCGTCGGCAATAGGAACTACGGTTGCTTCGTGGCCACGCTTCACCGCTCTGCGGGCTATCGCTTCTCCAGCCTGGCGCGAGCTGAGGCAGCCTTTGAAAGAATCTGTAGCTATCAGTATGCGCATGCCGGTTCAGGTTTTGCCGCGCTTCTGAGCAGGCGGTGGCCAATGCGGCAGTACATGCACTTGCGCTGCTCGCAATATTGCCTCGTAAGCTGGAGCAGAGCCTGCGACCTTGCGGCATCGTCGGCCTTGATTCCGGCAGCCGCCCATTGCCTGATTATGCTGTTGCGCTCCGGCGGTAGCTGCGAAAGCAGTTCGAGGGCGCGGTCGGCAATCTGCGGGTCGCCGCGAAGGGAGCCGTAAGCGTAGTAGAGTGGAGCCGCAACGTTGATGAGCAGAAGGTTAAGGCTCGCCTCCGAGAGAGCGTCGGAAGCTATTTTCGCCTCGCGCGAGAAGGAGAAATGATCATGCCAGTAGCCTGAGAGGCGCCATGCGAAGAGCTGCCTGATATCATCGGCATCGCAGCGCGATTCCAAAAGTTTCCTGAGCAGGCTGAAGCCTCCTTCAAGCGCCTTAGCCAGAAGCGCGATGCGCCGGTGAGGGAAATTCTGCGGCCTTGTACGCGCATATTTCCAATATGATGCGGGGAATGGCCGCAAGCCATATTTACGCAGAAGAAAGCCGTATTCGCGACATAGCCCCTGATAATAGTCGTTGAAAATATCGGCCGAAGGATCGAGCATTCCTGCCTGACCGAAGAGAATAGCCTCGATCTGGAAGAGATCGTCGCTATGATGGTGCAGGATTTTCAGAGGCACATTGCGCCCCAGGAGTTCAAAAGGCTCAGAGTTGAGTCCGAATCCGAGTCCGCGTGCGAGAGTGGCGAAGCAGGCCTGCTCCCAGTCGCCCCCGGTAGCCTCGAGAATCGCCGCCACCCGGGAGGCCTTGGCCTGAAGGCGCTCTACGGCAAGCGATTCCAGCCAATCGGTAAGCACCAGGGAGTCGAGTTGCGGAAGTCGGCTGGCGCACCTCACCGCGGAGTTTTCTGCCGCGAGACGCCCGTAGAGATCAAAAAACTTTTTAGGAAACGTCATCACGACCTGAGGCACCTCTGACCCATCAGGCCGGTTGATGCGTGCATCGTCGACGGCAACCACATGGAGCACCACATTAGCGTAGCCTGGATCGGAATCATGACCGTGGCGATACCAGTCGGAGGCCTTGATGTGGATCTCTATATTACCCGCCCATTCGGTACCGTCAATTTTGATTTTTCCGTTGAAGAAGTCAGGTCCGGCATCACGGTTCAGGCGCCCGGGATCGAGAAGCTCGAAAGAGCGCCCGTCTACAAGCTTCGTACCGGCCCAATGCCACATACGATGCTGCCAAAGATATTGATACACTTCCTCCATCAGGCCTTCGGTCTTGAAGCAAAGGTAGGTGAAATTTGCGACTGAAGCAACAATGATTTGGCGGTTTGCCACAAAAACCTTAAATTTGCATCGCATATTAGCGCTACGGCATTTCCGCGGCCCGATATGGAGAGATGGCAGAGTGGTCGCCGAGCAGACGCGGAGGCGGTCTTGAAGCCAAGACATACAGGAGAGATGGCAGAGTGGTCGCCAAGCAGACGCGGAGGCGGTCTTGAAGCCAAGACATACAGGAGAGATGGCAGAGTGGTCGATTGCGGCGGTCTTGAAAACCGTTGAAGTTCACGCTTCCGGGGGTTCGAATCCCTCTCTCTCCGCAACAAACGCTGAAAATCAGCAAATTGTAAAACAAACACCCAGTTTTAC
>CANRPJ010000007.1 GCA_947632485.1 uncultured Muribaculaceae bacterium
TACCGGACGCGGCGCGCTGATGCGGCTGCAGCAGGAATGGGACGAAGTAGCCACCACAGTAAATTATTTCAGAAACCTCAACCTTCAACAATCAGCCACCAATGAAAAAGACTTATAATATCAACATTTGCGGCGTAGGCTTTACTATCGACGACGATGCCTTCACGCTTCTCGACGACTATCTGGAAACCCTTCGCCATGCCTTCGCCGCCACTCCCGACGGGAGCGAGCTGATGCGCGACATCGAGGGTCGAGTTGCAGAGCTGCTCTGTGACCGCCCGGGCGGACGCGAATCCATCATCACGGCCGAAGAGGTGAAAGAAGTGATTGCCCGTATAGGCCAGGCAGAGCAGTTCAGGGAGATTGATGAAGAAACCATTATCTCTGAAAACCAGGAAGAGAAGGTGAAAGTGGAAGAAGAGTTCCGCGCAACTCCGCCGCCCTATATCCCGCCCTTGAAACGCAAGCTCTTCCGCGACCCCAACAACCGCCTGATCGGAGGTGTATGCTCCGGACTGGCTGCATATCTTAACGTCGACGCCACGTGGGTGCGTCTCGCTACCGTAGCCCTCTGCTTCCTCTCGCTATCGGCTATCGCCATTATCTACGTGATCCTCTGGATTGTAGTGCCCGAGGCGGAGACGCCCCTGCAGCAAATGCAGATGCGCGGAGAGCAGGCCACGATGGAAAATATAGCCCGAACCGTAACCGGCGATACCCCCAACTATTATGAGCCCCGCAAGAAAAACTTCGGCGATACGCTCGTTAATATCTTCTCCGCAGTGCTCAAGGTGGTTCTGGTATTCATAGGCGTAATCGCCATACCGGTGATCTTCTGTCTCGGTGTCGCCTTTATCTGCTGTATCATCGCCCTGATAGCGGTATTCACAGGCTGGGGCAGCGAGTTCTTCATCAACAGCACCAACGCCAACCTCATCAGTTGGTCTGAGGCTAAATTGCCTCTCTTCTGCGCGCTCTTCTGGATTCTCACAATCTCTCTTCCGATGATTCTTCTGGTGCTTCAGATCATCTCCTCCAGAACCCGCCGCAGCTACATTGGACGCCGCTGGCGCTGGGCGCTCGTGATAGCATGGGTGATCAGCATTGTCGGAGCAGGAGTTACAACTGCCCTGGTCACTTCCGATACATTCGAGGAGAGAGTGATCCACGTGAAGATCGACGATAATACCCGCAAATGGAAACCTGACTCCGATGCCGGAATCGAAGAATTCGAGAAAGCGAGCATCACGGAAGGCAATGACACCGTGACTACCTTCGAGGTCACTTCAAAGACCTCTAAAGACACCACAGTCAATACTCTCAAAGTGATCAAAAACTGATTCTTACTCTTTTCCTTCTCACGTTTTTTTTGACTGATAGATCCGCGCTCCGCCCTAATCCCGGAGTGCGGATCCCTTTTATTTGAAGATCAGCAGATCGTCTTGCTCAGCCTGAGGCTTTATCGAATCTGCCGGCTCAGCTTTAGCCGGTTGCTGCTTCTGCTCATCTTCCTGCTTTTTCTTCTTGCGGCGCAGGAATTTGAAGGCATTGTCGAAATCGTGACGGTAGATCACTCCTATGCCCTGGGTGGTCAGAGCCGATTTCAGATAATAGTTCTGGTCGTTGTAATGGTTATAGGCCTTCAGGCGGAGATTACCCGAACGGTTAAGCAGATATTCGATATCAAAGTCGCCCACGAAAGTAGTGTTCGATGTGCTTCTGTCCCGATAGCCGAAGTTACCGTTGAGAAGCAGGCGGTTGTTGAGAAGGCGCGAAGAGAGGGCAAGATCCACCTCCGTATCAGAGAAGTTACCCTTATCACTCCTGAACGTAGGCGAGAAGCTCCATGTGTCGGAAAGCTGCCCCAGAATGCTCGACAGTTGCGACGACAGAGTGGCCGATGCCATCGAGGCCAGCTCACCGCCATTTCCTGACGTCGACATATACTCAGGCGTATAGAAGCGGTTGAGCGCCAGCAGATATATCATCTGGCGGCTCATCATATCGTCGGTAGAGATTATGCTCTTCACCTTGCGCACCACATCTTGCGTGAGCGTAGGCAGCTCTATATCGAAGTTGATATCAGGCGCTTCCATATCACCCGTAACCCTGAGCACTGCATCGACCGGCACATTCGTCCTGTTTAGATCCCTGTCTGTAGAGAAACTCTTGTCGAGATCAGATAGATTGGTATTTACCCTGTAGATGGCATCAATATCGAGCACAGCGTGGAAAGGATCGCCATTGAAGGCGATACTGCTGCCTCTACGGATCTGGAAATCCTTGATTATTATATCCTGGAGAGTAAAATTGTAACTACCTTCCTCAAGCGTATATTTGCCATACATAGCCAGTTCCTCGCTCTTTGAGGAATAGCTCATCTGAAGGGCTCCGGAGCCGCGGGCCCTAATCTTATCGCCTCCGATCGGATCCATCACGAGCACCAGGCGCGCCGCCGGAGTCACGGTAGCCCGAAGATCGATATTATATACTGATGGAGCGTCTTCAGCCACAACCTTCTTATTGAGCTCCCTAACAAATTCCGGTACCGTGTCGGGCTCCTCGAGCTCGCGGAGCATTCGCCGGCGGTCGGTAAATGTCAGAAATTTATACTCTTCGGCTGTCTGCGTGTCGTTGAGCACAAAAGTGAAGGTCGAATTTTCAGCCGTAGTCATGTTCATGGCGATGTTCACCGTTCCCGGGTAGCCCACTATAGTGCCGTTGCCATCGCCGAAGATAGTGCCGTACCAGTCAGGATTTATCCTGTCGTTAGTGTCATAAACCAGCAGCGACCTTGCATCATTGACCATGAAGCGAAACGACGGATCATGGAAATAGTTGTGATGAAGCTCGCCACTCAGGCGCGCGGTGTGGCCATAGCGGTCATATAGCGTCACTTCAGGTATATGAATCTCGCCCGGATCTATTATTACAGAGTCGCCCTTGGCTGAATAGGTCACATTGGTGAAGCCCAGTTTCATCGCTATCGTATCGGCCAGAAGGCGTCCGGTCATATCAATGTCATGAAAAGTGCCATAGAGATGTGCCTTTCCCGAAGCGCGCCCGCTTATCTCATCGCAGAATGCCACCATAAACGGCTGCAGGAAAGCTACATTTACCTTATCGGCCTCAAATTTGAAAGCCAGCGAGTCGCGCGTAACCCAGATTCCGCCGTCTACCGAAGCTGTGCGGTGGCCGATGCTGTCGCGCACGTCGGCAAAAATTCCTACGCTCTTTTCAGCGTTGTCCCATTGGCTCCGGATCTTCGCATCGCCAAGCACGGCATGATTATAGGCCAGATCATCTACTGAGAGATTGTCGGTAAGCATCACCGGAGCGCCACTGAAGAGAGCACTCAGCGAGATATCGCCCGTAGCAATTCCTCCAAACGCCACATTATCAATCGAAAGAGTATCGAAAATATAACCCAGGTCTATATCCTGAAGACTCAGGCGGAGGGTATCGGAAGATAGCGCCGAGCCGCGCCCCTCGAGCCTCACGAACTGGTTGCCGCGCCACACATTGATACCCGTGACATCAATCTGCCTGTCGGAATAAGATATCCTGCCCTGGCCGATATGCCAGGCGCCATCGTTTACGAAGAAATCCGTAGGACGCACTATCAGGTTGGCCCCTATGCCTTTAGCGCTACGGTTTAAGGCTCCGAGCAGCGACACCTCGCCATGAAATGCCCTTTCCCGGTCGAAGTGCCATTTGATATCGGCGGCAATCGCATCAGAGGCCGCTGTAGCCTCGAAACCTACCGTTATATCCCCCTTTTTGCCGGGAAGAGTCGAAGCTAAATTCAGATTCGCGCGCCGGCTCAGGCCGTCGAGAATGAGTTTTAGACTGGAGTTTCTTATCAGTTTGTCGCGACCCTGTTTCAGATAAGGCAGCTCGGCCGATAGATCTGCGGTCTGCGTTCGCCCGTCGATCACTCCGCCGAGAGGGGCATCGGTCAATAGCATAACCGGAAGACCGAGATATTCCGAGATTCCGGCATCTTTCTTGAATTTCACGGAATACTCCGCTCTCATCGTCGGGTCGATCACGAATGAATCTTCACCCATAAGAGCCGGAACAACAGAAGCTAATATATGCTTTACCGCAGGCACAATCTTCGAGGGCTGGAAATGACCCTTCACTTCAGCATCAGCAAAATCGCTCGTCAGCGAGAGATTCCGGGTGGAGTCTGCGCTTATGGTGCTCGCAAGAACCATACTCTTCATATTCAGCGGCATCTTGGTGAATCCCTTGAGATTCAGATCGCTTATCCTAACTTCGCCGAGCGCATTGTCTACTCTGTCACCGCTCAGATCCGCTGCAATCGTGCCCGCCACGCTCCTTTGTCCCGTCTCTCCGAGTCCGAGTGCGGAAAGATTCAGGTGAGCTACCTCCACGCTGCCGCGAAGCGAAGATTCAGGTCCGTCTATATGTATCTGAGCCTCAGCATCGAGTTCAGCATCGGCTGCATGAGATTTCAGGATTGCGCTTATATCTTTTCCATCTTTCACCGCGTTGGCCGAGATATCGCTGAATACCCTGCCGGCATAGATGGCTCTCTCGAGCTCGAAAGTAGCGCTTCCCTCAGGCAGCTTACCTTTAGAAAACCGCAGATCGGTTGTGCCAGAGAAACTTGCGGGACCCAGACGAGGATCCAGCACTCCTAAATTAATATCGGTACCCGTGAAATTACCTCTGGCAAAAAGCGGAACCGAGCCCTCGAAACCGAAATCGCCGGTTACTTTTACATCGCCCGCTACCGATGAAAGCGAAATATCAGCTGAGCCCTTCCCGTCTTCATAATTTCCATCTAAGTCAAGCGTCACAGCTCCGCAAGCCGCAAGAATTTTTCTTACCTGCTCAGTGAGAGGCGTAAAAGTCTCAAGGTAATATGCGGGCAATCCCTCGGAGGCTGTAAGCGCAATTTTCCCGGTGAAAGCTTTCAGACCCTTGCTCTCGCCGTCGGCAAGCAGCTTCACCGCGCCGTCGCTTCTGCGCAAGTCAAGCTGCTTTAGCAGGAAATCATCGCCTGAATGGCTGCCGTCAATAGTGAGCCACCAGGCATCTTTAAGCTTTTCAAGAGGAGGAAAGAAGGGAGAAAAGTCGGCCGGAGTCACCTTATTATGGTCGAGCCTCAGTCCTATGGCACTACTCTTCAGGGTTGGAACCAGATCCGCAAAGCCATCATACGTAAGTTTGAAATCGGAAGGCCGGATTAAAGTGCCTGGAAGGGCAAGCTGAAAATCTTTTACGGTCAGCGATTTATCGCTGATGGCTACCCACGCGCTGATAGCTGTGACCGTAAGGCCTGACCGCTCTGCAAACGATAGCTTGTGGAGCTGAACAAGAAAATCGTCGTTCTTGATGCGCGGAAGTGATATATCTGCGCGCAGATTGCTCACTCTAAGGTGATTGAAATCAATCTTGCCGGGTTGGGCCTGCGGCTTCCAGCGCCGGTCAAAGCTCAGGGAGGAGGTGCGGATCACCAGCCCTTTCACGCTGACATCAAACTTCTTGGGAGGCTTGTTCTTATCCTTAGGCTTCAGGGCATCGATGAGGAACTGGATATTAAGCGGCGCTCCCTCGCTTTGCTGCCATACGTGCGCGTCGAGACCAATCACCTCGCCAAATGCAAATTCAAGCCTGCCGGTTGAAAAAAAGTTCCACAAATTGAGCGCGGCCCCCAATTCTCCTACGCTTAGACAGGGTTTTCCATCAGGATCGGGAATTACTACCCGGCGCAGATGCACCTCGTTGAAGGGCGAAATCGAAAGCCTGCCGATTGAAATCCGGGTGCCCAGATAGTTGGAGAGTTCCTTCTCCACAACACCCTTAATCTTCTCCTGCACAGGAGGTAAGGATATCAGCACATAGGCCGCCACATATAGTCCCACCACCACGAAAACCGCAGTGAGCAGTACCGTTCTTACAGCCTTGTATATGTTGCGCCATTTCGCCATTACCTTGCAAAGGTAATAAAGTCCCGGATATTTCTATTATCTTTGCTCCCGCAATGAGCGATGTTATACTGGGAATAGAATCTTCGTGCGACGACACATCGGCTGCCGTGGTGCGCGATGGAGTGCTGCTCAGCAATGTGATAGCCTCCCAAAGTGTGCATGAGGCCTACGGTGGAGTTGTGCCCGAGCTTGCTTCGCGCGCGCATCAGAGTAATGTGGTGCCGGTGGTGCATGAGGCGCTCCGGCAGGCGGGAGTTTCTAAAGAAGACCTCTCCGCTATAGCCTTCACCCGCGGGCCCGGACTGCTTGGAAGCCTGCTTGTAGGCGTCTCTTTCGCCAAGGGGCTCGCTATAGCTCTCGGCATTCCTACAATTGATGTAAACCACCTTCACGCCCATGCTCTGGCGCAGTTCATTCGCACGGAACCCGACACCGATGTGCCTGAATTTCCTTTCCTCTGTCTTCTCGTATCTGGAGGTAATTCGCAGATAATATTGGTAAAAAGTCCCTTCGATATGGAGATTCTCGGCCAGACTATCGATGATGCGGCCGGAGAGGCTTTCGATAAGTGCGCTAAAGTGATGGGACTCCCCTACCCTGGCGGACCTCACATTGACCGTCTCGCCTCCGAAGGCGATCCCAAGGCTTTCAGGTTTGCAAAGCCACACATTCCGAATCTCGATTACTCCTTTAGCGGGCTGAAGACCTCTTTCCTTTATACTCTCCGCGATGCTCTCCGCACCGACCCCGACTTTATAGAGAAGCGTAAGGCCGATCTTGCGGCATCTCTGCAGCGCACTATAATAGAAATACTCCTCGATAAGCTGAAACTTGCTTACGAGCAGCACCCTACAGCTCATCTCGCAATCGGAGGAGGCGTTTCGGCCAATTCCGGAGTAAGGGAAGCTGTAGCCCGGTTCTGCAGTCAACGCGGAATCAAGGCCTGGATTCCTGAGCGGCGGTTCACTACCGACAACGCTGCGATGGTGGCCACCGCGGCCCGCTTCAAATACCTTAAAAATCAATTTTGCCCCCTATCCCTGCCTCCATTCGCAAGGGTCAGCTTATAAACACCTCTACTGCAATGACCAAGAACACTTCCTCATCTGACCATCAGGAACAGCGCCACGTGGTGATCTACGGCTACACGCACCGTGAGCTGGCGAAAGTAATGAAGCATTTCGAGAGCCAACTGCCTGAATATGTGAAAATCACGATCGATAACTCCAATCTGGTCACCAAGATCACGCTTACCGGAATCAACTCCGGGGTAGAACTCCTGCGCTTTCAGATGAACAAATATCAGCAGGCGCTTCGCGACATCTTCCCCCACGACGTGATGAGCGACCAGGATAAGTCGATTTCACAGGTGCTGGGAGAGTTGCTCACCGACCGGGAGCTTACCGTATCATGCGCTGAAAGCTGCACAGGAGGCAACATCGCCCATCGCATAGTGCTCGTGCCCGGGTCATCAGCTTATTTCCTCGGCAGTGTGGTCAGCTATAGCAACGATGTAAAGGCAAAAGTGCTCGGAGTGCCTCGTGCAGTAATCGATTCAAAAGGAGCAGTTAGCAAAGAGGTAGTGGAGGCAATGGCCTCGGGAGTAGCCGCACTGATGCGCACAGATTGCGCCGTAGCCACCTCAGGAATAGCTGGCCCCGATGGCGGCACACGCTTCAAACCCGTAGGAACAGTCTGGATAGCAGCGAAATATCGCGACAGAATAGTCAGCGAATGCGTGCATTTTGAAGGCAACCGCAACGAGGTGATAGAAAGCGCCACGAACCATGCGCTCGTAATGCTGATTAATCTTCTGCGAAATAACTACGAGACTCAGGAAGATTTTAACGACGAATAGCTTGCACAGTAAGCAAATAATTTGTAATTTTGCAGCCGATTTGTGGCACCTCCTTGAAAGCTGCGGGAAAGATGCGTCCCGACGGCGATATGAGAACTGAGATGGCGGCCTCAAGTCTGAAACATACATAGATACAACAAGTACAACCAAACAGCCATGTCGAAAGTTTGTCAAATCACTGGACGAAAGGCACAGGTGGGCAACAATGTTTCCCACTCTAAGCGCCGCACGAAACGTAAGTTCCGCGTCAACCTCCACCGCAAGAAGTTCTTCTGGGTTGAGCAGGATATGTGGATCGAACTCCGCGTCAGCGCACGTGCGCTCCGCACTATCAACAAAATCGGTCTCAACGCCGCCCTTAAGCAGGCTGAGCGTGAAGGCAACCTCGACTACAAAGACATCACCATTCTCTCACTCTAATCTAAGAACTGAAAATGGCAAAGAAAGCTAAAGGCAACCGCGTGCAGGTCATTCTCGAATGCACCGAGCACAAGGCAAGTGGAATGCCCGGTACATCGCGATATATCACGACCAAAAACCGCAAGAACACCACTGAGCGTCTCGAGTTGAAGAAATACAACCCGATTCTCAAGAGAATGACTATCCACAAAGAAATTAAATAATTAACACGCTGAGTCATGGCAAAAAAAACCGTCGCGTCTCTTCAGAAAGGTGAAGGACGCACCTATAGCAAAGTCATCAAGATGGAGCGCTCGCCGAAGACCGGCGCATACGTGTTCAGAGAGGAAATGGTGCCCAACGACGCTGTTCAGGCTGCTCTGAAATAAGCCGTCAGGATAACCATAATCCATACCTTCTAACAGTTACGGGAGTTTCCATTTGGAAGCTCCCGTAACTTTTCTCCCTGATTTTAGCAAGCTCAACTTTTATTTAGATTTTTCTTGAGAAATGTTTGCGAGTTCAAAATAATTGTTGTAACTTTGCACTCGGAATTCCAAAGTAAGTTTAACCTAAAACAAGTTTAACCATGTACTACAATCACACATTACCGCCCTGACGTTGCCTTCTGACGAAACTCGGAAGGAGTCACGTTGACATACCGCCGGAACAGGCGACTGAAATGATTGGGATACTGAAATCCGAGCGATTTCGAAATCTCGGCTACCGACTCATCGGTTGATATGAGCTTCTCTTTCGCTATCTGAATCGCTACGTTGTGCAGATGGGTCACCACCGGCACTCCTGACGACCTACGGATAAGATCGCTGAAGTATGGATAAGAGAGACCGAACTCTTTGGCAAGATATTTCACCGTAGGGAATCCTTCGGTTGAGGCCTTATCGCGGAAATATTCTACCACCACCGATTCGAACCTGCTCATTATGTTGGCTGCATTATGAGCGTTCTCGGCCAAATCATTGGCTGATAATCTGTTGCTTATGCGCTCGCAAAGATTGAACAAGGTGGTGAGGCGCGAGATCACGATTTCACGCGTAAAGATATCCGAAGGCTGAAGAAGTTCTTTGTTGATGGCTCTGATCTCTTTTTCAAGCAGCTCCATCGATTCTGGTCTTACCAGAACCGCTTCTGAATTCTTATAGGAGAGAAAGTTATACTTTCCCATGCGCTTCAGCAGCGAGGTGCCCACCAGATAGTCCGGGTGAACCAGCACTCCGAGCCCTTCCAGCTGTGGAGGCACCTCCTTTCCTCCGCGCTCAAAGGGGCCGATGTCGAAAACCTGACCGGGTTCGGTGAAGCCGATGGAATTGCAATCGTAGCGGATTTGACCGTTACCGTAGTTCACATTACGCTGAGATCCTTTATTGATGAACACTGAGTAATAGTTCACTCTTACTCTTGTCTGAGGCAAAGTATAAGGTCTGTCGCACTCGATCACTCCAACTAATGGATCCGTCGAGCGGGGTTTATCGTAGCCAAGGAGCTCCAGATAATCGCTTATCTGGCCCACATCAATAAGTTCTGGATTAATTTCATTTTTCATGATTAGATTAGTTATTACAAGGTTAATGTTTCATGGAAAAGGCGGATCAGGACAACCAAAGTTGAATCGGACACGCATCGGTAGAGGCATCCGGAGGAGAATAATCCCCTCCGGTCTGCCTAAGGCTTAGAACACATAGCCGAAGCCCACATTGAAGAAGCCTCCGCTGGTGTCGTTCATCATCGAATATTTACCCTGAAGCGTAAGCTTGAAATTGGAAGTCAGATAGAAATCCAATCCGGCACCCACGTCGGCACCGAGCCGGCTCGCGTGACCGTCACCGATATAGCTCCAGTTATTATAGGTGAGACCTGCAAGCGGATAGATTCCAAAGCCGCGGGCAATGCGGAACGGAACCTGAACGTCGAGACTCATTGCGAATGCTGATGCTCCATCGTTGCGGAACACGTAGCCCATCTCAGGCGCAAGCCTCAGATGGTCAGCAAAGGAATACTGGAAGTAGATTCCGGCATAACCGCCATTGTTGTAGGAGGAAAAACCACCTGCCACTCCCAGTGTCTTCTCGCCGCTCTGAGCCGAGGCCGGCAAGGAAACTGCTATCAGGCATACTACCGCTGCCGCCCAGCTTAAAGCTCTTTTTGCAAATCTCAAGGTTTTCATTGTCTGTTTTAATAAATTTAAGAAGTTTTATACAAGGTAAACGCCTCGTCCTCTTAAATAGTTTCTGTAATTTTGCAGTCACGAGAAAAAAATTACGCAGATGGATTCTTTCGGACACATACGATTAGCCGCCGGGGTGCCGGCAGTAAGCGTAGCCGACGTGGATTTCAACGTCGACTCCATAGTCGGGATAATCGAAGCGGCTGAGGCACAACATGCTGACATATTGGTTCTTCCTGAACTCTGCATAACCGGTTATACGTGTGGCGATCTCTTCGGGCAGCAAGCATTGCTCGATGCAGCGGAGAATGCCATTCTACGGATTGCAAAGGTAACAGAAAATTTTAACATATTCTTCGTTATCGGCGCTCCGATACGAATTTCCGGGTCTCTTTTTAACTGCGCGGTAGCTATCCGCCACGGAGAGATACTGGGAATCGTGCCCAAATCGTTCATTCCCAACTATGGGGAGTTCTACGAAAAGCGTTGGTTCAGGAGCGGCGTTGGTAGCAGGATCACATCTGTGCACAGCGGAGAGCAGGAAATACCCTTCGGGGTAGATATTCTGTTTCACCTCGGAGCCGCCACCGTAGGAATCGAAATATGCGAAGACCTGTGGGTGCCGATTCCTCCTTCGAGCGATGCCTGTCTCGCGGGAGCCGACGTCGTGCTCAACCTGTCGGCTACCAACGAGACCTCTGGCAAACATGCTTACCTCCGGTCGCTGATTTCTCAGCAATCGGCAAGATGCAGATGTGCTTATGCTTACGCCTCTGCAGGTTTCGGAGAATCTACTACCGACCTGGTTTTTACAGGTAATGCGATCATAGCTGAAGATGGAGTGATCATGGCTGAATCACCCAGATTCACGACCCAGCCACAGCTCCGGTGCGTCGACGTAGATACTGAGCGTCTGCGCTCCGACAGAAGGCATTTCAATTCCTTCACCGATATCGATGCCGCCATCGACTATCGCATCGTGAACTGCGATCAGCTGAAGGTGCGCCGTGGCCAGCCGCTACTGCGCTACGTGGATCCCTACCCCTTCGTGCCTTCGGATCCCGCCACGCTTAACCAGCGTTGCGAAGAGATCGTGAGCATTCAGAGTGAAGGACTTATGAAGAGACTTAAGGTCACCGGTTGTAAGAATCTCGTGGTCGGCATCTCAGGCGGCCTGGATTCTACGCTTGCGCTTCTCATTGCGGTAAGGGCTTTCGATCGGCTCGGGCTTCCCCGAACCGGTATTCTCGGCGTGACGATGCCCGGATTCGGCACTACCGACCATACGCGCGGCAACGCCCACCTGCTGATGGATCTACTCGGAGTCACCTCAAAAGAGATTCCGATTCATACCGCTGTAGAGCAGCATTTCAGGGATATCGGCCATGACCCGGAGGTACGCGATGTGACCTACGAAAATTCGCAGGCCCGCGAGCGCACGCAGATTTTGATGGACCTTGCAAACCAATGCAACGGCATGGTGCTCGGCACCGGCGACCTCTCCGAGCTCGCCTTGGGCTGGGCCACATATAATGGTGACCAGATGTCGATGTATGGAGTAAATTCCTCCGTTCCAAAGACTTTGGTGCGTCATCTCGTGAACTGGTTTGCCGACCACAGCGAGATTCCGCCGCTTGCCGATGCTCTCCGCGATGTGATAGCTACACCCGTAAGCCCCGAACTGCTGCCGCCCGACGGCGACGGCAAGATCTCGCAGAAGACAGAGCATCTTGTAGGCCCTTATGAGCTCCACGACTTCTTCCTCTACCATATGTTGCGCTACGGCCACGAGCCTCTTAAGATCCTCATGCTGGCCGAAAAAGCCTTTGAGGGGAAGCACGACCGGGAAGAGATTCTATCGTGGCTCAGAGTGTTCTATAAGCGCTTCTTCGCCCAGCAGTTCAAGCGCTCATGTATGCCCGACGGCCCGAAAGTAGGTAGCATCTGCCTTTCCCCGAGAGGCGACTGGCGCATGCCTTCCGATGCTTCGGCTACGGTTTGGCTTCGTCAGCTGCAGGATTAAGCGCTCCGGATCGCTTTTATTAGCTATCTTTGCCGAAGAATGGAGGAAGACGTAAAAGAAGCTCTCAAGGTTTTGAAAAGCGGTGGAGTGATACTCTATCCGACCGACACGGTGTGGGGTATCGGCTGCGATGCCACAAATACAGAGGCCGTGAGCCGTATTTTTGAGATCAAGAAGCGCAGTGATGCCAAATCGCTCATTGTGCTCGTTGATTCTATGGCGATGCTTGAGCGATGGGTGCCTGACGCGCCCGAAGTAGCCCTGCAGCTCGCAGAAGCTGCTGTAGAACCTCTTACGGTGATTTATGACTCTGCCCCGGCCCTGCCGGAAGCTGTAAAAGCCGCCGACGGGAGCGTTGGAATACGCGTATGTGCCGATTCATTCTGCCAGGCTCTGTGCCGCGGTCTCCGCAGGCCGATAGTTTCGACCTCCGCCAATATCAGCGGCCACCCTACTCCCGCTATTTTCAGCGAGATAGAGCCGGAGGTGAAGGAGGCGGTTGACTATGTGGTGGGCTGGCGACAGAACGATCATACGAAAGCGAAACCTTCGGGGATTATCAAGATCAGCGAAGGAGGCAGATTCAAAATAATACGCTGAAGCTATGGCCTATCGCGAACGATTCCTTTTCCTCACCGCTCCCTGGCTGAAATTTCTCAGCTGGCGGGAGCACCATATCAAGGAGAAAAACCTGCTTGTGATTCTGGCACTCGTGGTCGGCGTAATATGCGGATTTGCCGCCCAGTTGCTGAAATATCTTATCCATCTGATTGAGAAGATTCTGACTTCGCATTTCAGCATAACCGACGTGAACTATCTCTACCTGGTATATCCTATGGTCGGGATAATGCTCACAGCTCTTTTCGTGCGCTATGTGGTGAAGCATAATATATCTCACGGCGTGACACAGGTGCTCTACGCCATATCGCGCCGTAAGTCGCGCCTTAAGAAGAGAAATATGTATGCATCGCTTGTGGCCTCGAGCATCACTATCGGCTTCGGCGGATCAGTGGGAGCCGAGGGCCCCATAGTATTTACCGGTGCTGCCATCGGCTCCAATATAGGTCAGGCTTTCAGACTCTCTCCCAGACTGTTGATGATTCTCGTTGGGTGCGGAGCCGCTGCCGGTATTGCCGGAATTTTCCGTGCTCCTATCGCCGGAATGCTTTTCACCCTTGAGGTTCTCATGATCGACCTCACGGGCGCTACGGTTATGCCTCTGCTCATCTCCTCAATCACCGGTGCCACGGTAGCATATGTGCTTGAGGGCTACGACAATGAGTTCTTCTTCTCTCAGAGCGCTCCTTTCGCCATGCGCAGTATTCCCTATACTATCATTCTGGGAATCTTATGCGGACTCGCGTCGCTCTATTTTATCAAGACGATGAGCTGGATGGAAGATATCTTCCGCAAAATCAGCAATTCCTACGTCAAGATATGCACCGGCGGCCTGATTCTGGCTGCGCTTATCTTCGTTTTTCCCCCTCTCTACGGTGAGGGATATACCGCTATAAACCATCTGCTTGACGGCGATACGAGCTCAATTGTCGATGGCACTTTCTTCTATGTGGACCGCGATTCAGTGTGGTTCATCGCCATCTATATCGGAGCCATTCTGCTGATGAAATGCTTCGCCACGAGTGCCACCAACGGCGCGGGAGGCGTAGGCGGCACATTCGCACCCTCACTTTTTATGGGAGCTATGTGCGGTTTCCTTTTCGCCTATATCCTCAATCATCTCTGGCCCGATCAGGTATCGACCAAAAACTTCGCGCTGATGGGTATGGCCGGAGTCATGTCGGGTGTGATGCACGCGCCTCTCATGGCGATCTTCCTCACGGCGGAGATGACTGGTGGCTACGATCTTTTCCTTCCGCTGCTCATTGTCTCTACCCTCAGCTACATGACAATCAGGATTTTTGAGCCTTACAGCATCTATGCTATCCGACTCGCCAAGCAGGGCGATCTGGTGACCCATGAGAAAGATAAGGCCGTGCTCACCCTTCTGAAGGTAGAGAATGTGATAGAGACGGATTTCAAGGCGGTCCGGCCTGATATGAATCTGAAGCAGATGGTGGATACCATTTCGCAATCGAACCGTAATCTCTTCCCGGTGATTGAAGCTGACGGACAGCTGGTTGGCATAGTGGTGCTCGATGATATCCGCAACATCATGTTCCGTCCGGATCTTTATAAATCCATGTTCGTGAGGAAATTCATGGGTATGCCGCCTGCCCGAATAGAAGTAGATATGCCGATGGATAAGGTGATGGAGGTTTTCGACAAGACTAATGCCTGGAACCTTCCGGTGGTAGACAACGGTAAATATATCGGCTTCGTATCCAAGTCAAAGATTTTCAACAGCTACAGGCGGGTGCTCCGCCATTATACAGATGATTAAGATAGTATTCTTCGGCACCCCGGAGTTTGCCGTGGCAAGCCTCGACCGCCTCATAGCCGACGGTTGCGATGTGGCGGCAGTAGTGACCGCTCCCGACAAACCGGCAGGACGCGGCCACAAGATGCTGCAAAGCGATGTTAAGCGATATGCGGTTGAGCATAATATCCCTGTGCTTCAGCCCGAACGCCTGAAAAATGAGGAATTTCTTGCTCAGCTGAAAGCTATTGGCGCCGACCTGTTTGTAGTGATCGCATTCAGAATGCTGCCTGAAGCTGTGTGGGCGATGCCTCGGCTTGGCACATTCAATCTCCATGCGTCATTGCTCCCCCACTACCGCGGAGCGGCTCCGATCAACCGGGCAGTGATGGCGGGAGATACTAAAACCGGCGTCACCACCTTCTTCCTCAAGCATGAGATCGATACCGGCGATATCATAGAGCAGCGCGAAACTACCATTGGTCCAGATGAATGTGTAGGCGATTTGCACGACCGGCTGATGGAGATAGGAGCCGATATGGTGAGCCATACAGTGAAAGAGATTGAAAAAGGTACGGTAAAGACTACCCCTCAGCCGGACGGAGAATTTTCTCCTGCCCCGAAAATTTTCAGTGAAGACTGCGAAATAGACTGGAGCCGGACCAACAGAGAGGTTCACAACCATGTGCGCGGTCTCTCGCCGTATCCTTTGGCATGGAGCAACCTGATAGAATCGACCGGACGCCCTATCAAACTCAAGATCTTCAAGACGAAGCTTTCTGATAAAGAGGTAGAACCCGGTAAGGTCATAACGCCTGACGGGAAGTTCATAGTAGGTTGCGGCGAAGGTTCGGTAGAGATTCTCGAACTGCTCCCGGCGGGGAAAAAGCGCATGGACGCAGCTTCATTCCTGAGGGGTTACAAACCGGAACGATTTCAATAGGGCGCAGATGACTACCGATAAGGCGGCATGCACAATTATCACAGATGCCCTCGCCTCTCACGGGGTGACTGACGCGGTGTGCTCGCCGGGATCGCGCAATGCTCCCCTGCTGCTTGCTGCAGATGAGGAGAAACGCTGGCGAAAGCACGTGGTGGTCGATGAGCGCTCGGCCGCTTTCATCGCCTTAGGAATGGCCGCCACATCTGGCCGCCCTGTCGCTTTGATCTGCACATCGGGTACCGCACTGCTCAACTACGCGCCTGCCGTGGCTGAAGCATACTACAGGGCAGTGCCTCTGATTGTCGTTTCTGCCGACAGGCCACGCGAATGGATCGATCAGGACGACTCTCAGACTCTCCGCCAGTTTGAAGCACTTTCCAATTTCGTGAAGAAGAGCTATGATGTGCCCGATGCAAAGGGAAAGCAGGCGGATTGGTATGCTTCGCGCATAGCCAACGACGCGATGATCACCGCTTTGACCGGAAGGCGCGGCCCGGTTCACATCAATGTGCAGCTTGACGCCCCTCTCACCTCAAAGGGTGCTGCTCCCTCCCTCAGAGATGCGATACGGGTAATAACAAGTGAAGATAAGCTTCCGCAGCAAGCTATAGAAGCTCTTGCTGAAGAAGCTAAAGAGAAGAAAATTCTGGTAATAGCAGGATTTCTTCCGCCTGACGCGGCTTTGAGCCTTGCCTTAAGAAAGTTTGCTACACTCCCGAATGTTTTCATCATGTCGGAGACTATTGCAAATCTCAAGGCAGTAGACGGTTGCGACTCTATTGATCCCCTCCTCTCTTCGCTCCCTGAAGAAACCTTAGAGGAGATGAAGCCCGATATAGTGATTACGATTGGAGGTGCGCTCGTATCGCGTTTCGTTAAAGCCTGGCTTCGCAAATCGCCTCATGCCGCCCACTGGATGGTAGGGCATTCGCATACTACAGTAGACTGTTTTCAGAGCCTTACCACGCGAATCGAGACCTCTCCGGCTCCATTTTTCAGGCAGCTTGGCGGAGCTCTTCGCAAGCAGCGAAGCCCCGAAGGATACTCGAATGAATGGAGACGGCTTAACTCGACTTCAAAAGGAATTCATTCTGACTATCTTAAGAAATGCCCCTGGAGCGATCTCAAGGTTTTCTCCATCATATCAGACAGGATACCGGCGGGCTATAACGTGCACTACAGCAACGGCACCCCTATACGCTATTCGCAGCTCTTCCCCGCTGCTCAGGCAAACTCCTGCTGGTGTAACCGGGGAGTGAGCGGTATTGACGGTTCAACTTCTACCGCCATCGGATCGGCCATTATCTCAACTCCTCCAACGCTGCTGATAAGCGGAGACATGAGTTTCTCCTACGATATCGGGGCTTTGGCCTGCCATGAGATACCCGATTCATTCAAGGCTATAGTAATCAATAATTCAGGAGGTGAGATTTTCCGGTTCATACCTACTACGCGCGACCTTCCGGAGCGCGAACGCTATTTCTCTGCGCCTCCAGCCCTTGAGATCTCCAAGATTGCGAGTGCCTACGGCTTCACCTGCAACCTGGCAAATGATCCGGAGGAACTTAGGAGCGGGCTCGAATGGCTTTTCAACCACAAAGGGAAAGCACTTCTTGAGGTAGTGACGCCACCGGAGATAAATTCAAGAATCCTAACAGAATACTTAAATATAAAGATATGAGCAAGTTTGATTGGAAGCCCATAAAGGAATACACTGATATAAGGTTCGAGCAATTCGAAGGGATAGCGAAAATCACAATATGCCGTCCGCAGGTATATAATGCCTTCCGCCCCCTGACGAATCAGGAGATGCTCGACGCCATGGCAATCTGCCGCGAGCGTCAGGACATCGGAGTAGTAGTGCTGACAGGCGAAGGCGACAAGGCTTTCTGCTCCGGAGGAGACCAGAACGTGAAAGGTCGCGGCGGCTACATCGGTTCCGACGGAGTGCCCCGCCTAAATGTGCTTGACCTTCACCACGCGATCCGCTCGATACCGAAACCGGTGATAGCGATGGTTAACGGCTATGCAATCGGAGGCGGCAATGTGCTTCAGGTAGTGTGTGACCTCTCAATCGCCTCATCTACAGCTAAGTTCGGACAGACGGGGCCAAAAGTGGGCAGCTTCGACGGCGGCTTTGGAGCCTCCTATCTTGCCCGCTGCGTAGGGCAGAAGAAAGCGCGTGAAATCTGGTTCCTCTGCAAGCAGTACACGGCTCAGGAAGCTCTTGAAATGGGTATGGTCAACACCGTAGTTGAGCCTGACAAACTGGAGGAGACCACGGTAGAATGGTGCCGCACGATTCTGAAGCGCAGCCCCCTGGCAGTGCGCATGATCAAACGCTCGCTCAATGCCGAGCTCGACGGCCAGCACGGCCTGATGCAGCTTGCCGGCGACGCAACCCTGATGTATTATCTGATGGACGAAGCTCAGGAAGGCAAAAATGCTTTCCTTGAGAAGAGAGACCCCGATTTCGAGCAATTCCCAAAATTTCCCTGATCTATGCGCCTCGCGTATGCCCCTTACCGGCTCTGGTTCAAGTCGCCAGCCCGCACGAGCCGGGAGGTAATGACTGAGAAGGTGACTTGCCTCTTAAAGGTATGGGACGAAACAAATCCTGCGGTATTCGGAATCGGTGAGGCGGCAGTGTTTCCCGGTCTCTCACCTGAAGCTAATGAAGGCTTCGAAATCAAGCTGGTAGAACTTCTCGCCAACGTGGCTCTCGGGCGTCCTACTGATCTGAGCCGTCACTCATCGATTCAATTCGGCTTTGAGCAGGCGCTCCGCGACTTCGCTTCCGGAGGCCTACGCCTCTATTTTCCTTCTTCTTTCACTCAAGGAGAAGGCCAGATAGTGATCAACGGACTCATCTGGATGGGCAGTTTTGAAGAGATGGCATCGAGGGTAGAAGAGAAGGTGAAAGCCGGATTCCGCTGCATCAAACTAAAGGTGGGCGGTATCGACTGGAACAATGAACTCAGCATTCTGAAACGGCTGAGAGATAGGTTTTCAGCCGAAGAGCTCACAATCAGGGTTGATGCCAACGGCGCGTTTAATGCTGAAAACGCACTGCCTCGCCTGCAGGCGCTCGCCGATTTAGGCGTGCACTCGATTGAGCAACCCGTGCCTGCGCGCAACTGGGCTCTGATGAGCAGGCTATGCAAAGAAAGTCCGACTCCGATAGCGCTCGATGAAGAACTTATTGGAATTTATTCTACGGAAGAGAAGGCGCAGATGCTCGATGAAATCCGGCCTGCCTACATTATTCTCAAACCGGCTCTATGCGGAGGCTTTTCAGGCGCCGAAGAATGGATCAGACTGTCTGAGGAGAGAGGCATAGGCTGGTGGGTCACTTCTGCACTTGAATCCAATGTGGGGCTTAACGCGCTCGCGCAGTGGACAGCCACTCTTCGCCCCACACTGCCTCAAGGCCTCGGAACCGGTGCTCTCTATACCAATAATTTCCCTACGCCGCTCCAGCTCGAGGGCGACAGGTTATCATTCAATCCGGCTGAAACGGCGGATTCCGCCGCGTTTGCCGACCTCGACTGGCGGGAATGACATTTCAGGAGTTTACCGAGGAATGGCTATCTGCCAAGCCTTACATAACCGCTCACACCTCGGGTTCTACGGGAGTTCCGAAAGAGATACGCCTTGAAAAATCATTCGTGGCTGAATCTGCCCGACGCACCAACAGGTTTTTCGGTGCAGACAGCTCATGGAGGTTTCACTCCCCTCTTGCAGCCGATTATATAGCCGGCAAGATGATGCTTGTAAGAGCCTTGGAGGCGGGAGCCAAATTTTCATGGGAAGAGCCGTCAAACAGGCCTCTCCCTGCTTTCGGCTCAGGAGAGAGGATTGATCTGCTGGCAGTGGTGCCATCGCAGCTTAAATACCTGGCAGAAAGCGAAAGCGGGCTTCCTGATATAAGGCACATTATAGTGGGAGGCTCTGCCGTAGATCCTGAACTGGAGCGGAAGGTCATCAAGGAGCACCCGGAATGGGAAGTTTACGCCACATACGGAATGACTGAGACGGCCTCGCACATTGCCCTCAGACGGTTTGGTGAGAGCGGTTTTGAACCTCTTCCCGGCATCGGCATCGCTCTCGATAGCCGCAACTGCCTTACAATCAACATCGGGAAAGACTCATTCGCAACTAATGACCTGGCGGAGATAACGGGCGACGGGAGATTCCACATTCTCGGAAGAGCTGATAATGTGATCATTACGGGAGGTAAAAAGGTGCAACCGGAAGAGATTGAAGCTGCCTTGCGAAGTCACTTCGGCTCCGATGCTTTCCTGATCACCTCGCGACCCGATCCGAAATGGACCCAACGCATTGTGCTCCTGACTGAAGCTCCAGCTGCACTGAAACCTGCAATCGCAGAATTTTTTAACTCTTTCGAGCCTTATTTACGGCCAAAAGAGATTAACTTTGTAGAATCATTGGAGCGCACAGCCTCCGGTAAGATAAAACGAACTAAACTAACCTGATAAATACCTGTAATGAAAATCATCTCTACCCTTGCCGCGGCCGCTATAATCGCGATTCCCGCACTGGCACAGGACTTTAAGGAATGGCGAGATCCGCAGGTTACGGCGATAAACCGAGCGCCGATGCACACCAGCTATTTCGCCTTCGAGAATGCTGACGCAGCTAAAGAGGGGGTAAAGGAAAATTCACGTAATTTTCTTGACCTCAGTGGAAAATGGAAATTCAACTGGGTGAAGGATGCCGACCAGCGCCCTACTGATTTCTGGAAGAAAGACTACAACGACAAGGGCTGGGGCTACATAAGCGTACCCGCAATATGGGAGCTTAACGGATACGGCGACCCTGTCTACGTAAACGCCGGTTATCCCTGGCGCAACATCATGGAGCCGGCGCCTCCGGTAGTGCCTGAAGAAGACAACCATGTCGGTTCTTACCGTCGCAATATCTTTATCCCCGCCGACTGGAAAGGAAAAGATGTGAAAGCTCATTTCGGCTCCGTGACCTCCAATATCTACCTCTGGGTCAACGGCCGCTTCGTGGGCTATGGCGAAGACAGCAAACTGGAGTCGGAGTTCGATATCACCCCTTATATTATTCCGGGGCAAGACAACCTGATTGCGTTCCAGGTGTTCCGTTGGAACGACGGCAGCTATCTTGAGGATCAGGACTTTTTCCGCTATGCCGGTACCGCCCGCGACAACTATCTCTACGCCCGCGATAAGAACCGTGTAGAAGATATCCGCGTGACTCCGAAACTCGATTCGCAGTATAAGGACGGCGAGCTGAAGGTAGACCTTCGCATGAAAGGCTCCGCTCCCGTAAAGCTTACCCTTACTGATGCTCAGGGCAAAGTAGTGGCTGAGGCTACCTCCAATAAGGGCGAAAGCGTGGTCATGCCGGTAAGCAACCCGGAGAAATGGAGCGCCGAAACTCCTTATCTCTACACGCTGACCGCCTCTACTGCCGGCGAGGTGATTCCCGTAAAGGTAGGCTTCCGCACGGCTGAGATAAAGGACGGACAATTCCTTGTAAACGGCCAGCCGGTGCTCATAAAGGGAGCTGACCGCCATGAGCTTGATCCCGACGGCGGCTACGTGGTAAGCCGCGACCGCATGCTTCAGGATATCAAGGCGATGAAGGAATTGAATATCAACGCCGTGCGCACGTGCCACTACCCTGACGACAATCTCTGGTATGACCTTTGCGATGAATATGGTATCTACGTAGTGGCTGAAGCCAATGTAGAAAGCCACGGCATGGGCTATGACGACGAGACCCTCGCCAAGGATCCTCAGTATAAAGCAGCTCACCTGGAGCGCAACCGCCGCAATGTGGAGCGTGGCTACAATCACCCCTCGATCGTGACCTGGAGCCTTGGAAACGAGGCTGGCGACGGCCCCAACTTCGAGGCTGCCTACGAGCTGATAAAGAGCATAGACCAGTCGCGCCCGGTGCAGTATGAGCAGGCGCGCACGAAAGATCACACAGACATTTACTGCCCCATGTATGCCGGCTATGAGCATATCGAGAAGTATGCCCAGAACCCCAACTCCACCAAACCGCTGATTCAGTGTGAGTATGCCCACGCTATGGGTAATTCCGAGGGCGGCTTCAAGGAGTATTGGGATCTCTACCGCAAATACCCGAAGCTTCAGGGCGGTTTCATCTGGGACTTCGTGGACCAGTCGCCGCGCTGGAAGGGTAAGGACGGAGTTGAAATCTTCGCTTATGGCGGTGACTTCAATGAGCTTGACCCCTCCGACCAGAATTTCTGCGACAACGGTCTGATCAGCCCCGACCGCGTGTGGAATCCTCACGCCTACGAGGTGGCACGCGTTTACCAGAATATCTGGACCGAACCAACGGCCGATCCCAAGAAGTTTACAGTTAAGAACGAAAACTTCTTCCGCAATCTGGAGAACTACCGTCTCGACTGGACCACGATGCACAACGGTAAGCTCGTGAAAACCGGCTCGATCGATAACCTCAATGTAGATCCTCAGAAGACGGCTACCGTAGAGATTCCTTACGGCGACATCAGCGCTCCCGGCGAGTGGCTGCTCAACGTGAAATATACTCTTAAAGAGAGCGAGCCGATGCTTGAAGCCGGCCATGTAGTTGCAGCTCAGCAGTTCACGCTCAAGGAGGCTGAACCTGCTACTCTTGCTGTAGGCTCCGCTGCCGCTCCAAAGATTGTAACCAATCAGGCCAACGCCCTGATAGTGAAAGGCGAAGACTTTGAGGTGCGCTTCAACCGCTACAATGGATACCTTAACTTCTACGAGGCTTATGGCCGCAACATGCTCGCCGAAGGCAGCGAACTCAAGCCTAATTTCTGGCGTGCCCCGACTGATAACGATATGGGCGCTAACCTCCAGCTCAAATATAAGGACTGGAAGAATCCTGAAATTAAGCTCACTGACCTCTCATCGAAGATGGAGGGTAATAACGCCGTAGTGACCGCGAAGTATGAGATGCCTACCGTTGACGCAGCCCTCACTCTTACCTACACAATCGATGGCGAGGGCCGCGTGCTGGTAAACGAGAACATGAAGGCCGGCTCGAAGGCCGATGTGCCCAATCTCTTCCGCTTCGGCATGACGATGGCTATGCCCGAGGAGTTTGCCTCGATAGAATATTACGGTCGCGGACCGGTCGAGAACTATTCCGACCGCAAGGAGGCCGCCGACCTCGGAATCTACCGCCAGAGCGTAGAGGAGCAGTTCTACCCCTATATCCGCCCGCAGGAGACCGGTACAAAGACCGATATCCGCTGGTGGCGCCAGACCAACAATGGCGGCAAGGGTCTTCAGATTCAGGGCGCCCAGCCTTTCTCTGCTTCGGCACTCAACTACACGATCGAGAGCCTTGATGAGGGCGACTTCAAGCACCAGACTCACCCGGCCGAGGTGAAGAAGACTCCGGAGGTGAACCTCAGCATCGATAAGGTGCAGATGGGTCTCGGCTGCGTAACCTCGTGGGGAGCTCTCCCGCTCGAGAAATATATGCTGCCTTATGGCGACTATGATTTCTCCTTCATGCTCACCCCGGTGACCACAGCTTACTAAACAGCTGACTCTGCGATACGCCAGAGGCCGCCTCCGATCTGGAAGTGGCCTCTGCAGCTTTTTAGTAGCCTTATTCTAAAGGGATTGCCATTCCACCGGCTGACCTGCCGACAATGTGAGGGCTACATCGATCAGGCGCTGATTGGCGGAGCCGCGAAAAAGGAGATCAGTATCGCGCTTACTCAACTCGAAAGGCCCGTCGACCACTACCTCGGCCAGCGCCGCGAGCTCCCGCATATCGGGATCAGCCATCAGCTCCTCCCAATGATATCCGGTATAGATCCAGAGAGTTTTTCCGGCTGACTTTATGGCGCGGGCAAGCGGCAATACCCTCGCCGCAGAGCACATAGGGTCGCCGCCGGTGAGAGTTACATTGAAATCTTCCTCCTCCACAATCTCCATTATCTCCTCCAGACTCATCTCCCGCCCGGCATCGAAGCTCCACGATTCCGGGTTATGGCAGCCGGGGCAGGCATGAGTGCAGCCGGCCAGATAAATGGAAGTGCGGAAGCCGCGGCCATCTACGGTCGTGCCCCGCACTATATCGATTACCCGGAGATTCATTCGTGAACCACGCGGTCTTTCAGCTCGGCAAGCTTGCCGGAATTCCAGCGGTCGGTAGTGCCTACGAGATAGCCCGTGATGCGCTGGATAGTCTCGAAGCGCGCGCCGCATTTCGGGCAGTGGGCCACCTCCTTCTCGGCATTCTCATAGCCGCATTTCGGACAGTGGTTGCGGTTATGGTTCACTGACCCATAGCCCATGTTGTACTTATCCATCAGATCCACAATCTGCATTATCGCCTCTTCATTGTGGGTCGCGTCGCCGTCCATCTCTACATAGAATATATGGCCGCCACCGGTCAGAGCGTGATAAGGCGCTTCGATTTTCGCCTTATGGCGCGGGGAGCAATGATAATAGACAGGCACATGGTTGGAGTTGGTGTAGTAATCCTTATCGGTCACTCCCGGAATATCGCCGAAGGTCTTGCGGTCGCGGCGGGTAAACTTACCCGAGAGACCCTCGGCCGGTGTAGCCAATACGGAGTAGTTATGGCCATACTGCTCGCAGAAGTCGTTGACCCGGCTGCGCATGTGGCTCACAATCCTCAGTCCCAGCTCCTGAGCCTCATCGCTCTCGCCGTGATGCTTGCCTACGAGAGCTATCAGGCATTCAGCCAGGCCGATAAAGCCGATGCCGAGAGTGCCCTGATTTATCACGCTCTCGATCGTATCGTTAGGCCCGAGATTCTCGCAACCGTTCCAGAGACTCGTCATCAGCAGCGGAAACTGCTTGCGGAGAGCCGTCTTCTGAAACTGCATGCGGTCATGGAGCTGACGCGCCGTGAGCTCGAGCACCTCGTCGAGCTTGCGGAAAAACTTGTTTATCCGCTCTTCCTTATCCTTCACGGCCATCACCTCAATGGCAAGCCTTACGATATTGATGGTGCTGAACGAGAGATTGCCCCTGCCAATGGAGGTCTTCTCGCCATAGCGGTTCTCAAACACGCGCGTGCGGCAGCCCATCGTGGCCACCTCATAGCGGAAGCGCTCCGGATCGTCGGCCCGCCAGAGCTCATGCTGGTTGTAGGTAGCGTCGAGATTCAGGAAATTGGGGAAGAATCTCCGCGCGGTCACCTTGCAGGCAAGCTGATAGAGATCGTAGTTCGGATCTTCCGGCAGATAGCTCACTCCCCTCTTCTTCTTCCAGATCTGGATAGGAAAGATGGCGGTGGCTCCGCCGCCTACACCTTCATAAGTGGACTTCAGCAGTTCGCGGATCACGCAGCGCCCCTCGGCCGATACGTCGGTGCCGTAATTGATCGAGGAGAACACCACCTGATTGCCTCCGCGGCTGTGGATAGTGTTCATATTATGGATAAAGGCCTCCATAGCCTGATGCACCCTGCTCACCGTCTTGTTGATGGCATGCTGCTTGCTTCTCTCCTTGCCTTCCAAGCCTTCGAGGGGCTGAGTGATGAAGTCTTTTATCTCAGCATGATACAGGTCGGAAAGGTCCTCGCCCGTGAACGCTTCAAGAGTCTTCACCTCTTCTATATAGCTCGCGCGCACATAGGGCGCCAGGTAGAAATCGAACGCCGGAATCGCCTGGCCGCCGTGCATCTCGTTCTGCGCTGTCTCAAGCGAGATGCAGGCTATCACCGAAGCCGTCTCAATGCGCTTTGCCGGACGCGATTCGCCGTGACCGGCCACAAAACCGTTTTTCAACACCCGGTCGAGAGGGTGCTGCACGCAGGTAAGGCTCTTCGTGGGATAGTAATCCTTATCGTGAATGTGCAGATAGTTGTCTCTCACCGCATTACGCGCTTCAGCCGAAAGCAGGTAATCGTCGACGAAAGGCTTGGTGGTTTCAGAAGCGAATTTCATCATCATGCCCGCCGGAGAATCGGTATTCATATTAGCGTTCTCGCGGGTTATGTCGTTATTCTTCGCCTCAATAATCTCCAGAAACATATCGCGCGTCCTCGCCCTGCGGGCAATGCTCCGCTGGTCGCGATACGCTATATACTTTTTCGCCACCTCCTTGCGGGGCGATTTCATCAGCTCGAGCTCCACGCGGTCCTGAATATCTTCTACGCTCATCTGCTCCGGTCCGGTCATGCCGATCCGGTCGGTGATCTTCGATATCAGAGTCTCATCTTCGCCCAAAGCTGTGGTAAGCATCGCCTTTCTTATGGCAGCCTTGATTTTCTCCTCATTGTAGCCCACGACGCGGCCGTCGCGTTTCACTACTGTTTGTATCATCGTATCTGATTTGATGTTTCGGTTAGCGATGCAAAAGTAGCAACCTTATCATTTCCCGGCAACTTTTTGGATAGTAAAATTTTCTACAATCTTCATTTTGGACAACTTTTCACCCTCCTTCATTTTTCAATATGCTACAAATAAGACTATTACAAAATTTTTCGGAAAACTTTCCATCTTATCCTTCTAATTATTCTTTTCTTATTTATGGAGCAAAGTAATTATTTAATAGGGCGACTCCTTAGAGAAGCCGCCCATGCATCGTGCCCCTTTTACGCGGAGCCGCCTCATCTCCCGATGAGATTCTATATACTAACTTTTATGCAACATAGATGTCTTATTTTGTCGTTACTGACTGGAGCTCGTTGTCGCTTTCATAGAATTGCTTCGAATTGCGCCATTTGAAGTTCTTGGTCACAAACGTGTACTGCACGCCGAGCGTAACCTTCGGAATCTGATTTCTCTGCACACTGCTTGAGAAAGATCTGTAATCACCGTTCCGGACCCAAACTTTCGTGTGACGCTTCGGGAACAGGTAATTTTCAGCCGAAATACCAACGCTTACCCTTTTGCTGACTCTCCAGTCAACCCCCGCATTGGAGTAAATTACCCCCTGAGCTTTACTATAGGTGGAAAAGGTATTTGGGAAAAGTCCGACGTAGGCCGACGCCGATATTTTCTTATAACCCACATACCCATTAAGGGTGATATTGAAAGAATCGCCGCTGAAAGGCAAATCCTTTATATAATCCTTCTGGTAATAAGCCGAGAAGCTCACATTGCCGTAGAAACCGTTCTTATATGGTATATTGTAGCTTAACATCGCACCGGTCTGTAACGATCCGGAGCTACCCATATTCTGATAAGTATTCACGTAGATATCCCCGTCAAGATAGCCATAAGGCATAACCTGGTCTGAATTGTAGGTATATTGTATATAGGGATTGATCCGGACGCTGCCGTTGCTGAACACATAGTCGAATTTCACCATATCGGAATGGCTCGGCTTAAGATAGGGATTACCTTCCACTACCTCCAGCTTATCGGTCGAAGTGTTGCGCGGATTCAGATTTCCGGCGTTGGGCATCGTGCGGCGGCGCTCGTAGTTGAGCATAAGGCTGTTACTCTGCGTAATCTTATAAGCCAAAGAAACGGAGGGTACGAAATCCACATAACTGTTTTTCGCTCCAGCAGCGTCGGAGAAAACCATGTCAAGACCAAGCGAAACCATATAGTTAAATTTACTCTCTGCCATATTGTTGTCGATTCCGGCATAGAGGTATTCGCGGGTGCGGCGGTAGCGGAAATTGGGCCACTCATCGAGCTTGTCGTCGATATTGGTCACGGAATATTCCGTGTTAGACCCGGCATCAAGATGCATAGAACTGGTAAGCATATCGGAATAATTGGCCTCCAATTTGCCCATCTGGCGGTTATTGTCGAGGTCAATATTGCTTACATAGCTGAAGAAATCATTGGTCTGCTCGCGGTCGGCCGTGCTGCCGCTGCCCGAGTTGCTGTAGTTTCCTGTGATCTCAAGCGTACGGTTCTCTTTGAACGTGAGCTTATAATAAAGGTTAGCAGCAAGCTGATGCCACCGGCCCTTGTAGTCAAAATAAGAAGTGAGCGGAGACACCGCTCCCGAAGCCATATTCGTTATTGTGCCTTCAGTATTGGTCTTGCCCCCCGAAGGATTACTCATATACATAAAGCTGAAAGCCACATAATTCTTCTTGGAAAACTCTTTGTCTCCTCCGAATCTGATATTAGGATTTCGCCAATAAATCTTACTGTGGTCATTAAGCTCCTGATGCAGATCTCCCTGGAATATGTCAGAGTGACCGCTGGATCTACGCCCGCGGATATCTGTGTAGGAGCCAGTCAGATAGAGCGATGAGGTAGCGTCGCCCATTGAGAAATCTCCGTTTGCGTTAAGGTTTTTGGTATCAAACGAAGTGTTACCGGAAATACTGGTGCGTATATACGGCTTAACTCCGGTTCTCTTTATTTTTACATTCAATACCGAAGCAACCGAGGCATCGCCGCGGTAGCGCGCCGAAGGATTATCGATCACTTCGACCGACTCGATCATCTTGGGATCAAGCACTGAAAGCGGCTTCTTCACTCCATTTACGAGTATGAGCGGCGAAGTTCCGTTATCAAGCTTTATGGTTTTATTGGCATCGTCTACAATCAAGCGCGGTATCTCTTTCAGAGCCTTGAAGGCATCAAGCTCATTCTTAGCGCGATCAGTGAGGTAATAGATCGACATGCCCGCTAACTCTTTCGTCATTTTGCGAGCGTCGCCGGTCACCGTCACCTCGCCAAGCATCGTGGCGTCCTCTTCAAGCTCGAACTTCGGTAGCTTCGCTTTCTCTGTTAGAGTAAACTTTTTTGATTCAGGCTTATACCCCAGCATCGACACCTCACATACATAATCGCCCTTCGGAAGCCCTTTCAGCTCAAAGCGACCCTTGCCGTCGGTAATCGTACCGCCCGCAACCGTATCAGCCTGCAGGAAAAGCACCGTACTGCCCACAAGCGCCTCGCCCGACTTGTTCGCCACGCTGCCGCTCACCGAAGTCTGCGCCGATACCGACATACCGGCCACGCTTATCAGCGAGACCAAGGCAATCATAATCGTTCTCATTGTCTGCAATATTAAGTTAGTATATAGTTTACGTTAGAAAATTAGTACAAAAACCGTGCCATAAATCTATCACCCTGATAATCTGCAACTATTAATTTTAGAAAGTGTCCGGAAACGGACATTTTGTGTCCGACTGTCCGCTCCCGTACACCCGTACACCCCCATACCCCCCCACAAAGCGCTGCGAGGCGCGTGGATATAGAGAAACCGGGTATGAGCGACCGCGAAGCGGAAGCGAGTGTCCGGACAGCGAAGACCCTGACATCAGAGTGCCGGAGATACGGGTGCTTCTATGAGCATGAGATACTCTCAACCTTTACAGATTTATCGGTTTTCATTTTTGCAAAAGTAGTATGAAAGTAATTTGATTTCCAAATTTTGATTTTGATTATTTACTTTTCAGACTACTGATAATCAGAGATATAGAAATTTTCTATTTGATCCTATGTAAAACCTATTTGAAGAGCCTCTCAGGGAGGCCATTTTTTTGGGAATATCTGTATTTCGGCTTGTCAAAAATCTCCTGACTCTTTCAACATATTCTGTATTACTGACCAGATTCTCTGATCGGTCTTTTCAAGTCCCAACTTAGCTCGTACCCGGGTACTCAGATGATAGTGTCCCGCGCGCATCATGAAAACACCGATCTCTTTTCCTCTCATACCGATGGCGTAGAGGCATGCGTAGTCGAGCTCCTCATCGTCGAGACCATGACTTTTCAGCTCTTCGATAAAATTAGGGTAGGAGGCGGTGAGGGCAATGCGGGTGTCGCGCATGAATTGGCGGCGCTCTTCAAGCATTTTTTTCAGGTCTGTTCCGGTGCAATTCTTTTGCTTTTCTGAGGAGATAGGATCGAGCGACTTAAGTCTGCGGAAAATGGCCTGACGTAATTCGGGAGAAGATAATTTGTCAAGATTTTCCTGCAACTGCTCTTTCTCTGATATAAGACTATCGATAAGCTTCTCTTTCTGAAGGTTTCTGATACGGGCCCTCTGCGCAAGCAATCCTGAAATAAGAAGCACTACAACGATGGCTATGCTGCTGAATATCCATGCATTTTCCTCCGAGCGTTTATGCTCGGCTACTGAATGACGCCACAGCGACCGCTCTTCCGCAAATTGTATATCACCTTCTATCACAGCGGATTGCTTCTGGTCAAAAATTTTTAGCACATTCTCACTGCACGCAAGCGCTTCCTCAAAATTGCCTTTCGCTTTTTCGAGACGCATTTTCTTAAGCAGATAATTGATTTCGGTAGCTCTGCCAGGCCGTATGGTCATAAAAAATTCTTCCGCCTCGCAAATCCTCCCTAAATTCAGCAAGGCCTGCGTAAGAACTATACTATCCATCTGAAGACCTTTATACTCCTTTAATCTAGCATCGAGAGATTCTGGAGTACCGAAATGTATCTCGTATTGAATAACATTTGAGCGGGCTAACTCCGCATTTGGAGATAGGGAATCGAGAGCAATTCCTTCAACTCTGCCTATATTCCTTTTAGCAAATTTCGAGTTGCGGTTGAGCGCAAGCTCGAATTGATACAGAAAAGCTTTGTCTGCAAGATCTTGTTTGCCGAGTGCTTGGTAGATCTCCTCCGCCTGATGCTGGTTTTCTTTAAATTTATCGAACTGATATAGTCGGTAATATTCATTACCTTGATTCACTAACAGACGCGCGAGCACAAGAGAATCAGTCTTCGGGCCACGGTATTTCAACCCTTCGGCCCAAACCTCCATCGCCTTATCCACTCTTTTGGCGTTCTGATAAATACAACCCGCATAATACAGAGTGCGGATCTTGTCGGCGTCGGTGCCATGGGTGGGATAATAGTCGAGAGCCGGTTGGATCACCTTATAATTAGCTGTATCTATACCGTTCTTATCAAGCGCCATCGAATAGAGGAGCGCGAAGCGGGCGCGCTGCGCCTCAGAGCGGATCTGCACCCCATCGTATGGCTTTAGCAGGGCAAGTGCGGAGTCAGGGTAAGATTCCATCAGTGCATCGGCGCGGTCGAGGGCCGACTGCAGCGCACGGTCACCCCCGCACGCCCAGAAGAGGCCGGCGAGCAGCAGAAGCGGTATGTAGCGAAGCATCGCGCGCATAGAAAAGTAAACTAATAGTTTACAAATATAACTGATAATGCGTAAACCACCAAATTCTGACCTATTTTTAGTGCGGAGAAACCCGGCTTGACAGCCTTGACATTGACATGAAGCTATATTGTTGAGGGTTAGCACTATAGCACCAAAACCGTGTCAAGATGGTTCCTACGTGTCTCCACACATCACCATTTCAGAAAAGACCATGGAATGGGCTTCTGACGGTAAAACCGCTGCCGAAGGCTGCGTTTGTGGTAAGCCTCACGCTCGCGGCTCAGCCGCAGCGTGAGGACATAGATGCATGTACAAACCTGACCTTGCAAGAGGTCATCATATTGGCTGCGAGCGTGAGGATTACCATAAATGCTTCCTACGGCAGCATAGTTGCCACGCTATCACTAACCACTGTCTGCCCGAAAGCAGATGATGCGGTCAGAATCTTCTTTGCTCTCTCTGCTCATACACAGGCTACTATAACATCGCAGCTCCGCAGCTCAGATGTTTTGCGTTGGTCATTCCGCGGGTTCCGCTTCGCTCCACCCACGGTTAACCGTAATCTCACCGCTTCGCGGCTCACTAAGCTACACCGTTCACCCGACTTGCGCCCGAAGGCGCAACATCGGGGGTTGCTGGATAGCATAATCTCCTTCTTCCTCCGTACAGGCCCCTTGACGGCCTTGACATTGACAAGGGTCTATATCACTATCCCTCAGCAACATAACCCCAAAACCGTGTCAAGGTGCTCATAGTGTGCAAGCAGCGCCGCGAGGCGCGTGGATATAGGGAAACCGGGCATGAGCGACAGCGAAGCGGAAGCGAGTGTCCGGACAGTGAAGACCCCGGCATCAGAGTGCCGGAGGTACGGGTACATCTATTATATGATCCTCTCATTTTTTACTGAAAAGGTTGGCGATAAAGGCCGAACCTACAAATTGTAAAAAATCTGAAAAAACGGCTAACAACCCTACCTTGACACGTTTTTATAGTTATAACGCTTACTATAAGCTCTTTAACACCATTTCGCTGTCAAGGCTGTCAATAGGCCTGCACGGAGCGAGGCTGCTGAAGCTCCATTTCAAAGGCCGTTTTCCGACGCTACCGAAGCCTTAATTTTCGCGAATGCTGAATATTTTGTAACTTTGCCGATTATTAGCCACTACGTTATAAGATGGAATTAGAAGGAAAAGTGATTCAGGATCTCGGTCTGACCGAAGGAATTTCCAAAGCTGGAAAGCCTTGGAAGAAACGTGAATGGGTGCTCGAAACGTTTGGCAACTGGCCCCGCCGCGTGAAATTCCAGTTTTTCGGCGACCGCGCCGATTCAAATGTGCTTGAAGTAGGCAAATGCTATGCAGTAGGCATCGATATCGAGAGCCGCGAGTTCAACGGACGCTGGTATACCGATGTGAGCGGATATTCAACCCGCGAGATAGCTGATCCGGCAATGGGCGGAGGTGCGCCGCAGTTCACCGGAGAGCCGGCACCGGCCTACAGCCAGGCTGCAGGCGGCTCGCCGTTCCAGCAGGCAGCACAGCCTTTCGCAGCTCCTGAAGGAGACCAGAGCGACGACCTGCCGTTCTAAAACAGTTGGCAGTCGGCCCCGAAGCCGGCTGCAATGCTTTAATTGATGGAACCGCAAAACGCATATCACCATATAGACCTGCTCTGCGAGGCGAGCTGGGAAGTGTGCAATAAGGTTGGAGGCATCTATACCGTGCTCTCCACTAAGGCTCTTGAGCTTCAGAAGCGCCTCGGCGACCGCCTCGTATTCATCGGTCCCGATTTCGGAGCCGAAGCCTCCGCTCCATATCTGAGCGAAGATCCGGAGCTTGCAGGAAGCCTCGAACTGCCCTACGGACTGAAAGCGCGCAGCGGCCGGTGGAATGTGCCCGGCGAGCCGCTGGCAGTGCTCGTTGACTTCCGCCCCATGCTCCCCTTGCTGCCGGAAATCTACGGAAAGGTATGGCAGCAATACCGGGTAGACTCGCTCCACGCATACGGCGACTACGACGAGGCGTGTGCCTTCGCCGTGGCAGCGGCAATTGTAATGACGGCCATAGCCAAGAGCCGCGGAGCCGCCGACAGCCGCTGCATAGGTCATTTCAATGAGTGGACTACCGGCATGGGTCTGCTCTATCTGCAGATTAACCGGCCGCAGTGGGCCACGGTCTTCACCACTCACGCCACCAGCATAGGGCGCTCGATCTGCGGCAACGGCAAAGATCTTTACCGCTATTTTCAAGGCTACAACGGCGACCAGATGGCCGGAGAGCTCAATATGCAGTCGAAGCATTCGCTTGAGAAGCAGGCCGCTCACGCTGCTGACTGCTTCACGGCCGTGAGCGACCTTACAGCCAGGGAATGCGAGCAGCTTCTCGATATCAGACCCGCTGTAGTGACTCCTAACGGCTTCGATGCCAGCTTCGTGCCCTCTGCCGCAAAGCGCGCAGCCCAGCGCCGCGCCGGTCGCAAAAAGCTTCTAAGCCTCGCCTCCGGCCTGAGCGGACGCCAGATTCCGGAAGATGCTTTCATCGTAGCCACTTCTGGTCGCAACGAATACCGCAACAAAGGTCTCGATCTCTTCATAGATGCTATGGCCTCGATTAATGCCGATCCGGCAATGAAAGATCGCCATGTGGCGGCGTTCATACTCGTGCCGGCATGGGTGAAGGAGCCAGCTCCCGATCTACTGGCAGAAGGGGTAGAGAAGCCGCAGTATGCCACTCACCGGCTCCACAACGAGGAGAGCGACGCAGTGGCATGCCGGCTGCGCAGCCTCAATCCGGATTCCGACCGCCTTACGGTATGCTATCTGCCCTGCTACCTCGACGGAGCCGACGGAATGCTCGATATCGACTACTATTCCCTGCTCCCGGCTTTGGATCTAACCGTATTTCCCTCATATTATGAACCTTGGGGTTACACTCCTCTTGAGAGCGTGGCTTTCGGAGTACCATCGGTCACGACCGACAAGTCGGGCTTCGGGTGCTGGGTGATTTCAGAAGAAGGCGACGACATGATGAAAAGCGGAGTGAAAGTGGAGCCCCGCGACGACGAACACTACGGTCGCGCCGTAGCCGGAATAGAAAAAACGGTAGCTCAGGTGGCGCAGATGGCCGCCCCCGAGCGCCGCAAACTCAAACAAGCAGCACAACACACGGCCGAAAAGGCCTCTTGGAGCCTCTTCATAAAGCATTATGACGAGGCCTTCGCCACCGCCTTGCTCCGGGCAAGAACCCGCAACGAAGAGCGCAGGCTGTGAGCTATTTAATTATTCTACAGGAAAATCTTAACTAAATCAATTCAAGATGAAAATTCAAGTAAGCAGCACCAACCAGCCCCTCTGGCGCGACCTCACCGTGCATGCAGAGCTTCCCGAAGAGCTTAAGCCCCTCGAAGAGCTCTCGAAAAACCTCTGGTGGGTATGGAACAGCGAAGGCAAATCGCTTTTCCGCGACCTCGACCATGACCTCTGGCGCAAGTCGGGCGAAAATCCCGTAGTGCTGCTCCAGCAGATATCTTACGAGCGCTATAAGGAAATTCTGGGCGACAAGGAGATGATGGACCGTATCCGCAAGGTTCACGCCTCTTTCCGCGAATATATGGAGCAACCGATGCGCACGGACATACCTTCCGTGGCCTATTTCTCGATGGAATATGGCCTCTGCAACTGCCTCAAGATTTATTCAGGAGGTCTCGGAGTGCTCGCCGGCGACTATATCAAGCAGGCTTCCGACAGCCGCGTAAACATGACTGCCGTAGGCTTCCTCTACCGGTTCGGCTATTTCGCCCAGTCTCTTTCGATGGACGGCCAGCAGATAGCCAACTACGAGGCACAGAACTTCGACCAGCTCCCCGTTGACGCCGTGCTCGGCGAAGACGGCGCCCCGATGGTGCTTGAAGTGCCCTTCCCCGGCCGAATCGTATATGCCCGCATCTGGCGCGTCAACGTAGGCCGCATGAAGCTCTATCTGCTTGATACCGACTTCGATATGAACTCAGAGTATGATCGCTGGATCACCCATCAGCTCTATGGCGGCGACTGGGAGAACCGCTTCAAGCAGGAATATATGCTCGGTATCGGCGGTATCCTGATGCTGCAGCGCCTCGGTATCGAAACCGACATATACCATGCCAACGAAGGTCACGCAGCGCTGCTGAACCTCCAGCGCCTCGTCTACTACGTGCAGGAGAAGCATCTGCCTTTCAATGTGGCTCTCGAGGTGGTGCGCGCGTCATCGCTCTATACTGTTCACACTCCTGTGCCCGCCGGACACGACTATTTCGAGGAGTCGCTCTTCGGAAAATACCTCGGCGAATATCCCGCCAAACTCGGCATCTCATGGTCTGACCTTATGAATATGGGCCGCGAGAACCCCGACTCGCCCGAGCGCTTCTCGATGAGTGTGTTCGCTCTCAACACCTGCCAGGAGGCCAACGGCGTAAGCTGGCTCCACGGAGAGGTATCGAAGAAGATGTTTGCCGGAGTCTGGAAAGGCTACGCTCCGGAAGAGAGCCATGTGGGCTACGTGACCAACGGCGTGCATATGCCTACCTGGGCCGCCTCGGAATGGAAGGCTTACTACGCAAAGCATCTCGGCGAGCAGGTTTTCACCAACCAGAGCGATCCTGAATCATGGAAAGGCATTTTCGAATGCTCCGACGAGAGCATCTGGAAGATGCGCTGCGAGCTGAAAAACAAATTCATCGACTTCGTGAAGCGCGACTTCAAGGAGAAATGGCTTAAGAATCAGGGCGATCCTTCGGCCGTGATGAAGATTGTAGACAAGATTAACCCCAACGCGCTGATAATCGGCTTCGCTCGCCGCTTCGCAACCTATAAGCGCGCTCACCTCCTCTTCACGGATCTCGACCGCCTGGCCCGCATCGTCAACAACGAGCAGTTCCCCGTACAGTTCGTATTCTCCGGAAAGGCTCACCCCGCCGATGGCGCCGGCCAGGGTCTGATCAAGCGCATTGTGGAGATCAGCCACATGCCTCAGTTCCTCGGCAAGATCATCTTCCTCGAAGACTACAACATGATTGTGGCCAAGCGCCTGGTGAGCGGTGTCGACATCTGGCTCAACACTCCTACCCGTCCGCTTGAGGCCTCCGGCACATCGGGCGAGAAGGCTGAGATGAACGGCGTGCTCAATTTCTCGGTGCTCGACGGCTGGTGGTACGAAGGCTACCGCTTCGATGAGAAAGCCGGCTGGGCCCTGACCTCGCAGCGCACCTTCACGGATCAGTCGCAGCAGGACAAACTCGATGCCGCCACCATCTATTCGATGCTGGAGAACGAGATCGTGCCTCTCTACTTTGAAAAGAACTCCCTTGGCTACAGCCCGCGCTGGATCCAGTATATCAAGGGCAGCATAGGCCATATCGCCCCGCATTTCACCATGAAGCGTCAGCTCGACGACTACATCGCGAAATTCTATGAGCCGGAAGCTAAGCGCTCCGCGAAGCTGAAAGCCGACGACTTTGCTCTGGCCCGCCAGATTGTGGCCTGGAAAGAGAATGTAGCCCAGCGCTGGAACGATGTGGAGGTTCTCTCGACGGATATGAAGGGTCTCGAGACCGCGAGCGGTTCCGGTCGCACCGGCGAGATGTTCAAGGTAAGCTGCGTGATCGATACTAAGGGTCTCGGAGCAGATCTGGGAGTGGAACTGGTGGTCAACAAGGAGCAAGACGGGGTAGTGAAGTTTGATTCCACGTTCCCGCTCGAGGTCGTGAAGCATGAGGGTAATATCTACACCTATGCTCTTGAGACGAAGCTCCAGGAGGCTGGTGTTTACCACTACGCGCTGCGTATGTATCCCAAAAACGCCCTTCTGCCCCACCGTCAGGACTTCGCTTACACGCGGTGGTTCTAACTCCATACAATAAGCAGGCCGGCCTAAGCGTTAATAGATAATGCACCTCGGCCGCGCCATAGCTTTGATACTTGCGGCGACAGCATTCCTTACCGGGAGTGCTGCCGCACTTTCTGTGACCGTGGCCGGACGCTCCCCTATCGAATGCGAAGTGCCTGCCCAGAGCGGTCTGGAGGCTCTTTTCGTGGTCTGGACCTCATCGGGAGCTACCCTGACCTATCCGGATGCCAACGCCAGATGGAGCCGCTTCGGAAGCGCCGGAGGAGGCTTCGCCGAGAGCATAGATGCCCTAAGGGGAAGCTCAGAATCGTCTGTGACCCTGACGGGCGGCGATACCGGAATCATAGTAGAATCGGAAGGGAGGCAACACTGCTTCTGGATCTGCGACTATTCCCTGCGCGCTCTGGAGCTGAGAAGTATCGACGTAGCCGAGACCGACTGCGACCGCACGGTGTTGCGCATCGGAGGAAACGCGGATCCGATTTTCTACTATTCGGTGACAGGACGACGCATGGAGCTTAGCCGCCAGCTGGAGCTAAACTATTACCAACAGATACCTGATGAAGAGACCTTCTCCTTCAGGGTAATAACCGCCACCGATGAGTTGGAATCAGCTCCCGATGGAGAGATACAACTGCTCTCGCCGCTGCTGGCCTCTACTACCTTCACCCTTTCGGGCGACCGCTTCCTCCGCCAATGGGGGGAATCCATGACAGTGGAATCGGACCTTACAGCTCCCGGAGGAGTGGCCGTAATGACCAGAAGCTCAGAAACCGGAGAGTCGATGAGCGCTCCTTTCGAAGTGAGCTTCGAATCGGCGGTAAGCGAGGGAGTGGTGCATACGGAGTGGCAGATAGCCGACGATGAGGATTTTGCGGAAGTGACCCACAGGTTCTATACACCGGAACTCAACTTCACATTCCGTGATGCCGGAACGCACTTCGTCAAGTTCATCGGCACTGATGAGGCCGGACGCTGTTCCGCAGAATCCGACGTATATACCATCGGCATTTCGGAATCTGCATTGAGCTGCCCCAATACGCTCGTGATGCGCGAGGGCCAGACAAGAAAATGGAGGGTCAAGGCCAAATCGCTTGAGCAGTTCAAGTGTGCTATCTTCGACCGCTACGGCGCCAAGATCTTTACCTCTACGGATCCGGCCGAGGGGTGGGACGGCACGCGGGCCGGCCGGAGAGTGCCTACGGGCGTTTACTATTATTTGATAGAAGCCCGCGGCTCCGACGGCCGCACCTACAAGAAAAGCGGCGATATCAATGTGCTTAAAGAGAGGATATTGAGATGAAAAACATACATACCCAGGAGGCCCGCTCCCTGGAAGTGATGGGAGCAAGGGTCCATAACCTTAAGAATATCGACGTTAGCATTCCGCGAGGTAAGCTCAGTGTCATCACCGGCCTGAGCGGCAGCGGCAAGTCGAGTCTGGCTTTCGACACCATTTTCGCCGAAGGCCAGCGCCGGTATATCGAGACCTTCTCAGCCTATGCGCGCAATATGCTGGGAATGCCGGAGCGCCCCGATGTCGACAAGATAACCGGTCTAAGCCCGGTTATAAGCATCGAGCAGAAGACCGTGAACAAGAATCCGCGAAGCACCATCGGCACCATCACGGAAATCTACGACTTCCTGCGCCTGCTCTACGCGCGCCTCGGCGAAGCGCGCAGCTACCTTACGGGCAAACCGATGGTGAAATACTCTCGCGAGGAGATCCTACGCCTCATAACCGAGGGCTACGAAGGGCGCCGCGTGATCATAATGGCCCCGATAGTGAAGAACCGTAAGGGTCATTACAAAGAGCTCTTCGAAACGCTGATGAAGAAGGGTTATCTGCATGTGCGCATCGACGGGGAGATGAAGGAACTTGCTTACGGTCTTAAGCTCGACCGCTACAAGAACCATAGTATCGACCTGGTGATTGACCGCATCAAGGTAAATTCTTCCGAAGCGGCCAGTCGCCTGATGCCTTCGCTCGAGACGGCCCTCAAGCAAGGTGAGGGGCAGATGATGGTGCTTGATGCTGAGACTCAGGAAATACGCTATTTTAGCCAGCTCCTCATGGATCCGGAGACGGGTCTCGCTTATCCTGAGCCGGCTCCTCATGATTTCTCTTTCAATTCGCCTCAGGGAGCCTGCAGGCGATGCAAAGGTCTCGGCACAGTAAATATCATTGACGAGGCGAAGGTGATTCCTGACCCCTCAAAATCGATCCACGACGGAGGTATCCTTCCCCTCGGGAAAGAGAAAAACTCGCTCATATTCTGGCAGATTGAAGCTATCTGCAAGCTCTATGGAGTCACGACAAAGACTCCCATACGAGATCTGCCACGGGAAGCTCTCGACGATATTCTCAACGGCACTGATGCGCGCCTCGACCTCTCGAATGCCACTATGTCAACCTCCTATTATTCTCCTGCCTATGAAGGGGTAATGAAATATATCGAGATGCAGAGCGACGATGAGGCGGGAGCCGCGGCCAATAAATGGAGCGACCAGTTTTTCTCGCGCGCAGTCTGCCCTGAATGCGGAGGTGCGCGCCTGCAGAAAATACCGCTGCACTATTATCTCGACGGGAAAAACATAGCGGAAGTTGCAGCGATGGATCTTTCGGAGCTCTATGAATGGATAGATGGTCTGGAAGAGAAAGTGCCCGCTCATAAACGCGTGGTGGCAACCGAGATCATCAAGGAGATCAGGAGCCGCGTTCATTTCTTGATAGAAGTGGGCCTCCACTACCTCTCTCTCAACCGCAGCAGCGCATCGCTCAGCGGCGGAGAAAGCCAGCGGATTCGCCTCGCCACTCAGATCGGCTCGCAACTCGTAAATGTGCTTTATATCCTCGACGAGCCCTCCATCGGGCTGCATCAGCGCGATAATATGAAGCTCATCAACAGTCTTAAGGAGCTGCGTGATGCCGGAAATTCCGTAATAGTGGTTGAGCATGATAAAGACGTGATGCTTGAAGCTGATTATGTGGTGGATATCGGTCCCGGGGCAGGCACGTCGGGCGGCGAGGTTATGTTTGAGGGCACCCCGGAAGAGATGATGAAGACCGGCACACTTACAGCCTCTTACCTGAACGGCTCGCAGAAAATAGAGGTGCCGGCAAAGCGCCGGCCGGGCAACGGCAAGGAGATAATCCTGAAGGGCGCGAAGGGCCACAACCTGAAGAATGTGGACCTGAAGCTTCCGCTGGGTAAGTTCGTATGCGTCACGGGCGTGAGCGGTAGCGGCAAGTCTTCGCTTATCAACGGCACCTTGAAGCGGATCGTAAGCAAACATCTCTACCGCACCATGCAGATGCCGCTCCCCTACGACTCGGTGGAAGGTCTTGAAGGCATCGATAAGATTGTAACAGTCGACCAGTCGCCTCTCGGGCGCACACCGCGCTCTAACCCGGCCACCTACACCGGCATCTTCGCCGATATCCGCAAGCTATTCGTGCAGCTCCCCGATGCTCAGATGCGCGGCTACAAGCCCGGGCGCTTCTCATTCAATGTGGCGGGAGGCCGCTGCGAGACCTGCAAGGGCAACGGTTACCGCACAATCGAGATGAATTTCCTTCCCGATGTGCTCGTGCCTTGCGAGGAATGCCATGGCAAGCGTTATAACCGCGAAACTCTCGAAGTTCGGTTCAAAGGCAAGTCGATAGCCGATGTGCTGGAGATGACCGTGGCCGAGGCTGTAGAGTTCTTTGCCGCCGTACCAGCCATTAGGAAAAAGATCGAGGTGCTCAACGACATAGGCCTGGGGTATCTGAAGCTCGGGCAACCTTCGAGCACACTTAGCGGAGGCGAAAACCAGCGCGTAAAGCTCGCTACTGAACTGGCCCGCAAGGATACCGGCAACACGCTCTTTATTCTCGACGAACCTACCACCGGACTCCATTTCGAGGATATCAGGGTGCTTCTGAAGGTGATCGACAGGCTTGCCGACAAAGGAAATACGGTGGTGGTGATCGAGCATAATCTCGACATCGTGAAAATGGCCGACCATATAATCGACCTGGGACCGGAAGGCGGACGCGAAGGCGGACTTATCACTGCTGAAGGTACCCCGGAGGAGGTAGCCCAGACTGATACTCACACCGGACAATTCCTTCGCCGGGAACTCGGGTGCGAAAAAAAATCGCCAACCAAAAGACCCAAACGCTCCGCTCAGGCGTTATAAGTGCAGATAGGGGCGTCATGCCCTTAGAATATTAGGAAAATTGAATTAATAACACTTAAAAGTAAAAACTTATGAAACCTATCCACATTATTCTGTCAGTGATCGGCGGAGCTATCGCCGGCGCAGCTGTTGGTCTTCTTGTAGCCCCCGAGAAGGGTAACGAAACCCGCCGCCGCATCATGGAGATCCTCAAAGAGAAAGGTATCAGCCTGAAGAAAGGCAAGATGGAGGAGCTCGTTGACGAAATCGAAGACCAGATTGAAAAACATATCTGAAACAAACTGAAATGAAAGCACTTACTATTTTATACTCCTTCCTCGGAGGGGCGGTGGTAGGCTGCGGCGCAGCTCTGCTTCTCGCTCCCGAAAAGGGCTCTGACGTGCGTCGCCGTATCTGCGACATTCTGAAACGCCGCGGAATCTGCGTAAGCGATGCTGAAGTAGATGAGCTCGTGGCCGAACTCAGCGCAGCAGCCGAGAGAGATTGAGCAACCAATATAGGCTTCTATGAAACAGAAAATTACCGACGAACTCCACGACATAATAGTAGAGGGGCGCGAATGGTTGGGCTTAGAGATTGAATATGCCAAGCTTACGGTAGTAGAGAAAGCTACGATTCTTGCAAGCGCCGTGGCGCTTGGAGCCGTATGCTTGCTCTTAGGAATCGTAGTGCTGATATTGCTCTCTCTTTCGCTTAAATGCCTGTTCGAACTCTTCATGGCTCCTGCGCTCGCCTATCTTAGCGCGGCGGGGTGCGTGGCCGTGGTGCTGTTGGTAGTATTTCTGCTTAGAAAGCCTCTGCTGATTGACCCGATAGCACGTTTCCTCACGAAGTTGTTCACACAAAAGAATTAATCCCATGGCGAATCGTGCAATAGAGAAAGACCATGCCCTCGTGAAGACGCAGGAGACTGAGGCTCCGGAGAAACCGCGCGTAATGACTCTCGACGAGATAAACCATCAGCGGGCGCTTCTGGCTATCAGAAAAGAATTCTGCAAGGATAAGATTCTTGCCGATCTCTACCAGCTGCGGGGCAAGATGCCCTTCACCGATGGAGGCGCTCCCCGCGCAGGCCTACGCACGGTAGGCAACATTGCTTCGCGCGTCATGTCGGGGCTCGGTTATCTTGACTATGTATTACTGGGTGTTTCAGCTTTCAACGCTGTAAGAAAAGTGACCGGACTGTTCCGGCGCCGCAAGCGTTGATAAAGCCTCAGCAGACCGAACCTGATCTTACTAATCCGGAAAGCACATCGGCGAATCAACAGATTCTCATGGCTTTCCGGTTAATTTTTTGAACCTCTTTACAATCATGACCGACTATATCGAACTGAGAATCAATCTCACTCCCTGCTCCTCCGATACTACCGACCTTCTCGCCTCCGATCTGGCAGAGATAGGCTACGAATCTTTTGTGGCCGACGAAAAAGGCCTGACAGCCTACATCGCAGATAAGCTCTACGACGAAAAAGCTGTAGAAAGCACTATTGGGAATATGCTAATTCCCGCCGAGGCTGATTGGAATGCTACTTTCGTGAAGGGCAAAGACTGGAACGCTCTCTGGGAGCAGAAATATTTCAAGCCGATCGTGATTGAAGGGAGATGCGTAGTGTGCAGCTCGTTTCATAAGGACGTGCCGGAAGCTGAATATAAGATAATTGTAGATCCCCGTATGGCTTTCGGCACCGGCCACCACGCCACCACGTCGCTCATGCTCTCCTATCTGCTCGACACCGAGCTCAAGGGGCACCGCCTGATCGACGTAGGCACCGGCACCGGAATCCTTGCGATGCTCGCCCTCAAGCGCGGAGCGAGCGAAGCCGTGGGCATCGAGATCGACCCCGACGCGGCCGACAATGCGCGCGATAACGCTGAACTCAACGGAGTAGCACCGATAATCCTTACAGGCGACGCTTCGCGTCTGGCCGATGCGGGACAGGCTTCGGTAGTGGTAGCAAACATAAACCGCAACGTGATTCTTGCCGATATCGACTCCTACGCAGAGCATCTTGAACCGGGCGGCACGTTGCTACTCAGCGGATTCTACGAAGCCGACATACCACTCGTAGAAAGCGCCATGAACCGCGTGGGCATCACCCTCGAAGAGAAACGCGTGCGCGACGGCTGGGTAGCCCTCCGCGGGCGCAAACTCCCTTGACCCCTCCTACTAAGGATATATGATTAATTAAATCAGAGAGTTATGTAAACATAGCTCTCTTTTTTAATGAGTAACTTTGAAAATGGAAATTTTGATAAAAATATCTGATGCAATAGCCCCGCCAATAACATTTTTTCTTAACTTTGCCGTCGATTCATAGCCAAAGAGTTGGCTTGCGCGAATCAACTTTTGTAAAAAGGTGTTATTGAAATTTTATCTTCGGTTCTCAAACTTGGTCGTCTGAAAACTGCATGAAGATGAGATTGGCAATAGCACCTGCATCGATAGCTTATCCAATGCCGTGATTGGCAGCAGATAGCTATACGGTGTGGGGCTATTGTTTTATCCATGCAGTTAGGTAGACCAAGACCTGAGACCGGATAAAACAAGATACATTCCTCACACCTTTTTTGTGTAAACCCACTAACGTTTCAACGGAGGATGAGAAACACAAAAAGAACAAATGAAAAAACTTTTCATTTCAATGTGCATGGCTCTTGTCGGACTGTGCGCATCAGCCCAGGAGAAAGGCGACATGGCAGTTGGGCTGAACCTCGGAGTAGCACCCTCGCTTGAGAGTGGTATTTCGGTAACAAACTTCGGTATTGGAGCCAAGTTCCAGTACAATGTGACTAATCCGCTCCGCCTGGAGGCCGACGTGGACTACTGGCTCAAGAGCAAGGGTTTGGACGTGTTTGACGTAGCTGCCAACGTCCACTATCTCTTTAATGTAGGCAGCAAGCTCAAGGTTTATCCGCTCGTAGGTATCGGCTATGCCCGCATCGGCGGTGGTGGCGGTGATTTCGACTTCGATTTGGACGATCTTACCCGCGCTTCAAATGATTACGACACCGGTTCGGCATCCATGAGCAAACTTCTGGTAAATGTAGGATTGGGCGTTCAGTTCCCCGTCACTGGAAAAGTGGCTGTCGGCGCCGAAATTAAATATCAATATATCAAGGATTTCAGCCGTCTGCCTATTAATGTGGGTGTAACCTATAAGTTCTAAACCTCTGAATCAGTAATAACTAATTTTTTTCAAAATGACTAAATATATTAAATTTCTCTTTGTTGCTTTATTTGCAACTATGACATTTTCGCTGACCTCTTGCAGCGATGACGACGATAACGATAAGCCCTCAAGCGGAAATATTGTTGGTTCATGGCAAATGGTTAGCGGTGTTGCAGATTCCATGGGCGCTACACAATATGAGCAATTTAGAGAGGACGGTACTTATTATGAAGTGGGTGTCTTTGATAATGAAATGACTTCTCTATTAGAAGGCATAAAATATGTAGCTTCAAAAGGAACATGGATTCTTGATGGTGACAAAATTAGATGTACTATTAAGGAAGAATTTCCTTCTGGTAGTAATGATGACGTACCTTATGATAAATATGCAATTTCCATCAAAAGTATTTCATCAAATGAAATTACTTTTGAAGAACTCGGAATGACAGGTAAACTAAAACGTGTTTCTGATGACGTTGTCAATGGATATATAGATTTAGCTACTAAGGGAAGCAGATAGTACACTTCTAATACCATAAAGTAAAAGTCGCTGAGGCAAGAATAAGCTTCAGCGACTTTCTTTTTTACAAAAGTTAGGTTTTGCCGAATATCTCCGAAAGTCTGATAGCGAGCCGCTGGCTCTTCCTCACTGCGCAGCTCCGCAGCTCTGTTTTAGAGATGAGTTCTTATCCCTGCGCTCCCTTCGGTCGTACAGGGTTGACCACAATCTCGCGCCTGTCAGCGCTCTGCGTTATGCCATGCCTAGCGGCGGGGTTAGCGGAGGTAGGGGTTTTCGCGCTTCTCTTCGCCGATGGTTGTCGAAGGACCGTGGCCGGGATAGACTACAGTTTCGTCGGGCAACTTGAAGAGTTTCTCCTTGATCGACGAGATGAGGGTCTGGAAATCGCCTCCCGGAAGATCGGTGCGGCCTATACTGCGCTGGAACAGCACGTCGCCAGCTATAAGGAAGGGCGGAGTAGCATCGGCACAATAGAGAGCTATATGACCGGGACTGTGACCGGGCACATGGATCACCTTCAGCTCGCCCTCCCCTATCTTGATTATATCGCCTTCTTTCAGCGGAATGCTTATCTCCGCCTCATCTGCTCTTACTCCAAGCGAAAAGGCTGCCGACTGAGCCGGAATCATCTTTCCGAGAAAGGCATCATCGGGGTGAGCTTCAAGCACAGCACCGTAATCTTCATTCATGGCCCGGTTGCCAATAGCATGATCTATATGCAGGTGCGTATTGATCAGATGGGTCACCTTAAGACCTTCACGATTTATGAAGCGTTTCAGAGCTTCGCGCTCCTGCCCGTCGATGATTCCGGGGTCGATTACGGCACACTCATGCTGCACCGGATCCCACACTACGTATGTATTGATTCCAAATAGCTGGAACTGAAAAATAGCTACCTTTAACATCTATGCAGGGAGTCTGATTAGCAGCACTCCGTATATACAACGCTTTTCTCTCCGAAAAAGGGTTCAGAAAAATACTGATTTACCGGCACGATCGTGCTGCGCTTCTCAAGCCCTCGCAGCTCAGCCTGCAGATCGCCTCCCTTGAGGGCAATAAGACCATTTGGGAGAGCATTATGCTGCTCCTTGGCAATCAATGGCTTCACAATCTTCAAAAGGTCTTTCTGAGGCATCACTGCCCGACTTACCACAAAATCAAACTTATCTTTCACTTCCGCGGCATCGCCATGAAGGAGCCTCACATTCTGAAGTCCCAGCTCCGAGGCTATGGCTTCAGCCACCCGTACCTTCTTGCCTGTGCGGTCAATAAGAGTGAACTGCACCTCAGGCATCACTACGGCAAGCGGCAGGCCCGGAAGGCCACCGCCGGTGCCCAAATCCATCACGCGGGAGCCGGGAGTAAACTCCATGAACTTTGCAATGGCAAGCGAATGAAGAAGATGGTTCACCTCAAGATTTTCTATATCCTTGCGGCTCACCACGTTGATCTTCGCATTCCATTCCGGATATAGATGAAGCATCGCGTCGAAACGCGATGCCTGTTCTTCCGGAAGATTCGGGAAATATCTGCGGATCACTTCCGCTCTCTGCGTCATTGCTTCAGAATCTTTGCAAACGGATCCTTGAGGCCTACGGTGCGGTTAAATACCGGGCGACCCTCATCTGTATCAGGATCTACGGTATAATAGCCTATGCGCTGGAACTGATAGTGCTTCTCCGGCGCCAGATCCTGCGCAAGCCAGGGCTCCATCATCACGCGACGCGTCTTCAGCGAGTCAGGGTTAAGCAGATCGCGGAAGTCGCCTTCCTCGGCCGACGGATTCTCTACGGAGAAGAGCCTGTCATAATCGCGCACGGTAGCCTCTACCGCCGTAGGAACTGATACCCAGTGGAGCGTGCCTTTTACCTTGCGGGTGGCTCCGGGCATTCCGCTGAGAGTGTCGGGATCATATTCGGCATAAATTTCTTCTATCTCGCCGTCGGGCCCATGCTTCACACCTGTACACTTAATAATGTAGGCTCCTTTCAGGCGGACTTCTCCTCCGGGAGTAAGACGGAAGAATTTCTTAGGAGGATTCTCCATGAAATCTTCGCGCTCGATCCAGAGCTCACGGCTGAAAGGCATTTCATGGGTGCCTGACTGAGGATCTTCGGGATTATTGGTAAGTTCCACGGTCTCCGTCTTTCCCTCGGGATAGTTGGTCAGAATCAGTTTTACGGGGTTTACAACTACGCTTACGCGCGTAGCCGTCTTATTGAGATTCTCGCGCGCTGAATGCTCGAGCAGTTCAATGTGATTGAGTGCCTCATATTTAGTGTAACCGATACGACGCACAAAATCTTTGATTGCCTCGGGGGTATATCCGCGGCGGCGCAGACCGCAGAGGGTCGGCATGCGGGGATCGTCCCAACCGCTCACGAGCTTCTCATCTACAAGCTGCTTGAGTTTGCGCTTGCTCATCACCGTATAGGTGAGATTCAGGCGGTTGAACTCAATCTGCCTCGGGCAATAGCTCTCATCAGCCAGCTCCTTGACGAACCACTCATAGAGAGGACGGTGAGGCACGAACTCAAGCGTGCATATCGAATGGGTCACACCTTCGAAATAGTCACTCTGGCCGTGGGCGAAATCATACATGGGATAAACCTTCCATTTCTCTCCAGTGCGCCAGTGAGGAGCATGAATGATGCGGTACATGATAGGGTCGCGGAAGTGCATGTTATCGCTTGCCATATCGATTTTTGCCCTGAGCACCATGGCTCCTTCGGGAAACTCTCCGGCATTCATGCGATGGAAGAGATCGAGACTCTCCTCCACCGGACGGCCTCTGAACGGACTATGCTGCCCCGGCTGCGTAGGAGTGCCTTTCTGAGCGGCTATCTGCTCGCTGGTCTGCTCGTCGACATAAGCTTTCCCTTCCCGGATCATTCTTTCGGCAAGCTCATAGAGCTTTTCGAAATAGTCAGAAGCGTAATAGAGGCGGTCTTCCCAGTCATAACCCAGCCAATGGATATCGCGCTTTATGGCATCGGCGTATTCGGTATCCTCTTTCTGAGGATTGGTATCGTCGAAACGCAGATTGCAAGTGCCTCCGAACTTCTCGGCGCTGCCGAAATCCATGATAATAGCCTTGGCGTGACCGATATGCAGGTATCCGTTAGGCTCTGGCGGGAAACGCGTGTTGAGGCGTCCTCCGTTCTTTCCGGCCTCAAGATCGGCCTTTATCTCTTGCTCCACGAAATTCAGTCCTTCCTCTGGAGCTGCCGCGGGAGTGGTGGTCTCTGTCATACGAGTGTGTCTTTTTGTCAGTACAAATTGTAGAACCGACTGCAAAGATAGCTTTTTATTTTCGGATTGCGAGGTGTCAAACCAATCAGGGCTGCCGATTGTTATGAAAGCGGAGACAGAAAGTGAGGCAGAACGCAAGTTTTGGCACGCTTTTTGTTACTATAGATAGCGGAAATTAACTATTACAATTAAAAGACAAGATATCATGAACATCAAACCTCTGGCAGATCGCGTGCTTATCGACCCGACTGCAGCTGAAGAAGTAACCATGGCAGGCATCATCATTCCTGACTCCGCCAAAGAGAAACCCCTCAAAGGCAAAGTAATTGCCGTAGGCGACGGCACAAAAGACGAGCCTATGGTGCTTAAGGAAGGCGATCAGGTGCTCTATGGCAAATACGCCGGCAGCGAAATCGAGTTCGAAGGTACGAAGTATCTGATTATGCGTCAGAGCGATGTGATGGCCAAGCTGGTCTGAACAAAGCGCTGCGCTCTTAACCCAAACTATTAAAGAAAGAAATTACTACCAATCATGGCAAAAGAAATCAAATTCAATATCAAAGCTCGCGAAGAGCTTAAGAAAGGCGTCGACGCTCTTGCCGATGCCGTAAAAGTAACACTTGGCCCTAAAGGCCGCAATGTGATAATCGAGAAGAAATTCGGTGCTCCTCACATCACGAAAGATGGTGTGACCGTAGCACGCGAAGTAGAACTTGAAGACGCTTTCCAGAACATGGGCGCACAGCTCGTGAAGGAAGTGGCCTCCAAAACAGGTGATCAGGCCGGCGACGGCACTACGACCGCTACCGTTCTTGCTCAGGCTATCGTAAACGTTGGCCTCAAGAATGTGGCTGCCGGTGCTAACCCGATGGATCTGAAGCGTGGTATCGACAAGGCCGTAAGCAAGGTCGTAGAAGGTATCGCTGCTCAGAGCCAGGAGGTAGACGATGACATGGCCAAGATCGAAAACGTGGCCCGCGTATCAGCCAACGGCGACGAGGAGATCGGTAAGCTGATTGCCGAGGCTATGGAGAAGGTTAAGAAGGAAGGTGTGATTACCGTAGAGGAGGCCAAGGGCACGGAGACGACCGTTGACGTGGTAGAAGGCATGCAGTTCGACCGCGGCTATATTTCGCCTTATTTCGTGACCAACGGCGAGAAGATGGAGTGTGAGATGGATTCTCCTTATATCCTGCTCTACGATAAGAAGATCTCCAATCTGAAAGATATGCTTCCGATTCTGGAGGCTGTAGCTCAGACCGGACGTCCTCTCCTTATGATTGCTGAAGATGTTGACAATGAGGCTCTTGCCACTCTAGTTGTGAACCGTCTGCGTGGCTCCCTGAAGATCTGCGCAGTGAAGGCTCCCGGCTTCGGCGACCGCCGCAAGGAGATGCTCGAAGACATAGCTATCCTGACAGGTGGCACCGTGATCAGCGAGGTTAAGGGTATGCAGCTCGCTCAGGCCACCATCAATGATCTTGGCACGGCCGATAAGGTGACCGTAAATAAAGACACCACCACGATTGTAAACGGTGCAGGCTCCAAGGAGGCTATCGCAACCCGCGTAGCTCAGATCAAGGCTCAGATCGAGACCACTACTTCTACCTACGACAAGGAGAAGCTGCAGGAGCGTCTCGCTAAGCTCGCCGGCGGTGTGGCAGTGCTTTATATCGGTGCTCCCTCCGAGGTTGAGATGAAGGAGAAGAAAGACCGCGTTGACGACGCCCTCTCCGCTACCCGTGCAGCTATTGCCGAGGGTATCGTGCCTGGTGGCGGTGTAGCTTATATCCGTTGCCTCCCGACCCTTGATGAGCTTAAGGGTGCCAACGATGATGAGGAGACCGGTATCGCAATCGTGCGCCGCGCGATTGAGGAGCCTCTCCGCCAGATCGTAGCTAATGCAGGCCTCGAAGGTGCTGTAATCCTTCAGAAGGTTAAGGAAGGCAAGGGTGACTTCGGCTACAATGCCCGCACCGATACGTATGAAAACTTCTTCGAGACCGGTGTGATCGATCCTGCCAAGGTGACCCGCGTGGCTCTGGAGAACGCTGCCAGCATCGCCGGCATGTTCCTCACCACCGAGTGCGTGATTGCCGACAAGAAGGAAGAGACTCCTGCTCCCCCGATGGGTGCTCCCGGTATGGGCGGCATGGGCGGCATGATGTAATCCCTACCCTACTACACTTACTAAAAAATCACCTCCGGCTTCCGGGGGTGATTTTTTGCTTAAGTAATCCTTTCCGAAGCTCAGGCCATGCTGACGAGCCAGGCGGTATAGGCCACAAAGCAGCATATCATTACTGCTCCCTCCCAACGCGTAATGGTGCGCTCCTTAAAGAACCAGCCCACAATCCAGAAAAGAACCGCCGAGCCAAGAAGTACCATCAAGTCAACTATCCCTATCCCCTTGAAAGGAAGCGGCATTATAGTGGCGCTTAGACCCAAAATCAGGAATATGTTGAAGATACAAGATCCTACAACATTACCTACTGCAAGACCAGGACGCCCCTTGATAGCGGCTACTATCGAGGTGGCCAGCTCGGGAAGAGAGGTTCCGGCAGCTACTACCGTCAGACCGATCACGGCTTTACTTACACCAAGACCGGCTGCAATAGCTGATGCGCCGGCCACAAAGCGGTCGCCTCCAAAAATCAGAGCGCCAAGTCCAATCAATGTAAGGGCTATTCCTTTCCACATTGCCATTGGCTTACCGCCGTTACCTTCAGGCTCCTGAGTCTTTGTTCCGGCAGCCTGAGAAAACACATAGCGCATGAAGATTGCGAAAAAGAGCAGCAACAATATACCGTCGACCCTGCTGATTACCGGCAATCCTGCTCCAAGATAGTTGGAGCACCCGATGGCCACCAGAGCTGCCGATGCAAGAATCACGAGTGGAATCTCATTGGTCATTATTCCCTTCTCTACCCTGATAGGAGCCACCATTGCTGTAGCTCCAACTATAACGAGCACATTGAAGATATTGGAACCTACCACATTACCAATCGCGAGCTCTGAACTACCTCCTATTGCGGAAATCAATGAAATTGCCAGTTCAGGAGCCGAGGTACCGAAAGCTACAACAGTCAGACCTATTACCAGATCCGACACTCCCATTCGCTTCGCTATGGCCGACGACCCGTCGGTAAGCATATTGGCTCCCCAAAGAATCAGAACGAGCCCGACTACGAGCCAAACTATCCCCATCAGCATATTTCTCAGTTTTAATGTTTAGTTTCTCAAACACAGCAATTAACGATGATGTCGGCACCGAGATTGGTTCAGCGCCTATCGGAGTAGCGGCTCGCCACGACAATTAAAGAGCTCTGAGACTGCGGATCACGTTTGCAGGATCCTCCGCTCCAAACACGAAGCTACCTGCCACCAGCATGCTTGCTCCAGCCTGTGCGAGCTCGAATCCAGTCTGCATATTTACCCCGCCATCTACTTCCAGTTCCGCCTTACTGCCTATACTCGAAAGCATCTCACGCGCCTCAGCCACCTTCTTTATAGAATGGCGAATGAACGGCTGACCGCCGAAGCCAGGTTCTACCGACATGATCAGGAGAAGGTCAATTTCGGCTATTACATCGACGAGACTACTTACCGGAGTGGCCGGACATAGAGTTACACCCGCTTTCATTCCGGCCTGCTTTATATGCTGGATCGTGCTGTAAAGATGGGTGCAGGCCTCGGCGTGCACATTCATCACCTTAGCTCCCAGATCGCGCACTTGCGATATCCAGCGATCGGGCTCCACTATCATCAGGTGTACATCGAGCGGCTTTGTAACCACCTTGCTCACCGATTTCATAACCGGAAAACCAAACGAGATATTGGGCACGAACACACCGTCCATCACATCGAGATGCAGATAGTCGGCCTCTGAATTATTGATCATCTCAAGCTGCGGTCTTAAATCAGCGAAATTTGCCGCAAGCAAAGATGGAGCTACCTTCATGGTATCAGATAATGAAAAGTCTTACTTAATTCTTTCTTCTGGGCTTGAAAGCATTCCAGAGAATAAACAATACGCATACCGCACCCAGAGCATAGCCGCCCCAGGTGAGATACTTATTGTATTGCTCCACTTTCTCAAAAAGCTGATCCGGACTCACACTGACCGAGAGCCACCAGCCCAAGGCACCCAGCACCCCGTTCCAGACGAGAGCGCCAAGCGCTGTGAACAGTGCGAACTGCCCGATATTCATGCGCGCAAGCCCTGCCGGAATAGAAATTAGCTGCCGGATCGCAGGGATAAGGCGACCTAAGAAAGTTGATATCGCGCCATGCTCATCAAAATACTTCTCCGCTTTCTCAACCTTCTCAGGGGTGATAAGACAAGCGCGCCCAATCCTACTCTCCGCAAAACGGTACACGACCGGACGCCCTATCCACAAGGAGATAAAATAGTTGATGAAAGCACCGGCAAGCGCACCCAGAGTAGCTACAAGAACTACTACGAATACATTCATATCGCTACCTGCGCCCGTATTGGCGCAAGCGATATATGCAGCCGGAGGCACCACAACTTCCGATGGGAAAGGCACAAACGAACTTTCTACCATCATGAAGATGAAGACGAACCAATAGTTGGCATGGTCTACAAACCATTGGAAAAATCCGGCTGCGTCGAAAAGCGCCAATGGAATCAGGTCCAGCATCGGATCAGCGTCTCAATTGCCCAAGCATATTGTCAACGAGCTCCTTAACCTGCTCTTTGGTAGATTCATCAGGAGCCTGACGCACTTTCACCATACCAAGCAGAGGCAACTTCATCTCTTCCGCCCAGGCATTGATGAGGGTAGGCAGCGGAGATGGAGCCCACGTATGGTTTCCGATAGCGCCAAATACCTTACAGCGCACCTCACGAGTCTTCAATGCCTCGAGAAATTGATTAATCGGAGGGAAAAGAGTCATCGAATAAGTAGGACTACCCACTACCAGCCCCTCATAGCGGAAGGCATCGGAAATCATATAGCTCATCGGTGATACGGAGGCATCGTGAATCTTTATGGTTTTCACTCCGCCCTCGGCAAGTCCCTCAGCTACTGCTTCAGCTGCGCGGGCGGTATTGCCATACATGGAGCCGTAGACAATCGTAACTCCCGGCTCACTTTCATACCGGCTCAACCGATCGGTTATATCCAGTGCTCTCTTTATGTCGCGCTTCCACACCGGACCGTGAGTGGAGCATATCGCTGAAATCTCAACCGACTGGAGCTTTGAGAAAGCCTTCTGCACTGCCGTACCATACTTACCTACGATGTTGGAGTAATAGCGATACATCTCCTCGAAATATGGCTCCACTACCATCTCTTCATCGATCACTGCGCCATTGAGCGCGCCAAATGTGCCGAACGCATCGCCGGAGAAAAGCACCTTATCCTCTACAAGATAGGTCATCATCGTCTCAGGCCAGTGCACCATAGGAGTCATTGTAAACTTCAAGGTCTTATCGCCCAGCGACAGCGTATCACCATCGCACACAATATGGAACCGCTCTTGATCCGTAATCTTGTAGAAGCCGCCTATCATTCCGGCCGCCTGACGGTTGCATACTATCTTCAGATCGGGGAATGCGGAGAGCATTGTGGAGATAGAACCTGAATGGTCAGGCTCCATGTGGTTCACCACCAACCATGCCACCTTTCCTTTACCCAATACTTCGCTGATATTATCAAGCAGTTCCGGACCTTCGGCCACATGCACCGAGTCGATAAGAGCGATGCTTTCAGAACCTTCTACAATATATGAATTGTAACTAACGCCACCGGGAATGGGCCATAAACCCTCAAACAAGGCTGTGCGCCTGTCGTTGACACCGACGTACCACACAGAAGGGCAAATCTCTTTTATTTTCACTTTTCTAACCTTTTTGGGATTTCCTTAATTATAGTTGTCAAAGTTACAACATTTTTTTGACAACCGCCCCTTAGCCTCACAAACTCTTCCGATATATCAACGCAGACGGGCTGTGTGACCGTCAAAGTCTACGATGCCTTCCCTCTCTAACCTCACTACAATCTGCCACGCCTCATCCCGTCGCTCACCGTAGAGTCGCTCGGCCCGTACCAGCGTAAGGCCTTGGCGTAAATCTGAAAGCACACGCTCCTCGATTGGCATCTTCTTCCTCTTCTCACGACACACATCGCAGCTTCCGCACTCTCCTGCATACAGCTCTCCGAAATATTGAAGCATCCGGCTAACTCTGCAACTACCAGAGTTGAAGGCATAGCCGAGCATCGCCTGCACCCTGCTCTCCATCTGCTCGCGCCTATCTTCATAAGCCGCACGGCCTATTTTAATGTGGCGAGGCTCCTCCCGGTTGTCGAGCATATTAATCATCGGATTTCTTTTGCGAGGAATATAGCTTACTATTCTGGCACGCCCCAGTTCAAGAATAGCCTCATAGGTCTTCTTCTCGTCAAGTCCGCTTTTAATTGCAATAACCCGCTCATCTATTCCCACATAGTCGGTAAAGAGTCCTGTGTAGTTCCTCAGAAGCGTTTTCAATACGAGTTCAGCATTCTCGCTAATACCTTGAAGGTTATAAAGTTCTTCCCTTTCCCACAAGATCCTAAGTCGGGCCTGCATCTCTGTCTCTTCAAGAAACTCCATGTAGCCGCTCGCGGCCAGAATTTTCATAGAAGGCCTCAGCAATTGCTCCTCCACCCGGAAAAGCTCGCAAAACCTAACCGGGTCGAAATCATAAAGCTTGCCGCAGCCCTCTCCTACAGCAATACCGAGATTATTGCAGACCTTTTCATAGATCTGTTTTACTATCTCCTTATCCGGAAACGCTAACGTTACGCGGCGCTTCATCACTGCCTTATCGCGCTCGGTTGTAAGGAGCACCGCAAAGGAGGGCTTCCCGTCGCGACCGGCACGTCCCGCCTCCTGATAATACTCCTCAGGAGAAGAAGGTAGATCTACATGGACCACCGTTCTTACATCAGCCTTATCAATACCCATTCCGAAGGCATTCGTGGCGACCATTACCCTTACAGCTCCCTGTTGCCAATCATTCTGGCGCTGCTCCTTCTCAAGATGGTCGAGGCCTGCATGATAGTAAGTGGCGTCGATTCCCATGCGCGTAAGAGTATCGGCAAGTGTGCGCGTCTTTCTCCTCGATCTTACGTAGACGATGGCGCTTCCAGTAGTATTGCGTAGCACCCTCAGCAGCATCTCCTCCTTATCACCTCTCGGACAAGCTCTCACTATATAGCTCAGGTTATCCCGACTGAAACTGCGCCGCATCACCGGGGCACCCTCCATGCCCAATCTGGCTAAAATATCTTGCTCTACTTTTGGTGTGGCGGTAGCGGTGAGTGCCATAACGGGCACACCCGGAAGCTCCTTCCGCAACGAGCCTATGTTGAGGTAAGAGGGACGGAAATCATAGCCCCATTGGGATATGCAGTGAGCCTCATCGACCACGATCAGCTTCACCGGCATGCGCTTAAGCTCCAGAATCATTCGCTCTGAAGCGAGTTTCTCCGGCGAGAGATACAGGAAATTATATCGTCCGTTGTCGAGTCGCTCCCATGCTATCCGGATTTCGGCAGCCGAGAGACCTGAATGAAGAGCTACGGCTTTGATACCTCTGCGTCTTAGCCCGTCAACCTGATCCTTCATCAGCGAGATCAGAGGGGTAACCACTATTGTCAGTCCTCCGAGCGCGAGACCGGGCACCTGAAACGTGACCGATTTACCTCCGCCGGTAGGCATCAGTACCATCACATCGCGCCCCTCCAGAGGATAACGCGCCGCCTCCTCTTGTAGAGGGCGGAATGCATCATACCCCCAGTAGCGGCGAAGAATCGCCTTGAGGTCTACCTCCATGCGCTTAGAGTTTGGAGAGGCGGATATCCTTTATAGTCAGCTGGATCTGGTCTCCCCGGTTTCCGCGTTTGTTCTGCTCGATCGTATAGCAGATATCTACCGGTTTATGGGCATGTATATGCTCGAAGTAGGGAGCCATATTGAAGGCTATCGCGCTCATCACCCTACTTGTACTGTTGTCCTCAAGCTCAAGCTTGATATGCTCCAGGCGCTTACCCACAAGCCTGGAAGTACCGAAATCAAACACGTTTTTTGTGCAGAACACCGGTTTCTGATTGCCCGGACCGAAAGGATTCAGCTTCTGCAACTGTGCGAGCAGATCGGGAGTGATATCGGCAAAAGAGATCTCCGCATCAATATGGAGCTGAGGAGCAAGCTGATCCGGCTTTATATGAGTGGCCACATATTGCTCGAACCTCTTCCTGAACTCCTGAATATTCTCCTCCTTCATGGAAAGCCCCACAGCGTAGGTATGACCACCGAAATTCTCCAGAAGATCGCGCATGGAGTTTACAGCAGAATAGATGTCGAATCCCTGCACTGACCGCGCCGAACCCGTAGCCATACCTCCGGAGCAAGTAAGCACTACTGCTGGCTTATAGTAAAGCTCAGTAAGCCGCGAAGCAACGATTCCGATTATTCCTTTATGCCAGTCGCGGTTATAGATCACTATCGACCGGCCTTCCTGCACGGCACCGACATTGCGCTCAATAAGGTCGTTGGCCTCATCGGTCACTTTTTTGTCAACCTCCTTGCGGTCACGGTTATACTGGTCGATATCCTTGCCTCTCTCGTAAGCGTCATGCAGGTCGCGGCTCACGAGAAGACCTACCGCCTCCATTCCGCTCTGCATTCGCCCGGAAGCATTGATGCGCGGACCTATCTTGAAGATCACTTCGCTTATGGTTATCTCCTTATTGGTCAGCTTGCACACGCGGATAATACTTCGTAGGCCCAGATTCGGGTTGGAATTCAACCGCTTGAGGCCATGGTAGGCCATCACGCGGTTTTCTCCGACTATAGGCACAATATCAGCCGCTATACTTACCGCTACCAGATCGAGCAGCGATTCCAGCTCATTATGGTTGCTTAGACCGTTGCTCTGGGCAAAGGCCTGCATGAATTTGAATCCCACTCCGCAACCGCTAAGATCCCGACACGGATACGTGCTGTCGGGCATCTTCGGATTCAGTATCGCTACCGCATCAGGCAGCTCAGGATCCGGCATGTGATGGTCGCAGATTATGAAATCGATACCGCGGCTCTTGGCATAGGCTATCTCATCTACAGCCTTGATTCCGCAGTCGAGCACTATTATAAGCTTCACACCCGCGTCGGCGGCATAATCTATGCTCTTACGGGAAATCCCATAGCCATCTTCATAGCGCGTAGGGATATAGTATTCTATGTTGCTGTAATAGTTCTGCAGGTATTTGTAAACGAGCGCCACGGCCGTAGTACCGTCGACATCATAATCTCCATACACCATTATCCGCTCCTTGGCTCCCATCGCCTTATTCAGGCGATTCACGGCCTCGGTCATGCCCGGCATAAGAAAAGGATCGTGAAGATCGGCCACTGAAGGAGAGAAAAAATGCTCCGCCTCTTCCGGAGTTCTCACTCCGCGCCTCACCAGCAGCTCGGCGACCGCCGGAAGGCAGCCTGCCACGGCCTCAAGGGTCGCTGCATCGGCGCGTTGCCCGCGCGTCAGGGGGCTGTAGTTCCATTGGTTAGTCATAATGCTTCAGGGAGGAGAGAAAATTGACTGCAAAATTAATCAAATTTTCTCGCTTTTGCAATACCTTCAAGACTACGCGCCCACACAATAAAGAGGCACTGGCAGACGTTTATAAGTGTTGAGCCTCGGCATAGCCGGAGGCCACACGGACTAACGATATGAAGAAAGAAACCGACAACAGCATAACCGTCAGGAAGGCGCGAGTAAATAATCTCAAGAATATCAGCGTAGAGGTGCCCAGAGGGCAGCTCGTGGTGGTGACAGGAGTGAGCGGAAGTGGTAAATCAAGCCTTGCGTTCGATACCCTCTATGCCGAGGGTCAAAGGCGCTATGTAGAAAGTCTTTCGGCCTATGCGCGCCAGTTTCTCGGCCGTATGGCAAAGCCTGAGTGCGATTACATCACCGGGCTTCCGCCGGCTATAGCCATTGAGCAGAAGGTGAATACCCGCAATCCGCGGAGCACCGTAGGAACAGCTACAGAGATCTATGATTATCTGCGTATGCTTTTCGGGCGCCTTGGCCGCACATACTCGCCGGTAAGCGGAGAAGAGGTGAAGCGCAACAGCGTCGACGATGTGGTGCGTACGCTCAGTGCGCTGCCGGAAGGTACCCGCCTCGCTATTCTTACCGACATTCGCCTGCCGGAGGGACGCACTATGGCTCAGCATCTTCAGGTGCTCCGCCAGCAAGGCTATTCGCGAATAGAGGCAGATGGAGAATTTCTGGGAATCGACGAGGCTCTCGAAGGGAAAGTGCCTGAGAAGGCGCGCCTGGTGATAGACCGTCTGTCAGTATCTCCGGATCCCGACGAACAGAGCCGTCTTGCCGATTCGGTCGAGACTGCTTATTTTGAAGGGCGCGATGAGCTCATTGCGGCTGTATATCCTTCCGGCGAAGAGCCGAAGGAGATGGTGTTTTCACGAAAGTTTTCGGCCGACGGCATCGACTTCCGCGAGCCATCGGATCTGATGTTCAACTTCAATAATCCCTTTGGAGCCTGTCCTACCTGCGAAGGTTTCGGAAGGGTGCTCGGTGTGAGCGAGGATCTGGTTGTGCCCGACAAGACGCTATCCGTAGTGCAAGACGCTATCCAGTGCTGGCGTGGCGATGTGATGAGCGCTTGGAAGAAAGAACTGATTCATCTCGCTCCGCGCTACGGATTCCCGGTGCATAAGCCCTATCTCGAGCTCACCGACAAGGAATTGCGCTTCCTCTGGCAGGGAGGTGGCGAATGGAGAGGTATAGACGGTTTCTTCCGATGGGTCGACGAACAGCAATATAAGATTCAGTATCGCGTATTGAAAGCGCGCTACCGCGGCAAGACTATCTGCCCTGACTGCCGGGGGTCGAGACTGCGTCCCGACGTGGAATATGTGAAGGTTGGAGGCCGAACGATTACCGAACTCGTCCGCATGCCCGTAACCGAGCTGAGCCAATGGTTCGAAGGTGATAACGTGGCCTTTACAGAATCGGAAACCAAGATAGCGAAGCGATTGCTCCAGGAGATAAGGAGCCGTCTGCGCTTCCTTTGCGATGTAGGCCTCGGTTATCTTACCCTTGACCGACTCTCCTCTACCCTATCCGGAGGAGAGAGCCAGCGTATTAACCTCGCTACGTCTCTCGGTTCGGCTCTCGTGGGATCACTTTATATCCTCGATGAGCCTTCAATAGGGCTACACCCGCGCGACACCGACAGGCTCATCAACGTGTTGAAACGTTTGCGCGACGAAGGCAATACAGTAGTAGTGGTAGAGCATGACGAAGAGATCATGAACGCCGCCGACTATCTTATCGACGTAGGCCCCGATGCCGGGCGCCTCGGAGGTGAGATCGTGTTTGCCGGAAGCGCGGAAGATGCCCGAGAGGCTCCTGCAGAGACGAAAAGCCATACGCTCGACTATCTCAATGGCCGGGAAGAAATCGCTGTACCCACACTGAGGCGCCCCTGGCGCGACTCAATCGAGGTGGTAGGAGCCAGAGAGAATAATCTCAAAGGTATCGACGTGAAATTTCCTCTTAAGGTGCTTACGGTCGTGACCGGTGTCAGCGGTAGCGGTAAATCAACCCTCGTGCGCTCAATCCTTTACAGAGCTCTGATGCGCCATTTCGGAGAGGCCTCCGAGGCACCGGGCGCCCACAAAGAGATTCGCGGCGCACTCGGGCAGATAGGAGCTGTAGAGTTTGTAGACCAGAATCCAATAGGCACCTCTACCCGTTCAAATCCAGCTACATATCTGAAAGCCTTCGATGAAATCCGTCGTCTCTACAGCGAGCAGCAGCTCTCCCGGCAGATGGGTTATACTCCAGGCTATTTCTCTTTCAATTCCGAAGGCGGCAGATGCGAGGAGTGCAAGGGTGAGGGCACGGTGACGATTCCGATGCAGTTCATGGCCGACATTAGCATTACCTGCGAGGCCTGCCACGGACGCCGCTACCGACAGGAGGTGCTTGATGTGGAGTTCCACGGTAAAAGTATTGCCGATGTGCTCGACCTTACGGTCGACGAAGCGATAGCTTTCTTCTCCGCGCCTAACCTCGGGGCCGATGCGGCTCAGGCTCAGCGTATTGTGAAGCGTCTGCAGCCGCTTGCCGACGTTGGACTGGGTTACATAAAGCTCGGTCAACCCTCTTCGACTCTCTCTGGCGGTGAGAATCAGCGAGTAAAGTTAGCTCACTTCCTCGCTCAGGAAGCTCCACGTCCTACACTCTTTATATTCGATGAACCTACAACCGGGCTGCACTTCCATGATATCTCAAGGCTTATGCAGTCGCTGTCAGCTCTCGTGAGCAGAGGTCACACGGTGCTGGTGATTGAACACAACCTCGACGTGATCAAACTGGCTGACCATGTGATAGATCTCGGCCCTGAAGGCGGCGACGAAGGAGGTCGTCTCGTAGCTGCAGGTACTCCCGAAGAAGTAGCTGCTGTGCCGGAGTCGCTTACGGGTCGGTTCCTCGCATCCAAGCTAAAGCACTGACGCAACCATATTTTATAAATTTTCAGTTCTTATAAATCTCATAGAACACATACAAGGCTTGCATATTCAAATGAAATTATCGGCTATACACTATTATTAAAGAGGGTATAGCCGATAATTTCATTTGACGTAACATACAAGCAGTCTTGTTCAAGTGGTCTGAATATTATTCAAACAACTGAGCCCAGTTATCTATCATTTGATTTATGGAAAACTGAGCATTTGCCGCGCTTGTACTTTTCAGCGAAACAAATCTTATGTACGAAGGAACATTCTCAATTCCTATGTGCTTTTGAAAAAGTTTTTTAGATTTGTCTCCATTGAATCCTATGATTTTTATAGTATGAAGACTGTCTAAAAGACCCAATATATCATTAGTTATTCCTTCTTTAATATTTACGTCCAGACTTCCGTATCGTTCAGCTACTTTCATCACGTCCCACAGCATTATACCATGACGCATCAGCATTGTTTCCTTCTCTTCATAACTGTAACAATGAGGCTCATTTAGTAATGACGATAAAATTGTCCAAAAACGATTTCGAGGATTGGCGTAATACTCTCCTTTTGACAAGGATGTTTCACCGGGGAGAGTTCCCAAAATGAGGATCTTTGGTTGTTCGCTTCCAAAAGGAGACATCCCCTCTTTAATAAAAGCAGAACCTACTGGATTTACTGGTTTTGGGCAAATAGTATCGTTAGAATCAACCGAGTTTGCATTAGGCTTTATCGATGAGTGGTAGATGTACCATGATGAGCCCTTTCCTCCTTCTTGAATAGCGTTTTTGATTGCTCCGGATCTCAATATCTTTCGTAGGGGTTGCCCTTTGGTTGAGTAACTAAGGATACCCATTTGTTCAAGATACCGAGAAGCGTCGTTTGCTGAAATCCTTATGAGGTGATTCTGATTGAGATAATTGTCTATCAGTGATATTATTTTTTCAACATCAGCCATAATATAAAAATTTTATTTGTAGTGATTATATTGTTCGTAAGGGTCTTTGTAATTATGAGGGTCCCACGTTGAATGTGTCTCATGAGGAGAAGGTTGAGTATATTCATATGGAAGCCTATTCTGTCCCCAATCTACACAGTACCCCCATACCATAAAGATTATCCAACCGATGAGAATGTTCCTATGGTTTTTTAATATCTTTTTCTTCTCAGCTGGCCATCCTTTAGGATCTTCTCTCGAAAATTCGACGTCAAATTTTCTACAAAACCAATGCGCAAATATGAAATAGACCGGGGCAAGAAGTGGCGTGAGAATAATATAGAGCCATAAGGTAAATCCCCAAGCTCTGCCAATAAGAAGAATCCAAGGAGTCACATTAGTACTTGAGCCAAGGTAGTTTCCGCTGGCATCATGATAAATTCTTGTGGAGGGGAATAAAGCCCCATGCACTAATGAAGAAAAACTTTTCATAGTCAATCCATTTTGTTACGTTTCAACGCTTGTTCATACACATTTATAATTCTAGTTTTGAGGGATATGGGCTTTATAACTTTCAATGAATTACTACGTGATAGTAAGGCCATTACAAAGTCATTAGTTATACGAATTCTAATCTTTATCCTGAATTCTTCATCATTATCAATAAGGATTTCTTGTGAATGATGAAGGGGCATCGTCTTTAGAAATTTTCCATCAAGAGCAGAATAAGACAATTCTATTTCTTCAACCGGAATGGCCGGATCGTCCCATATTCCATAACTATCTTTGAATAGAGCCGTGACATCAATATTCTCATCTCTTTTGAACTGTAAATCTGTCTTATATAGATTAATTATGCGGTCTATACCATAGCATTTCAGCCGATTTTTCTCATCGAGGGCAACAAGATACCATAATCCTAAAGACTCTTTCAGAAAATGAGGTTTAACTCTCTTTGGTATAACCTTGTTATCATGCCTGACAAGAACATAGTCATATGTAACCTCATTTCGATTTTTTATAGCATCTATCAGCAGTGACATATTTTCGCTACCTCTTGGACGATGGTGTTCCGGTAGCAGATAACTACTAACGGCATTGTCTTTACTTACTGACGTTAGTAAGTCAAAATTCAGAAGTAATTGATCATAGTCACAAGTGGGATTGTCATATCTTTCAACGATATAATATCCATATCCACGCTTATTTTTGATATTGACCTCAAATATCTCCTCTATTTCCTTGAAGTCTCGCTGTAGGGTACGAATACTTATCCCAATATCATATCCACGAATATCCATCTGAATATTGAGATAATCTATCAGTTCATCGGCTGGAACAAATTTCTTAACTCCAGACAGCCTGTTAATGATAAGTATATAACGTATCAAACGCCCCATGTTCTGATTCATGGTACAAAGGTAAACATCGAAAGCGACAATATATGTCGTATTCAAACAGAAAATCAAAACAAAATCAGGTTACCCTTGAACTTGTAGACCATTATTTGCGGGGGTGAGGAAAAATTGGTAATTTTGCGAAACCAAATTCCCGAAACAAGATGCCTGAAACCCGTAAAGCCGTTCTCACTCTGGAAGACGGCTCCGTATTTGTAGGCCGTTCGTTCGGCTATGAGAAGCCGTGTGCCGGCGAGGTGGTGTTCAACACGGCCATGACCGGCTACCCTGAAAGCCTCACTGACCCAAGCTACGAAGGACAGATATTAGTGACCACCTACCCGATTCTGGGCAACTACGGAGTGCCAGCCGACACCGATGCCCCTGAAGGTAGAGTAAAAGATAATTTTGAATCTGAACGCATTCATTGCGAAGCGATTGTATGCCAGGACTATTCTTGGAATCCTTCCCACTGGCAGTCGGAGCGCTCACTGAGCGATTGGCTGAAGGAGGAGAAGATTCCCGGAATCTATGGCGTGGATACGCGCCGCCTGACAAAGCTTCTGCGCGAAAAGGGATCGATGTTGGGCAAAATCACCTTCGAAGGAGGTGAGGATATAGAGTTCCACGACCCTAACAAGGAGAACCTCATCGATAAGGTCTCGACCAAAGAGGTAATCGAATATGGCGACGGCGACAAGACGGTAGTGCTCGTAGACTGCGGCACGAAACTCAACATTATCCGCTGCCTGCTGAAGCGCGGTGTAAAGGTGGTGCTGGTGCCCTGGGATTACGATTTCAACAAGTTGGAATGGGACGGACTCTTCATAAGCAACGGTCCCGGTTCACCGGAATTTGCCGATGCCACCGTAGAGCATATCCGTGAGGCCATGAAGACCGGCAAGCCGATCTGCGGCATCTGCATGGGCAATCAGCTGCTCAGCCGGGCTGCGGGAGCGAAGATATATAAGCTCAAATATGGTCACAGAAGCCACAATCAGCCGGTGCTCAAAGTCGGTACCGACAAATGCTTCATTACTTCGCAAAATCATGGCTTCGCCGTTGATACCTCAACTCTCGACTCTGATTGGGAACCGCTCTTTATCAATATGAACGATGACACCAACGAGGGAATCCGCCATAAGACCAAGCCTTTCTTCTCCGCACAATTCCACCCAGAAGCGAGCAGCGGTCCGAAAGATACGGAATTCATATTCGATGATTTTGTGGCTCTGCTGCGTAAATAATCTCTCCTATAACCACACCAATCAACTGACAGACAATGGCAAACAATATAAAGAAAGCACTTCTGCTGGGTTCCGGAGCCCTGAAGATCGGCGAAGCAGGCGAATTTGACTATAGCGGTTCGCAGGCCCTCAAGGCTATGAAGGAGGAAGGCATAGCGACCATTCTCATCAATCCTAACATCGCCACTGTGCAGACCAGCGAGGGTTTTGCCGATAAAATCTATTTCCTGCCGGTCACTCCCTACTTTGTGCGCAAGGTGATCGAGAAAGAGCGCCCCGACGGAATTCTGCTCGCATTCGGAGGCCAGACGGCCCTGAATTGCGGAGTGGAGCTTTACCGCGACGGCACGCTTGAGGAGCTGGGAGTAAAGGTGCTCGGCACTCCCGTACAGGCCATCATAGATACGGAAGACCGCGAGCTCTTCGTGAAGAAACTCGATGAGATTGATGTCAAGACTATTAAGAGTGAAGCCGTAACATCGGTAGAAGGAGCCGTGTATGCAGCCGACCAGCTTGGCTACCCGGTAATCGTGCGCGCCGCCTATGCCCTCGGAGGCCTCGGCAGCGGCTTCTGCGATACCCGCGAGGAGCTCGTGAAACTGGTGGAGAAAGCTCTCTCCTTCTCGCCTCAGGTGCTTATCGAGAAATCGCTGAAAGGCTGGAAGGAAGTGGAATACGAGGTGGTGCGCGACAGCCACGACAACTGCATCACCGTCTGCAATATGGAGAACTTCGACCCTCTGGGAATCCATACGGGCGAAAGTATTGTAGTAGCTCCCTCGCAGACTCTTTCCAATGAGGACTATCACATGCTTCGCAAGCTGGCAATCAAGATCGTGCGCCATATCGGAATCGTGGGAGAATGCAACGTGCAGTATGCCTACGACCCGGCTTCGATGGACTATCGTGTGATCGAAGTAAACGCGCGCCTCTCGCGAAGCTCCGCCCTCGCATCGAAAGCTACGGGCTATCCTCTGGCCTTTGTAGCAGCCAAGCTCGGTCTGGGCTACGGCCTGCATGAGCTGAAGAATTCTGTAACAAAGTCTACCTCAGCTTTCTTCGAGCCGGCTCTCGACTATATCGTATGCAAGATTCCTCGCTGGGATCTCGCAAAATTCCATGGAGTGCATCGCGAGATCGGCTCCTCGATGAAATCAGTGGGCGAGGTCATGGCTATTGGCCGCACCTTCGAGGAGGTGATTCAGAAGGGGCTGCGTATGATTGGCCAGGGCATGCATGGATTCGTAGAAAACAAGGCTCTCAGGGTAGATGATCTCGACAAGGCCTTGAAAGAGCCTACTGACAAGCGCATATTTGCCATAGCTCAGGCACTGCGCAACGGTTACACCGTAGAGCGGATACATGAGCTTACGAAGATTGACCGATGGTTCCTCAACAAGCTTAACAATATCGAGCAGACCTCACGCGAGCTTGAGAAATACGACTCTCTCAAGGCGCTGCCGCTGGAGCTTCTCCAGCAGGCGAAGTGTCAGGGCTTCAGTGATTTCCAGGTAGCTCGCGCTCTCTATGGCGATCGCATGGCTGCCGAAAGCGAGAAGCTGACCGACGAAGTGCGCCGCTACCGCAAAGAGGCTGGAATCAAGCCGGTCGTTAAGCAGATTGATACTCTCGCCGGAGAATTCCCGGCATTGACCAACTACCTCTATCTTACCTATAACGGTGAAACCGACGATGTAGATTATCTCGGTGACCATCGCTCGGTAGTGGTGCTCGGATCTGGAGCTTACCGAATCGGAAGCTCTGTAGAGTTTGACTGGTGCGGCGTAAATGCCCTTATCACAGTCGGCAAGGAAGGCTATCGGCCCGTGATGATCAATTATAATCCGGAGACCGTATCGACTGACTACGATATGTGTGAGCGTCTCTACTTTGATGAGCTCACCTTCGAGCGCGTTATGGATATTCTGGAGCTTGAAGCGCCCCATGGCGTGATTCTATCTACCGGCGGTCAGATTCCTAATAATCTGGCTATGCGCCTGGCTGCCAATGATGTGAATATCTTAGGCACGCAGGCTTCCGACATTGATAATGCTGAGGACCGCAACAAATTCTCATCGCTCTGCGACCGTATCGGAGTAGATCAGCCGCGCTGGCGCGAAGTCACCTCGCTTGAAGCCATCGACCAGTTCGTGGCCGAAGTGGGATTCCCGGTTCTGGTGCGTCCGAGCTATGTGCTCTCCGGTGCGGCAATGAACGTATGCTCCAACGAAGAGGAGCTCGCCCGCTTCCTTAAGCTCGCGGCCAACGTATCGAAACAGCACCCCGTAGTGGTTTCGGAGTTTATTCAGGAAGCTAAGGAGATTGAGATGGACGCAGTGGCTCAGAACGGCGAAATCAAACTCTACGCCATTTCGGAGCATATAGAATTTGCCGGCGTGCATTCAGGCGATGCCACAATCCAGTTCCCGGCTCAGAAGCTTTACACCGAAACGATCAGGAGAATCAAGAAGATCTCGGGCCGCATTGCCGAAGCTCTTCATATATCCGGCCCCTTCAATATCCAGTTCTTGGCTAAGAACAATGATATCAAGGTAATAGAATGCAATCTGCGCGCTTCGCGTTCATTCCCGTTCGTATCGAAGGTTTCTAAGCAGAATTTCATTGATGCCGCTACAAAGGTAATGCTCGGCATTCCGGTCGAGAAGCCATCGAAATCCGCATTCGATCTTGACTATGTAGGCATCAAGGCCTCCCAGTTCTCATTCTCGCGCCTGCAGGGTGCCGATCCGGTGCTCGGTGTGGATATGTCATCAACCGGTGAGGTAGGCTGCCTTGGTGAAGATACATCGGAAGCTATCCTCAAAGCAATGCTCTCGGTTGGCTACCGCATTCCGTCCACATCGAAGAAGATCCTGATCAGCAGCGGCACAGCACGCCAGAAGGTGGAGATGCTCGAACCCGCCCGCAAGCTCCATAAGAAAGGCTACACGATCTGCGCTACTGGCGGCACTGCCGATTTCCTTAACAAAAACGGAGTGCCGGCTATCCGCGTATTCTTCCCATCAGAGGAAGGCAATCCGCAGATTCTCGAGATGCTCCACGGAAAGGAGATTGATCTGGTAATCAATATTCCGAAGGATCTTACGGCCCGCGAGCTCAGCAATGGCTATAAGGTGCGTCGCGCAGCAATCGACCTTAACGTGCCTCTGATCACCAACGCCAGATTGGCTGCTGCCTTCATTGAGGCATTCTGCGAGCTTTCGCTCGACGATATCAAGATCAAGGACTGGAGCAAGTACTAATTACCCGGTCGCCATATACAGCGAGGGCCGCATCATCATGACGCGGCCCTCGGTTTTATTAGTCAGCTTCTGCTCAATGGCAGGCTGCTACAATCACCTCGCTCACCGTAGGGTGACCGAAGATTATGTCAGCAATCTGCTGGCGGGTGGCGTTGAAATTCATCAGGTCGGCACACTGCTGAGCCAGGTCGGCAGCCTGCACGCCCATTATGTGGGCGCCTACGAGGCGGCCATCGTCTTCGCTGAAGAGAAGTTTGCAGATTCCGTCAGGCTCACCCATCGTAAGGGCCTTACCATTAGCACGGAAGAAGCTCTGACCCTTCTTCACGCTGATACCCTGGGCTTTGCACTGCTCCTCAGTAAGACCTACCATGCCGCATTCAGGCACAGTGAACACTGCCGAGGGAACCAGATCGAAGCGGATACCATCTTCCTTACCGGTGATGGTATTGAGCGCGCGGAGACCTTGATATGAGGCTACATGGGCAAGCATCATCTTGCCATTGCAATCGCCGATAGCGAAGATATGGGGCACGTTGGTGCGCATATAGTCGTCGCAGACGATACCTTTCTTGGTATATTCCACTCCGGCAGCCTCCAGGTTGAGGCCTTCCAGACGCGGACCGCGACCTACAGCCATAAGAAGATCCGAAGATACTACCGTCTGCTCCTTGCCCTTAAGCTCGTAGGTCACCACTATCTCATAGTCGGCATTCTGCTCGATTTTCTTTGCAGCTGCACCGGTCACGATCTCGATACCCTTCTTAGAAAGCGTCTGCTTCAGGCGCTTGGCGATATCGGAATCAAACGGAGGCAGAATCTGCTTCATGAATTCGATCACAGTTACCTTAGAGCCGAAGCTATTGAACACTGCGGCAAACTCCATACCGATCACACCGCCGCCAATTATTGTAAGGCTTTCCGGAATATGGTCGATATTGAGAATAGCCGTAGAATCCATCACGCATTCGAGCTCTGCACCCGGAATCGGGAGCGACTTAGAAACGCTTCCGCTTGCAATGATGATATTTTCGGCGGTATAATCCTCTCCCCCGGCGGTTACCGTGCGGGCATCTTTGAAAGAGGCCCACTCTTTCACCACATTGATTTTACCGGCGGCCATAAGGCCTTCCACACCCTGACGCAGCGTATCAACCACAGCTGCCTTGCGGGCGCATACCTTGTTCCAATCGATGGAGAAGGTGAAATCATCTACGCCGAACTCATCGGAACGCTTCATCTCGCTCAGCACCTCGGCGTCCTTGCAGAGGCACTTCGTAGGAATGCAGCCTTCATTGAGGCAGGTGCCGCCAAGATGCTGCGCATCGAAGAGGGTAACACTGAGCCCACGGCCGGCAGCCGCGGCGGCCGTTTCATAGCCGCCGGGACCGCCACCGATGATAATCAGGTCGCTATGCATTTGCTTTGAGAGCTTTATAGGTGAGGATCGGGTGAAGCGCCGCACCGGTCTCGTCGAGATGACGCACGGGAGTGGTGAGCGGAGCATCGATCACAGCCTGAGGATTCTCGCGGGCTTCCTTAGCCACCTTGTGCATTACGTCGATAAATTCGTCGAGCGTCTCGAGGCTTTCGGTCTCGGTAGGCTCAATCATCATCGACTCATGGAACAGCAGCGGGAAATAAATCGTAGGAGCATGGAAGCCATAGTCAAGCAAACGCTTGGCTACATTGAGCGTGGTTACGCCGGTCGATTTGTCCTTCAGACCGTCGAACACGAACTCATGCTTGCAAACTCCCTGAATCGGAAGCAGATAATCGTCTTTCAGGCTCTCCTTGATATAGTTGGCGTTGAGAGTAGCCATCGGGCCTACATTCTTGATATTCTCCTTACCCAGAGAAAGGATATAGGCATAAGCCTTGAGCATAACTCCGAAATTGCCGAAGAATGTGCTCACGCTGCCGAGGCTCTTGTCGCCGAACTCAACGTAGAACTTGCCGTCTTCACCCTTCTTCACACGGGGATTGGGAAGGAAATCTACCAGATGAGCTGCTACACCTACTGGACCTGAACCGGGACCGCCACCGCCGTGAGGCGTAGAGAAGGTCTTGTGCAGGTTGATGTGCATGATATCGAAGCCCATATCGCCAGGACGCACCTTGCCGAGCAGCGGGTTAAGGTTAGCTCCATCATAATAGAGCAGACCTCCGGCCTCATGCACGAGCTTAGCAATCTCCACGATTTCGGTCTCAAACATACCGAGCGTGTTGGGATTTGTCATCATGATGCCTGCTACGGTATCGTCGAGCAGAGGCTTGAGATCCTCCAGGTCGATCGAGCCGTTGGGGCGCGACTTCACCTCTACCACCTCAAGACCGGCAACCATTGCGGAAGCGGGATTGGTGCCGTGGGCTGAATCGGGCACGATCACCTTCGTGCGCTTCGTATCGCCGCGCGAAATGTGGTACTGGCGCATCACCATCAGACCCGTGAGCTCGCCGTGAGCTCCTGCATAGGGATTGAGGGTGAACTCAGCGAAACCGGCCAGAGCAGCCAGAGCCTGCTGAAGATTATAGTACACCTCCAGGGCACCCTGAACGCTTTCCGGATCCTGAAGCGGGTGAACATTGGCAAATTCAGCCATTGCCGCTACCTCTTCATTAATCTTCGGGTTATACTTCATCGTGCAGCTACCCAGAGGATAGAAGCCGGTATCGACACCGAAGTTCTTGTTGGAGAGGTTGGTATAATGGCGCACTACGTCGCCCTCGCTTACCTCCGGCAGATCGAGCGGCTCCTTGCGGAGCATATCAGCCGGAATAGCAGCGAGGCCGTCGGTAGCATACTGGTCGGCGGGAAGCTCATAGCCCTTGCGTCCGGGACGCGAAAGTTCGAAAATCAGTTTATCGTAAGTCTTCATCTCTTAAGCCTCCAGAATTAAGGTTATGAGTTGATCTATCTCCTCTTTGGTGCGCTTTTCGGTCACGGCGAACTCTACAAGACCATCGCCGAGATCAAGCGGACCCATGATGCCGTTAGCAAGCAGCTTCTTGTTGAGAGCCTTCACGTCGAGGTCGGTCTTCAGCGTGAACTCCTTCAGGAAGGGCTTGTCGAAAGCGATCTGGAACTTTCCGCTCTTCACCAGGGCGTCGCAGAGATAGTGGGCTCCATCGCAAGCGAGCTTATTCACCTCCTTGAGGCCTTCCTTACCCATCAGAGCCACATAGATAGTAGCATAGAGGGCCATCAGGCTCTGGTTTGAGCAGATGTTACTGGTAGCCTTCTGGCGACGGATATGCTGCTCGCGAGCCTGAAGAGTCAGGACGTAGCAGCGCTTGCCGTCGGCATCTTTGGTGGCACCTACCACACGACCCGGCATCTTGCGGAGCATACCGGAACCGCAGGCGAGGAAGCCCAGATAAGGACCGCCGAACTCCATCGGCATTCCGAGAGTCTGACCATCGCCACAGGCTATGTCGGCTCCCCAGCCGGCGGGAGTGCGGAGCACTGCCAGCGTGGAGGGGTCGCAGTTCATAGTCAGGAAGCCCTTAGCTGCGTGAAGCTTATCAGCTACGCCCGTAAGATCCTCTATGATACCGTATTTATTAGGCTTCGGCACAATCAGGCCGGCCACATCACCCTTTGCCAGCTCGGCATCGAGAAGTGAGAGATCGGTCACGCCGTCTTTCTCAGGAAGCACGTCGAGAGCTACGCCATGGAATTTAGCATAGGTCTTTACAACTTCAGCCACACGGGGAGAAACCGTAGCAGAAATCAGCACGCGGTTCTTCTTGCGGGCAGAGTTGACCATCATGAACATTGCCTCGGCCGTAGCTGTAGCGCCGTCATACATGGAAGCGTTGGAAGCCTCCATGCCGGTCAGCTCAGCTATCATGGTCTGATATTCAAAGATATACTGGAGAGTGCCCTGTGAAATCTCAGGCTGGTAGGGAGTATAGGCGGTATAGAACTCGCTGCGGCCCAGGAGATGAGCTACTGCAGAAGGGCTATAGTGGTCATAAACTCCACCACCTGCGAACACTGTCAGCTGGCTGTTCTTCTTACCGAGCTCCTTGAAATGCTTGCGGAGCTCTACCTCCGACATGGCGGAGGGTATATCGTATTCACCCTGGAAGATCACCTCCTGCGGCACGTCGGCATAGAGCGCATCGACGCAATCCACGCCGATACGCTCCAGCATTACTCGCAGGTCATCCTCCGTGTGGGGGATAAACTTGTTGCTCATTTTCTATTAGCTTCTCTTTCTTATTCCTCGCAGAGTTTAGCGTAAGCAGCTGCGTCGAGCAGCTTCTCTACCTCAGAGGGATCGCTCATGCGAACCTTCATTATCCAGGCGCCGAAGGCATCATTGTTGATTGCGCCCGGCTCGTCGGCGAGAGCCTCGTTTACCTCGATCACCTCACCGCTCACGGGAGAGATCAGGTCGCTGGCAGCCTTTACTGACTCCACTGCGCCGAACTCCTCGCCGGCAGTTACCTCGTCGCCCTCTTCGGGTACGTCGACATATACGATGCTGCCAAGGGCGTGCTGAGCGTAGTCAGAAATACCTACGGTAGCTACGTCGCCGTCAACACTTACCCACTCGTGGGAATCCGAATAAAGGAGATTGTCAAGTACTTTGCTCATGATTGCTATAGTTTTATTGTTGTGATTTTTTTATTTGTAACTTATTTTTTGTAGCTCTTGTCGTAGAAGCGCTTCTTCACCACCTTGCCGGGGAAGGTCTTCTTGCGGATGCGCACCTCTACCTCGGTGCCCAGCTTGTCGTAAGGCTTATCGATCATAGCCATTGCCACGCTCTTGCCGGTTGAGATTGAGCGATAGCCTGTTGTGATCTCACCTACCTGCTTGCCGTCGACTTCCACGGGATAGCCGTGACGCGGAATTGCGTTGCCTTCCAGCTCGATACCTACGATACGATGCTTCACGCCCTCAGCCTTCTGCTTTGCAAGAGCCTCCTTACCGATAAACTCCGGCTTGTCGAGCTTCACGAACATGCTCAGGCTTGCCTCGATCGGGGTTATGTCGGCGCTGAGCTCATCGCCGTAAAGGGGAAGGCCTACCTCAAAACGGAGGGTGTCGCGGCAACCGAGACCGCAAGGCACTACGCCGGCCTCCATCAGCTTATCCCATACGCGCTGGATATACTCATGGCTGGCATAGATCTCGAAGCCGTCTTCACCGGTATAGCCCGTGCGGCTCACGATAATGGTCTCGCCCTCGGAGGGAATCTCCAGGAAATTATAGAAAGCTATATCTTTAACCTTCAGGCCAAGCACCTTCTCTACCGTATCTTCAGCCTCGGGACCCTGAATAGCCACCTCGCCATAGATCGGGCTCTCGTCGGTCACGGTCACATCGTAGCCTTCAGCGTTCTTCTTGATCCATGCCACATCTTTATCGATGTTGGCGGCATTGATCACGAGGAAGAACTCGTCGTCGTGTACCTTATAGACAAGAAGATCGTCGACCGTACCGCCGTTTTCATAGCACATCATGCCGTAGAAAATCTGGCCGTCGGGAGCGCCCGTCACATCGTTTACGAAAATATGGTTCACATATTTCTCTGCTTCAGGGCCTTTCACGCGAACCTCGCCCATATGGCTTACATCGAACACACCTACGTGCTGACGCACTGCATTGTGCTCATCTGTGATATTAGTATACTGAATCGGCATGTCAAAGCCGCCGAAGGGCGACATCAAGGCGCCCTGCTTTACGTGACGGTCGTGCAGACACGTCTTCATGAGTTTTTCTTCCATAACGGATATTTTCGGTTAGTTATTTTTATTCTTCTGATCCTATGGCTTTTACGCCTTCAGATTTAAGGCTCGCAGACCGCATCGGTCCACTTTGCAAAGATAACCATTTTATTTCACCTGACAGGGTTTTCTTCCCGCTTTTTTTATCAAAAAAACACGTTCCGGCCTACCTTTGCGACCGGGAGGATCAATGTATGGGAGTTTATCACTATCTTTGCGTGTCGTGAACTATCCTTTCTATATAGCAAGACGCCTCTCGCTCTCCGCTTCCGGGCGCCGGAGCAGCCCTGCCGTAAAGGTGGCGGTGGCGGCAGTGGCCCTGTCGATAGCGGTTATGCTTGCGGCCATCGCGGTAGTGGGAGGCTTCAAACAGGAAATCCGGGCTAAAGTAGTGGGATTCAACTCTCACCTCTCTATCTATGCGGTTCCAACCGAAGAAGCGGGCAACACCCTGACCTTGACCCCGACCCTGCGCAATCTGCTTCTTAAAGAGCCTTACGTAGAGAGCATTGCGCTCGAAGTGACGGTGCCTGCGGTGCTGAAAACCGAGTCCGACTTCAAAGGCATCTATCTGAAAGGTATAGGAGAAGGAGCCGACACAGCTTTCTTGAGCACAAATCTTATAGAAGGCAAGGTTCCCGACTTTACGGCGCCTGGCGCTGACTCGCTTATGGTCGTGAGCCGCAAGACAGCCGATGAGCTCGGGCTGCACATCGGCGATAAGGTGCCTGCATATTTCTTTTCCGACGACCTGAGGGTGAGGCCGCTCAGGGTGGCGGCGATAACTGATTCGCATTTTGAAGGCTACGACAATATCTACATCTACGGTTCGCTCGCGCTTGCCCAGCAGCTCGCCGCCCTCTCGCCGAGCCAGGGAACAGCACTAAGGGTGACGACCACCGACTTCAACCTTGTGGACCAATACTCGGCAGCCCTCGGCAACAAGCTGGTTAAAGCCTATGCGGAGGCCGATATATTCACTCCTTTGCGTGTAGAAAACGCTATGGTTCAGGGAGCTGCCTATTTCAACTGGCTATCGCTGCTCGATACCAATGTGCTCGTAATTCTGATCCTGATGACCGTAGTGGCATGCGTCACTCTCATTTCCGGACTGCTGATTCTCATACTCGACAAGGTACGCACCATCGGCGTGCTCAGGGCTCTCGGAGCCTCGGAAAAAGCGGTAAGGAGGGTCTTTGTATGGCTCGCCTGCAAGGTGGCTATAATAGGGCTGATAGCGGGCAACGGACTGATGCTGCTGGTGCTCTGGTTGCAGCAGCGCACACATTTCTTCCATCTCGATCCCGACAGCTATTATATTGATTTCGTGCCGGTAGCAATCACCTGGCAGGGTGTCCTTACGCTCAATGCCGCAGTGCTGCTCATCGTTTGGCTTTCACTGCTTCTCCCGGCCCACTTTATTTCGCGTGTTTCTCCCGCTTCAACCCTTCGCTTTGAATGAATCGCCTCTTTAACGCCTCATTCTGAATCATTTTTATGCTGCCTCTGTTCAGCTTATGATGCGCTCAATGTAGTGCCGGGCTGAAAAAATGAAGCCTCAGATTAATCTTTACGCCAATTCAGGCGTTTCTAAAGTGAGAGTCGCGCAGAAGCGTCACTCCCACCCGATTTCGATATAAATACCGAAATCTTAGATTAATACTATAAACACACCTTCTTATGTCCAGGATTCTCATATCCATGCTGCTAAGCATGACTGTATTGTCGGCGCGCTGCGAGACTCTTTGCGACTCAACAACATCGCATTCAGCCCTTCCTTCGCCACAGATGGAAGTATCGCTCCCAATAGCCGCACCTCTTCCCCCGGCATCCCTTGCCGCCTCCGAAACTGATATACCGGAAGCTGATTTCTCCGCCTTATTCATTGAGGAGCAGACGATAAATCCTGAAGCCCCATGGACTCCCGGACGCCGGCTGAAGCATGAATCGATCTATTGCCACCCAGCCTCGCTCACCTACCGCTGCCCCGACTGGAAAAGAATGTGGACCAACACGGCTGTGCTCGGCGGTGCCTTCATCGGCACTCTCGTGGTGCTCGAATGTCTGCCGGAAGACGCCACCTCATGGAACAGGGCCGAGATCCAGAGCGTGCCGATGTTCAAGCGCTGGCGCAACCATGTGCTGCGAGAAGGACCCGCGTGGGATCATGATAAAGCGATCTTCAACTATGTGCTTCACCCCTATGCCGGAGCCGTCTATTTCATGTCGGCGCGCTCTTGCGGATTCAATTTCTGGCAGTCACTGCTCTATAGCACCTGCATTTCCTCCATCGGCTGGGAGTTTGGTATTGAGGCCTTTATGGAGCGGCCATCGATTCAGGATCTCTTTGTGACTCCCCTCGTAGGCAGCATTATAGGCGAAGGATTCTACCGCGCGAAGCGCCGCATAGCGGAAAATGACTACCACTTGCTCGGTTCAAAGGTGCTCGGCAACATAGTAGTATTTCTCATTGACCCGGTCAACGAGGTAATCGACCTGTTTCGCGGACGCAACACATCGTGCTCCCGCGCTAACCATCAGCTGTCAGGCTCGTTTTCACCTATGATTACCCCCAATTACAAAGGCTTCTCTCTCTGCATGACATTCTGACGCTCCCCCGTCCCGGGCTGACATATTGGCAGAATCGCGTTAATCTTTACGCCCGCGAAATTGTTAATATATAGAAGATTGCCGGAAAGCGGCATCTCAGGCACGATTTTTGCAATTTATAAACCGAAATCTTAAAAACTAAAAACACTATATAACCATGGCAAACGGAAAAATTGGTGTAACAACCGAGAACATCTTCCCGGTAATCAAGAAGTTTCTTTATAGCGACCACGAGATCTTCCTTCGTGAGCTCGTGAGCAACGCAATCGATGCTACCCAGAAGCTCAAGACCCTCTCCGCCTTCGGCGATTTCAAAGGCGAACTGGGCGATATGCGTGTAAAGGTGACTGTCGACAAGGAGGCCGGTACGCTTACCGTGTCTGACCACGGAATCGGAATGGACGCCGAAGATATCGACAAATATATCAATCAGATAGCATTCTCCGGCGCTGAAGAGTTTCTCAACAAATATAAGGATACCGCAAATAGTATCATCGGTCATTTCGGACTCGGATTCTACTCTGCCTTCATGGTATCGAAAAAGGTGGAAATCCGCTCGCTTTCCTATAAGGAGGGCGCAAAGGCCGTGCAGTGGACCTGCGACGGAAGCCCAGAATACCAGATGGAGGAAATCGAGAAAGCTGAACGCGGCACCGACGTGATTCTCTATATCGACGACGACAGCAAGGAATTTCTCGAGCAGTCGCGCATCGACGCTCTGCTGCGCAAATACTGCCGCTTCCTGCCGGTGCCTGTAGTGAGCGGAAAGGAGCAGGAGTGGAAAGATGGTAAATATGTTGATACTGATAAAGATAAGGTAATCAACGCCACAGAGCCCCTCTGGACCAAGAAGCCGGCCGAGCTTACCGACAAAGACTATCTCGAGTTCTACCATGAGCTGATGCCGATGGCAGAAGACCCTATGTTCTGGATCCACCTGAATGTAGACTATCCTTTCACGCTTACGGGTGTGCTCTATTTCCCGAAGATCGAGAGCAACCTCGACGTGCGCAAAGACCGTATTCAGCTCTATAGCAATCAGGTCTATGTGACCGATCAGGTTGAGGGCGTAGTGCCCGAGTTCATGACCCTGATGCAGGGTGTGATCGACTCGCCCGATATTCCCCTCAACGTGAGCCGTTCATATCTGCAGGCCGACAGGCAGGTAAAGCAGATTTCCGGTTATATCTCCAAGAAAGTGGCCGAGAAGCTGGAACAGATGTTTACCGACGACCGTCAGGCCTACGAAAAGAAGTGGGACGATATCGCAGTATTCATCGACTACGGTATGCTCACCGATGAGAAATTCTTCGAATGGGCCAAGAAGTTCTTCCTTCTCAAGGATACCGAAGGCCGCTACTATACGCTCGAGGAATACCGCACGCTCGTAGAGCCGACCCAGACCGATAAAGACGGCAACGTGATCTATCTCTACGCTACCGACGCCACTGAGCAGTATAGCTATATCAAGGCCGCAGAGGAAAAGGGTTACAACGTGCTGCTGATGAACGGACAGCTCGACAACCATGTGCTCTCCATGCTCGAAAGCAAGCTCGAGAAGACCCGCTTCGTGCGCGTTGACTCCGATACCCCGGAGCGACTCATCGTGAAGACCGACAGGAAAGACGCTGGCCTCACTCCTGTGCAGACCGATGTGATGACTACCCTCTTCTCATCGCAGCTTCCGCAGGTGGAGAAGGCTCAGTTTGTAGTGGCCTTCGAATCTCTTGGCGAAAACGACGCACCCGCTACTGTGACCCAGAGCGAATATATGCGCCGAATGAAAGAGATGGCAGCCATGCAGCCGGGTGCTTCTTTCTATGCTTCGCTGCCCGACAGCTATCAGCTCGTAGTAAACACGGACCAGCCGGCTGTAAAGAAAATCGTAGATCTCGCCACATCGTCACTTCAGGATCGTGTAGCTCCGCTTCGCGCTGAAATCGAAACCCTCAACAAGGAGATCGAAGCCGACAGAAAAGACGATTCGAAGAAAGACGCAGTAGCCGAAAAGGAGAAAAAAGTGGCCGACGTGCGCAAGCAGGAAGAGGATCTCGTGAAGGATTACGCCGCCACACAGCCTCAGGTGCGCCAGGTGATCGATCTGGCTCTGCTCCGCGCTAACCTACTTAAGGGCGAGGTGCTTACCGCATTCATCAAGCGCTCTATAAGCCTGCTTGACTGATACTCTTAACTACCCTTTCAACTTCCAATATCCGACGCGGCCGGGGATACCTCCGGTCGCGTTTTTTCGTTATCCTGCCGAATCAGAAAATTGAGGTGCCGATATCTGTTGTAAACCGTTCAAGGGTCTCTATGCCCATGCATGAGTTTCCGTGGGAGTCAAGCTCCGGACTCCAGACCGCTATACTCAGCTTGCCGGGTATAATCGCCACCACACCGCCTCCGACACCACTCTTCCCGGGAAGACCCACACGGAAAGCAAAATCGCCCGACTCATCGTAAAAGCCACACGTAAGCATCAGCGAATTAAGTCGTTTCGCTTTGCTCACAGAGAGAATACGCTCACCTGTGAACGGATTTTCACCGTGGTTAGCCAGAAAAAGGAAGGATTTGGCAAGCTCCTCACACGTCATAGCCACACTACACTGGTTGCAATATACGTCGATAAGTTTATCCATGTCGTGATCTATATTCCCGAAGCTCTTCATAAAGTAGCCCAACGCCATATTGCGGCTGGAAGTCTCGAGTTCGGAGCGCGCTATATTCCGGTCGAAGTAAATATCATCGCAATCGGCATTCTCCCTTATAAACTGAAGGATACTGTCCTTCGGCCGTTCATACAGATTCATTAGCCGGTCCGTCACGACCAGAGCTCCCGCGTTTATAAACGGATTACGGGGAATACCGTGCTCATATTCAAGCTGAACCAGAGAGTTAAACGGAGTGCCCGACGGCTCCCGGCCAACCGACTCCCATAGCTCTTCGCCCAGATGGCGCATCACCATGGCCAGAGTGAACACTTTCGAGATACTCTGAATGGAGAATTTGGTTCTACAGTCACCCAAACCGAAAGATTCGCCATCAATTGAGGCTACGGCTATGCCATACTGACGGGGATTAACTTCCGCAAGCGCAGGAATATAATCGGCCACCTTGCCGCGACCGAACATCGGTTTCACTTCATTATAGATCTTCTCAATAACCTTCCGGATATCCATAATCATCAGATTTACCGTGCAAAATTAGTCAAAACGTAGAAGCAAAAGAAATCACCTCGCCATTCGACGTTTTCAACGACGCGTCCCCCGAATAAATCACAGCTCTCATACTCTCCGGAACTCCCGACAAAGTCCCCCATTTGTTCAGGCTATCAAAAAACGCCGGATTATAAGTACTCCCCGACTTAATTTCATAGCCGTGCTGCTCCAGTCCGCTTGTCTTAACCAAATCAACCTCGATTCCTGTGCTGTCTCTCCAGAAAGTAAGGTCTGGCGTTATTCCATGATTAAGACTATCCTTAATAAATTGGTTAATGACCAAATTTTCAAACAGCCCGCCTCGGAGAAAATGCGTGTCGAGCTGCTCGGGAGTTGTGATGCCGAGCAGGCTGCACGCAAGTCCTGTATCGTAGAAATAAAGCTTTGGTGTCTTAACGATTCGCTTATTATAGTTATTGAAGTTCGGCTCGAGCCGATATATTATGTAACTCGCTTCAAGCACTGACAGCCAAGACTCTACGGTAGGAATCGTTATTCCAGACTCGGTTGCAAGATTCGCCTTATTAAGAAGTTGGCCGATTCTTCCTGCACAAAGGCGGATAAATCGGGTGAATCTTGCCAAGTCAGCTACATTGAGCATTACGCGCACATCCCGCTCCACATAAGTTGTTATGTACGACGGATAATAGTCAGTTGGAGCAATATCCTTGTCATATATCCTGGGATAAAACCCTTTGAAAATCTGATGGTTTATTTCTGCAGGCAATAGATTAGCTTCATGCAGCTCCTTTCTCGAGAATGGCAGCAGCTTCAAAACCGCTGTTCGTCCCGCCAACGACTGATCAATAGCAGCCATAAGATGAAAGTTGCGGGATCCAGCAAGCATATACATACCTTCCTCATTTACTGCGTCAACATGCGTCTGGAGATAGGAAAATAATGATGGAACTCGCTCCGCTTCATCAATAATTACGTGATTATCATAAGTCTTTAGAAAACCATTCGGATCTTCACTCGCAAAAGCGCGCATATCCGGATTCTCAAGCGACACATACTTATAGTCCGGATAAAGATTTTTGAGCAACGTCGACTTTCCCGATTGCCGCGGTCCTGTAAGGGTAACGATCGGAAACTTGCTTCCCAACTGCTTTATTTTGGAACTCAAAATCCTGTCAATCATAACCTATAGGTCTATATAATCCAATAAATCAGATTCTTAACAATTATAAAATCGCATTTTATAATTGCAAAGATACGCAATAACTCCCAATTACCCAACAAATTCCGCTTATTTCTCCGATTCCCCTGATTTCTCTGACCCACCCTCAGAGCGCCGTGAGGTGCGCGGATATAGGGAAACCGGGTATGAGCGGCTGCGGAGCAGGCGCGAGTACCCGGACTAAAGCTCCACCCTCAGAGCGCCGTGAGGCGCGCAGATATAGAGAAACCGGGTATGAGCGGCTGCGAAGCAGGCGCGAGTGCCCGGACGAAAGCCCTCAGCGCAAAAAAGTGCCGGAGGCACGAGCGCATAATCCCGCTCAACCCCGCTTAATCTCGAAAATCATACCCTCCGAGAGTCAAGTTCCATCTTATTGAGCTTCACTTCCGCTTCCTCCTAAATATACATATAAGAACTATAAGCGTAACACAAATATATATTAAGATCATCATAACGAATAATTTCTTATTTGAACCAATAGAAAACAAGATCTACTACATTGCAACTCGACTCATGTTCTCTACAATATTGATCAATCGAAACAGGTGTCTCATCTAAGAAACGAACTGTAAGATTCTTAGTGTCTACAAATTCATCAGTACCAATCCCATAACTTTTCCCATTATATATCAATACTTCTCCATCCCTGTTATAGTTGCCAAATAGAATTCCTCCAGGAATACGAGTGTAGGATCCCTCACTATCAGAATCTTTATACCTATCGCCCGCATAAAATTCCATATCCATGCGCCCCTGGCCGTTTATTGCCACTCCTACCATTCCCTTGGCTTTGCAGGATTCTACTAATTGTTTGTATTCATTGGCGATTATATAATTATTAGGTGGGGAAATAATACACTTATCATTTAGAGAATCGACCTCATGATATAAAGGAAAGTTTGAGCCATTAAAGATTTTCTCTGTTAATTCTTGAAGCGTTTTTGCATTTTCTTTATCATTAGGAACCGCAAAAAAGGCATAGTATAATATTTTGTCAATCTTTATAGCTTTAGCGTAATAATACATACTATCCTGTCTACCGGAATTTACGGCCCAATTATCTGTCGCTCTTTTATAAGTTGAGTTATGAGTATTACATGATTCATTCACAAACCTTTCTGCTGACAAATCGGAATTACCGCACATTGTTATTAAAAACGCACCATTACTTGCCTGATATTTATAGCCACCATTATCAATCGAACTAACTTCTGTAAGAAATGAAGGCACTAATATTTGAGAATTGAAATGCGAGGATATAGGACGCACAACACACTCAGATGTTATCACATTAGTATTATCAGAACCTGAGTTCATATAAATATCACTGCTATCATCTATTACCTCTTCATCAGCTACTTCTACGGCAGACTCTTCATCGTTGTTCCTATTGCCAGACAAATTCCCTAAGACTAATAAAAATATAATTATTACAAAAGCAACAATACAAGAAATAATAGTTGCCATACGATAGGGGTTCTTGCGTTCCTCGACAATCGTTTTGAAATCAGAAGACTTGTTATAAGACTCCTGAGTTTTGACTACATTTGGAATCGTCAATGACTCGATCGCGTCGTTTCTGCCATGCTTCTCTCTGAACCGCTCCCGAAGAGCGTTGGCTCTCGTATAGTCGCCCGAAGAGAGTGCATCCTCAATCAGATACTTGTACTGCTCTGCAAGTATCTGATTACATTGACCTACAAAAACCTTGAAATCCTCCGGAGTGATTGTATTGGATTTAGCCATTGACTCTTTGGCCTTCTCATATTCTCCCTCCTGGAATAGTGATAATGCTTCTATTTGCGCCTGATCCATGCAACTCTCAAACTAATTGTCCATCTAATTCATTGACAAATTAATAATTGTATTGCCGATCAAACTGTTCATTGCTGGTACACAGCAATATAATGAAATGTACTAATGCTACAAGAAAGGGTATCCCCGTCCAGAAAAAGAGCACACACAATATCCCTGTCGTCGTCTCGCCCAGATAGAACCATTCTATACCGAGCCAACCTAAAAAGAAAGTAAGCAGTAATGCTGTCGACTTCTTTTTTTCGCTTTTCCTTATAGGCTGGTATGGAGCGGCCTGTCTCTGGTGATCTATATAGACCACTTGAGGCGGCGGCATAACCTGTGGCATTGCAGGAGGCACAGGATCGGTCTTTGTTGTAAACGTTGAGCCACAGTAAAGGCACCTATAGGTGTTGCCTGATACTCTCTGGCACTTATTACCTCCGCACTCGGAGCATTTTAGTGATTCATTCATATCCGCAGGGATTTGAGAATTAAAGTAAGCTGTTGGCTGGATTGTTTGATTCTTTCTGTATCGTTGCTTTCAATAGCCTCGTCGAGAACCATGAGGGACTGCGAAAGTTGATCGCTAACCGCCTGAGAGCTAAACCTTGATGCCGGGATATTCCTAAGCAAATCGATATTTCTCGAAATCAGAGTCTTTATTTCTCCAGACGATTCTGTATCTACAATTTGTTCTACATTAAGTTTCAGCAGATTAAGCTGTGATAAAAAGTCTGCGCGCCCGCGGATATTCGCTTCTGTCATCGCATTTTGAGCCTGTGCTATCGATCCCCCGCGATCTGCAATAAAGAAGAGCGCCAGGCCTGCGATTAAAATAATAAGATAGCCTATATAGAGACTGTTAAGATTTCTCCCCTCTTCGCGATAATCACCAAGCCCGAATACGAAAAGCAAAGTCCAGGCGAAAAAGCATATTGCCGTGAGATTGACGCACCACGACGTTGCAGCATTCCTAATCGTCAGGCTTTTATGCGAAGAGATAAGTATCACATTGCTTGCTAATGCGATTGTCATTACGATTCCACTCGCCACGCACCAGCCCATGAGCTCAGTAGCCTTTGGAAACGTGAGATTGAAAATACCGAAGATAGCTGCGCTGACAGCAACGCACACAAATATGAAGATGATAATATTTCTCATAGTGGTTTAGCTGTTAAAGTTCTACAGGAGGGACGGTCGAAGGAGGAGGAGGAGGAGGTGGTGGCGCCATATTCTGAAATATCTGGGCAATTTCGACTTCTTGACTTGCGTTTACCCAGGCCGTACCGCCTACGCGAAATACGTAGGTATTCTTGCCTATCTCACCATTCATAACCATATTTCCGATCACATCCAGACGGAAAGGCCCCGTGGTCTGTCCATCTTTAGCCACATAGAACGAAGGCATCTGTGGAACCGATTGCTGAGGTGCGACTGGCGATCCGCTCATCATCTGTCCGAACATTTGCCCCATCTGTTGACCCATGCCCATACCTAATCCGGCCCCTACGAATGTGCCGGCTCCCTGGTTTCCAGCAAGAGTTTGAGCTATATCAAGCTGTTTCTGCTGAATATAGTCCACCCCGAGCTTTTTAAGCTTAGCCTGCTCGGCTATTCCTTCCATTACCGTTTGGTAACCCTTATCATTCTCATCAAACGATATATCTTCTATGTTGAAATTGAGGAGTTCTACGCCATACTCATCGAATGAATCCTGTAGAGTGGTGGCGATAGCTTTGCTCAGATTCCGATATTCCGAGCCGAGTTCATTGATGTTTATGTCGTTTTCCTTCATATAGCGGGCAAGCGCTACTTTTACTGCTTCCACTACGTCAACACGAAACTGCTCATAGATGAAATCCATCGTAAGAAAAGTTTGTGTGCCCACAAATTTCAGCAGAAACAGGCCGCCATCTTTTATCCTCACACCATAATGACCTCGCGAAGACAATTTTATCGGCACCTGGAAATAAGGATCTATCACCCTCAATCCTCCGGTGCCCCAAAGCATATTGCGCTTCTCTAGCTTGCTCACAAACCATACGCTCGCCTTAAACGTAGATTCTCCTCCGGAAGGAATGTTGATTATTCTGTTAAGGATAGGGATATTCGACGAGGAAAGCACGTGACGACCTGGCCCGAACTTATCGCATAGCGAGCCATTCTTGTAGAAGTAAGCCTCTTGACTGTCATTTACAGTCAGAACACTTCCAAGGGTTACGTCCTGAAAAGGGAAAAGATATACTAACGCACCGTCCGGATTCTGATTCCAGTATATCGACTTGATGATGGGCATAAGCTCCTGTCCTCTCCGCCTACAAGTCGCCAAACTCAGCATTTGTTTGATTGGTTTACCTCAATTTTACAAGAAAGGCGCAAGCGACTTCATCACTTACACCCACCAATCAGGCAACGCCAATCGCCCTTGAAGAGGCGAAGCAAGAGAAAATACAACCTGCGCCGTCGCGTATCTGGTTTTAATCAGATTCGAAACGGACGCTCCTGTCTAATAGACGACTGAATAAAGATCTGTACACTATATAAAACATACAGCAACAGAGTCTTCATTACTTTAAAAAAAGACAAGGAGCTTTAGATTGCATCATCCTCTTCTTCTAATTTTGGCGTTTTCGATTGGTAGGATTCAGCAATTTTGCCAATCTTGTGGCAACATCATCGCGCGATGATATTGTCGAAGCAAAGTTAACAAAATTTCTTTTATCTTCAGCTCCTATCAGATTATATTTTCTCTCATTAATATTGGAGTGCCGCAAACTGGCAATTTGGGCTTAACCGGACCTTAGCAAAGTAAGAAAGTCCGGAAGCTAATCCCGATTAATCCCGCTTAATCAGGATTAATCAAAAAGAATCATCAAAATTTTGATATTTCAAAACTTTGTTGTAACTTTGCAGTCGAAATCAAAACCATTAAACATTTACCACCATGAACGCAACTAACAAAAGAAGCTGCGGAAGAACCGGAGCTCAACCGCAGCTAAAAGTAAAATCTGTTGAAAAGTGCTTACTTCACACCAAGGTCGGCAAGCACACGGTCTATCTTATCCTCCGCCTTTCTGACGGTAGCCTCATAGTCCTCCTTCGAGGGAAGATCCTCACGCACCTCGACGTAGAACTTGATCTTCGGCTCCGTACCGCTCGGACGGATGCTGACCTTATCGCCTGCCTCCGTGATGAACTGGAGCACATTGCTCGTTGTCGGGAAATTCATCTTCTCGATCTCACCGGTCTTGATATTGCGGCAGTTGAGGTCGGCATAGTCCTTCACCACAACCACTTCGCTTCCCGCAAGACTCTTCGGAGGATTAGCACGATACTGCTTCATCATCTCCACGATCTCGTCGGCGCCCGACTTACCGGGACGAACCACGCTCACGCCACGCTCGCGCGAGAAGCCGTATTTTGCGTAGATGTCGATAAGCAGCTCGTAGAGGTTCATACCCTGATCTGCCGCCCACGCAGCGATTTCACACATCAGAGGCACTGCAGAAATCGAATCCTTGTCGCGCACGAAAGTCTCGGCCAGGAAGCCATAGCTCTCCTCGCCGCCGCCCAGATAGCGGCCGGTACCCTCCATGTTGCGCATCACGTCGGCTATCCATTTGAAACCGGTGAAGCAGTCGAAACATTTCACGCCGTTGGCATCAGCTATCCGCTTGATAGCCTCCGTTGTCACGATCGTCTTCACGCAGTATTCGTTGCCCTTCATCTTGCCGAGCTCCACGTTGCGCGTAATCAGATAATAGAGGAAGATCATGCAGATCTGGTTGCCATTCACGAGCTGATAGTTACCCTCCTTGTCGCGCACCACCAGACCTACGCGGTCTGCGTCAGGGTCAGAGGCAAGCACCAGGCTCGCACCCGTCTCCTTAGCCTTCTCGATAGCCATTTTCATAGCCTCGGCATTCTCGGGGTTAGGAGAAACTACGGTCGGGAAATCGCCGTCCTGAATATCCTGGGCGTCTACGTGAGCCACATTCTCGAAGCCCCATTCGGCCAGCGAGCGGTACATGAGGCGCAGACCGGTGCCGTGGATCGGGGTGTAGACAATCTTCATGTCCTTATGGCGCTTGTCGGCCTCAGGGCTGAGCGAAAGCGAGTGAATGTCGTCGAGATACTGCTTGTCGATATCCTCTCCGATTATCTGGATAAGCTCCTTGCGAGGGGTAAACTTAATCTGGTCGACCGACGTGATTGCATTTACATATTCGATTGTCTGCACATCGTGGGGTGCAATCATCTGCGCGCCATCGCTCCAGTAGGCCTTGTAGCCGTTGTATTCCTTGGGGTTATGGCTTGCGGTGACCATTACTCCGCTCTGGCAGCCGAGTTTACGGATTCCGTAAGATACCTCCGGCGTAGGGCACGGGCCATCGAAGAGATATACCTTGATGCCGTTGGCCGAGAAAATATCGGCAGCGAGTTCAGCGAAGCGGCGGGAGTTGTGGCGCACGTCGTGACCTACGCATACGCTGATCTGGGGAAGATCCTTGAAGGTATCCAGCAGATAGTTGGCAAGGCCCTGGGTAGCGGCGCCTACGGTGTAGATATTCATTCGGTTGGAACCGGCACCCATGATTCCGCGTAGGCCGCCCGTTCCAAATTCGAGATCCTTATAGAAAGCCTCTATCAGGTCGGTTTTATCAGGATTGTCGAGCATCGCCTGCACCTGCCGGCGCGTTTCCTCGTCATATTTGGGGTCGAGCCAGCGCTGAGCCTTCTCCGTGACCTCAATAAGCAGATTTTCGTTATCCATATTCAAGTTTTTGGGTTATTGTGATTCAAAGTCAATATACTAACACGCAAATGTAAGAAAAAGTAAGCAAACTTACGGTCTAAAAACACTTAAAATGCTTAATTTTGCAACCATGTTACTTTCAATGACAGGTTTCGGCAAGAGTGAAGCCGAGAGTTCCGATGTGCGCGTCACTGCGGAGCTGAAATCCCTCAACAGCAAGCAGCTCGATCTGTCGCTGCGTGTAAGCGCACCGCTGCGCGAGGCAGAAGTGGCTATACGCCAGGAGATTGCCTCACGAATCGTGCGTGGCAAGGTCGATGCCATTATTTCGTGTGAAACTATAGCCGGCGAGTCGACCTCGCAACTCAATGTGCAGGCTCTCAAGGCTTACCGACGCCAGATTTCTGAAGCTGCCGCTGAACTGGGTATAGAAGAGCCCTCCGACTGGTTCGCTGTGCTCACGCGCCTACCCGATTCTATCAAGAACCAGACGCAGCGCGACACCTCGGCCGATGCCAAGGCTGCCGAAAAGGCTTGTTCTGAGGCTATTGAGCACCTTATAGAGTTCCGGGCTACGGAAGGAGCTAAGCTCGAGGCCTTCTTCCGCGAGAAGATTGAATGTATCCGGCAGCTTCTCAAAGATGTCGAGCCGCTGGAAAAGGAGCGGGTGCCGAAGATTCGCGCGCGCCTCGAGGAGCAGCTGTCGCGCCTCTCAGGAGTGGAGTTCGACAAAGGGCGCCTCGAGCAGGAATTGATTTTCTATATCGAGAAGCTCGATGTAGCGGAAGAGAAGCTGCGCCTCTCGGCTCATCTCGACTATTTCCTTGCCACTCTTGATGAAGCGCCTGGCCAGGGCAAGAAGCTCGGGTTCATAGCTCAGGAGATGGGCCGGGAGATCAATACGCTCGGATCGAAGTCGAACCATGCTGGAATGCAGCAGATTGTGGTTCGAATGAAAGATGAACTTGAACAGATAAAAGAGCAGGTCCTCAATGTGCTCTGACGCAACTAAATCCCCTGTAAGGGGCAAGATAATCATATTGTCGGCACCCTCAGGGAGCGGCAAGTCTACAATCATCAGCCGGCTGATGCAGGATCCTGAACTGAAGCTCGGATTCTCCATATCGGCCACATCGCGCGCGCCGCGAGGTCAGGAAATCAACGGCAGGGAATACTATTTCATCTCTGCCGACGAATTCAAGCAGCGCGCTGCCAGAGGAGAGTTTGTAGAGTGGGAAGAGGTATATCCCGGCACCTGCTACGGCACGCTCGCCTCGGAAGTAGACCGCGTATGTGGCGCCGGCCGCAACCTGATAATGGATATCGACGTGAAGGGAGGCATCAACGTAAAGAAGCGCTTCGGCGCTGAGGCGATAGCCCTCTTCATCATGCCGCCAAGCGCCGAGGAGCTGGAGAAGCGCCTCAGAGGAAGGGGCACCGACCCGGAGGAGTCGATTGCCAGGCGCCTTGCCAAAGCGGAATATGAGATGACGTTTGCCGGCTCCTATGACACTACGATAATCAACGACGACCTTGAGGAAGCCGTTGAGCGTACCCGACGAGCGATAACCGACTTTCTGGCCAGATGAGAATAGGCATCTACAGCGGCACCTTCGATCCTATCCATACCGGTCATGCCATTCTGGCAAGCTTCATAGCTCAGTCAGGACTGGTCGACGAGGTGTGGCTGCTTGTAAGCCCACGCAATCCGCTGAAGAGAGAAGCCGCTATAGCCTCCGATGAGGAGCGGCTGCAGATGGCCGCGCGGGCAGCGTCAGGTCTTCCCGGAGTAAAGGTATCCGACTTCGAGATGCATCTTCCGCTTCCCTCCTATACCTACCGCACGCTCTGCAGCCTTCGGGAAAGTTACCCGGAGCATCAGTTCAAGCTGATTGTAGGCGCCGACAACTGGTGCTCCTTCAGCTCTTGGGCCAACTGGGAGAAGATTCTTCAGGAGTTCGGTCTGATCGTATATCCAAGACCCGGCTTCAGCGTCGAGGGGCTGCCCGAAAATTCCGCATTCCTGAGCGACGCGCCTCTGATCGGCATTTCCTCAACCGGAATCCGCGAAGACATTGCAGCCGGCCGCTGCGTGCGCTACCTTGTGCCCGATCCGGTGCTCGGATTTATAGAAGACCAACATCTTTATAGCAGGAAGCCATGTTAGAATCGGCCTATAATTCTCCACTGCTGGAAGGCGCTGTGGCCGAGCTCTCGAAGCTCCCCGGCATAGGCCGCAAAACGGCCTTAAGGCTTGCCCTCCATCTGCTGCGTCAGCCTGAAGATGCGGCCACCTCGCTCGGAGAGGCGGTAATAGCTATGCGCAAGGGAGTAAAATACTGCAGGCGCTGCCACAATATAAGCGACTCTGAACTTTGCGAGATCTGCGGCAATCCGGCCCGCGATGGCGAGACGGTATGCGTAGTGGAGACCGTGAAAGACGTGATCACCGTAGAAGCCACCCACGAACACCGCGGGCTCTACCACGTATTAGGTGGTCTTATATCTCCTCTCGACGGCATCGGGCCCTCTGATCTCGAGATCGATTCCCTCGTGGAGAGAGTGAAACAGGAAGGAATCACAGAGGTGATCCTCGCTCTGAGCCCTACAATGGAGGGTGATACTACAGGCTATTACATATTCCGGCGCCTGCAGCCTACTGGCGCCAAGGTCACTATGCTTGCCCGGGGAGTGAGCATAGGAAGCGACTTGGAATATACCGACGAGCTCACGCTCGGCCGGTCGATTCTCAACCGCATTCCTTTCACAGATTCGCCGGAATAAGTCATGGCTACTCTCGAAACCGACCGCATCAGGTTGCGCCCGCTCGACGAGCGTGATGCTGACTTCATAATAAGCCTCGAAAATGATGAGGAGATGTGGGCTTTCGGCGATACCCGCGCGCCATATCCGGAGAGTGTGATTCGCGACTATGTGGTGACCTACGACCCGGATCCTCTGCGTGCCGGGCAGCTCCGGCTCGTGATTGAAAATAGAGCCAGAGGAGAAGCGGTTGGTACCCTGGACCTTACCGACATTGACTCCCGTGCGCTCACCTGCTGCATCGGAATAGCAATCGCCTCACAATGGCGCCGCAAAGGAATTGCGCATGAAGCTCTTGAGGCGGCAGGGAACTATTGCAGCCGTTGGCTCGGGATTACTAACCTCCGCGCCGACATAGCGTCATGCAACGAGGCAGCTCTCGCCCTGTTTAGCAAAGCCGGTTTCAAAGAAGCCGGCACCCTTCGCCGCTGGCGTAGCATCGGCAGTCGAATGGTAGATATCAAGATCTTTCAGAAAATCAGCTGATTGCTTTCAGTTGAAAGCGGGACTCCTCGGCACAATGAGCCATGAGCGATATGTCTCGCCCAGCTGCTCCACAGCGCGGCGCCAATACCCGTTGCCACCACCCGACAGCGGGTTAGAAGGTACCCCGCGCATCACGGCCCACGACCCTTCCGCAATTTCCTGCTCCAGTTGCCCGGGCGCCCAACCCGAATAGCCGAGAAAACAGCGGAAATCATCATCGCCGGCCGCCCCGCTGATCAGCAGGTGGTCGATCTCGTCAAGACTGCCGCCCACATAAAGGCCGGAACCGATGAAATGTGAACCCGGTATTGAAACGCGCTCGGTATGAATCACAAAAAGTCGATTGAAATCTACCGGACCTCCGCGCCACACCGACAGTTTTCCAGCCTCCGTGCCTGCATCGGGAACAACATCAGCAATACGGATCGGAGCCGGCTTGTTAAGGGTAAGGCCCAGATGCCCTCCCTGATTGTCGCGGTCGAGCATAAGGACTACACTACGGGAAAAAGCCGACCCTGTCATCAGCGGTTGCGCCACAAGGCAGTCACCCGGACGGGGCATCTCGGCTGAAGGAGCCGGAAAAAATTGATTGTCAATATCCATAGATTGCATTTATGCCCATCTCGAAGCAGGCGTTTTGATTAATAAACGCGGGGATTTGCCATTTGTTTCGTAATTTTGCTGTCATGATCGACTATATCAGCGGCCCGGTGGCCGAATTGAATCCTGCCGTAGCAGTAATCGACTGCGGCGGCATAGGCTATGAAATCAATATTACGCTGACCGATTACCCCTCCCTCGAGGGTGCGGGGAGCGCTAAACTTTATATCCACGAGGCAATCCGCGAAGACGCCCATGTGCTCTACGGATTTCTCTCGCGCGAGAGCAGGGTTCTCTTCCGGCTGCTGATAGGGGTAAGCGGAGTAGGAGCCAACACCGCCCGGCTTATACTCTCAGCCATGACCTCGGCCCAGCTGCAGAGTATCATAGCTTCCGGCAACGATGCAGCCCTCAAGGCGGTTAAGGGTATCGGCGCAAAGACTGCCCAACGCATCATTGTCGACCTGAAAGACAAAATAAAAGCCGGTGGAGATTCGTTAATTCCAAGTGTGGCTGCCACCGGTGAGCACTATGATGAGGCCCTCGCGGCGCTCACCACCCTCGGCTTCCCCTCTACGGCGGTGCAAAAGGCTCTGAAAAAGGTGTTTGCCGGTGCAGAGCCGCCTGCTTCTACCGAAGAGGCCGTGAAGATGGCGCTTAAGCTGCTTTAGCTCCCTGTAAGGCCACGCATCGCTTAATGATGAAAGGCCGCATATTGTTGCTACCATATCTTCTGATCGTTCTTGCCCTGCCGTTAGCCGGCTTGGCAAGAGGCGGCTCGCCCGATGATGAAGAGGCTATCGGACTGCGCGACCCTGACAACGTCAAGACTACTATAGAATATGACCCTGTGCTCCACATGTATGTGGTGCGCACAAAGGTCGGCGATCATGAAATCGTAACTCCCTCACTGCTATCGGCAAAGGAATATGACAAGCAGGCTACCCTCAGCGATATGGCCCGCTATTTCAGGTTGCGCGACTATGAACCCGACAGCATCAAGAACCGCGAGCCATTCGATATTCTGGGCAAAGATTTCAGGCTTAGCCCACTCGACCGCGTATTCGGCCCCGGTGGGGTGAAGATAGGCACCACCGGCTCCGTGCAGCTCTCCATGGGCATCACCTCCAACCGCACCGACAATCCGAGCCTGCAGCTTAACCAGCGAAGAAAAACCTACTTCAACTTCGACCAGAAGATTCAGGCCGGAATAAATGCGAGCGTAGGCGAAAAGCTGAGGTTCGACATGAACTACAATACCGACGCCACTTTCGATTTCGACTCTAAAAACCTTAAGCTCAACTATGAAGGCCAAGAAGACGATATTATAAAGAGCATAGAGGCCGGAAATGTGAGCATGACCACGGGGTCGAGTCTGATCCGCGGAAGCACCTCGCTCTTCGGAATCAAGAGTAAGCTGCAATTCGGTAAGCTCACACTCACAGGACTCATCTCGCAGCAAAACAGCGAATCGAAATCTGTAGGCAGTCAGGGAGGCGTGCAGACCCAGAAATTCTCCGTCAGTGCCACAGACTACGATGCCAACCGCCACTTCTTCCTCGCCCAGTATTTCTACGACAACTACGACGATTTCGCCTCAAAGCTCCCATATACAAGCAGCGGAGTGCAGATCACCCGCATCGAGGTCTGGGTCACCAATAAGCGGGGCTCCTACAACGAAAGCCGTAATCTCGTGGCATTCCAGGACCTTGGCGAAAGCGGGCGCCTGGCAAGCAGCTACTGGCATCCTGACAGAAACTCACCCTTGCCGCGAAATTCTGCCAACGATCTGCTCGCCGTGATCAAGAGCCAATATCCGGAGGCAAGACAGATCAACTCTGTAACCCAGGCTCTTGCGCCTCTGCAGGCCTACGGAATAACCGGCGGGCGGGATTTTGAGAAGGTGGAAAGCGCAAGGAAACTGGAGCCCTCGGAATATACCCTCAACGCTACCTTAGGATATATCTCCCTGAAGTCAGCCCTCAGCTCAGATGAGGTGCTCGCCGTGGCTTATGAATACACCTGTGGCGGACAGGTATATCAGGTTGGAGAGTTCTCGAGCGATATCACTACCACCGAAGAGAGCCTCTATCTCAAGATGCTTAGAGCCACTACCCAAAGCCCCAAGCTCCCGATGTGGAAGCTGATGATGAAGAATGTCTACTCTACCGGGGGCTATCAGATTCAGCGCTCCAACTTCAGAATGGATATCAAATTCCTGAGCGATACCACAGGTACCGAGCTGACCTATCTTCCAATTGCCTCTATTTCCGGCACTCCCCTGCTTCAGCTCATGAATCTCGACAGGCTCGACTCCAACCAGGAGAGCAATCCTGATGGTTTCTTCGACTTTATCGAAGGCTATACGGTGAATGCCGATGCCGGGCGCGTGATCTTCCCGGTGGCGGAGCCTTTCGGACGCAATCTGGAGAAAAAGATCGGCAATCCGCAGCTGGCGGCTGAGTTCACCTTCCCAGAGCTCTATGACTCCACCCTTGTAGTGGCCAAGCAGTTCGCCCATAAAAACAAATACTCCCTCACAGGAGAATTCCAGGCTTCGGGAGGTGCCACTATCAACCTGGGAGCCATGAATATTCCGCAGGGCTCTGTCATAGTCACCGCCGGAGGGTCTACGCTTGTTGAGAATGTAGACTATATCGTTGACTACACGATGGGTACCGTCACCATCATCAACCAGAGTATTGCAGATTCCGGCACCCCCGTCAACGTAACGCTTGAGAATCAGGCTCTTTTCAGTATGCAGCGCAAGACCCTGCTCGGGCTCGACGCGCAATATAAGGTGAATCCTTCTCTCACTGTTGGCGGCACCATCTTGCACTTCTCCGAAAAAGCTCTTACAGAGAAGGTTGCAATCGGAAGCGAGCTGGTCAACAATACCATCTGGGGGCTCAACGTGAGTTTCAACAAGAATTTCATGTGGCTCACGGATCTTGTCAATAAGATTCCTACCATCAATGCCAAGGCTCCCTCCTCCTTCAATTTCACCGGAGAGTTTGCCCAGCTGATGCCTCACGCCCAGAAAAGCGGATCTAACAAAGGCTCGAGCTATATCGATGATTTCGAGACAGCACAGTCCGGTTTCGATCTCAGGTCGCCCTATTCATGGAGTCTCGCCTCCACGCCTTTCGATCCCTCTGCCGATGCTCTTTTCCCCGAAGCCGCCCTCTCCAATGACCCCGCCTATGGCAAGAACAGGGCGCTGCTATCCTGGTATTACATCGACCGCATGTGGACCCGCAAGAACTCCTCTCTCCTGCCGGGCTATATGAAACGCGACTACGCCCAGCTCTCGAACCCTTACGTGCGCGAAGTCAATATCAGGGAGATCTATCCCGACCGTGACGTAGCCTATGGCGAAGCCAACCTGATTCAGACTCTGAATCTCTCTTTCTATCCTGAAGAGAGAGGCCCCTATAACGTTGATGCTGAAAACATAACGGGCGAAGGAGCCCTTCTTAATCCGGAGAAGCGATGGGGAGGCATAATGCGCCGCCTTGACAACACCGACTTCGAGAGCTCCAATGTGGAGTATCTCCAGTTCTGGCTGCTTGACCCCTTCCTCGATCCGGAAAAGACTAATAATGAAGGCGGCGACCTCTACTTCAACTTCGGCGATATCAGCGAAGACATTCTGAAAGACGGCATGAAAGCCTACGAGAACGGCAATCCTATCGACGGAGATACGCAATACCTTAAAGAGACTGTATGGGGTAAGGTCACCACGCAAAACTCCCTTACCTACGCTTTTGAAAACGCTCCCGAGGCGAGACCGCGGCAGGACGTGGGCCTCGACGGTCTGAAAAACGACGACGAGTTCGGATTCTCGACCTATGCCGATTACCTCGCGAACCTGCGTAACCGGCTTAGTCCCGCCGCCATAGCTGAAATGGAAGGCAATCCCTTCTCAGCCTTCAGCGACCCGGCAGGCGATAACTACCACTACTATCTGAGCGACTACTACGATACTACGCAGGCCTCCATTCTTGACCGCTACAAACGCTACAACGGAGTGGAAGGCAACTCGCTCAGCCCCGACCAGAGCGACAACAGAAGATACCAGGCGGCGAAAACCACACCTGATGTGGAAGATATCAACGTTGACAATACACTCAATGAATACGAGCGCTACTATCAGTATCACGTTTCGCTCCGGCCTGAAGATCTGGTGGTTGGGCGCAACTTTGTGACCGACAAACAGGTGTCGGTGGTATCTACCCAGACCGGCCCGCAGGAAACCGTGTGGTATCAGTTTAAGATTCCTTTAAGCAATCCTGAAAAGACTGTAGGCGATATCTCCGACTTCTCCTCAATCCGGTTTGCCAGAATCTTCATGACCGGATTCTCGCAGCCCACTCATCTGCGCTTCGCCACTCTCGAGCTCGTGAGGGGCGAATGGCGCGACTATACGTTTAGCCTCAACACCCGTGGCGATGCGCCCGCGGAAGGAGAACTTGACGTATCGGTAGTGAACATTGAGGAAAATTCCGGACGCACGCCGGTCAATTATGTGCTGCCGCCCGATGTGACCCGTATCGTTGACCCCTCCCTCGCTCAAGCCACCCGTCTCAACGAGCAGTCGCTGTCGCTCAAAATCACAGGCCTTCATGCCGGCGATGCAAGAGCGGTCTATAAGAACTCCATGCTCGATCTGCGCCAGTATAAGCGCCTGCAGATGTGGACCCACGCAGAGCGACTGGTCGATGATCCCACAGATTTGCAGTCCGGTCAGGTAGCGCTTTTCATTCGCCTCGGATCCGATGTAAAAAACAACTATTATGAATATGAGATTCCGCTCGACCTGACTCCTCCGGGAAATTACAACAACAGCAACTCTTCCGACCGGGCTATCGTGTGGCCGCTGGCCAACCGCCTCGATGTGCCTCTCTCAGCTTTCACCGATGTGAAGACCGAGCGCAACAGGCAGAAGAGTCTGCAGGCCGATGGAGTAGGCTATGGCGTGTTCTTCTCCAGGCAGGATCCCGACAATGACCGCAACACTGTCGGCGTGATGGGAAATCCCTCACTGAGCGATGTGAGGGTGATAATGGTGGGAGTGCGAAACCGCGCAGCTACAACTAAAGATGTGGAAGTATGGGTCAACGAGCTGAAAGTGACCGACTTCAATCAAGACGGCGGTTGGGCTGCCAATGTCAATTCCCGGCTTGCTGTGAGCGATATAGCCACCGTAACCTTCGCCGGCCATGTGGAGACCGATGGATTCGGAAGCGTGGATCAGGGGCTCTCCTCTCGCAGGATCGATACGTATAAGAACTATACCGTAGCCCTGCAGGCTGATCCGGGAAAACTGCTGCCGAAAAAGCTCGGACTTTCGGCACCGGTGTATTATTCCCGTTCGCAGGAAAGCACCACTCCGCGCTATAATCCTTTGGATCAAGATATTCTGCTCGACGATGCCCTCGATGCGGCTGCTACGAGGCGCGAGCGAGATTCAATCATGAGCTTCGCGCGAACATCGAAAACTACAGAGGCTTTCTCACTCTCGAATCTTCACTTCGAGAGGAGGTCAAAAAAGCCGATGCCCTGGGATCCGGCCAACTTCCAGCTCTCATTCTCCTTCAACAAGCAGCGCAACCAGAACCCGACTACTATCTACGAGCATACCGACGACTATCGCGGGGCATTCCAGTACACGTATACTCCCGGATTCTCTCCCTGGAAACCCTTCTCACGAATCAAATCTAAGAATAAGAACGCCCAATGGCTAAAGGACTGGCAGCTTAACTGGATCTTCACCAGCCTGGCGTTTCGCTCTAATATCTCGCGCTATTACTATGAGCTTCAGACCCGCTCAGCCGGTGATCCCAATATGCAGCTCCCCCTGCAGGTGAGCAAGAACTTTATATGGGACCGCCAGCTTAACCTCATCTGGAATCTGACCCAGTCGCTCTCGCTTACATTCGCCTCGAATATCACCGCCCGGATAGAAGAGACCATTGGAGCCGTAAATAAGAAACTTTTTCCCGACCAGTATAAGGCCTGGCGCGATACCGTGTGGAGCTCCATAAAGCATCTTGGCACCCCCTGGGCCTACAATCAGACCTTTACAGGCACCTGGAGAGCTCCTTTCGCAAAATTGCCGGTTTTGAGCTGGCTCAACGGAAATCTCGCCTACAATAGCGTATATAGCTGGAACCGTGGAGCAACCGTCGACGGTCTCTCAGTGGGCAATACGATTCAGAATCAGACCTCCGCTACTGCCGATGCACGCATCACCTTCGCTAACCTGTATAATCTGTTTCCACGCCTGAAGGAAGTGAACCGCAGGTTTTCAGGGCGAACGGCTGAAAGAGAGAAACAGAAGCGCCAGCCGGCCAAGCGCTTCGAACGCGCTGTTACCCTTAAGGCTGACTCCGCTATGAGGATATCCCACAACCTGAAAACCAAAAAGGTCAGGATTGGCACTACACCAGTGGAGGATTCCGACAGTGTCCCCAGGCAGCGGCTGAAGGTCACTACAAAGGTGATTGACGCCAACACCGTGGAACTCAAGGCTCCGGCTGATATGAGCGTGAAACTGATCGTGACAGAAATTCCGCAGAATAAACGCAACTTCTTCGATGAGATAATCGACTATTCGCTCCGCTTCGCCATGTCGCCTACCAATCTCTCTTTCAAATGGCGCGGGGCGCGCTCGCTCTATCTTCCTCTATTCGCTCCGGAAGTCGGCGATATTTTCGGGCAGACCCGTTCTGGCGGCCCGATGGCGCCGGGAGTTGGCTTCGCATTCGGATTCTTCAATGAAGACTATATAGGGAAAGCTCTGAAGCGAGGGTGGCTCCTAACGGAGACAGGGCAGACTTCGCCGGCTATCTGGAATAAGTCGCAGGAATTCAACTTCGAGTTTTCTCTTGAGCCATTGCCGGGACTCAAAATTCAGCTTACCTCTAATCTTACCGACAACCGCACGCAGCAGATGCAGTTCATGTATGCCGACATACCAACTATGTATTCCGGCTCATATCTGCGTACTCATGTGGCTCTCGCCTCCGCCTTGCGCAATGCTAAAGCTGAAGATGGCTACTACTCTGAAGCCTTTACCCGCTTCCTCAACTATATACCTCTGCTGAGAGATCGCGTAGAAGCCCAGTATACCTCCGTTCGCTATCCCTCCGCCGGATTCATAAAAGGATCAGCTATAGCTGGCCAGATATATGACCCGGAGGTAGGCACAGTCAGCCAGACCTCGCCCGATGTGCTTATACCTGCCTTCATAGCGGCTTATAGCGGTTCAAAACCTGAAAAAATCACTCTTGAACCATTCCCGGGACTCTCTTCAATGCTGCCAAACTGGAGAGTGACCTACGATGGACTGCTACGCATACCGGCATTGAAAAACCGCTTCAAGGCGCTGACTCTTAGCCATTCATATCAGTGCACCTACTCAGTAGGCTCCTACTCCTCCTATACCAACTGGGTAGCGGCAGGAGCAGATGGACTTGGATTCACCCTTGACAACACGACCGACAGACCTATCCCGTCGAGAGCCTACAACATCTCGTCGGTAGCTATCACCGAACGCTTCGCTCCCCTGATAGGCCTTGCCGCCACTCTCAATAACGACCTGACGGTAAATGCAGAATACCGCGATTCGCGAACTCTTTCACTCAACACGTCGGCCGGGCAACTCGTAGAGGCATATTCCAGACAGCTCACCATAGCGATGGGCTATAAGATTGTAGGGTTCAACCAGATTCTCCGGCTGGGGAAAAGCCAGAAAACCTTCTCCAACGATCTTTCACTCCGTCTGGAACTCTCCACCTCGTCAAACTCAAGCCTTATCCGACGTATCGAGACAGCTTACACGCAGGCCACGGCAGGATCGCGCACCTTCGCTCTCTCGCTGATGGCAACCTACACCGTATCACGCAATCTGTCACTTTCAGCATTCTTCGACCATCAGGCCAACACCCCGCTGGTATCACAATCAGCCTACCCTACCACCAACACCAACTACGGTATCGCCGTCAACCTCGGCCTCGCCCGCTAACCCCCCTTTTTTATGCTGTAATAAAATACCTACAAAAAACTTACTGACTATCAATGCAATATTACAGATGATACATGGAAGAACATTAAAAGTACCCTATTCCCGCCGAGAGAGAATTCATAAATTTAGACTATAAAAAACCCGGTTAAGATCATTATAACTCTCAACCGGATTTACAATTAAATAAACAATAACGCTGTTTTATTTGGTTCTTACAAAATTCAACTATAGTAGATAATCCTTAAATATGGAAAGAAGTGTTTCTGATTCTATGGATTTAGAATAATTAGAAATAGTTTTTGCTATATTAAAGCCTTCATCATTTATTTCATATTTCTGATTATAGAAATTTGAAGATGTTAACTTATACAGCTCTGAATTAACTTGATTGTATTTACTTATTCTGGTATCAAGCTCTCTCAAATATCTTCTAATATTCTGAATATATTCGATTATATTATTCTTAATATATTTGATATCACTATTTAATGACTTAATATTCTCCTGTATTTCTTTTTTTTCTTTGCGCGAAGAATACCAACCACTACTTTTAGGCTCTTGTTTAGAAGCCTTATCAAAAGACCTCTCTTTTGAAATCAGACGTTCAAACTCTTTGATAATGGATATTAGTGTATCTCTAATATCACTTTTACTGGAGTCAATCTCATCTCGAAGTAAAGACCGTTGATCTTTTAATTTATCAACTTTCTTGTTCCTACTTCTTGTTGACATATCAAAAAGCCCTTTCGGTTTTATAGAATCATCTCTATCCGGTTCTTTCTCAAACCGTTGATTAAGAACTGGGAAAATTTCCCTATCACGTTTATCAGTCTTTATATCTTCTTGAAATATTTTCTCAAAATTATCAACCCATATAGTTACATCATCTTGTATATTTTTTGTAAAATCGGCAACAAAGTCGTTTACATCATAGGAACTAATATTAATTACCTCCTCCAGCTCATCTATAGCCTGGGCTGGATTGATTCTACGAGATTTATATAGAGTAAGGATTTTTTTAACTTTATTTCTATGGCTTAAACTTTCAAAATTTCTGCCAAGGAGCGAAGATATATCGGGCAAATCTTTATCATAATCTATATCTAAATCGCGTATTCTTTGAATATGGATTTCTTCATCATCTTCTTCATCGTCATATGTATCGTCTTCATATACATCGTCATTATATGTATCAGCCTCATACAACTCATACTTGTCCTCATCAAAATTTATTTCTATATCTTCCTGTTCTATGTCTAATTTATTTAACTTCTTTTCTTTACTTGAACGTTTTTTCTCTTCCTTACGATCCTTAGTAGTTTGACGATCCTTTTGGACTTCTTCATTAGTTAAATGCAGATATCCATGCATGTTACTCTCGTACCACCTATTATCGCTAAGAAGAACTTGAACTCTTGAACCAGTACGGTTTTCACGAAATTCAAGCACACGCTTACCATTTGGAATAGTGTACTCTCTGGTCCAGTCTTTACCACTTGGCAAATGACGACTCATAATAAACGATCCGTCCTGGCTTACACAAAATTCTTCACTACTTCGAAGTTTAATGTATTGAGACATATAATTATAATTAATAATTTAAACTATATTTTGTTTACATTTATATTTCTTTATACTTTTTATATTCAAATAATCATTTTATTTAAATATTTTTTGAGAATGACACCTATTCTCATTATTATTAAAAAAGCGTGGTGCCGATACTCGTTGCTCGCTCCACTCTTCGAGGCCTTCGCATTGCCTTTCTCTGTAAAACGAGCAACGTAGAAGCCCACGCGTATATGCTTAACCCAAATGGCCTCAGACGCCTCTCGGAGTCTTGGCCATCGGATATGGGTATCACATATCCATGAACATCTACCATTGCCTCACTCTGACAGAGAATTTGGAAGTTGCGAAGTTCCGAAGAGTCAGAATAAAGCGTCAAGTAAACGCCTTCTATGTCTTGCAGGAAGTTTCATCATTTCCGAATCGCCTTCCTGCATCGCAAAATTATGGAATTATTTGTTGCAAACAAAACAATTTCCATAAAAATTGCACTCTTAGATTACAGAATCTATAATCTATCATGGACTTCTATTTAACAAAATATAGATTTCCCATCAAATTTCGTTTATGACTTTTCGTTTTTTCTCAGATTAAACATATAATAAGCCATTTCTACATTGGTCACTGTTTTTTACAGACCTCTGTTATAAAAATCTTCGCTATCTTTGTAATCGGAAATATTGAAATGAAAATGGCACAGAAACCCTCGATACCTAAAGGCACCCGCGACTTCGGACCGGAACAGATGGCCCGGCGCAACTATTTGTTTTCCACCCTCCGCGAAGCCTTCCGTCTTTTCGGTTACTCTCAGATTGAGACGCCCGCTATGGAAACCCTCGCTACCCTGATGGGAAAATACGGCGAAGAGGGTGACCGACTGCTTTTCAAGATATTGAATTCTGGTGATTTCCGCGAACCGCTCTCCGAAGGTATCGCAAAGGAAAGCTCTATTCCCTCTCTTACGCGTATGATCAGCGAAAAAGGTCTGCGCTACGATCTTACGGTGCCCTTCGCCCGCTTCGTGGTGCAGCACCGCGCAGAGCTTACGATGCCTTTCAAGCGCTTTCAGATGCAGCCGGTGTGGCGTGCCGACAGGCCGCAGAAAGGCCGCTACCGTGAGTTCTGGCAGTGCGATGCCGATGTGGTTGGTTCTACCTCGCTGCTCAATGAGGTGGAGCTGCTCAGAATGGAAGACCATGTGTTTGGTAAACTGGGTATCAGGGTTGTAATCAAGCTCAACAACCGCAAAGTGCTCGGCGGCATAGCAGAAGTTACCGGTCTCTCCGATCGGCTTACGGATATCACCGTGGCTATTGATAAGATCGATAAAATAGGTATTGAAGGAGCTGAGGCTGAACTTCGGGAGAAAGGAATCTCTGAAGAAGCTTTAGCTAAACTTCGCCCGGTGTTAGGCCTGGAGGGTGACAATTCTGAAAAGCTGGATAAGCTTTCAGAAATTCTCGCGTCTTCGGAAGAGGGCATGAAAGGAGTGGAGGAACTGCGCTTCGTAGTAAATACGTTCGATTCCGTAGGCCATAAATGCGAAGTCGAGATCGATTGCTCCCTCGCTCGCGGTCTCGATTACTATACCGGCACCATTATTGAAGTGAAAGCTCTTGACGCCGAGATGGGTAGCATCAGCGGAGGCGGACGCTACGACAACCTTACGGGAGTGTTTGGCGCGCCTGGTCTTTCAGGAGTCGGGGTATCATTTGGAGCTGACAGAATCTATGATGTGCTCACTCAGCTTGATCTCTACCCCCAGAGTGTTGACGATGCAGTAACCGTTCTTTTCCTCAATTTTGGAGAAGCTGAAGCGCTTGAGTCGATAAAATGCGTGGCTATGCTCCAGCAGGCAGGAGTCTCAGCAGCCCTCTATCCTGACTGCGCCAAGATGAAGAAGCAGATGGGAGCCGCAAATGACCAGCGGGTGCCCTTTGTGGCCATGATCGGAGCTGACGAACTTGCTCAGGGCAAAGTCACACTCAAGGATATGGCATCAGGCGAGCAATATTCGCTTACTAAGGAAGAGCTTTTGAACCGTCTGTCACCTGCAAAATAATCCTGCTATGGAAAAAGAGCTTTTTGATACCTGGCAGCAGAGCGGCTTGATGGCAGCCTGCCCTGAAGCGGTGAGACTCCGCGCCGTGAAGTGTCTGTGCGGCTACTTCGATGATCTTGTTCAGGATCTCGGCTTGTGGCGGGTATTCATTCAGCAATGCCGCAGCATGTATAACCGCACCCTGCCCTTCATTGAAGTGGGAGAAAACTACGTGGATTTCGAGCTGAATGAAGAAGACGTGCATTTCCTGCTTTGGTATGCCGTTGCAATGGTCTATGAGCCGATGCGAGATCTTTATCCTCTCGATGAGGAGCTCAGTCGCCTTTCGCATATCCTTCACGAGGTGATGGAGCGCCATTATGATGAGGCGCAGGTGCCCAGCGAGTTTCCAATGACCCACGAGCTTGAGATGAATAATCCCGAAGATTCGCAGAAGATTCTTGAGCTCGCCGACTGGCTGTTTCTCCGCTCATATCTTCTCACCCCGGCTTTCGCATTGAGTCTGGGGGAGATAGTCGAGGCCAGCCGCCCTGATGGAAAAGACAATGTGGAGCTTCTCCGCAAAAATATGGAAGAGGCTATGTCATCGCTCCCTACCGGCCCTCTCGCGCTTTACCTGCGCGAATGGCTCTGGCTGATGGTTGAAGGCAAACTACCCCCTATGCCAAAAAAGAAAGGCGAGACAGCGGAACACCCATATTATCAGCGCTTCATGACCAATGGAGGCACACCGGTCAAAATTTTTGCCAGCTATGAAGAGATGAATAAGTTTTTCATCGATGTGCTGGGTTGGGAACAGGGCGTGAACCATCTGGACAATCTCCGTGGTGCTCACGACTTTGTGCTAATGGTGAATCCGGAGCGCGGTCTGCTCGTGGCGCGCGATGTGGCCAGATGCTTCAAAGCTCCTGGCAATCAACTGTATGATCAGGATTACGCGCGAAAACACGCCTTCAATCTCCTGACCGTAAGAGGAGCTTGCCCGGCTGACTTGCTCCGTTATGCTCTCTCCCAGAACTGGTTGCCGGATGCCGCTTTCCCCGGAACCGACGACTACGCGCTCGTGGCTGACAATGCCGACTTCATTGCGCGCTGCTATCTACAACTGTACTATCGCGACTGAGAAAACTCAAGCGCACGCGCCGAGCGAGGGGCAAACAGCCCTTCGCTATAGGCCTCTGCCCCATTGAGGATCGTCTTTACCACCGAGTGGCTCAGCGTCTCTCCTTCTATCGGCGACCAGCCGCACTTTGAAAGAATCTTTTCTTTCGTCACTTTGAAAGGCTGCTCCGGATCTACTATGACCATATCGGCATAAGCTCCTTTGCGCAGAAAGCCCCTATCCCTCACTCCAAAAAGGCGAGCGGGATTCTCGCACATGAGCTCCACTACCTTCTCTTTCGTGAACACACCTTCGCGGGCAAGCTCAAGCATCGCAGGCAAGGAAAATTGCACAAACGGCCCCCCCGAGGCTGCTTTCAAAGCGCCTCCCTCTTTCTCGGAAAGCAGATGCGGGGCGTGATCAGTAGCCACCACATCTATCCGGCCATCGTTGGCAGCCTGCCGCAAGGCATCTCTGTCGGAAGCGGTCTTAACCGCCGGATTCCATTTTATCCGCGAGCCAAGGCGCTCATAGTCAGCGTCGGTAAACCACAGATGATGCACGCATGCCTCAGCCGTGATTTTTTTACTCTCAAGGTCTCCGCGCTGAAGCATTTCGGCTTCGTCAGCCGCAGAAAGATGGAGGATATGCAGGCGCGTACCGAGCCTTTCGGCGCGCTCAATAGCCCGCCGCGTCGATTTTACGCACGCCTCGCTGCTGCGGATATTCGGGTGCTCAGTTACAGGCACATCATCGCCATAACGCTCACGGGCAGCAGCTGCATTTCGCCTTATGGTCTCTTCATCTTCGCTATGGATAGCCACCAGGCGCCCAAGCGAAAAGATCTCATCAAGAGCTTCTTCATCATCTACAAGCATATTGCCGGTAGATGCTCCAAGAAAGAGTTTCACTCCCGGAATCTTCGAATAGTCAGCCTTTTCGAGCTCAGCTATATTATCTTTGGTGGCACCTATGAAGAAGGCATAGTTGGCGTAAGAAGCCTCTGCAGCCCGCTTCATCTTATTTTCCCACGCTTCTACAGTCACGGTCTGCGGATTCGTGTTGGGCATATCCATGAAAGAGGTAACCCCACCGGCAAGGGCCGCCCGGCTCTCAGACTCCATATCAGCCTTATGGGTAAGTCCGGGATCGCGGAAATGCACCTGATCATCAATCACTCCAGGCAAAATCCATTTGCCCTTCAGATTCTCGCTCTCAGAAAAGCTGCGCAGAAGCTCTTCTGAAGGCGCACCTTCTCCCACTACTGCAATGCGATCGCCCTCCACTCCGATATAGCCGGGGAAAGAGCCGGAGCCGGTCACTACCAGCCCACCAAAATATATTTTACTCATTGTCTGCCTAACAAACTGTTAAGACGCAGTTTAACCACGCCCAATACGGCCTCACCGAAAATGCCGGAATTCATCTTGCTCGTGCCCAGAACCCGATTCACAAACACGATGGGCACTTCAACAATCTTAAAGCCCTTGCAATGCGCCTTGAATTTCATCTCAATCTGGAAAGCATAGCCTTTGAACTCGATCTTGTCGAGATCAAGAGCCTCCAGAACGCGACGGCGATAGCATACGAATCCGGCTGTGGCATCACGTAGTTTCATACCTGTAATCAGCCTCACATAGGCCGATGCATAGTACGACATCAGTACCCGGCCTATAGGCCAGTTGACCACATTAACTCCTGACACATAGCGCGACCCGATAGCCATATCCGCTCCTTCAGCCCGACAGGCATGAACCAGACGCGGGAGATCCTGAGGATTGTGGGAGAAATCGGCATCCATCTCCAACACATACTCATAGCCTCTTTCGAGAGCCCATTTGAATCCGGCTATATACGCGGTTCCTAATCCGAGCTTACCGGAACGCTCCAGCAGATACACTCTGTCCGGATACGCTGCCTGACTCTGACGCACGGCAGCGGCCGTGCCATCGGGAGAACCATCATCGATCACGAGCACATCGAACCTTTCCGCCAGTTCCATGACGGCGGCAATCATACGCGAGATATTTTCAATCTCGTTGTAGGTCGGTATGATAACAAGACTTTCAGCCATAACTATCGTGACGCGAAGTTACGAAAAAAAGCCTTAATGCTCAGAAAATGACGTTATATTTCTTCAGAATATCTACCGGGTGATAGGATTCCTTAGCCTGACGCAATCCTTCATCGCCTGCATCGTCTTCTCTGTTCACATATCGGAGAGCGGGGTGGAGCTCCAACATTCGCGCAGCAAAGGCCTTGTTAATCATCTCATAGCTGCCGGGGAACTCGCGGAGCGCTTTTTCTATGTGCACAAAAAGAGTATCTCCTTTCACATCGCCAACGGTCACTGCACAAGGCTTACCCTCAGCCATAAGGATAGCTCCATGCATCTCGCCAGGCGAGGTAGCAAACATCTCAAGAATATCATTGGTCAGTTTCCTTTCCGCAATAGCTTCAGGAGTATCATCGCCTTCGGATTCGAAGAGCTTCATCACCTCACGCGCAAGATCCAAAGAGCTTGCATCGAGATCGAGAAGCTGCCAGTCGGGATAGGCGGTCATGAACTGATTCACGTGGTTGCGCTTCTTGCCCATCTTCTTTCCATGAAGAGTAGCGATCGACTCTATCTCATAAAGATAGTCGCCCCAGTGAGAAAGCTCAGTCACGGTTTTGGCACCAAGCTCCTTTAACTCTCCTACGGCATACTCCGGCACAGCAGAAAACTCCAGTGCGATACCTTCCTCTCTGCACTGCTTCCCCAAAAGAGCAACTGCCTCAGCCATCGGCATTTTTCCAATAGGAAAAGAGAACGCGGGCTTTGTACGATCATCTTCAACACGGCCTCTTATGAAAAGAGTGTCGTCGACAATAGCATATTGATAGTCGAAATAGGACACCCACATCAAGATTCCTCCATAGGAAAAATCTGTGGTCCTTCCCTTTTCTTCGCTAAGAATCGGCCATATATCAGAGGCCATAGCCTCCGGACTTACAGGTTTGAAAATTAATCCGCTCACAGTGAAATCTTTTCCTTATAAACAATTAAGGAGGGAAAAAGGTCGCAAAGCAAACAGCGTCAACTTGGTAGGTTTCTTTACATGATCTGTACATAGTTTCTAATTTTTAATGGGTTAAACTTGGAATCGGGAGGTTTTATCCTGATTTCTGATGCAAAGTTAAGGATAATATTTGAATTATCCAAGTTTCTTCAAAGTTTTTTTGAGAAAATTAGGGGGAAAAATAGTAGGAGCCCCGGAATCAGCTGTGTGCTGAAGCCGGGGCTCCGGATTGTAAGGCGGCGATTACCTGCTCT
>CANRPJ010000008.1 GCA_947632485.1 uncultured Muribaculaceae bacterium
CGTTTCAAATACGATAGGTTCGAGGTCTGTCTCTGATCCTGAAACGGTTACATGATATGTATAACTCTTGCCAAGTTCCCATCGAGGACTCCATGTACCGGTAAGATTACGGTTCAAAAATTCTACCCTATTATTATTCTTGACTTTAACAGTAAAGTTGAGTTCTACCGTTTCACCTTCGTCTGAAGTATAAGTATATGGAATTACATAACCTTCTTCCGAGGTAACTGCTTGTTTTTTTGTTGCAATCTTTTCTCCAGGAATATCAAGACTGATATAAGGCTCTGCAGTTATCTTTGTAAGAGGAGTTACCCACCTCATTGTTGCATAATTGAAAGTACCCTTATCAAATATTCCAGCAATCTGCACATTAGAAACTTCTACAGTATATCCTTCAGGGAAACCACTCTCAAACTCAAATGTAAGCTTAGAAAGTACATGCTTGAAATCTAAAGGTACGTTAGTGTTTCCACTTTCTTGACCCACTATGCCTATTTTTTTTGCGACAACGAGATCGTGCTGATGGGAGTCATTACAAACGAAATTATTGATTCGAAGAGCGCGGGCAGGAGCATCATTTCCACTTATGTTTATAGAAGCTGATCCGTAAGCGGCTGATAAAGCATTATTATCGCAGCTATAAGCATAAAAATAGTAAGTCGCATCTTTTACCCAATAGCGAGTATTGTCATACTTCCACCCATCGGTTTGCTTCGTTACTTCTTTACTAGTAAAGACAGTCGTTGGACTTGCTTCTTTACCTTCCGTTGTGTAATAAGCCGATACATAGAATGTATTGAGGCTTGTGTTTGTCAGAGCTCTCGTTTCTTTGCTTACCACGTTCTGGAAGCCGATTGCGTTGCTCTGTACACCCTCTTCGACAACCTCGGATTGGGTGCAAGCTGTGAGTGCCATAGCACCTGCAGCGAGAAGAAGAATTGATTTTTTCATTTGTTGATTTGTTAGTGAAAAATATTATTGTTCTGTTTCTTTTTTAGTGTTTGAATATGTCGTCGGGCAGATCGATGTCTTCGTGCTCGCCCCAGTCGTCGACGTTTACCTCGAAGCCGGAGTCGGCGAAGTTCTGCTCGTCTTCAATTCGGATTCCGGATACGCGGATCACTCCTCCTCGGGGCTGCTTGGCTATCTGGTCGGCTATGTCGAAGTCGAACTCGAAGATTTTGCCGTTGGTGAGCTTTACCTCGAGGTTGAGGGTGTAGGGGCGCTCGGCGCGTGCTGATTCGGAGCGGCCGTAGTAAGAGTCGGGGAAGGCGGGCGCACCGAAGCTCCTCACGTGGGCCTCTACGCCGTAGTCTTTCACCTCGCAGTCGTAGAGGAGGATAGATGATTCTTCGGAGGTGACTCCGTTGCGGAGGTAGACTGACTCGGCGAGTCCGGCGAGTGCTCCCCGGGCGAGGGCCACATGCTCAATGCCGTGCTCGAATTCGTAGCGGATCACGTAGGTATATACGAGGGGCTGCATTCTTACGGGCATTGGCTTTGCCTCGTGGATACCGATTTCGGGCGCTTCATCAACGAATGCGGCGTAGAGCACGTCGGGGGGATTGGTGGAGCGCACTTCGGGATACATCTCCATCATGTAGGCGATGCTTGAGCGGGAGCGGGTGGTGGAGGTGGCTCTGGCATTGGCGAGTGAGGCTACATCTGAGAGCACGATATATTCGGTATCGCTATTATAGAAGAGGTAGCTCTGGTTTTCGGGGTCGCCTACGTTGATATCGTCGCCGTTGGCCGGCATATAGTCTTCGCGCGGGTTGGCGTTGTCGGTATATGTGATCATGGTGACCCACTCGGGCTTATCGGGGCGTAGGGAATGGTAATCGAAGCCGTGAAGGGCAGCGTCCCATGAGGAGGCATGGTCCATTCCGTAGTCTCTTTCCCATTCCTGCTCCCATTCGAGGCTTATAGCGGCGGTTCGGAAATGGTTGTAGCAAAGCTCTTTCCGACAGGCCGGCAGGAGCGCGAGCAGGAGGCAGGCGGTGGCGGCAGTAAGTATTTTGGTTCGTTTCATGATGTCGGGGTTGGTGGTTGTTTACCTGCGCTTGTTGGTATCGTAGAATCGCCAGACGAATGAGAACTTCAGTTTGAGGGGGCCGAAGTAGTTGAGCGTCTTGGTGCGCTGATAGAGGTAGTGGCCGTCGAAGGGGAGGTATTCCTTATAGCGGGAGTACATGTAGCCGAGTCCGATTCCGGCCTCGAGGGAGATGCATCTGCTTACGGGCCACATATATCCGAACGATGCTCCTACGAGGGCTCCTTCTCCGCAATATCCTTTCTTTCCGTTTTCGAGGTCGTATTTTCCACCTCCTGTGAAGAGGCCAACATACATTCCGCGCCAGGAGGGTTTGGGATTGATATGATAGCGCACTTCGGGAGATACCATAAGGATCTGGTAGTATTTGTGTTTGGGATCGTTTTTCCACCATGCGATGTTGGCTTCGAGGGCCACTGACCAGTTGGGCCTGATGCGCCATTCGAGCTCCAGGTTGGGCATGAGTATGGGATAGTAGAGGAGGTTGGTCTTCAGGGCGAAGCGATGGTCGGCGGGCAGGGCCTCGGCGGGTGCTGGCTTCTCCGGCTCGGGAGCTGCCTCTTCATGGGGCTGGCTGACCACTCCTGCCTTGGCGGCTATCTCTTCGGCGACCGCCCGGGCCTGCTCTGCTTCGGCGAGCGATGCCTCGGCTGAGACGCGTGCGGCTTCGGCCACATCTTTTGCGGCGAATGCTTCGGCGGCTTTCGCTCTGGCTTCTTCTACCTCTTCAGCGGTGGCAGCGGCATCGGCGGCGGCAGATGCCTCGTCGGCTGCTGTGCGAGCTCTGTCGGCGGCTTCTCCGGCGTCTTTAGCGGCTTTGGCAGCTCTTGCGGCAGCTTCTTCAGCAGCGCGCACCGCCTCGGCATACTGGCGGGCGGCGTCGGAGGCCTGGTCGGAGGCATCGGCGGCTGATCGGGCTGCCTTAGCTGCTGCCTCTGAGGCTACTGCGGCTTCGCGGGCTGCTGACGCGGAGGCTTCTACGGCTGCCCTGATGTCGGATTTAAGGAAGAGGGATACGGCGACGGCGTTTCTGAGGCCGGGGAATACGTTGGCGAATAGCCAGCGGTAGGTGTTGCCTCCGCTAAGCTGCATGAGGCGGTGTTTGCGGCCGTCGATTATCTTTCCGTTGTCGTCGTAGATCCAGACGGGGGTGTTGGTGATGATATCTATAATCTTCTCCCTGTCGGGCGCTCCGGGAATGGTATCCACCACCTTAAGAAGCTCTTCCCAGGCGATTCCTTCGGGAATGGATTTTATGAGGGATCGGTCGATAGAGGTCTGCTTCACTATCTGGTTCGTGATCTCGGTGCACCGAAATCCGGTAAGCCGGTTATTGGCTTCGTTCTGTCCGTCGGGCGATGCGTATGCTCGCACTACGATGCGGTGGATATCGTCGTCGGCCGCCGCTTTCTTCACCATTTCGGCAAATCGCTTCATCTGGGCGGCGTTGTCGCCCAGGGTTGGGTCGAAGTATCTATTGCCAATACGGAAGTAGATCTTCGCAGAATCGGCCGGTGCTTGTGACCAGAGGCTCGGCAGCGTGAAGATCGCTATGATAAGTCCGGTTATAATCCTTTTCATATTATGGTGGTGGCAGCCGTTAGGGCAACCGTGTTTTTCCTGTTGCTTAGGATTTGACTTTTGGCGCACTGACAGTTAATTCAAGCAGCTATGACCAAAGATGTGGCGCGAAGTTAAACAAAAGTTCACAATTACCCCCCATTTAGTTAAAAAATCTTAATTATTCCAAAAAAAGGGTGATTTTTTAACATTTCGGCAGGATTGGCGGCTATACAGAAAGCCCGGCCTCCGAGAAGCTGGGTAGCTTTCAGAGGCCGGGGTAAATGGGGAAATCCTGTTTCGCTCTCTGGGAGCTTACAGGCGGGGCGGCGGTTAGCGACGGCGCTTTTTGGAGGAGCGCTTCTTGGAGCTGGATTTGGAGGAGCCGGATTTTGACTTGCTGCCGCTTTTAGCCGGGATTTTCAGGGTTTTGCCTGCGCGGAGGGCGTCGCTGGTCATTCCGTTGGCTTTCTTGATCTCGGCTACGCTTACTCCGTATTTAGCAGCGATCGATGAGAGGGTATCGCCGTTCTTGATGTTATGAATCTTGGGCTGCGCGGGGGCTGCCTGCGTCTTGGCGGCTGAGGCGGCTTTCGAGGAGCTGCCTGAGGAGGCGGATTTGGCAGCGGTTTCGGTGCGGGTCTCGGCGGGCTGAGTCTGGGCTGAGGCGAGCTCGCGGCCTTCGCCGGCTACGGAGGTGGTGATGCGGAGCTGCTGGCCGGTGCGCACGGCGTTGCGGCGCAGGCGGTTCCAGATCTTGATGTCGGCTTCGGTCACGTCGTATTTGGCAGCGATCGAGGAGAGGGTCTCGCCGGCGAGCACCTTGTGGGTGATGGTGCGTCCGCCTGTGCGCTGCGCTGCTGCGGCGCGCACTTCGGCGATGTCGGACTCTCCGGTATCGTCGGCGGCGGGCTGGGCCTCGGTGGCGTCAGCGAGCACTGGCTCAGCTATCTCGCGGCGGGAGTATTTATCTGCCTCATAGTTCTTTATGGCCTCTTCGCTCATAATGTAGGCGAGCGCCTGCTGCGAGGGGAGCACGAGGAAGTAGGGGTGGTCGGCGGTGGCGGGCACCACATCGCGGCGGAACTGGGGATTGAGCATCCGGAGCTCCTCCACGGGAATGTCGAGCACGTGGGAAATCTGGTCGAAATGCAACCTGTCGGTCACTCCGATGGTATCGGTGACCAGCGGCTTGGTTGGGAGCACGGGGCTGATGTTGTGGCGCGGATAATAGTTCATCACGTAGTTGGCGGCGATGAACATGGGCACGTAACCTCGCGTCTCGGCGGGCAGATACTGGTAGATGCTCCAGAAATCGAGGTTTTTCGGGTCGCCTCCCGCGCGGCGCAGGGCCTTGTTGACGGTGCCGGGTCCGCAGTTGTAGGCGGCGATGGCGAGGCTCCAGTCGCCGTAGGCGTTGTGGAGGTCCTTGAGGTAGGAGGCGGCCTTCTCAGAGGATGCGTAGGGGTCGCGGCGCTCGTCGACGAGGGTATTCACCTCCATTCCGAGCCCCTGCGCGGTGCCTATCATGAACTGCCAGAGGCCGGTGGCTCCGTGGCGCGATACTGCATTTGGGTCGAGTCCCGACTCGATCACCGGAAGATATTTCAGCTCGAGGGGCAGTCCCTCAGCCTCCAGAGCTTGCTCGAAGATGGGCATATAATAGGTGCTCAGGCCGAGCAGAGCCGCGACCTGGGGCCTTGATTTCTTGGTGTATCTGTCGATATAGCTGCGCACTATCTGGTTGAACGGCATCTCAATAGCCGTAGGCATAGCCTTGAGGCGGGCTATTATCTCGCTGTCGGGGGTGTCGGTATCTTCGGAGGTGGCGTAGTTTTTATCGCCGGCGGTATAGTTGGTCATATACCAGCCCTCGAGCAGCTTCTGCGTGTCGGCCTCGTAGCTCTCCGGGTAGATTATGGCGTTGTCGGTGATGCTCTCGCGGATATCGAGCACATTTTTCTTTCCGTGGGTCTGAGCCCCAGCCGCCAGTGCGGAAGCAGCTATTATGCCAAGAAGAAGGAGGTGTTTTTTCATGTGTGGTCGGTTCAGAATGTGAAAGCCCAGTTGAGGGCGAGGTTTACGCGCGCTCCTGCCGGGGTAGGCGCTAACTGTAGGGTAGGGCTCATATCGAGAGCCACATTGTCGGAGATGTCGAAATGCGCCAGAGAGGCGTCGACATAGGCATCGACCATGCAGAGCAGGTAGAGCCCCACTACGCAGATGATGCAGAGGTCGCGGTTGCGGCGGTAAAAGTCTTTCCTGGTTTTCATTACGTTGGTGAGCCAGCTCTTGTCGAGGCTGTCTTCCGACGTGGTGGGAGGAAAGAAGTCCATGTAAGATTTCGTATCAGGATCATTGTCGAGCAGGTCGCGGTAGGCCTGCGAATAGTCCTGATACTGCCCGTTGTTCCAGGAAGTGGCGTAGGCGAGGCCCATGAAGCCTCCTACCACTATTGGCAGCTTCCAGTAGCGCCGGTTATAGATCTGACCCAGGCCGGGGAAGAGGGCCGAGAGCCATACGGCGCGCGTGGGGTTGGGATTGAAGGGAATCTTACCGTTGAGGCCGTAGGGGGAGTTTTCATCGATTACGATGGTCTTGGTCGTATCGTTTTCCTCAACGAAGTGAGCGTCGCCGGGCACGCTTACAGTGTCGGGGCGCACGGCCGGCACGAGCAGCTCCGCGTTCACGTAGGTCACCGTGTCTTGCGGAGCCGGCGCAGGGGGCAAAGCCTGAACGCCCGCGGCGCTTCTGCTTCCGCTGCGGGGAGCTACGAACGCATCGGCGGGGATTCCGAGGCAGCAGCACAGCAGGCATACTACCACGCGGCGCCAGCCCCGGAGGGCGACCGGAGCTGCGGCTGTAGGCAGAAGGGTAGGCGTCATGCTGGCTGAGAGGGGTTTAGGTTATTGTGCGAGGCGTTCGAGGGTAGCCATAAGGCGGCTGAACTCCTCTTCTCCTGCGAATTTTATGCTTAGCTCACCGCGGCCATCGGGCTTACGGGTGATTTTCACGGGGCTTCCTACCAGGGTTTTGATGCGGGCTTCCGTCTCTTTGAAGTCGGGTCTGGGCTCTTTCGGAGTCTTGGCGGGCTCTTCGGAGGCGGCAGCGGCCTCGCGCGCCAGCTCCTCCACCCGGCGCACCGAGAGGCCCTCCTTCAGGATGCGGGCGTAGATGCGGAGCTGCGCCTTCGGATCGCCTACCGCCAGGAGGGCGCGCGCATGGCCCATCTCCAGCTTGCGGTCGCGCAGGCCGAGCTGAATTTCAGCGGGCAGGCGGAGCAGACGCAGATGGTTGGCTATCGTGGCGCGCTTCTTTCCGAGGCGCTCTGAGAGGCGCTCCTGGGTGAGCTGATAGGTATCAATGAGCTTGCGGAAAGCGAGGGCTACCTCTATGGCATTGAGATCTTCACGCTGAATGTTCTCTATAAGAGCCATTTCGGTCACTTCGGAATCGCTGGCCGTGCGCACATAGGCCGGCACGCTCGTGAGCCCGGCTATTCTTGCCGCCCTCCACCGGCGCTCGCCGGCTATTATCTGATAGCTGCCGTCGTCGAGTTTGCGCAGCGATAGGGGCTGCACGATTCCGAGCTCCTTGATCGAGGCTGCGAGCTCTTCGAGGGCTTCTTCATCGAAATTGGTGCGCGGTTGCTCAGGGTTGGGGAAGATCACACCTACCTCGATTTCCTTTATGGCGGAGCCGCCGTCGGTCGAGAAATCGCCCATGGAGAACATGGAGTCGAGGCCGCGTCCCAGTGCTTTGCGTTTGCCGGTCATTTTTCAGTCTTTTGGTTTTTGCGTCTGCGCCCGCGGGCAATAAGCTCCCTGGCGAGTTGAATGTAGGCTATCGCGCCGCGGCTGTCGGGGTCGTAGAGGATCACGGGCAGGCCGTGGCTCGGCGATTCCGAGAGCTTGATGTTGCGGGGAATCACGGTGGAAAACACCATATCGCCGAAATGGCCTTTGAGCTCCTCGTAGATCTGATTTGCGAGGCGTAGGCGGGCATCATACATTGTCAGCAGGAATCCCTCTATCTCTAGATCGGGGCGGGTGCGGCTCTTCACGATGCGGATCGTATTGAGCAGCTGCGCCACTCCCTCGATGGCGAAATATTCGGCCTGCACGGGTATGATTACCGAGTCGGCGGCCGTAAGTGCGGCTACTGTTACTGCTCCCAGCGAGGGGCTGCAGTCGATCAGCAGATAGTCGTAGTTATCTTTTATCGGGGCCAGAATCTGCGCGAGCGCAAATTCCCGCCTCTGGCGCTTCATCAGCTCTATCTCGGCTCCCACCACGTCGATACGCGAGGGAATCAGGTCGAGCCCCTCCATGCCGGCGGGTATGATGGCTCCCTCGGCGGGATAGCCGTCGACGATGCATTCAAAGATTGTAGCCTCTACGGTGCTCGGGTCGATGCCGAGACCGGAAGTGGCGTTTGCCTGCGGGTCTACGTCGACTACCAGCACTTTTTTACCCTCCTGCGCGAGGCAGGCGGCGAGGTTGAAGGCGGTAGTGGTCTTTCCTACTCCGCCCTTCTGGTTGGCTATTGCTATGATTCTGCCCATGCTTGCGTTCCGAAATCAGGTCCGGACCAATTGCCCGGAGCCTATTTGGAGTGCAAAGTAAGAATTTTTCTCCGAGACTTCACAATCTGAAATGTTAAGATGGCTTAAACGGCTTCGCGGTCGGCTGCCTCAAGGAGCCTCACAGTGCGCTTGAACGACCAGAGGAAGAGCACTGCAGCCACGGCCAGCGCAACCACGAAACTATAGTAGACACCTACATTGTGCCAGCCGAATCCCGCTCCGAAAAGCACCGACAGAGGCATGCCCACGCAGCAATAACTGAGCACGGCCACCCAGAGCAGCGGGCGCACTACCTTCGTGCCTCGCTGGGCGTTGGCATAGGTGACCTGCATGGCGTCGCACACCTGATAGAGCACCATCGGCAGGATCAGCGGCAGAGCCGATTCGATCACCTCTGGGTCGGGCGTAAAGAGGCGGATAAGTGGACCGGGCAGGAAAATGAATATCAGCGACGCCGCCGCGCAGAGCATCAGGTTGAGATGGAGCCCGGCGGAGGCGGTGCGCCGCATGCCGCGCCAGTCGCGCACGCCGTAGAGGTTGGCCACCCGGATTGAGGTGGCGATAGCGAAGCTCAGGTAAGTGGTGAATCCGATCTGGCTGGCAGTGTTAACCACCTGATAGGCTGCTAACTGAACCTTGCCGAACCAGCCTGATACGACCGCTCCAAACGACCATAGGGCGCATTCTGCACCTCCTTGAATCATTGGAGGATACGAGGTGAGCCACACTTCCCGGCGCAGGCGTCGCTCATCGGTGCGGTCGTGCATTCCGGCGCGGTAGGGCGCATAGCGGCGGTGGAAGAGAATCCAGAGGAGAATGGCTGCGGCAGCGAGATAGCGGGATACTACGGTGCTGATGCCGGCGCCGTTGAGCCCCAACTCGGGAGCGCCGAAATTGCCGAAGATCAGAATCCAGTTGCCCACGATATTGAGCAGATTGGCGCTGATCATTACCCACATCGGCATAGCCGTGTCGGTGGTGCCGTTGGCGGTCTGCTGGCAGCAGCAGAATATGCTTCCGGGCACGAGTCCGGCGAGAATTATCAGATAATAGGGGCGGATAAGGGGCAGCAGGTCGGGATCCTGACCCATGCGGTCGAGGAAGGGGTAGAGGGCCGCCATTATGCCGGTAAAGACCACTCCTACAAGAATATCGACCTGCAGCGAAGCCCGGAAGATACGGCCTACACCGCGGCTGTCGCCCTTACCGAAGAGGGCGCCCACCATCGGTGTGACACCGTTGGCCAGGCCTATCAGCATAACGAAGACCACGAGGAAGACGCTGTTGACAAATGCGGCTGCCGCGAGCTCGGCGGTGCCGTAGGCGCCCACCATCATCGTATCGGCGAAGCTTACTACTATTATTCCCAGCTGGGTAACGAACACCGGGGCGCCTATTCTCAGCAGCCTGGCGTATTCCTCACGGTAGGAGGAGAGTTTTCCTATTGCGGCAGTGGGTCTCATTGCGGCTGCAAAGGTACAAATAATACTTCGGTGAGCATAAAAAATGCCTCCGGCCGGCTTGTTCGCACAAGTGGCCGGGGGACTTCAATCAGGGTTAGGACCGTTTCTTTACCGTTAATTATTAGCGTTCCTATTGGTTGTCTTAGTCTTCATCTTGTTGAGCTTTGCCGCGAGCACCGGCATCCAGTGGCCCGCCACTACGGAGCGCGCCATGAAGCCTGTTTTTTTGCCGGTCTTGGTATCGAACCAGTCGCTGATGGGCACTCGGGTAGGCGTCTCGTTGACATAATTGTAGAGCGGCTCCACGAAGAGCATCATCTTCTCGGTATCGGGCGCCATGGCGGCGGTCCACATTATCCAGTCGCTCTTCGAATAGTCTTTGCGGCAGTCGAGAGGCAGACCGTAGCGGTTCTGGCGGGTCAGGTAATAGTCGGTCTCGGCATTGACCGCCTTCTCGGGGAAGAGCCCCGTGCCCCAGAGCTTATCCCACACCATATTATATTTCTGGCTCCATGTGTCGTCGCGGTCGAAGGCTATCTTATAGTGAAGGTCTTTGCCGGAGCCTTCGCGGGCGTCTTTCTCCCAGCGCTCTGCCATTTCGCGGGCGCGGGCATGATAGCGCGCGGCTGTAGCGGCATCGCCGCGCATATCGGCGAGCTTCGCGTAGGCCTCTACTCCCATGATAGCCTTTACGGCGAGATTGGCATTGTGGGCCCAGTGACCGGCAAAATCGTCGGTGCAGAGCTGATTTTCAGGATCCTGCCCGTTTTCCGAAAGGTAGTCGGCCCAGGTGGTAAGTATATCCCAGTAAGGTTCTGCATAGAGGGCATTGCCGTCGAGCATGCAGCATTGTGCCATGAGAATCAGCATATTGCCGGCCTCCTCGAGAGGCATATTGCTGCCATAGCCCTGTCCGTTGGCTATCGGGTAGGTGCCCATGTCGTGGGGCGCGTAGGGCTTGGTCCAGCGGCCGGAGTTGCAGTAGTCAAGGATAGAATTCATCATCGCCTTCTGGAGCTCAGGATTATAGACCATGAAGAGGGGAGCCTCGGGGTAGGTGAGGTCAACGGTATTTACGCAGCCGTTGGAGTCGTTTTCCTTGGAGAAGAAGAGCAGGGTACCCTTGTCGTCTTGGAAAAGCTTGTGGGCTCCTATCGCCTGGCGGTAGCTGGCGGAGAGGAGATCGGCATATTTCTGGCCTCCTACGGCATAGGCATCATCGTAGATAGTCTTGTCGAGCTCGCGGCAGCGCTTCATGGTCTGGGCATAGCCGGAGGCCATGCGGCGCAGCATATCGGTGATGCTCACCTCGCCGCCGTGGGCCCAATAGCCTTTATAGCGCTTGAAGAGATATTCTATGTCGAGAATCTCGTCGTAGCCCATCAGCGCGAAGCCGTAGGCCTGTCCGGTGGTGCCGAAATCGTGGAGGTAGGCGAGCGTCGGGCGCTCCTTGGGCTTATAGGCCTTCACCTCGCGGGCGCTCTCAGGGAGCTTTCCTCCTGCCATGAATGCAGCTTTCACCTCGGCATCGGGGGCGAGGCTCACTTCGCCGTTGATGGCCGGCAGGTAGAAATAGCCCCAGTCGATGCAGATATGGTCGTCGGCCTTGGCCAGTATAGGTTGCTCTATAGTGCCGGTCTTGAGATATTTAAGTCCCTTTTCCTCCTCCAGGGTCGAGATCGTGGGCTGATCGGCCTCGTTCTGAGCCATCTCGGGAGTAGCCGTAAGCAGCAGCTGCACGCTTTGGGGCTTGCCGTCGCGGCTGCGCACCTGATATGAGATGTAGTTGGCCGGGGCGGAGAGCAGGTCGTAGTCATCTATCAGCATCGGCGCGGTGAATACCAGGTCGAGGTCAACGGGGCCGCACTCAAACGTATAATAGGTAGAGGTAGGCATCACATCGATGCTTTTCTGCACTGCCGGAAGCACCTTGCCGCTATCGGTAGGGAGCTTGCGGTAGAGACCGAGGTCGGCATAGCCGTCCCACCCGGAGTTGCGGCAATGGAGCGCTATCAGATTCTTTCCCGGTTTGAAATAGCTTTTCGCTTCGGCCGAAAGGGGAAGCTCCACTTCATTTTTCCATGTATCGCCGGTCTTTACGATCTCTTCGCCGTTCACGTAGATCTCCATCGCATCGTCGTGGGAGAATACGAGCGCCAGGTCACCCTCCAGATCGGCGGGAGTCAGGGTTACTTCACGGCGCACGTAGATGTCGCCGCGTCGGTCGTTCCAGTTGGTGCGCACATTGCTGAGTCCGAGGCTTCCGATGGCTCCTTCCGCTTCCGTCCAGCCGCTATCGTCGAAACCGGGCTTCTCCTAGCCCTCGCCGGGATCTTTGGTCACCATTCGCCCTTTCCAGGCTTCTTCATCGGCCATCGGCACTATGGTCTGCGCCATCTGTGCGGCCTCACCCATGAAGCGGTAGGTCTTGCCGTCGACCCTCAGCAGCCCCTCGATAGGCTTCTGATTGCCGGTCCAATGGGCTGTAGAACCTTCATTAAGACGGTCATAAGGCGACCATACGGAGAAGTATGGATCTGCCACAATAACAGGCACCGACGGCAGCCGGAGCTCGGTAGCACGGTAGGGTTGAAATAGCTCATGCGTCTGGCCCGATGAGGCTAATGCAAAGGAGCATAACGCGACGAAGACAGAGAGCCCTCTAAGTTTCATGGTTGTTATTGTTGCATTAATAAATGGTCGCTTCAGAACGGTTCCTGATAGCGATTTCTTCTAAATCTGCGGCAAAATAAGGCAAAATTTCTCGAACCACCTAATATGGACTGGCATTTTGCCAAAAAATCTGCTCTTTTTATGTTTTAGGCCAACTTTCGGTTGCGGGTGATGGAAAAAAGACGTAACTTTGCCACCGCTTTGGAGGCGCGATGCTTCCCCGGCAAGGGCGAATACCAGAGTGGCCAAATGGGGCAGACTGTAAATCTGCTGGTTTATACCTTCGGTGGTTCGAATCCATCTTCGCCCACAAACTAAAGGAGAGCTTCTTGAGCTCTCTTTTTCCGTTTTCAGAGACAAATAAAAAAGAGAGCCTTTCGAGCTCTCCTTTTTTGTCATTGTGTAAGATTCTTAGCGGAGGCGGTCGGTGGCTTCCTTTATGCGACGCATCGCCTCGCGGATATTATCATCGGAGGTAGCATAGCTCAGGCGCATATAGCCGGGAGCACAGAAAGCACCGCCGTCAACGCAAGCCACGTGGGCCTCCTCAAGCAGATACATCACATAGTCGCTGCTGGTGGCGATTTCTCTTTCGCCAGCCTTCTTGCCCAGGCAGCCGCTCACCTCCGGGAAGAGATAGAAAGCTCCCTGCGGCACATTGCAGCGCCAGCCCGGAATCTCCTTTGCGAGCTCTACTATAAGATCGCGCCTGCGCTCGAATGCCTTGCGCATCTCCTCCACGCAGTCTTGCGGCCCGTCGAGAGCGGCCTCAGTAGCTTTCTGGGCAATCGAGGAGGCACCGGAGGTGTACTGACCCTGAAGCTTCGTCACAGCCTTTGCTATATCTGTAGGGCCGGCCATATAACCGATGCGCCAGCCGGTCATGGCGTAGGCTTTCGATACGCCGTTGATCACCACCGTGCGCTCCGGCATACCGGGCATTCCGGCAATGCTCACCACTTCGCCGCAATAGTTGATATGCTCATAGATCTCATCGCTTATCACTATGATGTCGGGCCTGTCGGCCAGCGCTGCAGCGAGAGCCTCGAGCTCGCCGCGGGTATAGACGCTGCCGGTAGGATTGGAAGGGGAGTTAAACATCACTACCCGCGTGCGCGGAGTAAGCGCTGCCTTAAGCTGCTCTGGAGTGACCTTGAAATCCTGCTCCACTCCGGCATAGACTGTTACGGGCGTGCCTTCCGCCAGCTTCACCATCTCCACATAGCTCACCCAGGCCGGTGTGGGAATCACCACCTCATCGCCGGGATTCACCGTAGCGAGAATCACATTGCAGAGCTCCTGCTTGGCGCCGTTGCCCACTACTACCTGCTCCGGAGCGAACTCCAGACCGTTCTCGCGGCTCATCTTGCGGCTTACGGCCTGACGCAGACTCATATAGCCGGGCACGGGGCTGTAGTGGCTGTAGTTGTCATCGATGGCGCGCTTGGCAGCCTCCTTCACGAACTCAGGGGTGTTGAAGTCGGGTTCACCCACCGACATATTGATTACATCTACGCCTTGAGCCTTGAGCTCGGCGCTTTTTTGCGACATGGCCAGAGTGGCCGACGGTGAGAGCGCCTGAAGGCGGCTCGAAATGCGATTCATCGTTGAAGAAAGTTTTTTAAGATTTCGCCCGCAAAGTTAGCCAGAAACCGCTGCTCCGGCAACACCATAGCCCAAATGGGCGGGAATGATCTGCTATTTACCGAAAAGTTGCGAATGAGATCCCAGACGCAAAACACCTATTTGATTTTCGTATTCGTCTATCCAAATCAATAGAAAATCGCCCTCTATATGACACTCCATACAGCCTTTGTAGTTACCTGCCAGAGTATGAGGGAAATACTCCTTGGGTATGGGAATATCATCACGTAGCATCTGGAGAATCTTTGCAACCTTCTCCATTTTCTGGGGCTGATTCCGATACCTTTTCGCGTCTTTTTTATATTGGGTTGAGAAGCGAAGAATCTTCATAATCCCATTGACTTATACATAGCCTCAACACTTGATACATCAAGAGGTCCTTGAAGTTTGCCGGATTTTGCTTCTTCGATTGCTGCTAAAGTTTCGGCATTAGGTTCTGTGTATGCCACATCTAATAATACGCACTCTACGAAGTTGTTAAGGCTGCGATTTTGCTTTTTTGCCATCTGCTTGAGGCGCTCTATCAACTCAACAGGCAGACGGAAACTCTGCGCTTTCTTAGGTATTGCTATATCCATAATAAGTTTATTTGTAGGCAAAATTAATATGTTTGTATTACAATTGCAAGCTGAATTGTACTAAAGTTTATTATGGCTGAGCTCCCATCTATAGGCAAGCGGAGGGAGGCCACTTGACGGCCTTGACATTGACAAGGGGATATATTGCTATCTCTCAGGAGGATAGCTCTAAAATCGTGTCAAGGCTGTCAATCCTCCTTCTGCTGCGTCCCGCTTACCATGACTGCGGAGGGGTCAGCTGAAGATGTGGCGGAAGATGGATTCGCCAGAGCCGTAGGGGTAGGGGAGCATGAGCACCACCCCTATGATCAGGGCAAAGAGGAGAGCTATTATGGCGGTGCCCCAGCGCAGGAGCAGCGAGGGGCGGTCGCCGATTATATTGCGCACCTTCTCCGAGCGCAGTTCTATTCCTTCGGGATTACTTTTCTTCTCTTCCATAGGGTCAGGCTCCAAGCTCAAGTTGGTTTTTTACAAGATTATAGTAGGCTCCCTGGTTGGCTATCAGCTCGGCATGGGAGCCGCTCTCCACTACGGTGCCTCCATCGATCACTACGATGCGGTCGGCATTCTTCACGGTCGATAGTCTGTGGGCCACCACCACTACCGTGCGTCCGCGGTAGAACTCCGCCAGGTTCTCCACGATTGCCCTCTCGTTGCGCGCATCGAGGGCATTGGTGGCCTCGTCGAGGAAGATAAAGGAGGGATCCTTATACACGGCTCTCGCTATCAGTATGCGCTGTTTCTGCCCCTGGGAAAGGCCGGTGCCGTCGCGGCCGATCTTGGTGTTGTATTTCAAGGGGAGACTCATCACGTAGTCGTGGATGCAAGCTATGCGCGCCGCCTGCTCGAGGCGCTCCGTATCTATCTCGCCATCGCCCACGGCGATATTGCGCGCTATGCTTTCGGAGAAGATCACGCCATCTTGCATCACTACGCCACACTGCCTGCGCCACCACTTCAGGTCGTAGCCCGACAACGGCTTTCCGGCAAGCAGAATCTCTCCCGCTTCGGGCGGGTAGTAGCCGAGCATCAGTTTTATGAGAGTGGTCTTGCCGCTGCCGCTGGCGCCAACAATGGCGGTCACTTTTCCCTCGTCGATACCGAAGTTTACTCCGGAGATAGTCTTGCGCGGGGAGTGGCGGTCGTAGCGGAAATCAAGGTTTTTCAGCTCTATCGCTTTCAAGCCTTCGAGTCCGGTGGCTCCGGTGCGCGTCTCCTCGTTGCGGGCCTCGTGCACCTCATTAATGCGCTCGAGCGATATCTTCACGTCTTGCACGGCATAGATGAATCCCATCAGCTGCTCTACCGGCGAGTTGAGCTGGCCTACTATATACTGGATAGCGAGCATGGCGCCGAGGGTTATATCGCCGCGGATCACGGCCGTAGCCGCCAGCACGGTGATCAGTATATTCTTGATTTCATTGATGAAGATAGATCCGGCCTCCTGGGTCTGCTGCAGGCGCAGGCTCTTGAGCTGCACGGCGAAGAGGTCGGCCTGAGTGTCTTCCCATTCCCATCTGCGCCGGCGCTCGCAATCCTGAAGCTTTATCTCCTGCATGGAGGTGATAAACTGATAGGTCTTGTTCTGGTTTATGGCCTGCTGCTCGAAAAGCTCATAGTCGATCACCTTGCGGCGCGCCAGGAAGCGGGCTATCCAGAGGCCGTAGACGAGGCTTCCGGCCAAAAATACGGCGAAGATGAGCCGGTCGTAGACGGCGAGCACAACGCCGAATACGATGAACGACAGCATCGTGAACATCACTCCGAGCACCTGGTTGGTGAGAAACGACTGCACCCTCTGGTGGTCGCCCATGCGCTGCAGAAGGTCGCCCATCAGCTTGGTATCGAAATAGCTCATCGGCAGGCGCAGGAGCTTGATGAAGAAATCGCTTACCAGAGAGATGTTGATGCGCATCGATATGTGGAGCAGCAGCCAGCGGCGGATAAAATCGGTAGCTGTGCGGCCCGCCACTATCATCAGCTCGCCGAGGAGCACGAGCCAGATGAAACCGATATCGGCATGGGCTATTCCGATATCGACCACCCACTGGGTCAGGAAAGGCATCGCGAGCTGCAGCACGCAGCCAAGCAGCAGTCCAAGTATAATCTGCAGGAAATAGCGCCTGTAATGAAGCACATAGCCCCACAGGAAGCGAAATGACCTCCTCTCGCCTCCCGCGCTCCGGGTCTTGCCGAAATCCTCGTCGGGCTTCATCAGCAGGGCTATTCCCTTTGGCTCGCCCTGGCTCTGGGTGGATATCCAGTGGGAGGCGAGCTCGGCGGAGTCTACCTTATAGCGCCCCTTGCCGGGGTCGGATATCCAGTAGCGGCCACCGGAGCGGTCAATCTTATAGAGCACTACGAAATGATTCTGATTCCAATGGAGCACACATGGCAGCGGCACCTCGCTGAGCTGCCGTTCGGAAAGACGCGTGCCCAGGGTCTGCATGCCTAAATCCTTAGCCGCGTCGGATATCGCCTTGAGCGATACGCCCTCCGCCGTGAGCCCGCACAGGTCGGAAAGCTGCTCGAGCGAGTAGCGCTGGCCGTAGTGACGACAAATCATGGCCAGGCATGCCACTCCGCACTGCATTCCGTCGTGCTGCCTTATGAAAGGAAACTTGCCCATAATCTTGTTTTCAGCCCATGTGTGGTTTAATTTCGGCCCATAAAGGTAAGCAAAAATCGGAAAACCAGCATCATGCCTACTCCCGGGCGAGTGGGAAAGAGCGGGGAGTCCGATTTGTTAATTCGGCGGTATATTTTTTGTTGTATGGAGTTTTTCATTACCTTTACCGCGCTGTTTGCAAACCTTTTGAGGCCTGCGGCAGGTACTAACCTTAGAAAACTGACTATGAGATACATCAGTAAATCGCTGCTTCTGTGGCTTTTAGCCGTAGTGCTTCTGGCAGGCTGCCGCAAGGAGAGTTCAGGTGACATCGCCGACCTGCTTACCACCGTGCCCTCCGGAGCGGGAGCTGTGGTGGCCGTAGATCTTCAGCAGATTATCACTAAGGCCGGAGGCAAGGTTACCGACGGCAAGGCGCAGCCGGGTGAGAAATTCGCCGCAGCGCTCGGAAAAGTGGCAGCAAAGCCTGAACTGGCGCAGTTTTTCGATGAGAATGCAGGAGTAGATGCTTCGGCAGCCCTGGTGTTCTATGCTTCCGGACGCTGGTATCTTACAGGCCGTCTCCGCGATCCCAAGGCTTTCCGCACCTGGTGGGAGGCGAAAGGAGAGAGGTTTGAAACCTCCGGAGAGCTCGAGGCAGCCCGCAAGGTGGCCTATAAGGCGAACCGCTTCTGGTGGGGCCTTACAGATATAGATATTCCTTCAGTGAGCGATTATGCGGCCCTGAGCGAATCGCGCAGCTGGGCCTCTCACCCGAATGCGCCGGTAATTACGGGCAGCAACCATGAGGTGACCTTCACGCTCGATGAGAAGGTGCTGTTCAGCTATGTAGGCTCGGAGCTCCGCCCCGGGCAGTTGCGCATGGCCCTCTCCTCAGCTTTTAAAGACGCTACGGCGCTCTCAGGCTATATAGATCTGCTCGACGGCAAGATGATAGCTTCCGTTACCCCTGTGAGCGATGATATGAAGCCTTCCGAACTCCTCCTTCCGGTAGGCAAGATCGATGGCGATATGGTCAAGAAGCTCGACTGCAGTGCCTTCTCGGTGTGGGCAGTAGCTGTTCCGTCCAAGCTTTCCGAAAAGATTAGCTCGATAATAGGCGGTCTTGGACTGGTGCCCGGCGGAGTGGTCGAGGCCATGCGTGCTATCGACGGCACGGTGGTGGTGGCTGTTGATGCCTCCGGTCAGGGTGTGAAAGGCGCGGTTGAGACCAATGGCAAGAATATCAGCCAGCTGACTGATCTGCTCGCTACGCTGGGAATCAACAGTGTGGTCGACGGCAAGAGAATTCAGATTTCCAAAGGGCAGGTAGTAGGTAAGCTTCCCGTAACGAGCTATGCGTCAGACTTCAAGGGTGCCTTCGTGGCCGGTGCGGTCGATATGACCGAGACTCCCGGAATGCAGACCCCCGGCTTCAAGAGCAGTGTGGACCGTATGCTGCTCGTGGCCAAACCCGATGGAAAAGGTTTGAGATTTGAGGCCACCTATTTTTCTCCCGATCCCAAGCGTAATTTCCTGCTCACCTGGCTTGAGCTCGGGCTCAAATGAGCGGAGAGCGCATAGAAGCCATTGAGCTGCGCGGGCTGCTGCCGGAGGTGTTTGCCTCGGAAGGCGCTCCGGACTCGGAGATATGGCTGAAAGATATTGACTTCAAGCGCGGCTGCCGCATAATAGTGGAGGCGGCGAGCGGCATCGGTAAATCGTCGCTTTGCGCCTATATCTACGGAGCCCGCGCCGACTACCGCGGGCGGCTGCTCTTCTCAGGCCGCGACGCCAGCACTCTCGGAATGCGGGCCTGGCAGGAGCTCCGGCGCTGCCATCTGGCCTATCTGCCTCAGGAGCTTGGACTGTTTCCCGAGCTCACCGCCCTTGAGAATATCCGACTCAAAAATGACCTCACCGGCCATAGCAGCGATGAAGAGATAGCGCGGCGTCTCGAGCTTCTTGGCATAGATTCGCGCAGTCATTTCCCGGTGGGGCGTATGTCGGTAGGGCAGCAGCAGAGAGTGGCATTGCTGCGCTGCCTCTGCCAGCCTTTCGATTTCCTGCTGCTCGATGAGCCGGTGAGCCATCTCGATGCCGAAAACAATGCGGTGGCGGCGCGCATGGTAGAGGAAGAGGCTGACCGCCAGGGAGCCGGCATAATAGCAACCTCCGTAGGCAATCGCCTGCGGCTCAGTTCGTTTGAAACCCTTAAACTATGAAGAGCAGGCTCGTAGGGCGGTTGCTCCGCAAAAATCTCAGTCTGGCTCAGCTTGCCGGGTTCACCCTGTCGAGCTTCATCGGCCTCGCCATAGTGGCGGTGGCGGTTCAGCTCTGGCAAGATCTGCGCCCCGTGTGGGAAGGCGACGACAGCTTCATGACCCGCGGCTATATGGTGGTAAATAAAAAGGTTACCGCCGCCAACTCGCTGCTCGGAAGCGGCAAGGCAGCCTTTTCCGAAGCGGAAATCGATGAGCTGCGGGAGCAGCCCTGGGTGAGAGGCGCGGCGCCATTCTCTACTGTAGACTATTCGGTGAGCGCTGCCGTGCGCACCGGATCGTGCGGCCTGAGCACCAATCTTTTCTTCGAATCGATTCCCGACGGATATATAGATGTAGAAGATGCCGACTGGCATTTCGATCCCGATTCGGGCGAGGTGCCCCTGATTCTCTCCAAAGACTATCTGAGCCTCTACAATTTCGGATTCGCCTCTTCGGCGGGGCTGCCGCAGATGTCGGAGCAGATGATAGGCAGCGTGCCTCTGGAGCTGCGTCTCTCCAGCTTCGACGGGCAGCGCTCTGTTACCCTTCGCGGCAGGGTGGTGGGCTTCAGCAAGCGGCTCAACACTATTCTCGTGCCCGATTCCTTCATGAGATGGAGCAATGGGCTGCTCGGGAGCGGTAAGGCGGCTGAGCCGTCGAGGATTGCGGTCGATGTGAGCGCGCCCGGCGACCCTGCTATAGAATCTTATCTGAAAGACCATGATATGGAGACCGGCAGCGATTCCCGGTCCGGCTCGGCATCGTTTCTTCTCAATGTAGCCGCGGCGATAGTAGGCGGCGTGGGTGGTGTCATCACCCTGCTTTCTCTTTTCGTGCTGATGCTCAGCATCTCCCTGCTGATGCAGAAAAACCGCGAGAAGCTCCATCAGCTTCTCATGCTCGGCTATCCGGCTGCTGCGGTGGCTCGTCCCTACGAGCGGCTGGTGCTCCTTTGCTCCGCTGTGTCCGCGCTTCTCGCCGTGGCGGCTCTCGAGGGGGTGCGTGCCGCCTATATCGAACCGGTAAGGGCTCTCGGCGGCGGTGGCGGCTGGTGGGAGGCTCCCGCTCTCGCCTTAGCCATAGCCGGAGTGTTGGCCCTGGCGAATGTGGCGGCGGTCAGGAGGCGTGTGCGTGGGGCGTGGCGTCGCTGAGTCTATAGTTAAAAGAGTTGATTAACATTGTTAACTCTCTTTTGAAATAAGGTTATCAAATATTAAAAATTGTATTTTTGCTACCCAATCTTATCCGATCTAATAGATGTCAGGCGGCAGAAGAGCAGTGACCGAACCGTAGGTTATGCGCTTTTTAAGCCTACAGGGAATGAAAATAGAGAGAAAAGATAATATTTGTAGAACTTAACTTAAAATTATTGCATGAAGAACCTGTGTTTTCGCATGAATCGGAGGCTATGGACAGCTGCGGCGATGCTGCTGATGTTCGTGGTGCCCGCCCTTGCGCAAAAGATTACGGTCCACGGACTCGTGATTGATGAGCAAGGGGAGGAACTGATCGGTGCTACCGTAATGGAGAAAGGTACCACCAACGGCGTAGCCACCGATATTGAAGGAAAGTTTGAGATCAGTGTGGCTCCCGAAGCCACGCTCGTGGTGAGCTACGTAGGCTATTCGCCTCAGGAAGTAGCTGTCGACGGACGCACCGACATCACGGTGACGATGACCAGCGACGCCACGATGCTTCAGGACGTGGTCGTGATTGGCTACGGTTCTGTAAAGAAGCAGGACGCTACCGGTTCGGTGGCAGTGATTACTCCCGACGAGGTTGATGCCGGCATAGCGACCTCCGCCCAGGATCTTCTGGTCGGCGCAAGCCCCGGTGTGGTTGTTACCTCCACCGGCGGTTCGCCTGAAGGCGGCGCTACAATCCGTATCCGTGGCGGCGCTTCGCTCAATGCCTCCAACGACCCTCTGATCGTGCTCGACGGTGTGCCCCTTGACAACGACAAGGTCAACGGTATGGCCAACCCCTTCGCGATGATCGCTCCCGACAACATCGAGTCGATGACCATTCTTAAGGACGCCTCCGCCACCGCTATCTACGGTTCGCGTGCATCTAACGGTGTGATCATCATCACCACCAAGAAAGGCCGCTCGGGTCGCCCGCAGGTCAACTTCTCGGCCAACATGACCATCTCGAAAGACCGCAAGCGCTATAAAGTGCTCGACGGCAACCAGTATCGCGAGCTCATCACCGACCTCTACGGTGCCACCCAGCCCGGCGTGGTAGCTATGCTCGGCGATGCCAACACCGATTGGCAGGACGAGATTCTCCGTACCTCCGTATCGCAGGAATACAACCTCAGCGTAGGTGGCACGGTAGGCTTCCTTCCTTATCGCGTAAGCGGTTCATATACCGACAACAACGGTATCCTCAAGGATTCCAAGATGCAGCGCGTCACCGCCGGTTTCAACCTCACTCCGCAGTTCTTCGACGGTCTGCTGAAGGTGAACCTCAACGTGAAGGGCTATTATATCAAGAACCGTTTCGTTGATGAAGGTTGCGTAGGCGGCGCCATCGGCACCAACCCGACGCGTCCGGTATGGAGCAACGTGGCCAGCAATAACCCCGACTTCCCCTATTTCTTCAACGGTCTTAGCACCGATACGCAGAACGGTAATGACTATTGGGCTCAGGGTCAGGTGAATCCTCTGGCTCAGATTGTAGATAAGGACAATACGGCCGATATCTACCGTACCAACGGTAATTTCCAGGTAGATTACGCTCTCCATTTCCTGCCGGAGCTCCACTTCAACCTCAACCTCGGTTGGGACGTGACCAAGAGCACCAACAACATCTATACGGCTCAGAACTCGCCTACGGCATGGAGCAATACCGATAATCCCGGTGCAGGTCAGTACTATATGGCCTATGAGCTCCGCCGCAACACCCTGCTCGATTTCTACGCCAACTATAAGAAAGACTTCGAGGAGATCTACTCCAATCTTGACTTGACCGCCGGTTACTCCTGGCAGCGCTTCGACTCCCACGGACGCAACAACGGTACGCTCTACACGACTCCCGGCTTCTATATCCCCTCGACCGTAGGCGGACAGCTTATGATCGACCCGTCGTCGGAAAGCCGCATCGGCACCGCTATCAACCCCAACGTGCTTCCCTGGGACAGCGGCCGCCTGCAGCTCCTCTCGTTCTTCGGACGTATCAACTACACCTTCAAGGATACCTACCTGCTGACCTTCACCCTGCGTGACGACGGCACCTCGCGCTTCTCAAAGAACAACCGCTGGGGTCTCTTCCCCGCTCTCGCTCTCGGCTGGAAGATCAACAACATGGACTTCTTCGAGGGTGCACGCGAAACCATGAACGAGTTCAAGATGCGTCTCGGCTGGGGTCAGACCGGCCAGCAGTCGGTAGGCGGATTCTTCGACTATATGCCGACCTATCTGCAGAGCACCCAGGGATCCTACTATCCCAACCTGCTCACCGGTACCTACTATGACGCTCAGGGCAACCTGATCGGCTATACCCTCTATCCGAAGGGCTACAACCCCGACCTGAAGTGGGAGACCACCACTACCTGGAACATCGGTTTCGACATGGGCTGGCTCAACAACCGCTTGACCGCCAACATCGACTGGTATCTCCGCGATTCGAAAGACCTGCTTTCGACCGTGACCGTAGCTCCCGGCTCGGCTACTACCAACCAGATGGTGAAGAACGTAGGCTCGCTCCGCAACATCGGTCTTGAGCTCACGCTCGGCGCCCGCGTGGTGGAAACCGACAACTTCCGTTGGCAGACCAGCTACAATGTGGCCTGGAACAGCAACAAGATCACCAAGCTCAACGATAGCAACGACCCCAACTATATGATCCAGGCAGGCACGATACCCGGTTCGATGGGTACTACTGCCACCGTTCATAAGGTAGGTCTTCCCGCCTACACCTTCGCTCTCTACGAGCAGATCTTCGACGAGCAGGGCAAGCCCATCAGCGGCGCCTACGTAGACCAGAACGGCGACGGACAGATCAACTCCGCCGACCTCGTCTACAAGCACTCGCGCGATCCGAAGGTGACCATGAGCTGGAACAACAACTTCTCCTATAAGAACTGGGACCTCAGCTTCCAGCTCCGCGCATCGATCGGCAACTACGTCTACAATGGCGTGCGCGCGCAGCGCTGCTATACCGCCGGAACGTACCAGAACGTGCTCCGCAACCTTATCGCTTCCGACGCTTACCTCGTAAGCCAGGAGTGGCAGAGCAGCTACTGGCTGGAGAATGCCGGCTACGTGCGTTGCGACAACATCACCCTCGGCTATACCTGGCAGAATCTCTTCAAGGATAAGCTCCGCCTCCGCCTCTACGGCGCCGTGCAGAATCCCTTCGTGATCACCAAATACAAGGGCATCGACCCCGAGGTGTTCGACGGCATTGACAACAGCCCCTATCCGCGTCCGGTAAGCTTCACGGTAGGTGTGATTGCCAGCTTCTGATCCATTGCCAACTTCAAGAATCAAAGAATTAGGATTTTATGAAATCATATATCAATAAATTTCTGATGGGTGCGGCCCTTGTGGCAGCAACCGGTCTGGGTTCCTGCACAGGCGATCTCGACCAGCTTCCCAAAGATCCGGGAGTGATCACTCCCTCTACCTTCGCCCAGAATCCTTCAGCCTATCTGGAGGAGGTGATGGCGAAATGCTATGCCGGCATCGCCACTTCCGGCTCGAAAGGCCGCAACGATTCAGCCGACCTCGAGGGTATGGACGGCGGTACATCGCAGTTCACCCGCGCCACATTCTATCTCAACGAGTTCCCCGCTGATGAGTGCCTCTGGATCTACATGGACGGCGGTGTGGAAGACCTTCTTAAAGGCACCTGGAGCGACTCCAACGAGCTGCTCTACGGCTTCTACTCGCGCTATTATGTGGAGATCGCAATGTGTAACGATTTCCTGCGCCTCACCACTCCTGAAAGCCTCTCCGGCTATGGCATCTCTGTCGACGCCGCCCTTCAGGCCGAAATCGACCAGTATCGCCTCGAGGCCCGCGCTCTCCGCGCAATGGCATATTATAATGTGATCGACTTCTGGGGAGCAGGCCAGGTGGCTTGGGACGACCAGAGCTACGGCGAAGTGCCCCCGCAGGCTGAAAGCCGCGCCGCCCTTTATCAGAAGGTGGTGGCCGATCTCGAAGATGTGCTCGCATCATTCCCTTCCTCAACTCCGGTCTACAGCCGCGTGGGTAAGGACGGTATCGAGGCTCTTCTGGCTAAGTTCTACCTCAATGCCGAGGTTTGGAACGGCGCCGCAGCATGGGATAAGTGCTGGACCGCCTGCCAGAACATCATCTCCCGCCATCAGGGCGGTGGCTATCAGGGCTCAGGCCTCGTGATGAGCTATCACAGCCTCTTCTGCGGCAACAACGATATGTTCATGCCCGGCGGCTCGCTGCCTTCGCAGAACGAGATTCTCTGGGGCGTGCCCTACGAACCGGTGCTCAACGAGCCCTGGGGTGGCAACGTCTTCGCTCTCTGCGCTCCTCTCTGGGGTAACTCAGGAAAAGATATGCAGTCTGGCTTCTGCAACTCTACCTACTACGGCACCACGGCAGCCTGGGGCAGTCTCCACGCCACCAAGGAGATGTCGCAGAAATTCGGCCTCGACCAGGGTCCGGCCAGCGATATCCGCGCCGCTCTCTGGATGACCGACGCACAGGGCTGGAGAATCACCAACGATGTGATTACCGAGGCTCTCGACGGTTTCCCGACGATCAAATACAGCAACGTGCTCTGCAATGCCGACGGCACTATGGATTATTGGAACGATCCTACGACCGGCATCATTCGTATCGGTCAGCACAATGGCGATGTCGTGGCCAATCTGGCTGGCGACGAGCCTGATACCGACCTGCCGATCCTGCGTCTGGCCGACATCTACCTGATGGCAGCCGAGTGCACTCTCCACGGACAGGGCGATGTGAACACGGGTGTGACATACGTGAACTACGTGCGTGGCCGCGCCGGCGCTTCCGCATGGACCGCCAACCAGCTCAACGCTCAGAACCTGATCGACGAGCGCGCCCGCGAGCTCTACAACGAGGGCTTCCGCCGTCAGGACCTGATCCGCTTCGGCCTCTTCACCGGCAGCAAATATGTATGGAGCTGGAAGGGAGGTACGCTCAATGGCGCATCTCTGGCCGACACCCGCGCTCTCTATCCGCTGCCTGCCAACGTTACGGCTATCTACGGCGACGCCATGACCCAGAACCCGGGCTACGGCAAATGATTGCAGAACCGACAACTTCAATTAGAATTTAAGAGATGAAGAAAACATCGATCATGATAGCGATGGCCGGCATGCGGCCGCAGGCGCCCTTGGCAGCTGCGTGCGCGATACCCAGCCCCGCATCGAGAAGCCCACGGAGTTCGTGCTCAACGAGCCCTACGAGGGCACCAATACGCTCGTGCTCTCTCCTACGGCCAGCCTCACGCTGAGCTGGAGCCAGCCCAACTATGGGGTAGGCACTGTGCCCGAGTATCAGCTCGAAATCGCTCCCGACGAGTCATTCGCCGATCCGATCGTGCTCCCCACGATCTATACCATTGCCAAGGCTACAGTCAGCGGCGAGGTGCTCGCAAAGCAGATTCAGGACGCCCAGGGCTGGGAATCGTCAGATGATGTGCCCGCCACTCCGCTCACCTACTATGTGCGCGTGAAGTCGGTGATCCCCAACTGGGAGGAGGGCACGATCTACTCCAACGCTTGGCCTCTGAGCCTGCTGCCCTATTATGTAGTGAGCGCTCCGCGCGATCTCTACCTCGTAGGTCAGCCAGAGGGTTGGGATATTGCAGGAAATGAAAACTGGATCCTTAAGGAGACCGGTATCGAGACCAATATCTATGAAGGTTCGTTCGATATCCCTGCCGGCGAATTCCAGTTCCGCTTCTATACCAAGACCGGCAACTGGGAATTGAACTCCGTTGGCTCTCAAGACGATGATAGCCCTGTAGAAATCGCCCTGACCGATGGCGAATACATCGGCGCGGTGTTCTATGATCCCAATACCGAGAAGTCCGGCAAGGGCTCATGGCAGATTTCTGACTGGGCAGGCGGCGTAGTGACCATCACCGTCGATCTCAAGAATATGTCAATCAAGATTGTGAGCGGCGCAGTAGCCAAGGTGCTCTATGTAGTAGGCGCCTGCAGCGCTAATGCCTGGAATATTGATGATTCCGGAACGGTGCTGACCGAGACTCCCGCCGGTTCGGGCATCTACGAGGGTGAGTTTGATGTGGCAGCTGATTCCTTCACCTTCCGCATCTATAGCGAACCCGGCGAGTGGAATGCCAATTCGCTCGGCTCTATTAGCGGTTATGCCGACGAGAGCGATGCCGATACCAACATCTCGCTGCCATATTCCGGCAATGTGTTCGACGGTAAGGGTAAATGGGCTGTACCGGGTTGGGCCGGCGGCAAGATCCACGTGAAACTTAATCTTACGGATATGACGATTGATATCGTCTCAGCCGAATGAAAACTGAAGGAAAGATGAAAAAGATAGGACTATATCTGGCTTCGATCGCCCTTCTGGGCGTAGCAGCCGCCTGTGAGGACGACCCCTTCAAGGGAATCCCGCAGGAGAATCCCTAGGGACCGGTGATGAGCGCTGAAGGCCTCACCGTGGCCTTCGGATCAGCCCTCGAAGGCTCTTCGCTCGACCTCAATTCGCTCGTCGGCGAGAGTCTGCCCGTAATCGCCACCGAGAGCATGGATAATCTCGAGGAAGGCGCTAAGGTGGAATATACTATGGAAGTGGCTACCGACGATACTTTCGCCGAGGTGCAGACGCTTCCTGTAGTAGGCGGCGCTGTGGCAGCCGACGATCTCAACGGAATCTTCCGCGGCTTCTACGGAAGAGCTCCTGAGGCTCAGCCGCTGAGCGTGCGCTTCATAGCCTACGTGGTAAATGGCGACAACCGTATCCGCCTCGGAGGCGCAGATACCTACTATGGTCAGAAAACCATAGAGGTTACTCCGGTCGAAATACCCATCAAGGTAGAGTCAGCTTACTATTTCATGAGCAACTCCACTACATGGAGTATCGGCGAAGCTGAGAGTTACAAGATGAACCACAGCGACCAGAGCGTGTTCGACGATCCCGTATTCACCTATACCGTAAAGGTTTCGCAGCAGTGTGTGGCCGACAACGGCGGTTCCTGGTGGAAGATAGCTCCGCAGAGCGTGATCGATGCCTACAACGCCGACGGTACCGAAGACTGGGGCGGCATGCTTGGCACCGAAACCAACGGCGACGATGCCATGAGCGGCTATCTGACCGATACCAATGCTGAAAGCGGAGTGCTCAAAGAGGAGGGTACCTATAAGTTCACGGTCAACATGGAGACCATGACCTACTCCATCACGAAGCTCTCTTACCTCGGCACACCCAACAACTGGAACGGCTGGACCAACCTCAGCTCCAATTTCCTTTCCTACTATGATGGTCAGGGATTCATTGGAGCAGCTATGATCAATCCTGCCGACGGAGGCTTCAAGATGATTAATACCGAAGCCGGCAATGCCTGGGACGTGCCCGACACCGTGTTCGGCAGCACCGAGGCAGGTAAGCTCACCACCGAGGGCGGCGATACCAATATTGCCAACCAGGTATGGTATGAGGATAATGAGATGAAGAGCGCTCCGATCGAGGAGACAGGTCTCTACTGGATCACCGCTAATCTCGACGAAATGACCTATACCTGCCAGCTCATCACGAGCGTGGGCATCACCGGCAATGACTTCGGCTGGGATGCCGGTGCGCCTCTCGAGCTCACTCCTTCCGACGACGGAGCCGTCTGGACCGCTGAGGTAGAAAGCGCAGGCGAATGGAAGATCGTGATCAACCACGGCTGGGATGCCAACTTCGGCGGTACCCTCGATGACCTGCAGTTCGGTGGCCCCAACTTCGCAGGCTTCTCAGGCAAGAAAACCGTGAAGGTATCCTTCGAAGGCAATCTTCCGGTGATCACTCTTGAATGAAAAAAGATAATTTTTCATGATACCAAGTTTAAGTAGTTAGTAATTAGTTGTTTCCCGGCTCCGTGAGGCGCCGGGAAACTTTTTTTAAAGCCGCTTGGTTGCTCTTTTCTGCTTTGCTTCTATTTGTAAAAGTGTTATATTTGCGGCAGGAAAAACTGATAGCTAACCTATAAAAATGAAAAGAACTTGGATTTTCACGCTGATTCTGAGCATATTTGCCCTCTCTGCTGCGGCTAAAGTCAACACAGCGTATCAGCTTAGCTTCGATCCGGAGAAGCATTATGTAGATGTCGAAATGACAGTAAGCGGTCTTGAAGGGCCGGAGGCTCTGCTAAAGATGCCGGTATGGGCTCCGGGATACTATCTGATTCTTAATTCCCCGAAGCATCTTTCCGGTTTCGAGACTACCGATGCCCAGGGCAATCCTCTGAAATGGGAGCGCGTCGGGAAGACGGGCTGGAAAGTGGCTACTGAAGGAAACTCCGAGATAAAGGCAAAATACCGCATCTTCGCCAACCGCCAGTCGGTAGGCGAGGCGCAGGTAGATGAGAAGAAAGCTTTCCTGCCGGGCAATGAGATATATCTCTACGTAGACGGCGCTAAAGATGCCCCCGCTACAGTGACCCTCAATCTGCCCCAGCAATGGCAGACGGTGAGCACCGGCCTTAAGCCTGAAGGAGACAATACCTGGAGCGCCACTGACTATGACCTGCTCGTAGACAGCCCCATATATATCGGCAATCAGGCCGTGAAGAAATTCAAGCTCGATGGCCGCGACTATGAGATAGCCGTGGCGGAGGTGAAGGATCTCGACCTCGACAAATATGCCGATGAGATGGGCGCTATTGTAACTGCCGCATCGGAGCTGATGGGCCATGTGCCCTACGACCGCTACGCCTTCATCTGGATGGGTCGCGGCGGCGGCGGACTGGAGCACATCAACTCGCAGGCCTGCTTCTCCGACGAGGGACTCTACAGCCCCGAGCGTGCCGATCATCAGCGCTGGCTGCGCTTCGCCGCCCATGAGTATTATCATCTCTACAATGTGAAGTGTATCCGTCCTTTCGAGCTCGGTCCTTTTGACTACGACCAGGAAAACTATACCGACCAGCTCTGGGTGAGCGAGGGTCTCACATGCTATTATGAGGGCGCCCTGCTGCAGCGCGCCGGCCTCTGCACCCCGGAGGAACTGATGGATATCTGGGCCGGCTTTATCCGCGGCCTCGAGAAGACGCCAGGCCGCAACGTGCAGCCTCTCTGGGCTTCCAGCTATGATATATGGCTCAATTTCTTCCCCAGCGACGGCAACAGCAACGATGTGCTCGTGAGCTACTACGTGAAGGGTCCCGTGGTGGGCGCCATGATGGATCTCGCTATCCGCGACGCTACCGACAACCGCCGCTCGCTCGACGACCTGATGCGCCTCCTCTACAACCGCTACTACCTTGAGAAGGGCCGCGGATTCACTACTCCGGAGTTCTGGGAGGCAGCTACGGAGGTGGCCGAGGGAAATCCGCTGCAGGATATCCGCGACTATGTGTTCACACTCAAACCGATCGACTACGACAAGCATCTCGGCGTGGCCGGCCTGCGTCTCGACCGTGACAACTGGAAACTCGTGGAGGTAGCCGATGCCACTCCGCGCCAGATTAAAATCAGGGAGTCAATATTTGGAAAGAAGTAGAATTTTTCCTATCTTTGCAGTATAAACGATACCAAACCCGAAAAGAGATGACAACCAGAGCAAGCAAGATCCACGCAGCCGCCGAAGCGGAAGTAGCGGTAGCCGACCCCGAAGTTCAGCTGAAAGAAGCGCAACTCGCCGCCGGTGGCCGTAGGCTTCAGCTCGGAATCCTGGGCAACGACCCGAAGAATGAGGAGACGCGCCAGTTCCTCACTCCCGAGGCCTGCGGCTTGCTCACATCGGCAGGTATAGATATCGTGATGGAGACAGGTGCCGGTATCGACCTGAGTTTCTCCGACGATATGTATGCCGAATATGGTGTGAAGATCGTGACCCGCACAGAGGCTCTTCAGGCGCCGATTGTGCTCAGCTATCTGCCGCTGCCGGTGAAGGACGTGAAGAAGATGAAGCCGGATTCCGCAGTGCTCTGCACCATGTCGTCGGCTCTTTTCGACGGGCATCTCGTAAAAGAGCTTCTGGATAAGAAGATCACTCTGGGAGTGCTCGACAATATGTACAGCTACAAGGATATCCCCGTCTTCGCTGATATCATAGCCGAGATCAACGGCCGCGCCGCCATAATCTACGCGCAGGAGGCTCTGTCGTTCTTGGGCGAGGGCAAGGGGGTATTGCTCGGTTCGGTAGGCGGCATCAATCCCTGCGAGGTGCTGATAATCGGTGCCGGACTCGAGGTGGAGGCTGCCGCTACGGCAGCGATGGCTACCGGAGCGCTCGTTACTCTGGTGGATAATGATGTGTCGACTCTTCTGGAGGCGCGCCGCCATTGCTCCGACAGGCTGCTTACGGCGTCTATCCACCCCAAGGTGCTCTACAATAAGGTGAAGACGGCCGACGTCATAATTCTCGGCACCTGCTCGCGCCCATTCGAGATGCCCCGCAATCTCATGGTCACGATGAAGGAATCGGTTTATGTGCTGGATCTTTCGCAGGTGGAGCCGAGCATGAGCGTGCCGCGCACGGTGGCTATGGCTCTGAGCAATGTGCTCGTGAATTTCTTCAATGAGATGCAGATCAAAGATGGCCTCATGTCGATGATCGCCTCTTCCGAAGGCGTGAGAGCCGGAATCGTGACCTTCCGCGGCCACATGGTCGATAAGCTCGTAGGCAGCTATACGGGCCACCCGGCGGTGGATCTCAATGTGCTCCTGACCGGCGCTAACTGATAAGCCTATGGGCGGCAGGCTGATACAGCTTGTAGCCAGCAATGTCTGGGGTGGTGCCGAGCGTTGCGCCCTCGACTTGTGTCGCCATTTCTCTGGCCTGGGCTGGAGCGTCACGGCCTATACGCGCGATGCCGCGGCAGTCGATTCCCGCTTCGCGGCCTGCCGTATAGATTTGCGCCATGCGCCCCTCTCCGGAGCTTTCGATCCTTTCACGATTGCCGAACTGGCTTCTCATTTCCGCGGAGAGCCTCACGGCGCGATCGTTCATGCCCACAGATACCGCGATGCCTTCGCGGCGGCGATAGCGCGGCGCATAGCCCGCAGGAGCGATATCAGGATTGTCGCGACGCGCCACACCGTGGCCTGCGCGCGCCACCCGCGCATGCTCCGCCGCCTCTATTCCGAGCTTGACGGCCATGTGTTCGTAAGCCGGCTCGCCCGCCGCCGCTTCGAGGCTCCGTTTGGCGGCGAAAATGTGCTCAAAGGGCCGGTAGAGATCATTCCCGACAGCCTGAATATGTCGGCGCCCGGGGTGCTCCCTGAGCCGGAGAAGGGGCCGGTGATAGCTCAGTATATGGGCAGGATCATGCCGGGTAAGGGTCTGGAGACCCTGATCGACGCGCTGCCGCGCCTTCGGGGCAAGCGCACGCGCCTCCGCATAGTGGGAGGTGGAAATCCTGATTATGTCGATGGTCTCCGCCGGCGCGCTTTTGCCAGAGGAGTGAGCGATATGATTGACTGGTACAAATTTACGCCCGACACGATGCCGCTCGTGGCCTCCTCTCATTTCGGAGTGACCCCTTCGGTAGCGGCCGAGGCTTTCGGGCTTGTAAATGTGGAGTTTATGGCTGCGGGCAGACCGGTGGTCACCACAATCAACGGCGCTCAGCCAGAATATATCACCGATGGTGAGGAGGGTCTTCTTGTGGCTCCGGCCTCTTCGCAGGCTCTTGGCGAGGCTATGGAGAAACTCGCTGCCGATGCTTCCATGCGCCGGCGCATGGGCGAGGCTGCCTTCAGGCGTTGGGAAAATGATCTGGCGTGGGAGAAAGTGGCCGGCGCGATGGAGAAGTTTTATTTCTCTCTCTTAGAGGGGAATTGAGGCAGGGGAATCTCGTGGGTACGCTTAAGCTGGCTCATCACGAACGATGATTCCACCGTGGCTATAGCCTCGACCGCTCCGAGCACATCGAGGGCGAAGCGGCGGTAGTAGGCCATATCAGGGGCATTGATGCGCAGCAGAAAATCGAACGGGCCGGAAATGTTGTAGCATTCCGTAACCTCCGGAATAGAGTTCACCAGGTCGAGAAACTCCTGAGCCGTCTTGTTGTCGAGCCTCTTCATGCGGATATTGCAATACACAGAGAAGCCCATATCGAGCTTCTCAGGGTCGAGCATAGCCACATATTTGGTTATGTAGCCTTCCTTCTCCAGACGCTTCACGCGCTCATACGTGGGTGTAGGAGAGAGGTTTACGATAGCTGCCAGCTCTTTGGTGGTGAAAGAGGAATTGGCCTGCAGGATTTTGAGGAGTTGCAGATCGATGTCGTCCGGAGTATACATTGTGGGCGTGTCGGTTCTATGGTCGGGATAAAATGGATTCAGAAAATTTATTGTTTTCCGGGGCAAAAGTAGAAAAATAATCTGAATGTGGCTAACTTTGCCATGATGAAACCCGTAGGCGGAAGGAGCAGCGTAGAGGCATTGTGCGAAAGGCTGGCAGGCATTCTGGTGTTTGCCGCCGCCCTCGCAGTCTATTGGCTCACGTGTGAGCGCACCGTATCCTTCTGGGACTGCCCGGAATATGTAATCAACGGTTCGCTCCTCGAGCCCGGGCACCCGCCAGGCAATCCCACCTGGACGCTGATAATGCGCGTGGCGGCTATCTTCTGCGGGGTAGGAGAGGCAACCGCTTTCGTGTTCAACAAGATGAGCGGCCTCTTCACGGCTCTTGCCGTTTGGCTTGCCTACGGCATTCTGACCCGCTGCCTGCGCTATTGCGGCGCCTCGGGCTGGCGCCTGATAGCTGCGTCGGCCGTGGGAGCGCTCTGTATGGCCTGGTGCGACACCGTATGGTACTCCGCCGTAGAGGCTGAGGTCTACGCCCTGAGTCTTCTCTTCACCGTGCTTACCGTATGGCTCGCGCTCGTATGGGCCGGCAGGCGCCGGGGGAGTTCCGACAGGCTGCTGGTCCTCGTGGCCTATGTAGCAGGTCTCGGCGTGGGTATTCATCAGCTCAACCTCCTCTGTCTTCCCGCCGTGGCCCTCATAATAGTCTGGAAGATTTGGCCGGGCCGCTCCTGGAAGCGCACTCTGGGCGCCTTGGGAATCTCGATAGGCGTTCTCGCTCTGGTGCTCTATGGGCTGATGCCCGGTCTTCCCGCGCTTGCCGGCAGGGCTGATATTCTGGCCACTGGCTCGTGGGGTTGGCCGCGTCATCTCGCTGCCGCTTTGGCAGTGGCGGCGGTTGTGGCTCTCTTCGTGGCCGGAGGCATGCTGCTTCCCCGGAGTTGGGCAAGGCTCTGCTCCTGGTGCGGAGCCCTTTTCTGCGTAGGCTATTGCATATTTGCGCTCGTGATAGTCAGGGGAGCGGCCAATCCTCCGCTCAACACCGGCTGGCCCGGCGATGTCATCAGCTTCTCGGCCTATTCCGCACGCGATCAATATGGCTCCTCGGCGCTCGTTCACGGTCCCACAGCCTGGAGCAAACGAATGCGCGGAGCCGATGGCCGCCCCGCTACCCGGCGCGGTAAGGAGCTGTGGGCTGCCGATTCCGACGGTGGTTACCGAATGACCGGCCACCGGCTTGAACCCGTATTCGCCCCAGAGCAGGATATCTGGCTTCCGCGCCTCGGAATCAGGTCGGAGGCCGACAAAATAGCCTATGAAGATTGGGCCGGCACATCGGAACCGGAGCTCGACAAGGTGAAGATTTCAGTCATGACCGATTCCGCCGGGAGAGCGGTGGAAGGGTCGGAAGAGATAGGTCTGCGCCCCACGATAGGGCAGAATCTCAGGTTTCTGTTAGGCTATCAGCTCAGCTATATGTATCTGCGCTATCTGGCCTGGAACTTTATCGGTCGCCAGAACGACCGAGCAAGTCAGGGTCAGGTGGAGGAGGGCAATTTCATAACCGGAGTTGAGCCGCTCGATGCGCTGATGCTTGGGCCGCAGGCTGCGATTCCCGACGATATGGGGCGCAAGGCGCGAGGCCGTGCGGTATATTTCGGCCTGCCATTTCTCCTGGGTCTGTTGGGCATAATAGGCTTGGTTTCAGTCAGGAAGCGATACAGGCAGGCACGCCGTGTTGATTTCGGAATCTTTGTGCTTTTCGTGATGACGGGTCTTGCCATAGCCTTTTATCTCAACATGGGGCCTGTGCAGGCGCGTGAGCGCGATTATGCCTTCGTGGGGTCGTTCTTCGCTTTCTCGCTCTGGATAGGCTGTGGATCGTGGGTGCTGCTTGCCAGTGTCCGCAGAAAGGCGGCGGTAGCCATCACGGCACTTGCGACTGCCGCTGTTCCGGCATTGATGCTCTGTCAGAACTATTATGCCCACGACCGCTCGGGGCGCACCCTCGCCCGCGATTTCGGCTGGAATATTCTCCAGAGTCTTGAGCCTGAGGCGATTCTCTTCGTGAGCGGTGATAATGTCACCTTTCCGCTCTGGTATCTTCAGGAGGTAGAAGGGGTGAGGCGAGATGTGCGGGTAGTGAGTCTCGCTTATCTGGTCACCGACTGGTATGCCGACCAGCTCCGTACTCCCGCGTGGGATTCGCCCGCTGTAGCCCTCACGCCGGGGCGTCGCTTTCCCCGGGGAGAGAGCCGCCGGCGCGAGATTGTGGCCGATATAGTGGCCAACCGCGGCAGCCGGCCTGTATATTGGGTTGAGGGTCTGAGCGCGTCGATGAGGCCGGAGCAGGAGGATTCCCTATGGTCAACCGGTCTCGCCATGCGCTTCGGGCGCCCCAAGGAATCGGATACGCGTCTTTGGCTTGACAAGTTTCGCTACGGCAATCTTTCTCAGGGCAGAGATACCTATGTCGACGATGCATCGCGCAGCGCCATACGCCTGATGCGTCGCGTGCTTCTGCAGCGAGCCGATTCCTGTCTGGCGGGTGGAGATGTGCATACGGCCGTCAGGCTTCTCGACCTCTCCATGCGCGAGATGCCCCCCGAGGCGGAGCCGCTCGCGAGCCGTACCCTCTCCGGAAAGAGATTCAACGAAGCGCTCTACACCGCTTCTCTCTACCGACGGGCCTACGAAGCTACCGGCGACCTGAATCAGCTTTTCAAGGCGAACAGGGTAGCCCAGATGGGGCGCGACCGCACGGCGGCATATAAGAAATATTACCTCTCCCTGCCTCCTCGCCTGCGGCGCACGCTCGACCCCGTATCGCGTCTTGAGGCGGCTATGGCCGATAGCCTCGCGGCTGAGGAGAGAATGTGCAATGAGATGTGGCACAAAGCGATGGCTCCAAGATTAGACCGTATTGATAGATAAAGAAATAGAAACACCCTCCTATGAGACCCATTTTCCTTATAGGCTATATGGCAGTGGGAAAGACCACCTTCGGGCGCGCGCTCGCTTCCCGGCTCGGATTGCAGTTCATTGACCTCGATTTCTATATCGAGCAGCGTTTCCGCACCACAGTAAAGGAGATATTCGCTACCCGCGGAGAGGCGGAGTTCCGTCGGCTGGAGTCGGAGATGCTTCGCGAAGTGGGCGAGATGACCGATGTGATAGTGAGCTGCGGAGGAGGCACCCCCTGCTTCGGCTCCAACATGGAATATATGAACTCCCACGGCCTCACGGTGCGCCTCACGGCCTCGGAAGACTGCCTTGTGCGCCGCCTGACCCGCAAGCGCTGGAAGCGACCCCTGATAGCCGATAAAACTGAGGAGGAGATCCGCCTCTTTATCCGCGAGCATCAGGCGCAGCGCGAGCCCTGGTATAGCCTTGCCTCCGAAACCCTCGAAAGCGATGAGCTTGAGAATGCTCCGGAAATCAGCTCCACGCTGACCCGTTTCCTCGGGCGCCACCCTGAACTATTGGGAAAAGAGTAGGAAAAACTGGTCTGATTGCCATTTTTGCCCTATGCTGCTGAGGGCAAAAACAAAATCGGGTGTAAATTTGTAGATATTAGTGCGGAAGGTATGTGCCGGCTCGCGCCGTGCCGCTCCCGCACCCCACTATAGGCTACGAATATGTTACGATTCAGATTCTTTACCCTTCTTCTGGCGTTGCTGCCGGCTGGCCTCCTGGCTCAGACGGTATCGCTTGATTCCTGCCGCAATATGGCCGTAAGGAATAATAAGACGCTGCGTATGGCCGAGGAGAACATAGCTTCTGCCGGCTACACCCGCAAGGCTGCCCGCGCCGCGTATTTGCCGGGAGTAGACTTCACCGGCGGCTATACCTACAACCAGCACCAGATCGAGCTCCTTGGCGCCGACGCCAAGCTGCCCACCATGAGTTTCGATCCGCAGTCGATGAAATATGAGATGAACCTCTTGAAGGGTCCCGACGGGGTGCCCGTGAAGGATCCTCAGAGCGGGTCGTATATCCCTACGGAGGTGGCGGTGATTCCGAAAGAGGCGATGAGCTTCGATACCCACAATGTGTTTGCCGGAGCCGTGACGCTCACCCAGCCCGTGTTCATGGGCGGTCAGATCAGGGCTCTCAATGCCATAGCCCGCTATGCGGAGCAGGCTGCTACCACAGCGCGCAATGCCGCGGCTCAGGAAGTGGTCTATGCGGTCGACGAGGCTTATTGGCAGGTGGTGTCGCTCGGTGAGAAGCGCAAGCTGGCGGAGAGCTTCCTCGAACTGGTGGATACGCTGAAGCATGATGTCGACGTGATGGTGCGCACCGGAGTCGCAACGAAGTCTGACGCCCTTACGGTAGAGGTGAAATACAACGAGGCTCAGATCGCCCTTACCAAGGTGACCAACGGGCTGACGCTCTCCCGCATGGCTCTGGCTCAGCTCTGCGGCCTGCCGGTTGATACGAAGATGGTGCTCGAAGATGAGCAGCTCCACCGCACCGGCGCTCCCGACCGGCTCCCGACAGAGAATATGGCCGACATATATTCTCGCCGCCAGGATCTGGCTACTCTGAGGGCCGGCATAAGCCTTCTTGAAGGCCGCGAGAAGATGGCGCTTGGCGATATGCTTCCCAAGGTGGCCGCGTTCGGAGCCTACAGCTTCTCCAACCCCAACGTGAACCACGGTTTTGAGAAGCGCTTCGGCGGCGGCTTCAATGTAGGCGCGATGGTCACCATTCCTATCTGGCACTGGGGAGGCAACTACAATAAATACAAGGCCGCAAAGGCTCAGACCAACATGCAGCGTCTGCTTCTTGAAGATGCTCAGGAGAAAGTGCAGCTTCAGGTGCAACAGGCCCGCTTCAGCTACGATGAGGCATATAAGACCTACGACATGACGCTCACCAACATGAAGAGCGCCGACGAAAACCTCCGCCAGGCGCAGCTGGGCTTCCGCGAAGGAGTGCTTACGAGCGAAGACGTGATCCGCGCGCAGACCGCCTGGGTGCAGGCCCACAGCGAGAAAATCGATGCCCAGATAGGTATCAGCCTCTGCCGCACGTATCTCTCCAAGGTGCTCGGCACTCTCGACAATTATGATCTACATTCCGAAAAACGATAAAACCGCTCCACAGATATGGCAGAACAGAACAATGCGCCCGCCGGCCAGCAGGATGCGCTGGCGCCCCAGGTATCGGCGAAAGACAAATCCTTGATATTAGCTATTCTGGTCACATTGCTGATCATGGCTGCGCTGGCAGTGGCCGGCCTGATATTTGTAAAGCAGGGTCCCGACACGGTGCAGGGGCAGTGTGACGCTACAGAAGTGCGTGTGTCCGGAAAGCTCCCCGGCCGCGTAGTGAATATCTTCGTGCAGGAAGGGCAGTATGTGAAGGCCGGCGATACGCTGATCCACATTCATTCCTCCCTCGCCGAGGCAAAGCTTGCCCAGGCACAGGCTATGGTAGAGGTCGCTTCGGCCACGAATCAGAAGGTCGACGCCGGCACCCGCCGACAGATAATAGCCGGTGCGCGCGACCTCTGGGAGCAGGCTCAGGCAGCCTCCGGAATCACCAAGAAGACCTACGACCGCATGCAGAAGCTCTTCGAGGAGGGTGTGATCAGCGAGCAGAAGCGCGATGAGGCGAAAGCCGCCTACGATGCTGCTGTAGCAGGCGAGAAAGCCGCCAAGAGCCAGTATGACCTCGCGGTGGCCGGAGCCCAGAAAGAGGATAAGGAGGCTGCGGCAGCTATGGTGCAGGCCGCCAAGGGAGGTGTGACCGAAGTAGATGCAGTGCTGGAAGACCAGTATCTCACCGCGCCCTGCGATGGCCAGATCACCGTGATTTATCCCAACGTGAGCGAGCTCGTAGCTACCGGCGCTCCGCTGATGTCGCTTCAGAAAGACGACCATTGGGCAGTATTCAACGTGCGCGAGAATCTCCTCAAGGATATAAAGCTCGGTGAGGATATTAAGGTGCGCATTCCGGCGCTCGATGTGGAGACCACCATGCGAGTGTTCTATATCCGCGACCTTGGCACCTATGCCAACTGGCAGGCTACCAAATCAACCGGCGACTACGATGCCCGCACCTTCGAGGTGAAGGCCCGCCCGGCCAAGCCGATCAAGGATTTCCGTCCCGGTATGTCAGTGATTCTCGTGCAGTGATAAGATGAACAGTTCAGAAGCCACCCGCGCATCATCTGCATCGCTCCGTCGTGACGGCGGCGTGAGGGCGATCATGCTCCGCAGCCTGCTGGAGATAGTGAGGCGTCCGCTCTATTGGATAGGCTTCTTCGTGCTTCCTCTTTTCTGCTTCCTCTTTCTGGCCAACGAGATGGAAAACGGGCTCCCGATGCGCACTCCTGCGGCAATCGTGGATCTCGACCGCACAAGCCTCTCGCGCACCGTGGAGCAGAACCTCAACGGCATGCAGCTCGTGCAGCTTGATATGGCCTGCGAAAGCTTCACCGAGGCGCGGAAAGCGATGCAGGAGGGCAAGGTGTTTGGCGTATTCGTGATTCCGCGCGGCTTTCAGGCCGACTTGCTTTCGGGCCGCGGACCGGTGATACAGTTCTATACGAATATGACCTACTTCGTGCCCGCCAATCTTCTCTACAAGACTTTCAAGACCACTGCCCTCTACACTAAGGCGGGTGTGGCTCTGAAGGTGCTTGAGACGGCCGGCGCGAATCCCGAGGAGGCGGTGCCGATGCTGAATCCGGTAAGCGTGGTAGACCGTTCGCTGGGAAACCCCTCGCTCAACTACGGAGTGTATCTCTGCAACTCGTTCATTCCCGGAGTGGTGCAGCTGATGATATTTCTGGTTACGGTGTTCTCGCTTGGCCAGGAGCTTAAATATGGCACGAGCCGCCGCCTCATGCAGATGGCTCACGGCTCGATAATCCGCGCGCTTTTCGGCAAGCTGCTGCCTCAAACCCTGATTTGGCTCGTGGTGGTATTCTTCATGGAGAGCTGGCTCTTCGGCTGGAACGGCTATCCGATGAACGGCTCCTGGTTCTGGATCACCCTTTCGGAGGTGCTCTTCGTGCTGGCAGCCCAGGGTATGGCGGTCTTCATCTTCGGCGTCCTTCCCAACCTGAGGCTCTCGCTTTCGGTCTGCGCGCTGATAGGAGTGCTTACGTTCTCGATCGCGGCGTTCTCGTTTCCGATCCAGAGCATGTATGGCCCGATAAGCATATTCAGCTGGATAGTGCCTGTGCGCTATAACTTCATGATCTATATCAACGAGGCGCTCAACGGTCTTGGCTTCTACTGGTCGCGTTGGTGGTTTGCTGCCTATATGGTATTTATCCTGTTGCCTTTCACGCTCTTGTGGCGCATCAAGAAGGCTATGCTCAATCCGGTCTATGTGCCATAATCCCGCGCTGTCATGAAAAAGATATTTGCCTGGATAAGAGGTCTTGCAGCAGTCTACTGCAATGAATTCCGCCTGATGCTTCACGATGCGGGCCTGATGCTCTTCGTGACCTTCCTTCCGCTGGGCTATCCGGTGATTTATTCGCTGATATATAACCCGGAGATAGTGCGCGAGGTGGCCACGGTGGTGGTAGATCATGACCGCACTCCGATGTCGCGTGAGTTCGTAAGGAAGCTCGATGCAGCTCAGGGAGTATGGGTGAAAGGCTATGCCGCCGATCTCCATGAGGCGCAACGCGCCATGGCGGGGCAGGACTGCTTCACGATTTTCGAGATTCCCGAGGGCTTCCAAAAGAGGTCGGGCCGCGGAGAGACGGCCGAGGCCATAATGTATTGCGAAATGAGCCTTCTGCTGCGCTACAGGGCCTGCCTCGTGGCCGCTACCGATGTGAGCCAGGTGATGGGCGCGGAGATACAGACGCGCGATATCCAGGAGCTTGGTCTCGGATCGATAGCCACCACGGACCCGATGCCGGTGAATTCCGTGGCGATGGGTAATATAAAGAGCGGATTCGACTCCTTCATCATGCCCGGCGTGCTGATGCTGATTCTGCAGCAGTGTATCGTGCTCGTGCTCGGCATGCGTGGCGGCGCCCGCCATGAGAGTCCTAAGCTGATAGGTTACGACCCGATCAACCATGATTCTTCAGTCGTGGCCACCATGATCGGCCAGATGGCCGCCTATTTCACGATCATGTTCGTGCCGCTGATGTTCCTCTTCCATTATGTGCCTCTCATCTTCGCCTTCCCTATGGCCGGCGATCCCTGGGAGATTCTGGCCTTCATGCTGCCGATGGTGCTCGCCTCGATGTGCATGGGTCTTTGCCTGCAGGCATTCGTGTGGGAGCGTGAGGCGGTGTTCGTGCTCTGGGTAGTCACCTCGGTGATTTTCCTCTTCCTTTCCGGTCTCACATGGCCGATCTATGGCATGTCGCCCGTATGGAAGGCTCTGAGCGCCATCTGTCCGAGCACCTGGGGTGTGGAAGGCTTTATCCGCATGAACAGCAACGGCGCCTCGCTTGCTCAGGTAGGCGACTGCTACCGCAATCTGTGGATTCTCGCCGGCGGCTACTTCGTGCTCGCCTGGGTGCTCCATCGCTTCGTGATCCGTCCGACCGAGCCCCGTGCTGCCCGCGCCTGAGTTGGAGTGTAGCGGAAAATTTAGTATTTTCGCAGAAATAACGGCATACGATGGAAGTCTATAATTTCGCAGATCATCAGAGCCTGGTCAACCAGTATATGCTGGAGATGCGCTCGGTGGATATTCAGAAGGATCCGATGCGGTTCCGCCTCAATCTCGACAGGGTAGGCCAGATAATGGCCTATGAGATATCGCGCCACCTTAACTATGAGACCGTAGAGGTCACAACTCCGCTGGCGAAGGCTGCCTGCCGGCGCGTGGCCGACAAGGTGGTGATAGGCACGATCCTGCGCGCAGGGCTTCCTTTCCACCACGGCTTCCTCTCCTATTTCGATTATGCCGAAAATGCCTTTGTGAGCGCCTACCGGCGCTACCGGGAGAAGGGCGACAGCTTCGATGTGCTCGTGGAATACCTCGCTTCTCCTGCTCTCGACGGCAAGACCCTCATTCTGGTCGATCCGATGCTCGCTACCGGCACCTCGATGGATCTGGCCTACCGCGCCCTTCTTATCAAGGGAAAACCGGCCCATATCCACGTGGCGGCTGCCATTGCCTCGCAGCAGGCGGTAGATTATGTGAAGGCTCATTTTCCGGAGTCGACAACCGTATGGGTCGGGGCGATCGATCCCGTAATCAACGACCATAGCTATATCGTGCCCGGTCTGGGTGATGCCGGCGACCTGGCATTCGGTGTGAAAGACTGAGGCGGAGAGAAAGGTGAGGCTCGACCATCTCGACATAGTAAATTTCAAGAATATAGCTGAGGCGCAGCTCGATTTCAGCGCCGGGGCTAACTGCCTGCTCGGCCTCAACGGCATGGGCAAGAGCAATCTGCTCGAAGCCGTGCATTTCCTGAGCATGGCGCGGGGCATGACTCCGATGCCGGAAAGCGCCCTGATTCGCCACGGTGCCGATTCCATGCTCCTCAAGGGGCAGTGGACATCGGAGACCGACAGCAATGATACGGTAGCCTGCGGGCTGGTGCGCGGAAAAGGCAAGACGTTGAAAGTGAACGGTAAGGACGTGGGGCGCATTTCAGCCCACATCGGGCGCTTCCCGGTCGTGACCGTCACTCCTCAAGACAGCCGCCTGGTCAGCGAGAGCGGCGAGGAGCGCCGCCGCCTCATGGATATGGTGATTTCGCAGGGAGATCCCGCCTATCTCTCGCAGCTCATACGCTATAATAAGGCACTTGAATCGCGCAACAAGATGCTTCGCGCAGGCTTGCGCGATAAGCTCCTGTTCGAGAGCGTGGAGGCCGGCATGGCTGAGGCTGCCTCGGCGGTGCATGAGGCCCGCATGGCCTGGACCGAGACGATGCGCCCCGAGGTGAGCCGCTACTATACGGCCATCTCTTCCGACCGCGACCATATCGACATTTCCTACCGCAGCTCGCTCAATTCCGCTCCTCTTCAGCAGCTTCTCGATGCCTCACGGGAGAAAGACCAGGTGCTTGGCTTCACTACCCAGGGCCCGCATCGCGACGACCTCGGAATGGAGCTCGACGGCTACAGTCTGCGTCGCCTCGGCAGCCAGGGTCAGGTGAAGACCTTCACCATCTCGCTCCGGCTGGCCATCTACGGCTATCTGCGCCGCCTCAGGGGGGAGCGCCCCCTTTTGCTGCTCGACGATATTTTCGATAAGCTCGATGCCACGAGAGTAGGCAGGATAATGGAGCTCGTGTCCGGTTCTGATTTTGGGCAGATCTTCATAACCGATACCAACCGCGAGCATCTCGACGAGATCATGGCCGGCCTCGGCGGCGGCAGCCGGATCTTCGAGGTGGCCGATGGAAACTTTACTCCGCTAACCCCGGCTGCCCCATGAAGCGGAATGAACCGGTGAGCCTCCGGGAGGTGCTTGAGGCGGCTATCTCTCAGGCGGGTATGGACGGCCGCCTTGCCGAGCGCAGGGCCGTGGCAGCCTGGCCTGCTGTGGTGGGCGAGGGGTTGGCGCAGCTCACCGCGGCAGCCGATGTGCGCGGCGGGGTGCTGACGGTGGTGGCCCGCGACGCCGCTCTCCGGCAGGAGCTGACGATGATGCGTTCAGTTCTTGTGGGCGCCCTAAATAAGGAGGCAGGCGCCGAAGTGGTGAGCGATATCCGTTTTGTCTCTTCATTGATTAAACCGATAAATCCCTGATGGATACCAATAAATTGCCCCGGCCCGACGAATTCCGTCATACCATGGAGGTGCAGCTGCGCTTCAATGATATCGACATTCTGGGCCACATGAACAATACCCGCTATTTCTCGCTCTACGATACCGGCAAGGCTCGATATTTCGAAACGGTGCACGGCGTAGAAGACTGGCGCAAGGTGGAGGCGGTTATAGCCAACATCAACTGCACCTATGTGGCTCCGATTTTCTTCGGTGAGAAGATCAGCGTAGGCACGCGTTGCCTCTGGCTCGGCGAGAAGAGCTTCTGCCTGCAGCAGATTCTCTTCGACGACAAAGGGCAGGTGCGCTCAGTATGCGAGACCGTGATGGTCAGTTTCGATCCCGCGGCCAAGCACTCGGTAGTGCTGCCCGACCATTGGCGCGATGCCTTCACGAGCTATGAAACCTCTGAAATCAAAAGGCGATGAAGACAGTGAAAGAGAAAATGGCCGAAATCCTGAGAGCTGAGGCTGAAGCGATCAGGAGCATACCGGTGAGCGATGCCTATGACAGAGCGGTGGAGCTGATTCTGGATCATGTGCACCGTCACCACGGCAAGCTCGTGACCTCCGGCATGGGCAAGGCGGGCCAGATAGCTATGAATATAGCCACAACTTTCTGCTCTACAGGCACTCCGGCCGTATTCCTGCACCCTGCCGAGGCTCAGCATGGCGATCTCGGAATCCTTCAGCCGGGCGATGTGATGCTGCTCCTGAGCAACTCCGGCAAGACGAGTGAGATTCTGGAGCTGGTGAGGCTTGCGCGGATTCTGAACCCGCAGCTCCCGATGATTGTTATAACAGGAAACGCCTCAAGCCCGCTTGCGGAGCTTGCGGAGGTGGTATTGTGGACGGGCGGGTCTCCGGAGGTGTGTCCCCTCGGTCTGACGCCGACCACTTCCACCACGATGATGACCGTGATGGGCGATGTGCTGGTGGTAGGTGTGATGGAGAGGATCGGCTTCACGGTGGCCGACTATGCCAAACGCCACCACGGAGGCTACCTGGGCGCGGTATCGGCGGCTGAGGCGGCCGGAACTGAAGAAAACAACCGATCGAAATAATCATATAAAACCGAACAGTTATGAATTTCATCGACATACCTCTGAACCTCAAGGAGTTCAAGAAGCATGGTCCCGAGCTTGAGCTTATCAAGCAGGTAGAGGCCTGCAGGGTAACCGCTCATAAGCTGGCGGAGGAGAAGTGCTACCGCGATGCCGTGGAGCGCATAGTGGAGGCTATGCATACGGCACGCGAATTTCCCGATTTCTCCAATCCGGAATTTCGTGCTCTGGTGGCAACTCTTCTTTTTGATCTTGCGGAGCTTCATTTCGAGCTTAAGGATTTCAAGCAGGGCGAGAAGGATCTCGACAATCTCTTCAAGGTGCTTGAACCTCTGGTGAAGAAGGATCCTGACCGCTTCGGCCCCCACAACGTGGCGGCTATGGAGGTGTCGACGCGCATTCTGCGTTCGCGCCGCAAGCTGATGGATCTGCTCGCCAAGCAGCAGATGGCTACCGGAATGCTCTTTGAGAAGGTCAATGCCGGAGTGGCCGAGGCTACCGACAAACTGGTGGAAAGTCTTCGCAAGACGGGAGAGCTGCTGGCAAGCATGGGCTCTTACCGCGAGGCGCTGAAATTCTATACCGAGGCGATAAAATACTCCAAGAAGCGCAGTGGGCGAGTAACTCCGCGCGAAATCAGAATGACGATAGAGATGGCCGAGGTGATGAGGCGCGTGAAGCGGCTCCGCCCGCGGGCCAAGAGGCTGCTTGAGGCCGTGTTGCCTCATGCTATCGCCGCCAAGGAGATCAAGATGGAGGCCGATATTCTGGCTCTTGTGGCGATAATAGATGCCGACATAGAGGAGGAACCCCGCTGGAAGGCGCTGATGCACAAGCTCTCGCTCTCCTCGCGCAAAAAGACGGCTGCCGATGGCGACTAATTTAACAGGCGCCGCCCCGGTGCTTCCTGCCGAGCGTCCGCTCGATCCCGATTTCCACTGTGTGATAGTGGCCGCGGAATGGAACTCCGTGATAATCGACGGCCTTCTTGCCGGGGCAAAGAGGTGCTTTGCCGACTGCGGAGTCAATCCAGATGTGGTGGAGACGGTGAGGGTGCCGGGCGCTATCGAGCTCACTTTCGGCGCGCGCGAGGCTATAGAGGTGATCGGGCCGTCGGCGGTGATAGTGTTCGGCTGTGTGATCCGTGGAGATACTCCTCATTTCGACTATGTGTGCCAGTCAGTGACGCAGGGCATCACGAGCCTGAATGCGGAAGGCAAGGTGCCGGTGATCTTCGGAGTCCTTACCACCGAGAATCTCGATCAGGCTCTCGACAGAATCGGAGGCAAGGCCGGCGATAAAGGTTATGAAGCGGCTCAGGCGGCGATTGCGATGTCGAATCTACGGTGCAAAATGCGCGGCAGCCGGGGTTGAAAGAATTTATATATTCCGTAAAATACGGTAATTTTACGTTAAAAGAGTGAAAAAACTATAGTCAGGGTTTGCAGGTACGCTCATTTATGCGTAAATTTGCCCTGCGGGAAGGTCGGAGATGTGGCATTCGCGTCTCCGGCCTTCTTGGCAGATGAACCATAATTTAGAGCAACCAGATGAAACGGGCCTTCTTTAAGGGGAAGGGAGTGCTGATTAGTGAATGAAAACGATTAAGGCGGGAATTATAGGTTTTGGCCGCATGGGTGGTTTCTACCTTGAGGCGATGAAGAAGAGCGGCAGATGGGAGGCTAAAACCATCTGTGAGCTCGATGAGTCGCGTCATGATGAGATAAAGGAGCGCAACCCGGGCGGCACAGTGACCGCAGATGAAGATGCCATCTTTTCGGATCCTGAAATCGAAGTGGTGGTTCTATCCGCTCTGGCCGATTCCCGGCTCGACCAGATACGTAAGGCCGTAAAGGCCGGAAAGCATATTATAGCCGAAAAGCCGATATCCGACACGGTGGCCAACGAATGGGAGGCCGTGAAGGCAGTGGAGGAATCGCCGGTAAGGGCGGCGGTGAATCTCTATATCCGCAATTCATGGTATCTCCAGGAGCTTGCCGATGCGATAGAATCCGGCGATCTCGGGGAGCTTGCCATAGTGAGAATCTGCCACATGACCCCCGGTCTCTCACCGGGCGAGGGTCATGAGGCTGAAGGTCCTGCCTTCCACGATTGCGGAATGCATTATGTAGATGCCGCCCGCTATCTCGCCAAAGGCGACTACAACACGATGCGCTCGCAGGCTGTAAGAATGTGGGCCTACAAGGATCCCTGGTGGCTTCAGGCTCAGGGCACGTTTGACAATGGAGTGGTGTTTGATATCACCCAGAGCCATGCCTACGGGCAGCTCTCGGCCGAGCAGACCCACAATTCCTATATCGACATCATCGGGTCGAAAGGAATAGCCAGAATGCACCATGATTTCAAGACTGCCGTGGTGGAGATCCACGGCGAGCACAACACCCGCCGCATCGAGCGCCCCTATGGCGGAAAGAATATTGGCACGATGCTCGACCTTATGGCCGAATCGATTGAATCGGGCAAAAGGGTGGCCCGGCTGCCGTCGTTCCGCGATTCGGCGATAGCCTCCGAGTTCGCCTGGAAATGTCTGTCCGATGCCGCGGCCCACGATCTTCCGGTGAAAGGCACCCCCGAAGAGCTCGAGCGCATTCATGAGCGCCGGCGCACCATGACCGAGGGCTACGGACTGCTGAGAAAACAACCCCATAAATGACCGGGAGACTATAAAAAACACACATTTCAAAACTAACAAAAGAGAAAACATCATGACGAATCAACTATTGTTCATAGGAAATCTTGGTACCGGCGAGATCATAATCATCGCCCTGGTTGTGTTGCTGCTCTTCGGCGGCCGCAAGATACCTGAGCTCATGCGCGGCCTGGGCAAGGGAGTAAGAAGCTTCAAGGAAGGAGTCAACAATATCGAGAAAGATATCGAGAACGCCGCCGAGGAGCCCAAGAAATGACCAATTTAGCCAATCCTCAATAAATTATCCAAGCTTATGGCAAAAAACATTTCAAGGAGACAATTCCTTAAATCGGGCGCAATGGCAGGTCTGGGTCTGGCCGTAGTGCCCAACACAGTATTAGGCAAATCATTCGGCCACATCGCTCCGACCGACAAGCTCAATATAGCAGTTGTCGGCATCGGCGGTATGGGCCACTCCAACATCAACGCCGTGAAGGGCACCGAGAATATCGTGGCTCTCTGCGACGTGAACTGGGACTATGCCAAAGACGTATTCAACGAGTTCCCCAACGCAAAGCGCTACTGGGACTACCGTAAGATGCTCGATGAGATGGGCGACAGCATCGACGCTGTGATCATCGCTACAGCCGACCACACGCACGCCATCATCACGGCTGATGCCATGACGATGGGCAAGCACGTGTTCTGCCAGAAGCCGCTCACTCACTCGGTTTATGAGTCTCGCCTGCTGACCAACCTGGCGAAGAGCACCGGCGTGGCTACGCAGATGGGCAACCAGGGCGCATCGTGGAACGGCACGGCCGACGTATGCGACTATATCTGGAACGGTGGTATCGGCGAGGTGACGCGTGTAGACTGCGCTACCGACCGCCCCATCTGGCCGCAGGGCCTCAACGCTCCCGAGAAGGTGGACCGCATTCCCAAGACCCTCGACTGGGATCTCTTCACAGGTCCGGCAAAACTGAACTCCTACAGCGAGGTTTATCAGCCCTGGAACTGGCGCGGCTGGTGGGACTACGGTACGGGCGCTCTCGGCGATATGGCATGCCATATCCTGCATCAGCCCTTCAAGGCCCTCAAGCTCGGTTATCCCTCTCAGGTAGAAGGCTCTTCGACGCTGCTTCTCAACGCTTGCGCTCCGCAGGCACAGCACGTGAAGATGATCTTCCCCGCACGCGACAATATGCCTAAGCTGGCTCTTCCCGAGGTGGAGGTGCACTGGTACGACGGCGGCCTGCTGCCTGACCGTCCGGAAGGCTTCCCGCAGGGTAAGGAACTGATGGGTCCCGGCGGCGGTCTGACGATATTCCACGGCACGAAGGATACTCTCGTATGCGGTTGCTACGGTCAGAAGCCCTGGCTCCTCTCCGGCCGCGAGGTTAAGGCTCCCAAGATTGCGCGCCGCGTAGAAAACCAGGCTCATGAGATGGACTGGGTGGCAGCCTGCAAGGAGAGCAAGGAGAACCGCCGCAAATGTAACTCCGACTTCTCGGAGGCAGGTCCTTTCAACGAGATGGTTGTGATGGGCGTGCTGGCAGTGCGTCTGCAGGGTCTCAACAAGGTGCTCGAGTGGGACGGTGAGAACATGGAGTTCACCAACATATCACCCGACGAGACGATCCGCACGGTTGTGAAAGACGGCTTCAAGATCCACAATGGTCACCCGACGTTTGACAAGACCTGGACTGATCCCGTGAATGCTCAGGCTTTCGCCAAGGAGCTGATCAAGCACAACTACCGCGACGGCTGGAAGCTTCCCGATATGCCTAAGGCCTGATCTGAAGAATTATAACCCAAAACACAACGATACAAAAGATGAAGAAAATTCTCATGCTGGCTCCTGCTGCCCTTGCGCTGATGTGCTCATGCGGCGGCAACAAGGCAGCTTCCGCAGCTGATTCCGCAGATGCAGCAACTGACTCCGTGCCCAAGTACACGGTGATTGAAAAAGAGCAGGTAGACCTGGCTTCTTATCCGAAAGATGCCGAAGGTTACTACGTGATCTTCAATGGTAAGGACTTCAACGGCTGGCGCGGCTATGGCAAGGACTCGATTCCCGGTCGCTGGGTGGTTGAAGACGGTGCCATCAGGTTCAACGGCAGCGGTGGCGGCGAGGCCCAGAATGCCGACGGCGGCGACATCATCTTCGGTAAGAAGTTCAAGAACTTCGAGCTCGAACTGGAATGGAAGGCTTCGAAGGGCGGTAACTCCGGTATCTTCTACCTGGCCCAGGAAGTGGAAGCTCCCAACGGAGAGGGTGAGGTAGTGCTTCAGCCTATCTATATCTCGGCTCCTGAATATCAGGTGCTCGACAACGAGAACCACCCCGACGCCAAGCTTGGCAAGGACGGTAACCGGATGTCGGCTTCCCTCTACGATATGATTCCTGCCAAACCGCAGAACCAGAAGCCTTACGGCGAATGGAACAAGGCTAAGATCATGGTCTACAAAGGCACCGTGGTTCACGGCCAGAACGGCGAGAACGTAGTAGAGTATCACCTGTGGACTCCGCAGTGGACCGAGATGCTTCAGAACAGCAAGTTCAGCCAGGAGGCATGGCCTCTGGCATTCGAACTGCTCAACAATGTCGGCGGCGAGAATCATGAGGGCTACATCGGCTTCCAGGATCACGGCGACGACGTATGGTTCCGCAATATCCGCGTGAAGGAGCTTGACTGAAAATCCTTTTCCAACCAATAGATAAGTGAGAAAGCCTTCCTCTCTTTCGGGAGGGGAGGGCTTTTGAAAACCTGAAAACAAAAGGAGGAAACGATGAAATTCGGAAAGATTCTCGCTCTGGCGATGACCGGCGCCCTGGCCATGACGGCCTGCAAGGGCACCGACACAAAGGGCGATGCGGAAAGCAAGAAAGAAGTGGGCTTGCAGCTCTATTCTGTGCGCACGCTTCTGGATTCGGCAGCGGCTTACGACGGCGATGTGCCGGGTCTGCTCGACACTCTCGCCAAGATGGGCTATACTCAGGCTGAGGCGGCTTACTACGACTCCAAAGCCGGCACATTCTATGGCATGGAGCCTGCGAAGCTGGCTCAGACGGCCGATTCGCTCGGCATCAGGTTTATGTCGTCTCACGCAGGCCGTCCGCTCAATGCCGAGGAGCTTCAGAGCGGCGATTACACCGCTTTCAAGGAGTATTGGGAGAAGGCAATCAAGGATCATAAGGCGCTTGGTGTAGAATACCTCGTGCTCCCTTGGATGTCGGTGCCTGAGACTCTGGAGGACCTCGACAAGCAGTGCAAGGCTCTTGATGAGGTGGGCGCGATGGCAGCCAAGGAAGGCATCAAATTCGGCTATCACAACCATTCCCATGAGTTTAAGACGGTGCAGGATTCCGTGATGTATGACTATATGATCCAGCATACGGATCCCCAGAACGTGCTTTTCGAGATGGACGTGTATTGGGCTATGATGGGTCATGCAAGCCCGGTAGACTATTTCAAGAAGTATCCCGGCCGCTTCAAGCTCCTGCATATCAAGGACCGCAGGGAAATCGGACAGAGCGGCATGGTAGGCTTCGACGCAATTTTCGACAATGCCGAAACAGCCGGTATGGAGACCTATTTCGTGGAGCTTGAAGAGGCTACCAACGATATCACCGAGGGCGTGAAGGAGAGTGTAGACTACCTCGTAGCCGCACCTTTCGTAAAGGCCTCGTATTCAAAATCGAAGTAATTCACTATTCAGGGTGGAGGGCGCTTTGCGGCCCCTCCATTCACCAACGAAACCTTAATTATAGAATTCTGATCTATGGCAGAAACCGAAAAAGAAATGTCTTTCTGGTCGCACCTGGAGGCCCTCAGATGGGTGCTGGTGCGGGTGGTGCTAATATATCTTGTGGTGGTAGGGTGTTGCTTCGCCGCGATGCCTCATATCTTCAATCAGGTGATTCTCGGGCCTACCACATCTGACTTTATATTGTATCGGTGGCTCAACGGGCTGCATGGCGACGGCACCTTCTTCCCCGACTTCGGGCAGGAGTTCAAGATCAACATAATCAATGTGAAGCTCGCCTCGCAGTTCATGACCCATATAAGCACCTCGTTTTTCCTGGGGCTCCTGATCATCTTCCCTTATCTGGTGTGTGAGCTCTGGATGTTTGTGCGTCCGGCGCTCTATGCCGGCGAGAGGAAGAGTGTGTTCGCCCTGATGACGTTTGGAGTGCCGATGTTTTATCTGGGTTGCGGTGTGGGCTATTTCATCGTGTTTCCCTTCACTTTCCGGTTCCTGGCCATGTATGAGCTGGGTGGGGAAGTGACTAACCTGATCTCTCTGAGCTCCTACATGGATAATTTCCTGATGCTCGTGTTTGTGATGGGGGTAGTGTTCGAGTTGCCTTTTGTGGCCTGGATATTGTCGAGAATGGGTCTTATCACTTCGCAGCTGCTTCGGAAGGTGCGTAAGCATGCCGTAGTAGTGTTGTTGGTGCTTGCCGCCATAATCACCCCCACCGGCGATCCCTTTACCCTGATGACGGTGTTCGTGCCTCTTTATCTGCTTTATGAGTTCAGCGTGATTCTGACCAGAGGGGGCAAGAAGAAGCAGGAAGAGGAGACTGACGAGGATCTGGCGCTTGCCGAGAGCTAACTGAGGGCTGACTGAGGCCTCCTGTTCCAAGAGAAAGGAGATTTCAATAAGCAAAAAGTGGAGTTATTCTGCTTTGAGCTTAATATTTGTTGTTATTTTCTATAATTTCTGATTTTGTTGGAATAAAACTGAGGTGATTCTAACTTTGCGCCAGAATAAGTAAAAAAGATGGTGATATGAAAAATCAGAAATTACATTTCGAGACCCTACAGCTCCATGTAGGTCAGGAAACTCCCGATCCCGCCACGGATTCACGCGCTGTGCCGATTTATCAGACTACTTCCTATGTGTTCCGCAACTCGCAGCATGCTGCCGACCGCTTCGGCCTGCGCGATGCCGGCAATATCTACGGACGTCTCACCAACTCTACTCAGGGAGTGCTTGAAGAGCGAATCGCGGCCCTTGAGGGTGGGGTGGCGGCGCTTGCCGTGGCCAGTGGCGCGGCGGCGATATCGTATGCTCTTGAGAATGTGCTCCAGAATGGCGACCATGTGGTGGCGGCCGATAATCTCTACGGTGGCTCCTACAATCTGATAGCGCATACCTTCAAGCCGCGCGGCATCAGCTCGACCTTTGTAGATGTCCGGAATTTCGATGAGGTGGAAGCTGCGATCCGGCCAAATACGAAGGCGCTCTTTGTCGAGACTTTCGGAAATCCCAACTCCGATGTGACCGATATAGATCGTCTCGCCGAGATAGCCCACAGGCATAATATCCCCCTGATAGTAGACAATACCTTTGCCTCGCCTTTCCTGATGAGGCCGATAGAGCATGGCGCTGACGTTGTGGTGCATTCAGCCACTAAGTTTCTCGGCGGCCACGGCACTACGCTCGGCGGAGTGATAATAGACGGCGGCACATTCAACTGGAAGTCGGATCCTGAGAAATTTCCGACGCTTGCCAAGCCTGATCCGAGCTATCATGGAGCGGTGTTTGCCGATGTGGCCGGCCCGGCAGCCTTTGCCACCCGTATCAGAGCCGTGTTGCTGCGCGATACCGGAGCCGCAATCTCGCCTTTCAATGCCTTCCTGCTTCTGCAGGGCGTGGAGACGCTTTCGCTCAGGATTGAGCGGCATGTGGAGAATGCCCTTAAGGTGGTGGAGTTTCTTGAGAGTCACCCGAAGGTAACGAAGGTGAACCACCCCTCTCTGCCCGCTCACCCGGACCATGAGCTCTATAAGAAGCTATATCCCGACGGCGCAGGAAGCATCTTCACAATAGAAATAGCTGGCGGACAGGAAGAAACCTGGCGGTTTATCGATTCCCTGAAGCTCTTCTCGCTTCTGGCCAATGTGGCCGATGTGAAGAGTCTGGTTATCCACCCCTACACCACTACTCACTCGCAGCTTTCCGAGGAGGAGCTGGAGCGGCAGCATATCACTCCCTCAACCGTGCGCCTCAGTATCGGTACCGAGCATATCGATGATATTCTGGCCGATCTCTCGCAGGCTCTCGATAAAATCTGAGTAAGAGCGCTCCAGCGGTAGGTGTAAGTCGGCGATTTTGCGTACCTTTGTAAAAATCAAAGACCTTACACTTTCAATGAAAGCTTCAAGAAGTATTTTATCGCTTTTTCTGGCCGGGCTCGCGGTCGCCTCAGCTCTCCATGCGGAGGCGCGGCGGCCGGAGTCGACGGCAGATCTGGTAAATCCCTTGATGGGAACCTATTCTTCCATAAGCCTCAGTAATGGCAACACGGTGCCTTCCGTAGCTGTGCCATGGGGCATGAACCAGTGGATTCCCCAGACCGGCAAGATGGGCAACGGCTGGAGCTATACTTACGATGGCGAGAAGATCCGCGGCTTCAAGCAGACGCATCGGCCGAGCCCCTGGATCAATGATTTCGGCCAGATGAGCCTGATGCCCGTAAGCGGAGAGTTGCGCACCAACGAAGATGACCGGGCTGCCTGGTTCTCTCATAAGACGGAGGAGTCGCGCCCGTACTATTATAAGGTGTATCTGGCGGATCATGACGTATGGGCCGAGATGACTCCTACAGATCGCGCGGCAATGTTCCGCTTCTCTTTTCCTGAGCAGGATCAGAGCTGGGTGGTGGTCGATGGCTTCGATCGCGGCTCGATGATCAGGATTGAGCCGGAGAAGAACCGCGTGGTAGGCTATTCTACCCGCAATAGCGGCGGAGTGGCCGATGGATTCCGCAACTGGTTTGTCGTGGAGTTCGACAGGCCGGTGGCCGAGGCGGTAGTGTGGGACGGCGAAGGAGTGAAGAAAGGTCAGAAGGAGCTGACGGGCAATCATTCCGGAGCCGCAGTGCGCTTCTCTACCAAAGCCGGCGAGAAGGTCGGTGCCCGTGTGGCTACTTCCTTCATAAGCCTAGAGCAGGCAGAGCAGAATCTTAAGGAGACCGACGGCAAGGACTTCGAAACCGTGAAGGCTGATGCCAAGAAGCAATGGGAAGATGTGCTTGGCCGGGTGGAGATCGAGAGCGACGACACTGATCGCCTCCGCACCTTCTACAGCTGCCTCTACCGCGCTCTTCTCTTCCCCCATAAGATGCATGAGGTGACGGCTGACGGACGCACAGTGCACTGGAGCCCCTCAACGGGTGAGGTGACCGACGGCTATCTTTACACCGGTACAGGATTTTGGGATACCTTCCGCGCCCTCTTCCCGCTTCTGAACCTTCTCTATCCGGAGGAGGCTGCGAAGATGACGCAGGGCTGGCTAAATTTCTATCGCGAGAGCGGTTTCATTCCTGAATGGTCAAGCCCCGGCCACCGCGGCTGCATGGTGGGCAACAACAGCGCCTCTGTAGCTGCCGATGCCATTCTGAAAGAGCAGATAACCGGGAAGGACGCCGAAGAGCTCTATGAAGCTCTCTTAGAGGCTACTACGGCGGTTCACCCTACGGTGGAATCGTCGGGCCGACTGGGTCATGAATGGTACAATAAGCTGGGATATGTGCCCTCAGACCAGGGTATCAACGAAAGCGGGGCGCGTACGCTGGAATACGCCTACGATGACTGGGCAATCCTGCAGGCAGCCAAGAAGCTCAACCGGCCGAAAAAGGAGCAAGAGGAGCTGGCGAAGCGCGCGATGAACTATAAGAATCTTTACGACCCGTCGGTAGGGCTGATGCGCGGGCGTCAGACCGATGGCTCCTGGAAGCCTGATTTCAGTCCTTACAAATGGGGCGATGTGTTTACGGAGGGTAATCCTCTTCACTACACCTGGAGTGTGTTTCAAGACGTAGCCGGTCTCATTGACCTTATGGGCGGCCCGGAAGCCTTCACTGCCAAGCTTGATAGCGTGATGATTCTTCCGCCGATATTCGACGACTCCTACTATGGCGGCACTATCCATGAGATCCGCGAGATGCAGATAGCGGGCATGGGCAACTATGCCCATGGCAACCAGCCGATTCAGCACATGCTCTATCTCTATCCCTATGCCGGGGAGCCCTGGAAGACCCAGCATTGGGTGCGCGAAACGATGGATCGCCTATATGCCGCAACCCCCGACGGCTATTGCGGCGATGAGGACAACGGACAGACTTCGGCATGGTATATCTTCTCAGCCCTCGGTTTCTATCCGGTGATACCGGCTGGCGGCGAGTATGTGGTAGGCGCGCCTCTGTTTGATCGCGCGGTGCTTCATCTGCCTGAGGGCAAGAAGGTTGAGATAAAGGCTCCGGGCGCTCCCGATAAGCGCTATGTGGGCGATCTCAAGGTGAACGGTAAGAAGCATACCTATGGGGCGATAAGCTACGATACGCTGCGCTCCGGTGCCGAGCTCGACTTCACTATGAGCTCCGAGCCGGTGAAGACCCGTGGCACTGCGGCCTCCGATGCGCCCTACTCCTTCTCCCGGGAGAAGAGATAACTTGATTGTAAAATCCTGATTTATAATTGAAAGCATGGTCTCGCGGCCATGCTTTCATCGTATCTGAGCAGATAAAAAAATAGACTCGCAATCACTGCGCGTCTATATTTTCTCAGACTCATCGAGTAACCAACGACGAGGCTGAATAGTCCTAATCCTAATTATTAATCCATAACTTTACTAATGCAACAATAAAAACAATTGTCAATGAAACGATTTATGAGAAGAATGTCTTGCTTTGCTTCTTTAGTTTTGTTGGTTTTGTGCCGCGAAATTAATCTTTTTTTCTCACTTGCAAGAGTCCCGCAAAGAAAAATTGGAGGCGTTTTTTTGTGAATTTAACAAAATTTAACGCCCTGAGAATTAAGAGCTATGATATGCACTGAGCAGCAGTGGTTTGGCGCGATTGTGCAACGATGGAGTATATTATATGCAAACTATTAATACTCAGTATATTGTGTGCTATTGTGTGGTCTTATCCCTTGCGGATTGACCTAAGTTTAGTAATTTTGCAGTGCAGTTCACAAAGAGCTGCTCCAAATGTCAATAAAGGATTCCGCAAAGAGCGCTTCTGCAGCGCGCGTAGAGAACTACGCTTTCAAAGAGAACTGGAAGAGCACGGCCGGCAGGGCCGGTTGCATTGGTCTGAGTTGATATCAGACGTTACAGTGGTCTCGCCCGGAGAATCGCGGGCTGACTACGACTAAAATCCAGTAATTCAACTTTATCTCTTTCTTATGAACAATCAACGATTGCTCACAGGGCTGCTCGCGCTGGCTCTGTCGGGCGCGGTGACGTGCGCATTCGGGCAGGATTCCTTGATGATTACCCTTGATCAACTGTTCGAAACTGCTGAGAACCACAGCAGGCAGCTCCGTCCCTCTTTTTCGGCCGAGGAGAAGGCCAGGCGTGAGGTTAGCGTGGCCAAGGCCGCAAAGTTGCCTGATATTGGCGCTTCCCTTTCGTTAAGCTATATCGGCGATGGATTTACTATCCGGAGGAATTTCTCTGACTATCAGAAGGCTCCGATACCTCATCTGGGTAATTCACTGGGTGTGACAGTGAGCCAGCCGGTGTTTGCCGGTGGAGCTATCAATGCCGCTATTGACCTGGCGGAGCTGAAGCTTACAGCCTCGCGCTATGCCACAGAGCTCCAGAGGGATAATATCCGCTTCATGCTGACCGGATTCTACCTCGATATCTACAAATACTCCAATCTCAGAGGCGTAGTGGAAAGCAGCATCAGCCAGGCCAGGAAGATGCTTGAGGAGATGGAGGCGCGATACCGGCAGGGAGTGGCGCTCCGCAATGATATTACGCGCTATGAGCTCTTCTTATCGAATCTTGAGCTACAGCTTGTGAAAATCAATAATACGCTCAATATCCTCAACTCCAATCTTGTAAGCATAGCGGGGCTGCCTGAGTCCGCGGTGATAAAGCCGGATCCGGGTATCCTTGAGGGGGCGCTGCCATCGCAGGGAGAAGCGGTATGGCAGGCTGATGCCTCGGTTAACGCTCCGTCGATACGCCTGGCTCAGTCGAAAGTAGAGATCTCCCGCAAGGCCGAGACCCTCACCAGATCCGGACTGATGCCCAAGATCGGGCTGCAGGCCGCCTGGAATGCGGAAGGACCTGTTCTTACGGAGGTACCCCCTATTAACCGTAATCTCAGCTACTGGTATGTAGGTGTAGGTGTGAGCTACAATATATCATCGCTCTTCAAGAGCAACAAGGATATTGCCTTAAACCGGGCTGCTACGGCTAATGCAGCCGATGAACTCGCGGCTGTGCGCGAGGATACGGAGCTGTCGGTGCGAGGTGACTATATCCGCTATCTTGAGGCCTACGAGGAGCTGAAGACCAGGAAGGTAGGCGTGGAGCTCGCAGAGAGAAACTACTCAACTGTAGCTACCCGATATTCGGTCGATATGGCCCTGATTACCGATATGCTCGATGCGGCAAATGCCAAGCTTGATGCTGAGCAGCAGTTGGTAAATGCCCGTATAGATATCATTTACTATTATTATAAACTTCTATTTACTTCAGGAAAGATATGAAACGCGGTACAAAGAAGATAATCTCATATATAATGACCCTCGTGGTGATCCTGGGTGCCGGAATCTGGGTAGCCTCCAAGTTCGTTCACCCCGGGAGGGTCGAATTCACTTATAACGCGCAGATCCGGCGGCAGATCGTGCCTGTATGCAGCCGCGTGCAGGGCTATATAAAAGAGATCCGGTTTAAGGAATACGAGCCGGTGAGAAAGGGAGATACACTTGTGGTGATCGATGATGCCGACATGCGTCTGCGTGTGGCTCAGGCTTGGGCAGATTATCAGAGCGCGCTTGCCGGCCGCACGGTGGCCGACAGGAGCGTAGGTGTGGCTTCGGCGAATGTAGCCGTGAGCGAGGCTTCGGTTTCGGAGGCTAAGGTGCTGATGGAGAATGCGGCGGTAGAGTTGGAAAGATACCGGAAGCTGCTTGAGAAAGATGCCGTGACCCGCCAGCAGTATGATGGGGCAGAAACGGACTATAAGGCGAAGAAAGCACGCTATGAGATGCTTGCGCAGCAGCGCTCCGCTACATCGACCGTGGTGGCGGAAAGCCGTCAGCGTCTGGCCCAGAACGACGCCGGCATTGGGCTCGCAAAAGCTCTGCTCGAAACGGCGGAACTCAACCTGTCGTATACGGTGATTACCGCTCCTTGCGATGGCTATGCCTCGCGTAAGGAGATTCAGGTAGGGCAGCTCGTGCAGCCGGGGCAGGTGATGCTCGATGTGGTAGATGATTCGGAGGTATGGATCGCCGCCAACTATAAGGAAACCCAGATCAAGCATATTCACATTGGCAGTGAGGTGGATATAAAAGTAGACGCGCTTCCTGACCGGACTTTCAAGGGCAAGGTCGTGTCACTGTCTACGGCCTCGGGATCGGCGTTGTCATTGCTGCCTCAAGATAACTCGGCAGGAAATTTCGTGAAGGTGAGGCAGCGCATCCCGGTGAGGATAGAGCTTATAGATACAGCCTGCAGGCAGCTTCTGAGGGCGGGAATGAATGTGGAATGCGAGGTGAGATACTGATATGGGAGACTGGCACGAGCCTCAGGGCCCCTTCGATATTCCTGATATTCCTAACTATGTGCCTCGCAGGCTGAAGCCCTGGATATTCGTATGCTTTGTGCTGATAGTGCAATTCTCCGGCGGCCTTTATCTCGCAGCCGCCACAGATATGGTAGGCACTACGGCGCTGATGCAGGAAGATATTCTTATGGCGGGCTATGCGTCGCTGGTAGGAATGTCGATCAATTTCTGCGTGATGTTCAGGCTCAAGTTCCGCTTCTCCAACCGTGTAAGTCTTCTTGCCTGCGGAGCTGTATTGATAGCGGCCAATGCCATCTGTAGCCTTACGGCAAGCGTGCCGGTTCTTGTCGGCGCGTGCTTTGTGGCCGGTTGGTTCCGGATGTGGGCCACATTTGCTTGCAACTCCACTATCCAGACGTGGATCACTCCCAAGCGTGATATGGCGGTGTTCTTCTGCTACGTCTACATCATCGTAGACAGTGTGATTCAGCTAAGCGGAATCTCCGCCATCTATCTGGCTTTCCATTCGCAGTGGGAGTGCATGCAATGGATAATGACAGCTCTGCTTGCGCTGATGATGCTGGCGGTGCTGATACTGCTACGACCCGTAAAAGGACCCGTGAGGATTCCTATGCTCGGTATCGACTGGATAGGAGCGGCGCTGTGGAGCGTATTCATGATGAGCTTTGTTTTCATCTGCGTCTAAGGCGATTTCTACGACTGGTGGGAGTCTGAGGAAATCGTAGGCGCTGCGGTTTTAGGTGCTGTATGCCTCGGCATAAACCTATGGCGGGCGTCGTTTCTTCATCACCCGTATATATCGTTGCCGGTTATGAGAAACCGTAATGTGGTGAGGGCTACGTTAGTCTATCTGATTTTCTTCACGCTTCTCGCCACGGAGCATGTGTTTGAGCATGGTTATGCCTCCGCGATACTCGGATTCGACGAGACCAATCTTATAGATCTGAACTGGTACGTATGTGCCGGAATTGCCGCAGGTTGCACCTTTACATATTTCACCTTCGCCAGGCGCCGGTGGAGATACAAGACCATGACCGCAATAGCCTTCGGTTTGGCGGCTCTCTATCTCGGCTGGTTCTATTTCTGGATAGATTACGGGGTGGAGAAAGAGGCATTGTTCGCGCCCTTGTTCGTAAGAGGTTTCGCATCAGTGATTATCTCCATCGTATTTCTCACTTCGATGACTCCCGGCGAAAGCAAACTGCATTTCTTCGTATTCCCTCAGGCACTTACGCTTAATGGATTCACGGGCGCGGTGATGGGTGCCACTCTCGGTCCGGCTCTGGTGGGGGAGTTTCTCCAGCGTACCGTGGCTAAGAATCTGGCTTTACTGAGTTCTCGGCTCACGGATATTGATGCCGGAGCTATGGGCATGCCCGTAGGGCAACTATACGGCCTGGTTTATCCTCAGGCTCTTGTAGTTTCAATGAAAGAGATCTACGGCTGGCTGTTGATCGGGGCGTTAGCTTCTCTGGCCCTAATAATAGCGAGCTACGGCAATCTACGTCCGTCGTCGGTATTCCCGAAATGGCGCACGATCCGCAAAATCTTTCGCCGTGAAGCCATTGAGGCGGGGAGAATCGAAAACACTACTGAGTACACGTGAATTAGAAACAATTTTTTCAACATAATAAGGTTTAAAGTTAGAGGTAAAAAGAATAGGCAGTGATAACCCGAATGGTTACCACTGCCGGTAAGTTAGTGGTCAACAGTAGACTTTGAGAGGTGCCATATCTGATCACGTTTTAGGGTTACATTGCAAAATTAACCCTGAGGTGTATCAGATTTGGTTTCAGCTCAATATTTCTCCCCGTTTTTAGAGAATTTTTAGGGCTATGGCAGCGCAGGCCTCGGCATCGCAAAGAGCGTGGTGGTGATTCTCCATATCGAAACCACAGGCCGCAGCAGCTACGTCGAGGCAATAGCTTGGGAGATTGAGACGCCTGCGCGAGGCGGCAAGCGTACAGTAAAATTCGTATTCGGGATATTCCATACCGTATTCTTTGAAGGCTGCCCGGAGACAACTTTCGTCAAACGGCCGGTTGTGAGCTACCAGAGGAAGCCCCTTTATCAGAGGGGCCACTCGCGCCCATACCTCGGGGAATAATGGCTGATCATCAGTATCCTGGCGTGTCAGACCGTGCACTCTCGTGGTCCAATATGAATAGTAGTTGGGAGTCGGTTTTATGAGGCTGTAGAATCTATCTACTACCTCACCGCCTCTTACAATCACGAGTCCCACACTGCATACGCTCGAGCGCCGACTATTGGCAGTCTCAAAATCGATAGCCGCAAAGTCTTTCATAATCAATCGTTTTTATAGAGAGCATGCATGTCGGCAGTCCAATCTTTCATAGTCTTGCGGAGTGATGCCGGCTTGATCACTTCGATCATAGCTCCGACGTGGAGCAGCTTCATCACAAAATCGTAGGTAGGAGCAAGATACAGTTCGAAATCAGCGTAATCTCCGCAATCTTCAATCAGTCGCTGACTGTGGTGCAGAGGCAGCGACTTCATATAGTGCTTATGTTCTTCATTGGCACGGATCACGATTCTTTCAGCCTTTATCTCCGGATCGACTACTATACCATAGGCGGTGGAGAAGAACGAGCCTGGGTCATAATCTTTTGGCAGCTTGAAAGTATCGTCGGTGAGCTCTATGTTTTCCACTCGGTCGAGTCCATAGAGACGGAGTTCGCCATAATCAACGTTGAGCGCCAGCACATACCAGCGGTTTTCAAACAGCTTCACGCAGTAGGGCTCTATCGGAAAAGTAGAGCTATGTTGCTTCCTGAAAGATCTGTATGTGATTTTTACTACTCGATTCTCTTTCATGGCCTCAATAATGGTAGTGAGATGATCTCTGCCGGAAGGAATCTCATTGACGATAATCCTTCCTTTCAGCGAGAGATTTTCTCCTATCAGATTGCCCACGGCGAAGGAGTCGAGCATCCACTTTTTGAGTTTGTCGTCGTCGATGTCTTCCGGATTGGCTATGAAATATAGATAGCCTCCTACCTTCTGGCAATCGATGAAGATGCTGAACTGCTCGTAGATAGCATCGCGCCATCGGTTGAACGTAGCGCGGTGGAGCGGGCGGCAGTCGCTGAGGTCTTTGTTGCGCTCCCACTTGTCGGAAAGCTCTTTATGGGTGATCTTTCCGGCCCGGCGAATGGTCTCTATCAGCCAGGTGTATTTCTGCAGTTGAGTCATATCGGTAAATGCTTTGTCACTGCAAAGTTAACACAAAGCTGTATCATTTTGCGCTACAGGATGAAAAATATCTCTTTTCTGCTGATTTCAGGCCATACCCTCCTCAATAGCGGCCAATATCTCCTTATCGGCTATTTTGAATGCATCGGCAAAACCGAGATCCGGGTAATTCTTTACCAGGTTTTCATTGTTGAAAGCCTTCAATTCTACGTCTTTAATCCTTGATACGGGCAAAGCTGCATCAATTGCCTTAATAAGTCGTTTCTCCCCTTCAAACAGGAATGGTGTGGTGGTAATCACCTGGATCGACATAACCCCGGCTTTCTTAGCTTCGCTCACCGCCGGCATTAAGAATTTCGATCCAGTCATGCCACCCATACCTGCAATGATATAGAGCTTCTCCACCTCAGTGAAAACACCTTCAGGAAAGGCGTCCTGCTCCGGGTTGAGAACAATCAGTTGTCGATTGTCGGCATTATGTTTCTTCAGACTGTTTTCATCGGTATCAGCAAATAGATAGTTTGCCTCCTTCAGCTCGGTCTGCTTCGCATCTCTGCATATCGTTTCAGCAATATTGCCACCGGCACCGCCGAGAGCGAGAATCATGGTCTTTGACATATATCAGTTTCTTTTTTAGCAAAGGTACATATTAGATTCGATCCTCAACGGGTTATGAGGCTTTGAAATTGAAGATGGGGCGAATAATGGTATCGATGCTTACGGTATCACCGATGTTGGCGATAATCTCTTCGGCCGGCTTATAAACCATCGGCGATTCGTCACGAGTGAAGTCGTTGACCGATTCTGAGTAGATGCCCTTCATCGAAGCCTCGAAGTCTTCCATCGTAATCTTTTCGTAAGCCTGGCTGCGGCTGAGCACGCGCCCGGCACCGTGGGGAGCGGAGCAATTCCAGTCGGGATTGCCCTTTCCCGTGCATAGCAGCGAGCCATCGCGCATATTCAGGGGAATGATACAGCGTTCCCCTGCTGCCGCTGAGATCGACCCCTTGCGGATTATATTGCTGTCACTTATGTAGTTGTGAACAGATTCGAACTCCTCCATAACCTCCGTATTCTGAAAGAATTTCAGGAGAAGCAGCGAGATGAGCCTGCGGTTGAGCACGGCCCAACGCTGGCAGATGCGCATATCGTGAAGATACTGCTCGCGCTCTTCTCCTTCCACATAGCACAGCGCATCGGGCAGCGAAGGAGCTGAAGCCGGCCTATCCCTGCGCATCTTCCGGATCACCTCCTGCAGCTCGGAGCGCCGTCCGGCGGCTTTATATTCTGAAATAGTGCGCTTTATGCTCTCTTCAAATTCATCAGAGCCGGCAGTGAGGTGCTTTACCGCCTTCGCCTGATAAATCTCCGCCACCTGCTTGCCGAGATTGCGCGACCCGGTATGAATCACGAGATATACGTTGCCCTCGTCGTCTCTGTCGAGTTCAATAAAATGGTTACCCCCACCGAGAGAGCCGATCGACTTGTTGATGCGTCCCGAGTCTTTCAGCTGCCTGTAGCAGTAAAGCTCAGTCACGAGTTGCTTCGCCTCCCGATATATCTCCATCTCTTCGCCAACAAGGCGTTTGAACCCCAACCGGTCTTCACGAACTATCTTGCCGGAAGGCACGCTGCTGCGGATATGCTCGTGGAAAGCGTGATAGTCAATATCGGTGAGTTTGCCAAGATTCAGGATTCGCATACCGCAACCGATATCCACACCTACTATATTGGGTATCACTTTATCGCCGAGGTCGCCCGTGAAACCAATCACGCAGCTAGCCCCTGCGTGAACGTCGGGCATAATCCTGATTTTCTTATCAGAGAAAACGTCGATCGAAAGCAGCTCCCTGATCTGCTCCAATGCGGATTCCTCAATATTATCTGTGAATATCTTCACGTCGTAGCCTTCTATAGTCTTCATAATCTGATGTGTTAAGTTTGTGGTTGCAAAGTTAGACACTGTGTGCGCAGTCTTATTGCGCACCTCGAAAAAAGTTGTCTTCCTCTTCCCTTTGCAAAATTAGGGTGCGCCTGACTCATTTTGCGCTACAGCCTAAAATTTGATAGAAAAACATTGCTGCCTCACAAAATGATACAACCAAACATTAATTTTGCAACAAAAGAGAGGCTAAAATGAGAATTTTGCATTTATCGGATACTCACAGTTGTCACCATCGGCTTCGGGATTTGCCCGATGCCGATGTGGTAGTACATTCCGGCGACTTCACCATGAACGGAAGTGAAGCGGAGGCTATCGACTTCATGAACTGGTTCTGTGACCTTCCTTACGGTCATAAGATTTTCATTTGTGGAAACCATGATGAATGTCTCTATGGAGCTAATGTAAGCGGTCTTGATCCGAATGTTTATTTCCTTTGTAATTCAGGTGTGGAGATAGACGGCGTGAAGTTTTATGGTGTGCCAATGTTCCTAAGTGATTGTGTTACCGATCGTCAAAGCCGTCACTATGCCCGTATTCCGGAAGATACGGAAGTTTTGGTGACCCATAGTCCGGCTTATGGAATTCTTGATTTTGACGATGATATCAACTACGGGTCAGAAGAGATTCTGGTTCGCCTTAAATCTCTCAATAGCCTGAAAGCGCATCTATTTGGTCACATTCATGCCCATCACGGCATAAAGACCATCGGCAATACCATCTTCTCGAACGGCGCTATCATGAATTCCGACTATACTAACCTCAACGAGTCCAACGTTATTGAAATATAAAATACTACCCACTAATAGAAATGGATCCTGTCACGCCCGACGATTGGGATATTGTAGTATGGCTGTCGTCAGAGTTCTTTGAAAAAGATTATTGATCCGGTTCGCTATTTATTGTAGTGGGAGGCGGCAATTCTGATGCTTTCAGCTATACGGTCGCGGAATTCAGGAGGGGCTATTACCTCGGCGTGGCCGCCGTAGCCAAGTATGAGGCGCTCCAGTTCGTTGTTGACCACGACCTTAAGTGATATCTGTATGCTGCCGTCGCGGAATCGCTGCTCTACTTTCTGCGAGCGATGAAAGGGTTTCGATTCTACGTAAGGCGCCTGCTGGCGATCTATCTTTACCACTACTCTCCTGGCCTTGTCGCTGATCTGGCGCGTCACTCCGATAGTGTCGTCAAAGTAGTGTTCAGGGTCGAAGTCCACGCATTTCTTAAACGGGTGCATCTTATCCGGCTCCACTGAGTGAATGCGGTCGAGAGCAAAGATGTTTACCTGCGGAACTCTGTTGGAGGCTTTCTCTCCGATTAGAAACCAGCGGTTGCGGTATTCCTTAAGCAGGTAGGGATAAACTATGAGTTTTTCCGATTGCTGTGCCTTAAATGATTTATACTCAATAGCAATGGTTTGCTGTTTGCGCACTGCATCATATATGGTGCCGATAAATTGCGCTCCCCGGTATCCGGGCACTGTCTCCATATCCATTGCGGGTGCGATGCTTCCTGAGTGTCGGGAAATCTGCTCATTGAGCTTGCTGATTGTCTCTATCGAGGAGGCGAGCTGCGGAAATCCTTGAAGCTGACGCAGTATGTCGAGGGCGGAGTTGAGCGCGTGCAGCCCCTCATCGTTGAGGGGCAGGTGAGTGATGCTGAAATCGGGGTCTTCGTATTCGTAATATTTATTTTCGCGCACTATGATCGGGGCATTATAGCCGAGGCGGTCGCTTCGCATGAGCGCGAGATCATTCTGAAATGTTCGCCGGCTCACAGGATTGCTCCTGCCTTCAAATTCGGCGAGAGCGTCGGTGCAGGCATCGATCAGGTCGTTGATAGTCCAACGCCGGTAGTGGTTCTGCAGGCAGCGGTCAATGGTGGAAATGCGGATCAGAGTGCCGCGGTTGATAGGCATGGCATTCTTTTTTTGCAAAAATAGTAAAAGTTTTTCTTAGTGCGCAAATCATTTGCGCACCCACTTCTGAACTTTGCGGAAAAATTTATCCCTATGACTATTAAAGGAATCAAGACTTCAGCTGAAATTTTCACTGAAAATATAGAGGAACCGGCGTTGCAGTGGCTGAAGCAGCAATGTGACCACCCCGCTTTTGAGGGTGTGAGGATTGTGCAGATGCCAGATGTGCACGCAGGTAACTCCTGCAATGTGGGTACGGCTTATCCTATTGGCAATTATGTAAATCCCGACCATGTGGGGGTTGATATCGGTTGTACGATTTCAATCCACCGGCTTTCGGTGCCCGTAAGCGAGAGCGATTTCGCCCTGCTTGATCACCGGATTCGGGAAGCGGTGCCTATGGGAAAGGAGATCTGCGTGAAAAACTCCCTTAATGAGAAGGACTTCTTCCGCTTTCTTACGGCGCAATACAATAAAGCCCGGTCAGCGGCTCCAGAGCTTATAGAAGAGCGCCCCTGTATCGATGCCCGCTTTATTTCCGACCTGTGTAGGCGGATTAAGTTGCAGGAAGGTATCTTCTACAAGAGTATAGGTTCTCTTGGCGGAGGGAATCATTTCATAGAATATGGAGAAGAAGACTTCGGCGCAGCATGGCTCACGATTCATTGCGGTTCGAGAAATCTCGGCGTTAAAGTAGCGGGTCATTGGCATAATATCGCCAATAATCCCAAGAGAGCAGCTATGACCGGATTCCTCTGGGGAGATGCCCTGAGCGGCTATCTCTCTGATATGGTGCTGACTCAGGCTTATGCGCTCTATAACCACCATATAATAAGAGACCGGATATTTGCTATTCTGAAGAAGACGTGCAGGGCGAGATGCGAGGAATCGGTATTCTCTACGCATAACTATATCTCTATGAATGAGGGGAATCCGGTGCTGCGTAAAGGTGCGATTGATGCATCGGCAGGGAAGAAAGTGGTGGTTCCATTCAATATGCGCGATGGCATAGCTATTGGTTTCGGTAAGGGAAATGAGCAGTGGCTAAACAGCGCTCCTCATGGAGCCGGGCGCGCCGTAAGTCGGGCTCAAGCGAAGAAAAAGATAGCTCTATCTGACTATAAGGAAGCTATGAAAGGTGTTTTCTCTACCTCCGTCTGCGAGGGAACAATCGATGAATCACCGATGGCTTATAAGCCGATGAAGGAGATTCTCGGAAGGATCGAGCCTACTGTAGAGGTGGCTGCGATAGTTAGGCCAAGACTAAATATTAAAGATACGGGAGAATGAAAAAGTATATGCAGATCACGGCAGGGCGTGGTCCGGTAGAATGCGCGAGAGTAGTGGCCCTGGTTTCAAGGAAGTTTCTCGAGTATTGTAAGGAAACAGGAGTTGATGAGAGGCTTGATATCGCGATCATAGCTTCTGAGCCTCATAATTCTCAGGCGGGTTGCTATATGTCGGTTACGTTTGCCATAAGCGGCAAAAGCATTCCTGATTCCCTTATTGCGGACTGGGAGGGCACTATATTGTGGGTGGCTACAAAGAATCCATATCGGCCGGGACATAAGAGAAAGAACTGGTTCGTTGGTATCAATTTTTTTGATGAAGTGGAACTGCCTGCAATAGATGAAGCAGATATCGAGTATGAAACCTGCCGCTCAGGCGGTAAGGGCGGACAGAATGTAAACAAAGTGGAGAGTGCCGTAAGAGCCAGGCATAAACCGTCGGGCCTTACAGTGAGATGTTCGGAGGAGCGCTCGCAGGCGCAAAATAAGGCGCGCGCGCGTGAGCTCCTTCTTCTGAAGCTCCGCCAGGTATCTGAAAGGGCGCTCAGCGACTCGAAGAATCAGCAGTGGAGTTGCCACGATACGATGATACGAGGTAATCCTAAAAGAAATTTTTCAGGCGCGTTGTAAAAAAATAAGCCTGTATCGCTCTTTGAGACACTTCCGATTTAATTTTGCATCGTAATCAAAACGCTCAAGATTATGAAAGACCATATTTCGCAGACGGAGAGAGAAATTGAAAAGAAAGCTAAGAAGAATGCAGCTGTAGCAATGAGGCCGAAAAACATACTGGAAGCTTTCGAAAATATCGTAGAGCTTGCCGAAGATTCTAATCTTAATGCGGATTTTTTTGATAAGGCATCTATCCATATAAACTACGCGGTTCGTAAGCTTAAACTTACGAAGATGCAGGTTGTTCTGTTGTCAATTTTCATTGATCGCAGTGAAGACAATCAGATTATGATATCGGAGATAGCCCGCTATTTGGGTTGCCGCACTACCAGGATTCTGCGCCTTTCTGACGATATTGATGTGCTTGAGGAGGCTCGCTACGTAAGAGCAGCGCGCAGCCACAATACCTTGCGCTATAGAGTGCCGAGCGAGGTACTGAAAAGTCTGCGCAAGAACCAGGCCTATTCCTATAAGAAAGAGGATACTTACGATATTCATGATTTCTTCGACCATTTCAGAAGGCTGGTAGATGAGAAGGAAGATTGCGAGCTTTCTCTCAATGATTTAATGCGCGAGACGTTTGAAATGCTTGAGGATATCAAGGATTCGGTGTTCGCCCGAGCTTTGCAGAGAAACAATCTTAACAGTTTCAATAAACTGGTATTCATATATATGGCTTATCTGTTTGTTGAAAACAGCGATGATAATATTGGTTTCCACGACATTGAGAAAATATTTGATGAGGGTAAGATACCCGGATTTATAAGGCGCCCGATGTGTGACGGTAGTTCGCCTCTTTTCAAAAGAAAGCTGATAGAGCACGTGAATGATGAAGGCATGATCCGTAGCGATACTTTCAAGCTTACCGATATTGCAAAGGAGGAGATACTTGGTGAGCTTAGTATCAATAAGATCGGCCGGTCAGACCGCGGGCTTATAAAGGCTGATAGTATTGTAGAAAAGAGGCTGGTCTATAATACTATGGAGGCGGATCAGATCGGTGAGCTTTCCTCAATATTGGAGGAGAAGCGTTTCAACGATGTGCAGACGCGTCTTCGTAAGGCCGGAATGCGTCCGGGCTTCTGCTGCATCTTCTATGGCGCGCCGGGTACTGGAAAGACAGAAACCGTATACCAGATTGCCCGTAATACCGGGCGCGACATAATGCGTGTGGACGTCGACAAGATCAAAAGCTGCTGGGTAGGAGAAAGCGAGAAGAATATCAAGGCGCTTTTCTCCAGGTATCACAACATCTGTAAGAACTCCCGGCTGGCGCCGATCCTGCTCTTCAACGAGGCCGACGCAGTGCTTGGAGTGCGTATGGAGGGAGCGGCGCGCGCTGTGGATAAGATGGAGAATTCGATTCAGAATATAATCCTTCAGGAGATGGAGTCGCTCGATGGTATTCTGATTGCTACTACCAATCTTACTACAAACCTCGACAAGGCGTTTGAGCGTCGTTTTCTATATAAGATCCGGTTCGAGAAGCCATCGCTGACATCGAGAGTGAAAATCTGGAGATCGATGCTTGAAGGGCTAAAGGAGAAGGATGCTGAGTATCTGGCCGCTCAGTTTGACTTATCTGGCGGCGAGATTGAGAATATCGTAAGAAAGCAGTCGGTAAACGCTATTCTGACAGGTAATGACCTGATTGATATCGAAGAGATAGCTGCCGCCTGCCGACGGGAGCGCATTTCAAATGCACCTTGTAGCCGTATAGGTTTCTGAACGAAGATATACTTAAGCAGTCAGACTGTTACTGTGAGTAGCAGTCTGACTGCACTCCTCGGCTATATCATTGAGGTGAGATTGCTAAAGTCGCGGATTATGTGGGGTAGAAAGACCGCGAGAAACAGAATGACCTCGATTGCCAGAAATGCGATAATGACCCAGAAACTTGCTGCCTTGATATTCCATAGATTTGAGAGGAACAACGTGAAGAAAACGGTCATAGCCAAGGCGAGTGTGATTTCGGCAACAAGAGCATAGCGCCTTAGTGAAGCTACCTGCCTGACAGTTTGCATCGGGGTGGAGACGAAGATATTGATTTTCTTGGTCTTTGAATACAGAAAGAGATACCAAACCGCCGAGATTGCCAGAAAGATTATGAGAAATATCCGGAGATGGAAGGGAAATTTATCTACGCCAAGCCCTGCTTGCCACTGCAAAATAAAAATAGCTCCGATTAAGAGTGATGCCAGTGCACCCTGGCTGTATCTCTTCATTATTTTTTTCTGCGCAGTATTGCATGTGGAGGTGTTCAGGCGTATGGTGTTGTAGCCTTTTTGAGCGAGCATCTCATCGAGTGTCGACATACTATCTTTGAGTTGGTCGAGGTTCATGTTATCTGGATTTTGATTTGAGTTTATTTTTGATCCTATGAAGTCGTGTTGCTACATTGTTTCTTCCGATACCGATTATCTCAGCAATCTCATCGTAGGAGTATTCGTCAAGCCACAGCATGATAATCGCCTTCTCAATCGGAAGCAGTAGGTTTATCAGTTCATGGAGCTCGGAAAGCTGCTCTGTCATGTGGTCAAAGGTCTCTGAAGATATATCGATGGCTGGAATCTCAAGGGGGAGTGTTTCTGTTTTTGGCTTATAGTTGCGAATAGCCATTAATGCTGAGTTGACAGCAACGCGGTAGACCCACGTAGATAGCCTGCTTTCACCCTTGAAATGATCTAACCCTAACCAGAGATTGGTGAGAATCTCCTGACGGAGGTCGTCATAAGGTACTTTTGGAGTGGCATAAATCCAACAGACCTTATTGATGATGCGGGAATGCTCCTTTATGAAGGAGGAAAATTCCTGGCTTGAATATGGCGGACGTTCCATTCCTGATAATGTTTTGTATCGTTAAGTGCAAGAATGACATTGAAAGTTACAGTATGCTTGAGAAATTTTACTATAGAAAGAATCGCTGTATACGTAAGAGCTTGCGTATACAGCGATTAGAGATGATGTATGCGATGCAACTGCCTAAAATCTACGGCAGGTGATCTCTGCGCAATCAGTGAGGAGCACCAGCTCCTTATGGTTGAGCTTGATAATCTTTGCTGAGGTCTTGGTGCTTCCGAAACCCCAGGTACGGAGTTGTGGAGCCTGAGAAAGCGGAAAGTCAAGGTTGATTATTCCTGCCTTCTCATCGTAGACCATATTGGCGCTGTGGAGTCCTGCACCTCTGAGCTGAAAAGTATGAAGGCTTATGCAGATGTAGAGAGTACCCTCGGGAGTAGATGTTTCGCCATCATCATAATGAATCGATGTGATCTGCCAGTTTGCGTCGAGCGCTCCGTTGATGGGCATCTTGCCGCATGAAGACGGCAGCAGCATAAGAATTATGATGGCAAAAAAAGATATGATCGGTTTCATAGTATTATTCCGGTTTTTCTGATAGTAATAGCTAATCCGGTAGAACGGCCGAGCATTGAGCCGAAATCAGCTCCGAGTCCTGCCGTGATCGACAAACCTTTCCAGAAAGGAGCCGAATAGGTGGCTTCCAACAGAAGGTTGCAGTTATGGCGAACCTTGCGGTATGGCGCATCGTATGTGCCCCAACCGCTGGTAGTTGAGGCCAGCAGGCGATATCCAAGCCGCGGCCAGGGTTGTCCCTTTATGCCTATATGGTGGGATATCACCCGGTTACAACGGAAATAGATGCTTCCGTCGCGGTTGTAGGCAGGAGCTATTATAAGTGGATTGCCGATTCCCATACCCCAATGCTGCCAGCCTGTGTATATGGAATGATTATAGTATTCATCGCGGCCACTTACCTGTTCGGGGAGTTCGGGAGTATGATCCCAAAATACGGAGCTTGCCTGGTCTTTGGTATATAGGTATTCATACACAATTTTACTTATGAAGCGGTTTGAGGGTAGCTCAGCTTCGAACCCTAACAGCATATCCTTCCAAGCATAGTCGAAGAATAGCATCGAGTGGTCTTCAAAGAAATGCTCAAAATAGGTTCTGACGGACCAGCCTTGACCCTTCCATTTGAGCGAAGCGCTCCATTCGCCAACGTGGTTGCCATATACATTGGTTTGCTCACCCTTAGGGGTATCGCTGCCACCTGCTCCTAAGAAAAAGACTTTAATGGCATCTTTCAAGTGATGAGGCATATTGATAACCTTGCCTTCGTTATAGCTTTTACCACCCCATTGAGCTGCCATTTCAAGGCCACCTTCAAAGGTAAGAGGAAAGCGACTCTCATCGCCGATTCGCAGCCATCCTCCTTTACTATGGAAAAGCGCGTCTTCCGTACGCTTCCCGTTAGGAGTTGTAAATGAGCGTTGCCAGCCGGAGTCGGTAAAGAGTCCGTAGGAGATATATCCCTTAATCGCTGCCCAACCACCGAGATACGGTATTTTAAGGTAGTCGGGGAGTTCAAGCCTGATCTGAGGAATGGGTCGGGCATTGCCTGAGAAGAGGAGATCACCGGAAGAGAGGTAAATGTCGTTGAAGAGCGGGTGCTGCTCTTTGCTGCCAACTGTAAGGGCCACATTCCAGTAGCGGGCTTCGCCATAAAGCTGATGAATCACGAAAGGCGCAGATGATCTCCATGCGGCTGCAACATCAGCTCCAAACCCCCAATAGAACTTTTTATCTTTTCGCATCTCTCCGAACACTCCTCCGCGCACGTAGCCATAGTCTTTCTCAACCGATCCAAGTCCTTGCCTGTTGCTGGCAAGCCAGAAAGGTGTATAGGCACCACCGCTTAAACTGGCAGTGAGTTCAGCTCCATACCAGATCGAGTCGGGGCGCTCTGCTTGCGCGCCGGCAAGCGTAAGAAGCATTACAAGTAATAGAGTAATCTTTTTCATATATTATCTTTGCGGGTGCAAAATTAGCTGAATCTTATGAGTTTGGCAATAGGAGACGTAGCGTAGGCGATAGAGATAAGTTAAAAATGAGAAGTATTTAACAATATTGATGTTAATTTTGTTAAATTGCAATCGTAAAGAGGTAGAAAAAAGTCGTAGTGGGTTCACCTAACAAAATAAAGCACTATCTTTGCACCGTTTTTAATAGCAAACATTGTTTTATTATTTTAATCGTTAAAGAAATGAAGAAACTGGCTTTATCGCTTGCTGTTCTGTTCAGCGTAGCACTGGTATCTTGCGGTGGCAACAAGGCTGAGGCCGCTGACAGCGAGACCGTAGCAGTTGAAGAAGTTGTTGCAGAGGAAGTTGTAGCTAACGACAGCGAGACTGGCGTAGCTGTTGCCGTTGAGGCTGAGGCTGCTCCCGTTGAGAGCGCTGCTGCCGCTCAGTAATCTGCGCAAGCAAGCTCAAGAGATTCATGTCGGACCGGCGGCAAATGCGCCTGGCCCGACATCTCTTTTTAAGCCATAATCTTTTCAATTGATTAAAGATGAACAAGAAACAGAAGCAACTGCTTATGGGAGGCGTTGGGGTAGTGGCTTGCCTTGTGGCTCTGATAGTAGTGTTGATAATCAACAATTCAAACCGGACCGCTGAGGCTAACGATGCTCAGAATGAACTCGACAGCCTGCGGCTCGTAAACGATCAACTGCTGCTAACCAATGAGTTTAATCAGCTGAACGCCGACTTCTCTCAATATGAGGATCAGCAGATATATCTGAAGAACGATTCTCTGGTGCAGAAGTACAATGAGGCGCGCCTCAAGGTAGAGGGATTGCTTCAGGAGCTCAATACAGAGAAGAGGAGTAATGCCCAGAATAGGCAGAAGATCAAGAAACTGGAAGATGAGATAGCTACTCTGAAGGGTATTGTGCGCCACTATCTTGAGGAGATTAAGCGTCTTGGAGAGGAAAATGAAGGTCTGCGGCAGGAGATACAGCAGGTGCAGGAGAAAAATCAGCAGCTCACCTCGCAGGTGACGACGGCAGCCCGCAGCAATGCTGAACTGACCCAGACAGTAAAGCTCGCGAAGAAGCTGAATATAACAGGATTGTCGCTCAATGCCTACAATAAGAAAGGCAAAAATGAAAAAAATATTACTAAGGCTCGGCAGCTTGGCGTAAGTTTCACCGTGAGCCCCAATAATACAACAGCGCCAGGCATGAAGGACTTCTATGTGCGCATTCTCTCGCCTGAGGGGAATCTGCTCTCAGGAGGCGGAAGTTTCAGCTTCGATGGCACGTCATTGGCTTCCACAGCCCACAGGCAGGTGGAGTATGCTAATGAGGAGATTGCAGTGAGCGTATATTGGGACGTTAATACATCGCTTACTCCGGGTGAATATACGGTAGAAGTGTTCTGCGACGGCTATCGTCTCGCCTCGAGAAGATTTACGATGAAGAAGTAAGCCAATAGAGTAGATAAATAGGTCAGGGGAGTTCCAGTTGGACTCCCCTGATTTGTTTGTAATATCAGCATTAAGGTCTATGCAAAATACTCGTCGAGCAGAGCGTCAACCGCTTCTGGATCTGGAATCCAGCAAGCCGGATCTGATGGTGAAGGCTGGAGAAACTCCATCACGTCGTAGCAGTCGTATTCAGGTTGCTCATCGGAGGTAAGCGTTACCGTTAGGCTTTCCGGATTAATACACAACTGAGCAGAATCTCCCCATACTTCTTCTTCAGCGGCGTAATCCTCCAGAAGATCCATGACGCGCATTTTCAGTTCGTCTCTATTCATAGTTTCTTGTGATTTCAGTGGGGATTGACTAATTGAGTCATTCATCGGCATTGTCTCGATCCTTGATACGTCGTCCAGTCTTCCAAATGATATACCATAGCCAGATGAGCAGGACTGCCACAGTTGCCGCTCCAATCCATACAAGCCACCATACAATCTTAACAAAGATGATAACAGACAACACAGCTATCGCTATAATACCGATAACCCAGCACCATAACTTGAGGTTGCGTAGGTCGGAGTCTGATTCGTAGTTATTTGCCATAATTCAGGTTTTTCATATTAAGCGTCTTTATTTAAAACGCTATAGAAACCCAAATTCCTCTCAATCATTCAGAAATTTAGTGAGATTCTACGGAAAGTTATTTTTGTCTATTGTAAGAGGGATACTAAATTTTATCTAATATATTGATGTATAGGGCGCTGTGATGTAGATATGAGAAAGAAGGGAAAGAAATTTCATGTATTAGTCGAAAATATTTGCACGGTAAGAAAAAAAGCTCTACCTTTGCACTCGCAAATGCGACTGATTGACGCAGAAACCACTCAAGAGAGAGTGATAAAGCGTAGGCTGATATTCAGAAGTCTGGATGTTGCAAAAAGGTGCCATAGCTCAGTTGGTAGAGCAAAGGACTGAAAATCCTTGTGTCCCCGGTTCGATTCCTGGTGGCACCACCTCTAAAACCTTAGAAATCAGAGAGTTACACAAAATGTAGCTCTCTTTTTTGTTCTCTGAAATACTTGAAAACGCCACAGAAACGCAGACTGTGTAAACCACCGTGTAAACCGTGTCAACCACAGTAAACGTTGTTTGTTACAAGTCGAAAGTGCTGAGTAACAACGAATCACCTCTAATGCTGAGAGTGACAAAAGACAGGAAACGCAAATATGTCAGTCTTGGCATATCTGTCAATCCCGAGCATTGGGACTTCTCTAAGAACAAGCCAAAGGCAGAATGTCCCAATCGAGAGTACATCGAACTGCTTATTGCCGACAAAATCAAGGAATATTCGGCTAAGATAATCGAGCTTATGGCTACTAATCAGGAGTTTACATCAACTACACTCGTAGAAAAAGTTTGTGTGAACCGTGTAAACCGCAAAACAGTTGCTGAAATTTTCAATCATCATATCAATCAGCTTATAGCTTGTGGGAGAAAGAGCTATGCCCTCTCAATCAAACAGCTATACAACTCATTGATAGAGTTTAACCGACATCTTGATATTCCATTCTCAGAAATGGATATTGCTTGGCTGAAACGCTATGAGGTCTTTCTAAGGGAAAAGAGATTGGCTGAAAACACAATCGGCATAAGATTTCGCACTCTCCGCTCTATTTATAATGTGGCGGTAGAAGAAAACGCAGTTTCTCCTGAACTCTATCCGTTCAAGAAATTCAAGGTGTCTAAACTCAACCAAGAAACAGCAAAGCGAGCTTTATCTAAAGAGGACGTTGACAGAATCCTGAATTATACATCTTCAAACCGATATTTGCGATTCCCGATTGATCTGTTTGCATTCACCTACTATTGTGGAGGAATTAACTTTGTCGATATTGCTCATCTGACATCAGCCAACATCTCAGACGGACGGTTAGTCTATCAGAGACAAAAGACAAAGAAACTGATTAAGATACCTCTGCAAGCACAAGCATTGGCACTCATCAAGAAATACCATTCAGATGAATCTCCTTATCTGTTTCCTATTCTCTCGCCAATCCACAAAACGGATACACAGAAAGCTAACAGAATCCACAAGGTAATCTCTAAGGTAAATAAGCGACTGAAAGAGATAGGCGAAGCTCTCAATCTGAATGTTACACTGACAACCTATGTCGCACGGCATAGTCAGGCAACAGTGATGAAGCGTGCAGGCGTTTCAACAGCTGTAATCCGTGAGATTATGGGTCACAGTTCAGAGCGAGTAACCCAAATCTATCTTGACAGTTTCGACAATGAGCAGGTAAACAATGCCCTCAAAGCCCTCTAAACGCAAGAAATCCCGTCAGTCAGAGCGATTGGCGGGATTTTTTTACTTTGGAAGATTTCTAATTTGCGTACCTTTTTGTAATTTTGTATTATATAACAAACTTATCTCAAAAAGGTACATCAAATGAATGATAACATCCCAAATCCATACGATAATTCGTCCGCTCACATTCTGTTGAGCCAAATCATGCTTAAACAACAGAGAATCACCATCACATTTAAACTCGACGATTATAATTTTTTTGCTTCTGATATTGAAAGCAGAAATATAGAACTTTTTACTTATCAGATTAGTGGACAGGCTCTCGTTGCATTGGTGAATTATATATATCATGGAGAACTACAGCTGAATGATGTTGACCCTACGAATCCTCTGTTTGAAGAGGGGGATAATACAAGTAATGAAGTCAACAAACAAGTGTTTAAGATTCTATTAGACAATGGTTACACCCCTCACATAAGACCTTCGTTTATTGATATACCCAACAGATTAACAGCAACTTTTAAAGGGGCATATGGAGCAATAATTCTGCACATGGAGAGAGATAATGAAACCTCCAAACTGCTTCAAGAAAACAACTTGCTTTCATAATTTAGCTTACTAAAAAATGCAAATTCAAGAAATACAGATTGAGAAGGATCAAAAACTCTCAGACGTTTATCCTCAAATAGAACCCAACATTATTCTTAATAAGACTCTTTCGGGGATTGGAGCCACGTACTCTGAAATCATGGCTGCACGAAATTCAATTATTGTTGTTCCTAATCTTCCTATAATTGCCAATAAAGTTACCCAACATAAAAAGGTAAATCTTTATGGTGTTCACCATAAGGTGTCTGTAGATGATATAATCACATACATTGAACAGTCTCAAGCTAAAAAGAAAGCAATTAAACTGATTGTGACACCTGAAAGTTTTTATAAAATTCAGACGGCTTTTTCAGAAGTAGGGCTTAACATGTACACACAGTGTTTTCTTCTGCTTGATGAAAGCCATAAATTTATAAAGGACAAAGATTTCAGACCAGAAATAACCCAACCCTTGAATCAGTTTTTTCAATTTGAGAATAAGGCATTAGTTTCTGCAACTCCAATTATTCCCTCTGATCCAAGATTTGCGGAAAACAAGTTTCGAATTATTAAAATTGTTCCCAATTATAACCACCGTCAGGATATTACTATCATACAAACTAATAATGTCCTTCAAGCATTTAAAGATTTTCTATTACATTTGAAAGTTCAACATAACATGGAGAATCGCTCTGCTTGTTTCTTCGTAAATAGTGTTGATATGATTCAGCAGCTTATTGAAAAAGGAGGCATCTCCGATAAAAGCGCAGTGTTCTGTTCAGAGAAAAGTGTTGAGAAATTGAAATATATGGAAGTCAAAAATGTCTATAGCGAATGGACTTCAAAAAGGATCAAACCATTTATGTTTTTTACAAGTCGATTCTATAACGGGCTTGACATTATTCTTGACCATAAGCCTTATGTGGTCTTTATTTCGGACCCTTATAGAAAAGACTTCTCAATCGTTGACCCTTCTACTGATATGCCTCAAGCAATTGGACGATTCAGACGTGGCGTTTACAAGGTAGAACACATTGTTGCTTTTAATAGTGAGATAGAGGAACGAGATAAGGAGGGTTTATTGAGGTTTGTTGAAACTATCGAAAAAACCTACTCTTATTTAAGACTGGCATTTAGTAAGTCGGGAAGTTCAGAAGAACGTAGAGCCTTTCTTGCGTACATTGAGAATATGCCTTTGAAAGAGTTTTTTACGGAAGGGAAAAAAGATTACTTCGGTGTCGATAACTACATAAATAGTGAATTAGTAAAATCATCGTACAAAAATATAGCATTATTAACCACTCGTTACGCTGTAAGCAATTACTTCTATATTCCACTTATAGACGAACTATATTACCCCTACGGTGAGCAAGAACGACTTGCTATATTTGAATCAAAAAAGTACAAGAAACAACAACGTAAAGAGATAGTCAAGGCTCTTGAAGCCATTAAAGGAAGTGGCGGCACTCAAGCTGGTAATGAATATATTAGAGAGCTACGGAATTTTGATGAGCTAATTGTAGAGGCTTATTATAAACTCGGAAAAGAAATCATTGAGCTTTATGATTACAAAGCGAAGAAATTACGTGAATTAATAATCCTTAAAGACTATGATTCAAATACTCGCACCGAATCTTTCATAAGGGCTATTAACAACTCGTTTAAAGTCGGACAAAGATATTCTCGTTCTTTTGTTAAAGAAGAACTAATACGATTACATGAATTGTTTTCTATCACCCCTCCGTCTTCAATTACCGCGCTTACGATTGAATACTTCTTTGATATTGATGCTAAAGCAAGAATTGGAGACGGTAAAGCGGTAAAATTGATTCGTCCGAATATTAAGAGCGCGACGTACTTTTTCAAAAAAGCATCTAATGAATAATACTATATACAAAAAGGTACGGAATTAAAATAGGAAGAACTGACATTAACGGAACTCCCTATTTCCATTTATATAAACTCATATCCTCCCTTGCGGAAACCGTCAGGCATAGTAACCTTTGCAGATTTCAGCTTTATTCCGTACTCTCTTTCTAATTGAGTGGCAACACCTTTCTTTTTAATCCCATAGCTTGCATAGACCTCTCCCATTATCCGTTTAATATCCTCAGTAGCCATTCTTTGACCGACAACAAAGACCTCTCTAAATCTGCGTCTAATATCATTCTCACAATACTGCCGCTCCAATTCATTTTTCAGGTCTTTCTCCTTAAATCCAAGAGCCTTAATCCTATCATACCCCAATCTATCATAATACAGTCTTAAATCCTCATACTGTCTTTCCATAATGTCAGATGCAAGATAGAACCTGCACGTTTCTTTCATCTGTCGCAACTCACAATACCGTTTCATTCTATCTGCAAATCCCTCCTTTGTCAGAATACATTTTAGTTGCTCCTTATAGTCAGATAACTTTTCATCTCCCTTTATACCAAAACCGTTATCCTCTAACAGTTTCTTTACGGCAATACTATTCAGATAATTCTCATGTTGAACATCGTAGGCGAACAGTTCATTCAGATACGCCCAACGATTTACGGTAAATCTGTCTGTCTTCTCATCATATCGCACATAGCTTTCGCTATACTTCTTGATATTCTGCATTTCAGACGTTTCTTTGATAACTTCTTTCTTAAAATCATCAGGCGCACTATTTTTCCACACTGCCATTCCCTCAGACTTCTTTAATTTCAGTTCTATGGATTCTCTATAAATCTCAGCGTTGTTTTCACCTATATCCACATTATAGATGAATACGATAGTCTTTCTAAACGGGTTACAAGCCAATCTCTGCCGTCCGGCTATCTGGACTAACTCTGTGGCTATATCAATAGAGGTGTGGACTTTCTTATTATCGCTTATTACAAATGTGGAAGCACAAGTTGAATAGAAATCGCATCCGGCAAATGCGGTCGAAGTACAGAACGTAAACATCTTGTGTGGCTCTCCCTCTAATGGAATAGTACCAATGTCGAATCCTTCTTTTATTTGTCTTACAACCTTTCGGTTTTCCTCTGTGTCCGCAACAATTATATTCACATCTTCAGGGGGTAGCTCTGTTTGTCGAACTATATTTGCAATGTTGGTAACACTATTCAGGAATATTACACACTCTTTTGAAACAGCATCGCCAATCTTAGGGAAGTCCCCATTTTGATAGTTCCTAATTATCTCAATAGCGTTGTTAATCGGCTTGGCAGAAACAACACGCTCCACATCAATTTTTTCTACCTTATCTCCCCAAATCAATTCTGTGTAAGGAACACCCTTAAACTGCTCCATTTTCTGAATATACTTGTCTGCTATCGGTGTCGCTGACAGATAGGTAACATAGTCAAATTCATTTACAACATCTAACAACGCTATCGCTTTATCAGAACGGAATCCGCTATCAATTAGAAGATATTGGTACTCATCTACTACCACACGCCAATCAGTCTTATCGTCAATCAGTTTAGCTAAACGTGGCATGGAATCATACGTCACCATTATTTTAGGCATGTCAGTCTTTTCTAAATATGCCAATATCTCATCATTCTTTACATCTCCATATACACCTAACAATCCCTTATGCTGACCGACCTTATTCTTTATAAGATTGATGCGTGGGCTACAAATTATTGTCTGATGTTCATCTTCAATAGCAACGGAGGTAGCTCCACATCCCGTTACTCCTTTGTTCAATATACCTTTTGGCAATTCAAATCCGTTCCAATCAGTTAGGAACTCAATAGTTTCAGGTACATATTTTATACCCATAAATCACTTATATTTAAAAATTTATAAAATACATATCTGCAAAGTTTATTGTCCGTTTCTCAACGAATTTTAATCTCTATCTAAGTGTCTCAGGACTAAAAATCAGACAGTCCAATAATCCGAAAATCTACTATTTCTTTTAAGGCAATCAGGAAAGAAAATTAGACACAACACTGAAAATAAAACCGAAACACGGCGATTTCGGTCTTATCCCTACTTGCAAGAGTAGATATAGTGATTTTTAAGGATCTATGGGGTCAGACAGTAAAATTCCCGATTCCCTAATTGATATATGCAAATATAGACAACTTCCTATTGACTCCCAAATGAATATACCGCCAACTTTGAAAACACTACTTCACACAGCTGTAAAGTCAGAATACTTTGGTTGGAGCATACACAAGAATCGGCACGCCTAAATTCTACCTTATTTTCCACTGCTGAAAATCGAATAATAATTACTGATAATTACAGATAAATAGCACTCTGCAATTTTTCTCTCTTTAATCATATTTCAGACAAATAAAAGACCTCTACTCAAAACGTACCTTTTTAAGCTTTTCCATAAATAAGATATTAAAGGCAAAAAAAGTACGCACACCTTAAAAACTGCCTCTCCCAATAATAATTCAGTCAGATATAAATTCGTATAGTCGCTTAAATCAGCGTTCACCTCTTTTTAACTCCCCCCTGCCATTCTTAAAAGGAAAGTGAAAAAACAGGACGGAAAATTCTATCGGAAAAATAACCTATCCAATATAAAACCGCCTATTCTTATCTGACGGTAACAGTTATCGTCCTCGTAATCAATAACACTTATCCAATATGGAAACAACAGCTATCACAGTGGCAACCGCCACTGCAACCAACGACCTCAACGCTATCGCAGAAGATGTGCAGTTTGAGGACATCAACACAACCTCCGTTCCCTCGGTTACGTTCCTTGAGGCGAACACATCAGCAATCTCTATCGAAGAACTGACAGTAAACTGTGTTGTTCCGACATGGGCGAATCAGGAACTCACTATCTCTCATCAGGACTTTATCAACACCGTGCATGACGCCGCTTGCAACGTGTTCAGTGGTGAACTCATCAACAAGCCGGAAATACGAGTGTCGCACATCGTAAGAGGACGCATACCCTCCGCACTTGGCAAACGTGCATCGGAACTACTTGAATCTGAAAAGACGCAGTTTTATCAGCGACTTGCTTTCGCTTTCACCATTCCCTCTATCCACGAAACGATAGACGGTCAACGCTTGGAACTTTGCATAGGAGGCGTAAGAAACTACAATGACCTGAACCTTTATCGTGCCAATCGTGGGGCTGAAAAGTTCTCTGTCTTTATTGGTTGGCGAATGAACGTCTGCTCTAATCAGGTGCTGACGGGACAAGGCGCAAAGATTCAGCTTGAAGTGATGTCGCTCCACGACCTTTACAAGCAAGTGCTGGAACTGTTCTATACGTTCCGTCCGGCACAAGATATTCATTTGTTGCAGGCACTTTCGCAAACTCGCCTGACAGAAACGCAGTTTGCACAAATAGTGGATCGCATGAGGCTCTATCAGGCTCTGCCAAACCGCTATCAGCGCAGTGTTCCCAAACTCCTGATAACTGACAGTCAGATAAACAACGTCTGCCGTGACTTCTACGCAGATCCGAATTTCGGAGTTAAGGACAACACGATTTCGATGTTTGACTTCCACAATATGCTGACGGAGGCAAACAAGAGCAGCTACATCGACAGCTATCTGCAAAGAGCCGTCAACGCTACCGAAGTGGCAGTTGGCATCAATAACGCTCTGCACGGTGATCCAAAATACGCTTGGTTCTTGGGCTAAGTGCTTATTGATTCCCTGAATAATCGGGCATTCCTCAATCTATGGGGAGTGTCCGATTTTCTTTCCTAAGACTCTTAGTAATCAATTAAAAGACCTCTATAAATCAGACATGAATACAGATTGCATCGTTTCAGAAATTCAACTGAAATACAAGCCCCAACCTTTCACAGAAACCCTTTGTTCCGCAAAAGAGATACATCAGCTCCTTATAAAGCGAGTGTTCGATGAAGATACTATCGGATATAAAGAGACGTTCAAGGTTCTGCTCCTGAATAACGCCAACAAGCTTATCGGCTATACAACTATTTCAGAGGGAGGACTAAGCTCTACCATTGTAGATGTCAGGGTGATTATGCAGACGGCATTAGTCAGTAACGCCACAACGATTCTGCTTGCACATAATCACCCGTCAGGCAACACACGTCCAAGCGGACAAGATGACAGCCTTACAAAGAAGATAAAGGCGGCTTGCGAGCTATTGGATATTCGGTTACTTGATCATATCATAGTTACCCCTTACGATAGCTACTATTCCTACAATGAAGAGGGCAGATTATAAAATTATGTTTTTGAGCATATATCCTGAGAATTATGCTTCTACATAGCCCCACCAATAACATTTTTTTGTAAATTTGCAGGTGATTTCAGAGCCATAGAGTTGGCAGACGGAATCGACAACTTTGTAAAAAAGGTGTTATTGAAATTTTATCTTCGGTTCTCAAACTTCGCAACTTTGATTATCAGCATGAAGATGAGATTGGCAATAGCACCTGCATCGGTAGCTTATCCTATGCCGTGACCGGCAGCAGATGGCTATACGGTGTGGGGCTATTGTTTTATCCATGCTGATAGGTATTGCGAAGACCTGAGACCGGATAAAACAAGATACATTCCTCACACCTTTTTTGTGTAAACCCACTAACGTTTCAACGGAGGATGAGAAAAACCTTAATGAATTATGAATTGGACTATTAGACAAAAGTTAGCTGTACTAAAATCTATTTGCTACATTGTAGGGGCAGATAAAAAGGTTATGCCACAAGAGATGCAACTAATTCAGGGTTACTTAAATCGCTATAAGCTTAATGTCAATGCAATGAATGCACAAGCGATGATGTCACAAAACGAAATGAGTCAAATCATTTCTCAAATGTCGAATTCTGAAAAGGAACTCGTTGTGTCTTATTGGAAACAAGCTGTGAGCTGTGACGGTCATATTGCCGATAGGGAATTGGAAGTTCTTGTCATGATGGGAGAAGAATGCGAAATTGACATTGCTGATATAACAATATAAAATGGGACTTTTCAATGCATACAAATCGCTTTCAAAAGCGAATGACACCCTCAAACGTCTTGAGTACACGTTTGGACGATTACAAACTAATATGGACTTGTGCAATTATTCAGCCGCACGTTCATATTGTAATGATGCAGCTTCCCTCGCAAGAACATTCATTGAGACTGTTGAACAGAGCAAAACCGCTGAAATATCCATGTACACGTTCATGGGACAGAAAATGAGAGTTATGCAACTTGCCATGTTTTTTAACGAGGCTCTCCAAAGTGCAAATGCAATAATCACAAGAAAAGGATATTAATATGGGACTGTTTGGATTCGGTAAAAAATACACTGAAGAAGATTTGCAAGACGCAATTCATTCCCTTGAAACTTTATATCGTCAAGCAATAGGAGTTACCCCGTCTACAAAATTAAGATCTCAGCTAAAACAAGAACTTGCAATACAGCTACATCATGTTCTTGATATTTGTAGAAAAGGAAATTTCTCAGGAATGGAAACAGTTTTGTGGTGTGGGAATTATACTTCTTTAAGAAATGTAACTCCGATGGTGCAGGTCTTCATTGAGATGATGTAACTTGTAGATTAGTTCTTATGAAGAGAATACTGATAATATTTCTTACAACTTTGCCATTACTTGTAAGTAATAATAAAATAAATGCTCAGGTCTACAATAATCAGACAATGCTTTATCCCGTGGAAGCATCAGCCACAAAATACGGTCATACCATAAAAATACCAGATTTAAGCGGACTCCCTCTCTTTAGTGCTACCTACGATCGAAATACGAATAAAGTTATTGTTCGTAGAGGGGATAGAAAACTAACCCTTAGTAAATCCAATAATAGGAATTATTATCAATCTGGGCAGTATGGTAGTCTTAGATATTCGATGGAAGCTTATACATACAATGGCACTGTCTCAAAGATAATTTATACAGAAACTGAGGATAACGTCACAGTAAAAATAACATATCTAATTAAATAAAATGGGATTTTTCGGAAGTTTCAATGCGATAGGCAAAATCTATTCACATTTGCGCAAAATCGAACCAATGTTCAACGAACTCATGGTTGGACAGAGGGCAATGAATAGTCGAGAATACAGTAATGTTTTGGCATCTCAAATACTTACTGAATTAAGCGAAGTAAAACGAATCGTTGAATCATCAGGTAATACTGTAAAATGCGCCAATTTTCAATTTATGGGTGCCAATAAATCCATTTATCAGATTATTGCTGATACTGAAATGATTGTCAACTTGGCTAAAGAAAGACCTTGAAGCTTGCAGATACAATCTTATTAAAGATGATGAATGCAATGTCAATGCGATAGAAATAGAATTGCTCAAAGGTGCGCTACATCATCTTCTCAATGGTGACAACTATACCCACAATGGCGAATCCACCACATCCACCGCTGAACTTTACAAGATAAAGTTTCTGATTGATTCTCTTTGTCAGTTAATGACGCATGGCGTAGAGGGAACACATGAATATATTTTTGACAAGATAACTGAAATAGAAAGATAAGATGAAATTATGAATTGTAAATATTGCAATAGTAAAATCACACTATTTTCTTTTTTCAAACATCACGTTGATTGCAAACGGGAAAGGAAAATATTGATTAGCAAAAAAGAGAATCGAGTGCTAACAGTTCCGGATGCTTCCTTGCAAAATCTTATTAAAGAAAATATAGAAAAACTTAACAAGGCTTTGTCTTATAACCAATCTTACTGGAATGTGTACAATCGTGGAAAGTTATCCACTGAAGAAGCAATTGCTGTAAACAATCTATTCTGGCTTGCTAACACTCCCTGGTTTGGTTCATGTTCGCTTGGATGGCTATCTATACATAAATTCTATGAAGAAAATGGAGACATCTATGCTATCTGTGCAGATTGGCGAACTGGTCCGCCTGATACAGCTACCTACCCCATAGGTTGGATACCTGCTGAGATATTAGCAGAAGCCTTAGATTTAATAGACATATCTATTGATATCGAATCATTTAAGGATAATCCTTCTTATCAGCAATATCTTGATATAAAAATAAGCGAATACTATCAGAGAAAAAAAGACAGATAAGATGAAAAAGGCAATCTACATATTAGCGACTGCGGCAATGCTTACAGCTTGCTCAACTCACCAAGATATGGTGCAGTTAGAATATTCTTACAGCAGTCAATATGACACTCCATCCCCTGAAATGGATTCAATATTAGCTCCCTTCAGATTACACTGCGATGCTATGAGAACTCGTATGTTTTTATCAGGCAAGTGGAAACAGCCGAATGTCACATTAAAGTTTGATGAGAAACAAGTGTACCACTATAAATACAAGAAAGATGGCTACACAAACCAACACTCCGGCAGATACTATGCCGACAAAGATTCAGTAGTGCTTTATGGGTTTTATCCTGATGCACACACTCCTGAATCAAAAAATATGCGTTGGTCTATCCGCAAGCTCACACCTGATACCCTCACCGTCTATGTTCACAAAAACATTGTCACTCTTGACAATGATACGCTCAACCCCGTTGGAAATGAGATAGAAACATTTGTCAGACGCAAATAAAAAAACAGCGTACCTTTTTTGCGATGTTTTCTCTTATATAAAGATAAATCATAAAAAGTACGTAATAAATTAAACACAGATGAAAAAGTTACTTTACTTTATATTCGCATTGCTCACAGTCGCTTGTGGTTCAACACAACAAAAGGCTGAAACAGCACAAGAAGAAATAATGGGACAGCATGTCGTCAGTCAAGCAGAATTCAATAAAGCATTGGACTCTTTGTTAACAAAATCAGATTATGACTATTTGGCCAATCCATATGACAATCCCTCAATTCCAGATTCAATAGTGAATCTTATCCTAAATCAATGTAGCATAAGAGAAAGAATGTCTTATTCAGAAACCATGAATCTCGCTAAAGGATTTTTCTATGGAGGAACAACTGCAACCAATGTGAAAATTATCAACTTCACACAGAGATTGATGAAATACTATCTTGACCAAGCTTTTAATGAGACATATTTTACTGAGAAAAGAATTGAAAACGAACTTCAAGGATATTATTGGAATGATGATAAGGGTAAACATATAGCCTGTGGCTTAGAAGATGAGTTAAAAGAGCGTTTGGAAAACTACCGTTTGTTTAATAAAAAATTAGACGCACTTAAAAGAATCATGACAGAGTTTATTGAAGTCTCTGACTGCACATTTTACTGTTCTTATATAGACGCAGGTGGTACATGGGTTGCATCTGAGCATTATGACTACTATACTCCACTAATAGAATTTGTTGAGCGTTTATCTTTCAATACAAAAGATAAATCAGGAAGATGAAAAAGCTAAGATACTTATTGCTCGCCTTAATCGCAGTCGCATATGACCCATATTACTAAATTCCGTGATTGCCATGTCGCTAAAAAGAGCTAACTTTACGAAAAGCAAAGAATATGACAATCATTGAGCCAAATGGCTATATGTACAAATTTGTCACGGGAACATGGAATCCTATTAGTGGTAAATGTCCTCATCGTTGTCCATATTGCTATATGATAAAGCCGGACGGCGAACTACCGCCACTCCATTTAAGAGAGAAAGAACTGAATGGAGAATTTGACGAGAACGATTTTATCTTTATCGGAAGTGGAACAGATATGTTTGCAGAGCAAGTTCCGTCTGAATGGATAAGGCGTGTGCTTGATTTCTGCGTTACAGCATCCTCTACTCTTTTCAGTGCTAACCAAATCAAATTCTTGCATCAATCAAATAATCCGGCGAGAATATTGGAGTTCACCGACCATTCCATATTTAAGGGCGGTCAGGTAGTGGCTTGTTCTACAATAGAAACTAATCGGCATAATTCCGACTATATGGGTAAAGCACCGCTACCTCAAAAGAGAGCAGAAGCAATGGCACTTTTAGCAAAACAAGGCATTAGAACTTATGAGACAGTCGAGCCTATAATGGACTTCGATTTAGAAGAAATGATTGCCCTTATAAGGGAGTGCATTCCTGAACAAGTGAACATCGGTAAAAATTCAAAAGATTTTATCACATTGCCAAATCCGACACCGTAAGACAGTGGAACTTGTTAAGGAACTGCTGAAATTTACAAAGATAGAGATAAAAGAAAATTGCGGAGACCCCATACCTGCACTTAAAAAAGTCGGCATAGAGCGTGCATGAAGATTTATGTGTAAATTCGCATTATCGTAAGGCAAATAACCTATCCGATATAAACATCGAGATTTCATTGAGAATTACATAAACATTTATTAACAATTACAGTCTGTGTAAACTGATGTGTAAACCAAGTAAAGAGAATAAAAAATAGAGGTCAAATGTAAATACTCTCTCGATTTATAAAGTGCCATAGCTCAGTTGGTTGCGTCCAAAAGTGAGCGACAGCGAGCTTTCGGACGCCGTAGAGGAGCAAAGGACTGAAAATCCTTGTGTCCCCGGTTCGATTCCTGGTGGCACCACCAGAAATAAAACGCTCAGAATTAGCAAGTTAGCAAGTTCTGAGCGTTGATTTTTAAGGTGAAATCCCTTGCCACTCGGCTTAAAAAAAAGCCCTTACGAGTTGCAAAAAGTATCGAAAAGTAGCCTTTGGTTGCAGTGAAATGCACCAAAAATGCACCAAAAAAAGTTGGTGCATCTGCACTGAAAGATACGGTTGCAAAGCTCTGAGGCAATTGACAGCCTATGGCAACAGTTAAAATTACTCTCGACGGACGAACAAAGAAAGATGGTACCGCGTCCGTTCTTCTCCTTTTCAGTGACAAACAATGCCGGAGAAAATTAAATCTCGGCATAAGCATTGATGCCTCCCAATGGGATGAAAGCAAATGCGAGGTTTCAGCAAAGGTAGCCGGCGCCCGGCAAATCAATAAACGCATTCAACTTATACGTGCCTCCGCAGATAAAGCACTTCTACAACACGAGGGATCTAAGCTCACAGGCGACCAACTCTTCGCTGAAGTAGAAGCTGAAATTTATCCTGACCGTGCAGAGAAGAAAGCGGCCAAGGTAAAAGATGAAAACTCTTTGACCGAGGTATTCAAGCGGTTCACGGCATTGAAAAAGCCGTCAACACGGCTGACCTACAATCGCACACAAAAGCACATTGAAGCGTTCGTTGGTGAAGGTCATAGCAATATGCTTGACGAGTTGAACAAGGCGTGGCTGACTGAGTTTGACAACTACCTGATGGCTACTAACCCCTCCGCTAATGCTCGCGCCCTGCACATGCGTAATCTCCGCGCGGTGTTAAACTTTGCTCTCGATGAGGGAATAACCACCAACTATCCTTTCCGTAGATTCAAGATCAAGACGGTAAAGACTGCCAAGCGTAATCTGAGTGTTAAGGAATTGCGACAAATATTCAACTATCCAATAGAGGAATGGCAGGTGACGTATCGGGATATGTTCAAATTATCATTTATGCTCATGGGTGTAAACTTTGCAGACTTGCTCAACCTGACTAAAAGCGATTTGCGGAGCGGACGCATTGAGTTCAATCGCCACAAGACGGCTCGCCTTTATTCGATGAAGGTTGAGCCGGAAGCAATGGCTCTGATTGAGAAGTACGCAGGTACGGAACATCTGCTCGCAATTATGGATAGTCGCAAGGATTATCTTCAATACATCCGGCAGACCAATAACGCACTGCGTAAGATTGGCGATTGTGAGCGAAAGGGACTCGGAGGTAAGAAAACACATTACGCCATATGCCCTGATCTTTCAACATATTGGGCACGTCACACATGGGCGACGATAGCGGCAAGTCTCGACATTCCTAAAGAGACGATTGCAGCCGCTCTCGGTCATGGAGGCAATACCGTTACCGACATCTACATTGACTTCGACCGCCGGAAAGTGGATGAAGCCAACCGCAAAGTCCTCGACTGGGTCCTCTATGGCAAGAAGGACGGTGTTGTAGTTGATCCGGCTTTCAAGAATACAGAAAAGCCCAAGCGTGGACGTCCTCGCAGGATTTCCTAATCAAAAGCCAGAGAGAAGAAGTGTAGATACTACGTTTATAATCGAGCATATATATTGTCAACATAGACATACATAAGGGAATATACACAATTACACACTATAGAGCCGTGTCGGGCATTTGTCCGGCATGGCTAAAAAATCTTGACATATGCAAGTTTTAATACCCTTATTTTTAGAATATTAATCTGTATTTCCAAGTATCAAAAGCTCAATGTTCCCAAGTATTCAAAGTGCTATTTTTCCGGGAAGTTGACTATCTTGATATTCAATGTTCCTTCTACTCCAAGCCAACGGCTATTCTTTCCCAAGAACTCAGGATTTTCAGTTATACTAACTGAAATTTCCATAGCCATAGTGCTACGAAGACTCTTCTTCCGAGGTTATTTGGTATATAGATATTGGAAACATAGTGTCCGAATGTTCCAAGAAAACGAGGTGATATTATCGGGTGTCCTGATGATTTCGGTAGCCAATAGCCAGAGACACTAATGTTCCGGGAACTCCGACTATTCGGATTGTCGGTCATATAATCTGATCTTCCGGCATACTCGGAAACCTCGGTTACTCTGCATCTCGGTTGCTTAAACCTTCGTAATTTGGTCCTGGAATTCAATTTCTCGAAGATTCAAAAGACCGGGATAGTCCGATTACGGGGTCATTGAAACCGAAAGTCTGAGAAATTTGTGTTGTGCATTTCTTTGCGGAGCACATGACAGTGCTAACTTCGGCGTGAAAAAGGCTCAGGAGGACATCGAACTGCGTTGCAGGTTTTGTCAAGCAAGTTGTACTTTTGTCATTACAAAAGTGACTTGCCGACCCTGCGTGTCGGGGCGATTTCATCGCTGTTTCGCCATGCGAAAGAGTATCCAGGAGACCTCAACTCATCGGGCAAGAGAGCAAATGAACTATGTTTATCGTCACAAAGCTGTCAGTCGAGATGACCTGGAAACCGTGAGTGCTCGGATGAAACAACCGAAGTATCTCAGTTTAAATGACCGAAAGACCTTGGATTCATAAACCGAGGACTCCTAACCATCAGAAAAAGCCACCAAATGATCCGGTTGATCATAACCAATCACCATAGTTCTCTTCACTTGGGTCAGACAATATGTTCGACTGATAATACATTGACCGGTAGTTTTCGGTTAGAGTGACCGAAGAATCTCAGTTTATCTAACCAAGGAACCCCAGTTTATCCAACCGAAGAATCTCAGTTCATGCGACTAATGAATCACAGTTAATTTAACCAAGGAATCTCGGTTTATTAAACCGAAAATCTGAATTTATCTAACTCACAAACCAGAATGATAGCAACCATATTGCCCGGCAGCTCGAACTTCCACGCTGTCGGTTACAATGAACGGAAAGTCTCGAAAGATATGAGCCGACTTATCGAGACCTTGAACTTCGAGGGTGCCTTACTTTATTTTGAATTGTACAAAATTGGATGCATAAGGGAGTGGTTGATCGTGAAGAAATTTCGGAGATGCATCATTGGCGTTTATTCGGTAGAAACAATAGTTCCAGCCTTGGCCCATGTCAGTGTATAATGCCTCTTTCACTCCTTGCAATAGCAATGCGTCAATAAAATTTCCGAATGTTATGATTCCTTGACTTTCATAGAGTGCCACATTGTTGTCTGAGTCAAGACAAAGAGCGCGGAAAACATTTCGGTTTCCTAACGGGCGAGTTGTCTTGACAGCTTTGCCGTCATGTATCATCATTTCCTGAGCAAAGCCCATACCTTCTTCTTCGGCAGCTTTATCTAATGCAGATGAGTAATCTTTGTATAGGAACTTCGGACCCGAAACAGGTGACCAAGTGAAAGCACCAGTATTCCGCTTACACGAATATCCTTTGAATCGTTTGCCTCCTGCAACATGATCTGCTGCGATATTGGCGTGTCCCTTGTCAAATTCAGTTCTGGTAAATGCACCGGCGAAAGCCAAGATTATTGAATCATTGTCGGCAGAAGGTATTTCACCGCATACCATATCCATTGACAACAAACTCATATCGGGTTTCAAACAGACTAAATCGCCATATTTCGTTTCAAGATGTGATACGGTCAGATAGTCCGGTTTGGATGTTGAAAAATCAGTGACCATAGACTCCTTTATGTCAGGATGAAGTCCTCTTGCTATGTCCATAAATAATTTAACTCGCGCCAAAACTTCACGCCCCCGATTACGCCACCATGAAGTACGACTGCCGGGGGTGTGCGCATTGTAAGCGATAGCGTCAAAGCCGAGATGTTTTGCCTGATACAAAGCCCTTTCATTATGATATTTCTGAGAAATTATAATGATAGAATCCTGGCGATAAATATCGCGTATCTTTGCCAGTGAGTTGAGAGTCCTTGTGCCGTCATAATCCAGAATTATACGGGCAGAATCAACTCCTTGTTTAATCAAGGAGTCGCGCATAGCCACCGGTTCATCATATCCATTCTCTGTATTTCGATAATCACCACCACTGACAACAAGCCAATCCACTTTCCCGGTTTTATACAGCTCAGCCCCTGCTTTTATCCTGTGGTCAAAATAATAGTTCCTACGCCCATTCCATGTGGAGATAGGCGATGTGCCGAGAATCAGACCGACACTTCTGTGAGGAATGCTGTCTATGTTCTCGTATAGCTTGTCATTTGCAGTGTGAGATACTATCTGGTCGCATATAATCATAATCACCGTAATCACGCATGATAAGGAAATTACGGCTATAGCAGCTCTCTTTATCGTCCTTACTGTTTTCATTTTATTCATCTAATTGAATCGCATGATCATTATGGCTTAGTCTCTTGCTGACACGCCATTGAATCAGGCCACATAAGAGCACTATAGAAACAGGCAGTATATATACCTCCATATTTGCCATAATATAACCATAGGAAATTGACTCACCGGTAAAAAGCTGTAATCTACCTGTTGGATAAACAGCTCCGATGTCACTAAGCTTATTGACTACATAATCGAAGATCTCACGATTGTTCATTCCCTCATACTCCGATATTCTCTTTATAAATTGGAGCAGCGGCGTAGTTCCGTGGCAGGGCTAACCGAATATCCGACTGACTCGGTACATGAAGAATGGCAGGTCG
>CANRPJ010000009.1 GCA_947632485.1 uncultured Muribaculaceae bacterium
GCGATTTTTCGCGTCCGCCGATACAAAGGCGAGCAGAGAGTAGGGACGCGATTTTTCGCGTCCGCCGATACAAAGGCGAGCAGAGAGTAGGGACGCGATTTTTCGCGTCCGCCGATACAAAGGCAAGTAGACAGTAGGGAAAGGAGGCTTGACGGCCTTGACATTGACATGAGGTTAAATGAATGATACTCAGGCTACTAACCTTAAAAACGTGTCAAGGCTGCTATACTTGATTTCACTATACCGACGGACTCCACGACCAAAGACCGGATATGCTGACTTGACACGTCAAAGGCTTTATTAGGCTGTAGATAAGCGGATTAAGCCTATTTTCGTGTCAAGGCTGTCAAGCCGGCTTTCCTGTGAGCGCCACGAATAAGGCCCCTGCCCCGGAGAAGGACAGCGGCCCGATTCAATTCAGAAGCCTCGCGACTTACACTATCACCTTGAAGGCCTTGCCACCTACACTTACGATGTAGACGCCGCGCGAGAGACCCTCGATGCGGTGCTCACGAGTCTTGGCTACGCGCATACCGGTCAACGAGTAAACCTCGACCTCCATGCCCTCAGGAGCCGTTACGATGATTATGCCTTCACGGGCCACGGCGCTGATCTGAGCGTCAGCCTCAACGCCATCAATACCCGTCTTCGTCTCAACCGTCACCACGCAGGTAGCTTTCAGACCATTAGCAGTTTCGGCGGTGATGGTAGCCGTACCGGCCTTCAGAGCCGTTACCAGACCGGTCTGATCCACCGTAACAACCGTCTCGTCGCTCGAGCTCCACGTAACGCTCTGATCCGTAGCGTCAGCAGGAGTAACAGTAGCCGTAAGCTGCAGCGTCTCCTCCTCCTTAATCGTCTTAGCAGCCACATCAAGCGTGATGCCCTCAGCATCAATTGAGACCACAGTTATATCGCAATAGGCACGGGCACCCGAAGAAGCTGTTACAGTGATTTGTGCGATACCAGCTGCAATTGCCTTTACAAGACCTTCGGAGCTTACCGTAGCCACATCTTCATCTGACGATTCCCAAGTCAACGTACCTTCGGCTGATGAAGTCGCGTTGAGCTGCAATGTAGCTCCGATTCCAAGCGTCTTCTTCTCAATATCAAGCGTCAGAGTCTCGGGTGCATCGAGATCAGCTACAATTTTACTGAACGAGCTCCATACCGGAGCGCTCTCGAATACGTCGGCATAGCCGGCCGGAACATGCAGCTCTGCCTGCGAATAGATAGATGCGTCGAAAGCATTATCAGCTGCATCAGGAGCAAGAAGCGAATAGCAGTCTATGCGGGTAATACTTCCGCAACCGGCAAACGCCAACTCGCCAACCGAGCCTACATTCGAGCCAATCGACACCTTATCGAGATTCTCACAACCTGCAAATGCCTCGCTACCAATCGTACTGAGATCAGATTCTGGAACTTCGGAGGCACGCGTCAGTTTACCTGCTATCTTACCAATTACTGCCGAAAGAAGCGACTTACAATCCTGGAAAGCTTTCTCCCCAATTTCCTTAACCGTCTGCGGAATGTTTACATTCTCCAGACCGGTGCCGGTGAACGATCCGCTACCTATTTTCTCAACTGTATTGGAGATCACCACCTCTACAAGATTCTTGAGTCCGGCGAAAGCATAGTCGCTCACTTCTTCCGTATCCTCCGGAATCTCAACGACATCAGTACTCTTGTTATCGATTATCAGCTCAGCCCCGTAACAAAGCGGATTAGCATACTGACCCTCAAAACTGATTCCTAACCAACTTTCAATGCTGGAAGCATATACTTTCTTCAGATTCTTCGACCCCATGAAAGCACTACCATCAATTGAAGTGATTGAGTCACCAAGTTTGATAGATTCAAGTTTAAAGCAAGATTGGAAGGCAGCAATTTCGATGGATTTCACTGAATTCGAAATTTCTACAGATGTAACACCGCTTCCAAGGAAAACTGATTCTCCCATTGCTTCGACGGAGTCGGGAATCTTGACCGAACCAAGATTATTGGTCGAGCAGAATGCCCTATCCCCAATTGTCACCACTGACGACGGAATCTCTATAGAAGTAAAGTCGCTTCCCTCAAAAGCACCCCCGCCAATTTCGGTAACAGTGTCTGGAATCTTATATTCACCTTCTGTAGTGCCAAAACACGTAACTAACTTTGTCAATTCACGATTAAAGAGAACGCCGTCTTTCACTACATAATTTTCATCTTCAATAATAAAAGTCTTAAGCAGATCGCAGGCAGCAAAAGCTCCTGTACCTAAAACTGGCATGCTACCCTTGATAGTAACTGATTCCAATGCCTCGCAACCGTAAAATCCTGCATTATCAATCTCCTTTACCGATTCTGGGATTATGAGCGAGGTGAAATAATTGGAGTTAATAAATGCATTCTCCCCTATAATGGTGACCGAATTGGGTATGGTGATTGATCTGATTGTAGAACTTAAAAAAGATCGTTCTCCAATAGTGTCGACCGAAGAAGGAACTACATAATCACCACCTAATCCCAACGGATATGCTATAAGCTTGGTCATCGACTTATTAAATAGTACTCCATCTTTTACAGTATATTTCTGGCTATCGCCATCTATACTATAGCTCTTTACACTTGAAGTTTCGTTTATTTCGAATATGACACTTTCATCTACATCATTGCCAATATTGATAGTTTCGAGCTGAGGACAACCCCAAAGAACACCTTGACCAAATACTTGAAGCGAGTTCGGGATATTGAAATACTTAAGCTTACTACAACCTGCAAAGGCATCTGTTCCTATTGATACTACAGAATTAGGAATCTCAACTACCTCAAGAGCAGAACATAATGTAAAAGCTTCTTTACCTATTGTAGTAACAGAGGAGGGTATAGTAATCCCTGTAAGCTCACTACATTCATAAAATGCTCCATCTGTAATCTCGGTAACAGTTTCCGGAATCTTATATTCTCCTTCCATAGTACCGATACATGTAATCAGTATAGTGAGATCTTTATTAAAAAGCACTTTGTCTTTAACTGCGTAGTTTGAATCATCGATTGAAAAAGTATTCAGTTTTGGACAGTTACCAAAAACACTCTTACCCAAAATGGGCAGATTCCCTTTTATTGTGACATCAGAGAGTTGAAGACAGTTATAAAAACCATTTTCCCCTATCTCCTTTACAGACGCAGGAATTTTGATTGACTCCAGATTATTGACGAAATTGAATGCACTTCTCCCTATAGCTACAACGGAATTAGGAATTTCCACTGAACTTACCGCTGACCCTTGAAAAGCACCTTCACCTATTATTTCTACGGTTGAAGGAATATTATAGTTTCCACCAAGACCTCGCGGATAACGTAAAAGAGTCGTTATCGTTTTATTAAAAAGCACTCCGTCTTTTACGGCGAGTTGCTGATTTTTCTCACTTATCTTAAACTCTTTAAGGTTATCAACTCCTTCGGTGATAGTTGCAACCGAACTTTCATTTACGAGTGAACCAATATATATACACTCAATGGCATCACATTGCCAAAAGGGAAAGGCTCCAAATATATATGTAGAATCAGGAATCGTAAACGATTTAAGACTAGAACAGTATGAAAAAGCCTGGGTATCTATAGTGGTAATGTCTTCGTGCAAAGATATCTCTCCGAGTGAAGTACAAGATAAGAAAGCAAACTTCGGGATTACGACTACAGACTTTCCTATACTTACTGACTTAAGACTTCCACACCCCCGGCAAAATGATTCTCCAAGTCCTATTACGGTGTCCGGAATATCTAACGATATGATACCGGATTTGGAAAAAGCGTAAGACCCAATCTTTGTTACAGATTCAGGAATCACTACTTGAGTGAGCTCAGATTGATTACTGAATGCATTGTCACCGATTTCGGTTAAGGAAAAACTCACTTCAGCATCAAGAGGATTGGCTGGAAGAATAATCTCTCCGACAACAGTCTGGTTAGCTGACACCTTACAGGTTTTAGCGACTTCATCGATTACGGTGTATGTGATGGTCTGGCCTTCGTAGGTGTAAGTGAAGTCACGAGCTGCGACACGCACTGGTAATAGTCCAGCCAGTGCAATCAACAAAAGGAGTAGTTTTTTCTTCATAAGAAAATTCCGTGTCGTTGGGCTCACCTCATTGACATTAGGTTAGAACAAGAAAAGCGTGAGAGCCGTACCAGTTACTCGTCCCACCATCAGAGGCCTTCGCATTGCCCGGTCAGTTCGGAACGAGCAACGCAGAGCCTCACGCAGAATATGATATATGCCGACAGTCAACGCTCCCACGCTGATGCCGAACGATATACATATCCACAAGGCATCTACCGTTGCTGCATTCTTGACTGACCAATGAAAGTTGCGAAGTTTCTGATGGTCAAGAAAGTAGCGCTGATAAACGCTTTTTCAACATGTTTGCCTACCCACCCGCTTTACCCTTACCCGGCTCTGCAGGTAGGTATGCAGCGCAAAGATACAATCAATTATCTTTCTGGGCAATACCTTTTTTTATCTTTCTCTTCCGCATTTTATTGGGAGGGGGTACGAATACCAAGGACGCCTTAGGGACATGCCTTTGGCATGTTTCCCACTAATATTTTGATAATCTGCAAATACGGTGTGGATGCGAAAAATCGCGTCCCTACCAATATGCCGATGGCAAGCCTCGTCGGTACGCGGCGATGGATATAAAGGACATAAGCGGGAAGGCGGTAGGGACGCGATTTTTCGCGTCCGCAGAGACAGGACATAAGCGGGAAGGCGGTAGGGACGCGAATTTTCGCGTCCGCAGAGACAGGACATAAGCGGGAAGGCGGTAGGGACGCGAATTTTCGCGTCCGCAGAGACAGGGCATAAGCGGGGAGGCGGTAGTGACGCGATTTTTCGCGTCCGCAGATAAAGAGTATAGGCGAGAAGGCGTGCCGGAGGCATGCCGCTATCCAGCAACCCCCGATGGGGTCGATATTGGCGAGATTGGCTAAGGAAGCTATTGGAGGAAGCAACAGAGCTTAGGAGAAAGCAGAAGCGGCCTCCCGAAGGAAGCCGCTTCATGAATATAGGGGGTTAGAATCTCAAGCTTAGTTGAGACGGAAGGTGACGGGCAGCTGGAAGTAGGAGCGAACGGGAACACCGTTGTTCTTACCGGGCTGCCATTTCGGCATGGACTTAACCACGCGAATAGCTTCCTTGTCGCAGTCGCGATCAAGACCCTTGAGCACTGTTACAGCGCCGATGGAGCCGTCTTTCTCAACCACGAACTGGAGCACAACCTTACCCTGCACATCATTCTGAGTTGCTGCTTCGGGATAGTGGATGTGCGAGCCGAGATACTTCATCAGGGCAGCCATACCTCCGGGGAATTCTGCGCGCTGCTCTACAGCTACGAAGATCTCGTCCTCTTTCGGCTTAACCTCAGGTTCCGGTTCTTTAACTACAACCTGCTCCTGAACTGCCTTGAATTTATCGGCATCATCGGAACCCTCCTGGTTTACAACACCGCGGGCGGTATTGTCTTCCTTCTGGGTATCCATATCCATCACCTCGTTTTTCACCTTATCGGCGTCGACGATGGCGATCTGGGTCACCTGTACCGTTGCGAGCACTTCCTGAGGAACCTCAATTTCGGGCTGCTCAAATTTCTGCTCTTCCGGTTCTTCTTCTACTACGTCCGGCTCCTGCTCAATGATGGCCTGGCTCATCTTCTCTGCCTGCTCCTTTGCTTCGAGTGCGCGCTTTTCTGCGGCATAGTCGGAGTATTTGTTGTAGGCGATAAGAAGGATAAACACTACTACGAGGCCAATCAGAGTATAGAGCACTGCCATATTGTGGCGACGATCACTCTGCTTGCGAAGCTGGTATGCGCCGAACTCTTTGTTCTTGTCGGCGAATATCATGTCGCGCCATTCCTTTGAAGTCAGATCTACATTATTCTTTGCCATAATCTTCTGATTTTATGCGGTTATAAATCTGACCTCACTCATGGTGATTGTTCTGGTAATCGATAAGCATCACGGAGTCAGCGCGGTTCATGTTGTCGATCTGATACTTGGCAATCGAGTTGATCTGCATCTCATCGAGAATCTCCACGAGGCTGCCGTAGGAGGCCTGCGGGGTCGATTTGATAATGATCACCGGTTTCTTCAGATTTTCGTTACGACGCACTTCCTTTGCCAGCTCGTCATACTTCGCCTGATCAATCTTACCTTCGCGGAACTGCACTTTCAGCTTCTCAATCTCCTTGAGCACTTCCATATTGCGGTCCTGAATGATTTTGCGGATACCGCGGGCGCCGTCCATAGCTGCGCCAGAGGTGCCTTCATTTGACAGGAACTCGGATTTCTCAAGGTTATTGTTGGCGGAGATAATGCTACCTCCAGCGCCAAACATTCCTTCATCGCCGCCGGGCTTGCCAAAGTAGTAGTAGACCTCGGTCTGCACTTTGCCATTCACGGAGTCGACGTCGAAGCTGCCTTTCTTGCGTTTCGCGTCAAGAATGATTGTCACAGCGTCGTCGGCCGATGCCTGCGACATGTTCTCTACATTGTCGACCTTCTCATTGGAGGGGAGGGCGATGTTGAGGGTCTGTGACTTGATCATCGTGGTACACAGCATGAAGAACGTGATGAGCAACATGTTCATGTCGACCATAGGAGTGAAATCGACACGGATCTGCATCTTCTTCTGGTGGTTCTTGCCTTTGCCACCACCATTATCTTGTGCTATCTCTGCCATATTATTCGTCTCCTGCCTTTAATGCTGTGAGCAATGTAAACTTGTTCATGTGAATCGTCTGCAGGTTGTCCATCACCATGTGGATCACGTCGAATGCCGTGTTTCCGTCGGCTTTGATGGCCACACCTGAGCCGTCTTTGATCGCACTCGCCAGATTTTCGTTTTCGGTTTGGCGGATTGCTTTCATCCACATCTGGAACTCATTGGGTTTGTTTTCGTCAGAATTCCAGGAGATGGGTATACCGGTAGTGTGGTTCGGATTTTCGTCCTTACCCATCAGCCAGTTGTCCATCTTTGTTGTGCCTTCCTGCTCAGAAGCGAGATCAAGGAACTCGCCCATCTGGCTCAGAGGCACTCCGAACGACCCGAGCTTGCTGAAAGCGAGCTTCTGCTGGGGCGTGAAGTTTACCTTTTTCGTGTAGTTTTCGTTGTAGATTTCGCTCACTTTGTCAAGAAGCGCCATGCGCATCTTTTCGTTAGACCATTTGCTGGCCGTATCATTGTTCATCGTGAGCCAAACCTTGCCTTCCGGGTTTACGAGCACCTGCACGTAGTTGGTTTCCTGCACCTTCTGTTCAGATACCGAAGGCGGGGTTACGACCGTAGCAGGTTCCTTTGCGAGGAAGGTCGAAGTCAACATGAAGAAGGTAAGAAGCAGCACAGTCACGTCACTCATCGCCGTCATGTCGATGAACGTGCTCTTTTTTGCAATTTTTACTCTTCCCATTACTGTTAACTTAATCGGTTGCTATTTGTGGTTATGGGGCTTACGCCCACGCAATTAGTGCGTAGCAGCAAAAGTAGCCACGATGGAGAAACCGATCTCGTCGATAGCGTAGGTGAGGTTGTCGATTTTGTTGGTGAAGAAGTTGTACGAGATAACAGCGAATGCACCAGTTGCGATACCGAAGGCGGTGTTCACAAGTGCCTCGGAGATACCAGTCGACAGCTCGGTGGAGTCAGGCGAACCAGAAGCAGCAAGAGCCTGGAACGACTTGATCATACCCATCACAGTACCGAGAAGACCTACGAGAGTACCGAGAGTGGTCAGCGTAGCCACGATAGGGAGGTTCTGGCTCAGAGAAGGCATCTCAAGAGCGGTAGCCTCTTCTACCTCGTTGCGCAGAGTGGTGAGCTTCTGCTCTTTGCTGAGCACGGTGTTGGCGTCCATCTCTTTGTATTTCACGAGCGTGTTGTAAACTACGCTTGCTACAGAACCCTTCTGCTGCTTGCAACGCTGCATAGCGGCGTCGATCTTGTTGGCAGCGAGGTCAGCCTTGATGTCGGCTACGAACTTGGTGGTGTTGCCCTTGCCAGAAGCAGAGCTGATGGCGATCCAGCGCTCGATGGAGAGCGTGATTACCGTAAGAAGCAGAGTCATCAGGATAGGTACGATGAAGCCGCCTTTGTAGACAGTACCAGCGAGGTTGAGGGGGTGACCGTCGGTCGTGCCACCTTCGAAGTTGCCGGATGCTCCCATGCCGAAGAGGTAGATGCAGACACCAGCGATAGCGCAGGCGATGATCACGAGAAATGCGTTGCGGATGCCGCGAACGTTGCTGATTTTCTCCTCCTTCTTAACTTGTGAAGCACTCGGCTTCACGGCCGGAGCAGCAGTTGGTTTTTGAGATTCCATAATGCTTGTTTTTGGTTAGTTATAAAAATGTTGTTTGTTGTTGTCTTCTCTATGCAATACCCGCTTCGCCGAGCTAATCGGGGATTGACTTCGCAAAGTTACTATTATTCTCCAATAATCCAATAGTGAATAGCTGTAAAAAAATCATCAGCAGGGTAAAAAAAGTTCTGAAGAGGGTCTGAAGACCCTGTTTTGCGGCTTTGAGGGGAGAGAAAATGAGGAGGGGCGACCGAAGTCGTCCCTCCTTGAAATCTTCAGAAAAAACAGATTCAGTCTTCTACGGCTGCCACTCCCGGAAGCGTCTTACCTTCAATGGCTTCAAGCAGCGCACCGCCGCCGGTCGATACGTAGCTTACGCTGTCGGCAAGGCCGAATTTGTTGACGCATGCCACGCTGTCGCCGCCTCCTACGAGCGAGAAGGCACCGTTGTCGGTAGCTTCTACGATAGCATCAGCAATCGCGCGGCTGCCGGTGGTGAAATTATCAAATTCAAACACTCCGGCCGGGCCGTTCCAAAGGATAGTCTTGGCCGGAAGGATCACTTCGCGGAATTTCAGGATAGTGTCAGGTCCTGCATCGAGGCCTTCCCAGCCATCGGGTATAGCGTTGGTCGGACAGACCTGCGTCTTGGCATCATTGCTGAAACTGTCGGCGGCCACGCAATCGGTGCCGAGCACGAGGTTTACTCCTTTCTCTTTAGCCTTCTTAATAATGTCGAGGGCGAGATCCAGCTTATCGTCTTCGCAAATTGAATTGCCTATCTTTCCGCCCAGTGCCTTGGCGAATGTGTAGGTCATGCCGCCGCAGAGAATAAGGTTATCGACCTTATCCATAAGATTCTCGATAATTCCGATTTTGGTAGATACCTTTGATCCGCCCATAATAGCGGTGAAGGGGCGCTTGATATCTTTCAGGATATTGTCGACAGCCTGCACCTCTTTCTCCATGAGCATGCCGAGCATCTTATCCTGCTTGTCGAAATAGTCGGCCACTACGGCAGTAGAGGCGTGCTTGCGGTGAGCGGTTCCAAAAGCGTCGTTCACATATACGTCGGCATAGCTTGCAAGCATCTTTGCAAACTCTTTCTGGCGCTCTTTCATCTCTTTGGCCGCATCGGCATAGGCGGGATCCGCCTTGTCGATTCCTATAGGCTTGCCTTCCTCTTCGGGATAGAAGCGGAGGTTTTCCAGCAGGAGCACCTCTCCGGGCTTCAGCTGGGCGGCAGCCTCAGAGGCGCGCATGCAGTCGGGAGCGAATTTCACTTCTGTGCCGAGCGCTTTTGCTACATCATCTTTAATCTGAGCCAGGCTGAGTTTGGGGTTAACCTTACCTTTCGGCTTACCCATGTGAGACATCAATATAAGGCTGCCTCCATCGGCAAGAATCTTCTTCAGGGTCGGGAGAGCTCCGCGGATACGGGTGTCGTCGGTAATATGTCCGTTTTCATCGAGGGGCACATTGAAATCGACGCGCACAATGGCGCGCTTCCCCGCGAAATTGTAATCATTAATCTTTGCCATCTGTAGAAATAATATTTGGGTTAATCAATCTTTTGCCCGGTTTGCCGGGCTCTTACACTTAAGACAACACAAAGGTAGGCAAAAAAGCTGACTTCTGCAAGCTGATTGAGGATAAATTTCCTACTTTTGCAGCCTATGTCAGCTTTATCTGTTAATGAACTTTCAGCCCTCTACGAGGGTATAGCCGGAGTACCTCCGAAGGTGGTGGCTCCGATAGCCGGATCGGGTTCGGCGAGACAATATTTCAGATTGTCGGGGCCTGTTAAGGCCATAGGCGTAGCCGGGGTGTCGGCGGAAGAGAACCGTCGGTATCTCGCTATCGGTGAGGAGCTCCGGCGAAGCGGCCTGCCGGTGCCCGATGTGCTTGCCGTAAGGTCAGGAGCTTTTACAGATCAATATTACCTTCTTGGCGATGCAGGTGAGGCCTCGGTTTTCGATCTGATTGCCGTGGGTAAAGGGGAGGAGAAGGTGGCCGAAGCTATAAGGCTACTGGCGAGGCTTCATTCTGCAGGGGGCCTGCTCGATAGAATCGCTGATAAAGTAGACCTGAAGCGCCTGGACGAAGTAGTGCCTTTCGACCTTAACTATTTCAAATATGAGTTTCTTAAGCCTTGCGGGGTAGAATTTGATGAGTTTGCGCTCGAGAGTGATTTCAGGAAACTCTGTGGGGAGATAAGGGCGCTTGACGACGATGTGCTGGTTTACCGGGATTTTCAGAGCCGCAATGTGCTTGTAGGCAGTGACGGCAGCCTCACGCTGATTGATTTTCAGGGAGCATTGCGAGGAGCAGGGCTTTACGATGTGGTTTCATTTCTTTATCAGGCGAAGGCCGGGTTCAGCCCGGAGTTCCGAAAGGCAATGATAGAGGAGTATTTCAGGGAGCGCTATAACCGCGTTCCTTCTGCCGATGACTGGAAAGAGACATCGCTGCTTGCTTTCGTGCGCACGCTTCAGGTGCTCGGTGCTTACGGGTTTCGCGGCTTAGTGCAGCGTAAATCTCATTTTATCAGCAGTATAAGGCCGGCTCTGCGCAATCTGCTCTTAATGCTCAATGAAGGAGTGGCTGATGAGCTGCCGGAGCTTAAAAAAGCGGCTATGGAATTATGTAACGATCCGCGGTTCCGGGAGGCTGAACACTCAGGCCTGGTGGTGACGGTACAGAGTTTTTCCTACAAACTGGGCTATCCGGAAGATTTGTCGGGCAATGGCGGGGGATTTGTGTTTGATTGCCGCGCGCTCCATAATCCCGGAAGATATGATGAGTATAAGCCTCTTACTGGTATGGAGCTGCCGGTGATAGAATTTCTGGAGAAGCGGGGCGAGGTGCAGCCTTTTCTGGATGCCGTGTTCGCTTTGACCGATCCTGCGGTAAAGAGATATCTCAGCAGGGGATTCACTTCGCTACAGATCAGCTTCGGTTGCACAGGGGGGCAACATCGCAGCGTATATTGCGCAGAGAAAACTGCGGCTCATATAGCCTCATCATATCCCGAGGCGACCGTGATTCTGCGCCATCGCGAGCAAAATGTAAGAAGGGAGGTGAAGGCATGAAGGCGATGGTACTTGCCGCCGGCCTTGGAACCAGGCTTAAACCCTGGACTCTGGAGCACCCGAAGGCATTGGTACCGGTACAAGGTGTGCCAATGCTGGAACGCGTTATTTCGCGCTTGGAATCAGAAGGTTTCCGCGACATTACAGTCAATGTGCATCATTTTGCTCCGCAGATAGTAGATTTCCTTAGAGCGCGCCAGAATGATTCGACCGTGAAGATCAGCGATGAAACGGAACTACTTCTCGACACTGGCGGGGGGATAGCCCATGCCTCCGGTCTCCTGATGGAAAATCCCGGCCCAGTGTTGGTTCATAATGTTGATATTCTGAGCGATGCGCCTCTGCGGGAGCTAATGGAGCGGCATAGTGCGGAGGGAAACGACGTGACTCTGCTGGTGAGCGACCGCGCGTCGACGCGCCGGTTATATTTTGACGCAGAGGGGCAGCTCAGGGGCTGGGCTGACCTGACCAAGGGCAGTAGCCGACCTGAGGGCTTCATTACCTCTGGTTCGGGTGAGGCTTTCAGCGGCATATATGTTATTTCACCAGAGGCTATCGAAATGCTGAAAAAAAGAGCAGCGGGAAAGCCGCTGCCCATTATGAGTTTCCTTTTAGAAAATGTAGATACTTTAAGAATCAAGGCTTTCAAAGCCCCCCGGCTGCGCCTTATAGACATAGGTAAGCCGGATACTCTTAAGAAGACTGAAGAGGAAGGCTTGACTTAGTTCTTGCTGTCTTTGCTTCCGAATCCGCGTTTGGCGTTGTACTGGAATACGCAGCCGAGAATCAAGGCTGCTACCGCGAAACCGCCTAACCACCATGTAAGGGCAACTCCGGTTGTGAAGCAGGAGGCGATCAACAGTCCCGAACCGATGATGTAGAAGAGAATTGATAGTGTCTTCATAGCTGTAAAGTTTTATAAGTTTCTTTACCTATAAAACAACATCGGTTGCAAAAGGATTGATGGGAGGCCTGTTAAATTCCGTGAGCCGTGAGATGGCGGTCCATCTCATCGCGCAGTTTTCTGGCTTCCCGTGCTGCTGCTTCTGCAAAGTCTTCGCCGACTGAAGCGTAGATTATACCGCGTGAGGAATTTACGAGGAGTCCGCACTGTGATGTCATGCCGTGGCGGCACACCTCTTCAAGGCTTCCGCCCTGCGCTCCTACACCCGGCACAAGCAGGAAATTCTCCGGCACCAGTTTGCGCACCCTGGCAAACATATCGCCTTTCGTTGCGCCCACCACATACATCATTTTGTCCGGTCCAGCCCATGATGCAGAGGTAGTAAGCACCTTTTCCCAGAGCCGACTGCCGTCAGCGAGCTCAAGCATCTGGAAATCTTCCGAGCCTGCATTAGATGTCAGGGCAAGCAGCACGGTCCATTTCCCTTCCCAACCTATAAAAGGCTCTACGCTGTCTTTACCCATGTAGGGAGCTACGGTCACTGCATCTGCTCCAAGATCCTGAAACGCAGCGGCGGCATACATTCTCGAGGTGTTGCCAATATCGCCGCGCTTTGCATCGGCAATAAGCAGATGTGAAGGATAGTTGGTTTTCAGATAGCGGCATGTAGCCTTGAGAGCGGCCTCACCACACTCACCGGCCTGCTCATAGAAAGCGAGATTCGGTTTGTAGGCCACGCAGAATTCCGCGGTAGCATCGATGATACGGCGGTTGAATTCAGCGATGGGATTCGGATTGCGGAGCACGCACTCCGGCATCTTCTTGAGGTCGGGATCGAGCCCTACGCAGAGAAAAGAGCGCTTTTGGCGTATCTGTTCAAAAATTTCTTCTCTTGTCATTTTCGTATCGGGTTATTATATCTCAGCTTCTTTCAGTTTTTCGGCGTTTTCGGCTATTGTCAGTTTGTCGATACATTCCGATATGTCGCCGTCCATGAAAGCTGACAGGTTATAAATAGTATAGTTTATTCGATGATCAGTGATGCGGCCCTGCGGGAAATTATATGTGCGGATTTTGGCTGAGCGGTCGCCGGTGCTTACCATAGTCTTGCGGCGCGACGCGATATCGTCGACATATTTCTGATGCTCCCGGTCGTAGATGAATGTGCGCAGACGCGCAAGTGCACGCTCCTTGTTTTTCGGTTGGTCGCGCGTTTCGGTGCATTCTATAAGAATCTCTTCGACCGCTCCGGTATTAGGGTTCTTCCAGTTGTATCTCAACCGGACGCCGCTTTCTACCTTATTTACATTCTGGCCGCCGGCACCGCCGCTCCTGAAGGTGTCCCACCGGATTTCCCCTTCATGAATCTCAACCTCAAATTCCTCAGCCTCAGGCAGCACCGCTACCGTGGCTGCCGAAGTGTGAACCCGGCCCTGGGTCTCCGTAGCGGGAACTCTCTGCACCCTGTGCACTCCGCTCTCATATTTCATCGTGCCATAGACCCCATCACCGGATAGAGTGAACACTATCTCCTTATAGCCACCCGCCGCACCTTCCGACACACTCGAAACCGCAAGTTGCCAGCCTTTGCGTTCGGCGAATTTCTGATACATACGGAAGAGGTCGCCGGCAAAAAGGGCAGCCTCATCTCCGCCTGTGCCTCCGCGGATTTCCACTATGGCATTCTTGCTGTCGTCAGGGTCAGGCGGCACGAGAAGAAACTTTATCTTCTCCTCAACCTTCGGAAGCTCTTCTCGGGCGTTTTCAAGCTCTTCGCGGGCCATTTCGCGCATCTCGGAGTCATCTTCCGACGCGAGCAGCTCTTTAGCCTCGGCAATAGCAGACAGAAGGCTCCGGTATTGCTTAGTGGCATTCACGATGCGTTCGGTCTGGCTATATTCCTTGGTAAGGCGTGCATAGCGCGCCCTGTCGGCTATCACCTCGGGATCTGCAATCACCGTTGCGAGCTCTTCGTAGCGCGCCTCTATGCCCTCCAGGCGCTGGAGCAAAGATGTTTCTTCAGCCATAATCGCTGTTTTACTCTGCGAAGTTAATATTTTTTGTCAACTCTTTTAGCGTGAATTTTGTTAACTTCGCGGATTATGGAGGAAGATAAGAAAAACGCAACGCCTCAGAGCGGAGAGAATAAGGCCGGAGGAGCCGAGGAGATGGACGAGAGCCTGCGCATCACCACGCGAGCTATCGAAATGCTCAAAACTGTGTTTGACCCGGAAATACCCGTAAATGTGTACGACCTGGGTCTGATCTATAAGATTGACTACGATCCGGAGGACAAGACGCTCCACGTAGACATGACGCTTACGGCGCCCGGCTGCCCGGCCGCCGACTTCATCATGGAAGATGTGCGCCAGAAGCTTCTGAGTGTGGAAGGACCCCAGGCGGTTGATCTGCAGCTGGTGTTCGATCCGGTGTGGTGCTACGATATGATGAGCGAAGAGGCCAAACTGGAACTGGGCTATCTCTGATCCGGTGGCTGAAAAGACTACATATTTCCTCAGTGACTTCCACCTTGGGGCAGGCTATCTGCCCGGGCGGGAGGCGGAACGCCGCGTCACTGCTTTTCTCGATTCCATTAAGGATAAGGCTGCGAGAATATATCTGCTTGGCGATATTCTTGACTATTGGTATGAGTACCGGTATGTGGTGCCGAAAGGATTCGTGAGATTTTTCGGGAAGCTGGCAGAGCTGACCGATGCCGGAGTGGAGGTGACATGGCTTATCGGGAATCATGATATCTGGATTTTCGATTATCTGCCCGATGAGCTCGGAGTGAAGGTAATTGATGGTTACGCTCAGGTAAAGATCGGTGAAAAAGAGTTTTTCCTTACCCATGGCGATGGTATCGGGCGGACTCCTCTCTATTTCCGGCTGATGCGCTCGCTGTTTAGAAATCGTTTTTGCCAGCGCCTATATGCCGCTATCCACCCGCGGTGGACTGTGCCTTTTGCTCTTCGCTGGAGCCGTGGGAGCAGGGCCGGAGGAGGCCAGGAAAAATCAGGGGAAGGGTTAGCGAGAATGGAGCGATGGGCCCGGGAATGGACGGTGCTCCACCCGGAAACGGATTATTTCGTGTTCGGACACCTGCATAGGGCTGAGGATATCGACCTTGGAGAAGGGAGAAGAATGATCGTGCTCGGCGACTGGATAAGCCTGATGACTTATGCAGAATTCGATGGTGAGGAGCTCCGGCTCCGCCACTGGGAAGGCTGAAAAGGTGACGAAAATATGTTATGCAACATGTTTCGCAATTTTGAGGCAAAAATCGTTTGCAGGTCGGCCAACAATATCTACCTTTGCAGACCCTAAAACAATCTTTTTTACCTTAAGATTTTTACCTGTAGAAACTTACAAAGAGGGCGTCCGTGACGGATGTCCTCTTGTTATTAATTATCTGAAGGGTTTCAGATGACTCTTATGAGAATTTGTGAATGTGGTATTGTGGTAAGAAAATGAGGGTCAGATGATTACCTTTCGCTTTCCTCACGACGGCGCTTCAGCTCCTCTTTCTTGCGAAGGAAGAAGAAAAGAGCAATAATGGCGAGAAGCTCGATAACAGATATCAAGATGTAAGTGGGTCTGGAGGCGGGAGAGATAAATCCTTCACGGTTAGTCCAGGCCATCACTGTAGCGTAGATAAGAATTATCATCGGCAAGATTATATGTCGCGGAATCCGTTTTTTCATGACTCGCAGTTTTCCTGAGTTTCCGTTTCCTCTTCCGTGAAGTGAAGATATGGGGAGCTCTCGGGGTGGAAGTTGCCGAGGCTGAGCGTATCATGGATCCTGAGGCATGCCGCTGCGTCGAGAGCGGCATAGGCCTGCTGTGCTTTCGTGAGCTCATCGGCCTCCCAGTTGGTGAGGCGCTGGCCTTTTGATATGCGTTTCCCGAAAATCACGGCATAGATTCTCGTGAGGCTGTTGTCGACAATATTGAATGCCTTGACAAAGGTCTGGAGTTCTACAAATCCTTCCGGCTCAAGGTCGCCTAACTTACGGAGATTATGGAAATCATCATGAATCGACAGACCTACCTTCAGGATATTCTCATCTTCTAGAAGCTCCACAAGACCGCGATCAAGACCGATTTTATTGATTCGAATGAGATAACAGGTGGTAGGGGTTGCGAGCTGCACGAGCGAAACCTGGTTAGCCTGACCTTTCTTGAAGCAAGGCTTGGTTTCGGTATCGAATCCAATAATCTTACAGCTCCTTAAATCAGCCAGGGCTTTTTCCAGACCCGTGAGGGTATCTACCACCAGAATCCTGCCATCGAAGCGCGCGGCAGGTAGCAGGACGAGTTCCTCCTTGCTGATACTGATGGTGTATTCTTTATTATTAATCATAACTTCGCCCATGGACAAATATGAATGCAAAATTACTAAAAAAGAGCCGGGTCAGCGGCTCTTTGCTGAGGGATTAACATAAATTCACTTAAGCATCTCCACAAAAGAGGTACCCGGGAGATTGTTGCCTATCCATGATGCAAGGTATTGACGGGTATCGGCCGCAATCACTTTATCATAATCGAAATGGGGATTGTAGACTACCAGCGCTACCTCTATTCCGGACTGTATGGCAGCGGAAAGAGTGAGGAGAGTATGGTTGATAGAACCTAACTTACCGTTAGTTACGAGTACGATCGGTAGGGAGTGATCGCGCACATAATCGATTGTGAGGTATTCTCCCTTCAGGGGCACCATCAGGCCGCCAGCGCCTTCTATCAATACATAGTCGAACTCGCTGCTGAGAAGAGCTGTAGAGCGGGCGGCAATCTCATAGTCGACCTCTACGCCGTCGATTTTTGCTGCGAGGTCGGGCGAGGCAGGATAACTGAGAATGAGCGGAGCAGTGGTATGGTCAAGGTCGCGGGCGAGCATTCCAGTGCCCATAAGTCTCCTGTGCACCTCGATGTCCTCGCTCATCTCTTGATTTCCGGTCTGGATAAGCTTCTGGGTAATAACAGAAGAGCCTGCGCGTGCAATCTCGCAGGCAAGCCAGCCGGTGGCATAGCTCTTGCCGGCATCGGTATCCGTGCCTGTGACGAACAGAGTATGAGGTAGTTTAGATAGATCCAGTTTCATTTTGACCGTTTATTTAAGAATCCCCGCATCCGGCAGATGCGGGGATTCCGTAAGGATAATCAGATAGTTTGCGGCTAATTACCAGGCAAACATCGGATATTCGTTCATCATCTCGTTTACCTCGCGGCGCACTTCTGCAATCACTTTCTCATCGTCGGCATTGGAAAGCACGCGATCGATCAGATCAGCGATCTTAACCATGAGGTCTTCCTTGGCGCCACGGGTGGTAATTGCTGCTGTGCCGAAGCGGAGACCGCTCGTGAGGAACGGGCTACGGCTATCGTAGGGCACCATGTTCTTATTGGCCGTGATGTCGGCTTCAACGAGTACGCGCTCAGCCTTTTTGCCGCTCATTTCGGGGAATTTCGGACGCAGATCCACGAGCATGCAGTGGTTATCGGTACCATCGGAAATCACCTTGTAGCCCTTGGCAATCAGAGCCTCTGCAAGTGCCGTAGCGTTTTTCTTCACCTGGGTGGCATATTCTTTCCATTCGGGCTGCAGGGCCTCACCGAAGGCTACTGCTTTAGCGGCGATTACATGCTCGAGCGGACCACCCTGCACTCCAGGGAATACTGCGCTGTCGAGCAGAGCCGACATCTTCTTGATCTCGCCTTTGGGAGTTTTCTTTCCCCAGGGATTATCGAAATCCTTGCCCATGAGAATGAGACCGCCACGGGGACCGCGGAGGGTCTTGTGCGTAGTCGTTGTCACGATGTGGGCATGCTTTACCGGGTTCTCAAGCAGACCGGCTGCGATAAGACCTGCGGGGTGAGCCATATCGACCATAAAGATAGCACCGATCTCATCGGCGAGCTTGCGGATACGGGCATAATCCCATTCGCGGCTGTAGGCGCTGGCACCTGCGATGATCAGCTTCGGCTTCTCGGCGCGAGCCTTCTCCTCCATCTCTTCATAGTTCACGCGGCCAGTGTTGGCATCAACCGTATAGCTGATAGGCTGGAACATGAGACCGGAGAAGTTGACGGGGCTACCGTGGCTGAGGTGGCCGCCGTGGCTGAGGTCCATACCCATAAACTTATCACCCGGCTCGAGGCAAGCCATGAACACGGCCATGTTAGCCTGAGCGCCGCTGTGAGGCTGAACATTAGCCCACTCAGCATCGAACAGCTTCTTTGCGCGCTCGATTGCGAGGTTTTCAGCTTTGTCTACCTCCTGGCAGCCGCCATAGTAGCGATGAGCAGGATAGCCTTCAGCATATTTGTTGGTAAGACACGAACCCATGGCGCGCATAACTTCGTCGCTCACGAAGTTTTCGCTGGCGATAAGCTCGATGCCACGACGCTGGCGAAGGTGCTCGCGGTCAATGATTTCGAAGATTTCGTTGTCTCTTTTCATAGAGGTTCTGATATGAAGTTATTATTGATTGATCGTGTTAAGGTTAGCCACCGAAGTTATCATAATGAATGCTCTCAGGCTCAACTCCGAGGTTGTAGAGCATATTGTTCACTGCTGCGCTCATTGGGCCGGGACCGCACATATAGTATTCTATATCTTCCGGAGCCGGGTGATCCTTGAGGTAGGTCTTATACATCACGTCGTGAACGAATCCGGGAGTATATTCTACTCCGGCTGCATCTGCTGCGGGATCCGGACGGTCAAGTGCGAGATGGAACTTGAAGTTGGGGAACTCCTTTTCAAGCTGCAGGAAATCCTGGAGATAGAACACCTCGTTGAGGGCACGGGCACCATAGAAATAGTGCATCACGCGGTCTGTAGTGTGGAGCGTCTTGGTCATCCACATAATCTGTGCGCGGAGAGGAGCCATGCCGGCACCGCCGCCAACCCAGATCATCTCGGCCTTGGAGTCTACGATGGGGTGGAAATCTCCGTAGGGGCCGCTCATCATCACCTTGTCGCCGGGCTTGAGCGAGAAGATATAGCTCGATGCGATACCGGGGCTTACGGGCATGAATCCAACCTGAGGCTTCGGCTTAAACGGAGGAGTAGCGATTCTTACGGTAAGCATGATGCGGTCGCCCTCTTCCGGATAGTTAGCCATTGAGTAGGCGCGCACAGTCTCTTCCGTATTTTTGCAGCTCAGAGTGAAGAGTCCGAATTTTTCCCACGAAGGCAGATATTCTTCGCCGATCAGGCTCTTGTCAATATCGCGGTCATAGGTCATCTCATATTTGGGTATGCGGATCTGCGCGTAGGAACCAGGTATGAAGTTCATGTGCTCGCCTGCAGGAAGCTTCACAATAAACTCCTTGATAAAGGTAGCCACATTCTTGTTGGAGATCACCTCGCACTCCCATTCCTTTACGTCGAGAGCTGCCGGGTTCACTTCAATCTTCATATCGCTCTTCACCTTGACCTGACAGCCGAGGCGCCAATGATCTTTCATCTCGCGGCGGGTGAAGTGGACCGCCTCGGTAGGAAGCATTTCACCGCCTCCTGCCGTGACCTGAACTTTACACTGGCCGCAGCTGCCTTTTCCGCCGCAGGCCGATGAGAGGTGCACGCCGCAGTCGGCCAGTGTTGTCAGCAGGCTTTTTCCGGCGGGGGAGTGCAGGGTCTTTGTGCCGTTGTTAACGTCGATTGTCACCTCGCCGCTTGCCACGAGGAATTTCTTTGAAATCAGCAGGATCACAACCAGCACTATTACGATCACCAGGAAGATGAGCGTAGCGGCTACCAGCGAGTTCCATTGTATCTCAGTAAGCAATGATGCGTGCATGGCTTTCAGATTTTAATGCCGAGGAAGCTCATGAATGCGATGCCCATGAGTCCGGTGATGATGAATGTAATTCCAATGCCACGGAGCGGAGCCGGAATGGCTGATACCGTGAGTCGCTCGCGGATAGCTGCAAGGCAAGTGATGGCGAGAAGCCAGCCTATGCCTGAGCCTGCACCGTATACGGTAGCCGTCCAGGCGTTGGTGAACTCACGCTGCTGCATGAAGAGCACCGCGCCCAGAATAGCGCAGTTCACCGCTATCAGCGGCAGGAAGATACCCAGCGAATTATAGAGCGAGGGAGAGTATTTCTCTATCACCATTTCCAGAATCTGCACCAGGGCGGCGATAACGGAGATAAAAAGTATCAGGCCCAGGAAGCTCAGGTCAGTGGCGGCATACTCCTCGCCGAGCCAGCTGAGGGCACCGGGAATGAGGAGATACTGGTTGATGCACCAGGTGACCGGAAGCGCTATCACGAGTACGAAGCTCACGGCCACGCCGAGGCCGAAGGCGGTCTTTACATTCTTCGACACAGCCAGGAAGGAGCACATGCCGAGGAAGTAGGCGAAGACCATGTTGTCGATGAAGATCGACCGTATGAATAGGTTCAGATTTTCCATGATTGTCTATTTCTGAAGGCCTGTTATTCCTGAAGATCTTTATTACGAGAGCGGTGGAACCAGATGATGCAAGCCACCGTGATCAGCGCCATTGGGGGCAGGATCATCATACCGTTGTTCATATATCCGTGGTCATACCACCACTGCGGCACCACCTGATATCCGAAGAGAGTGCCGCTGCCGAGGAGTTCTCGGAAAAACGCCACAATTATCAGGATTATACCGTAGCCCAAGCCGTTGCCTACTCCGTCGAGGAAGGAGGGCCAGGGCTTGTTGTTGAGGGCAAACGCCTCGAGGCGTCCCATTATGATGCAGTTGGTGATTATAAGACCGATAAATACGGATAGCTGCTTCGATACCTCATAGTTCCAGGCTTTCAGCACCTGATCGACTATGACTACGAGAGCGGCCACGACCACGAGCTGCACTATGATACGGATTGACGAGGGAATCGTCTTTCGCATCAGCGAGATAAGCACATTGGCCATAGCGAGCACGGCAGTAACCGAGATGGTCATTACCACAGCCGGTTCGAGCTTGGCCGTAACGGCCAGAGCCGAGCAGATACCCAGCACCTGCACAATTACGGGGTTCTCTTTCGAGAGGGGGTTGAAGAGAGTCTTCAATGCGTTGGATAGTGTCATGGCTGTAGAATCAATTCCGTTGCTGGAGAGTTTTCAGGAATGCGTTGTAGGGATAGAGGGAGTTATAGAGCATTTTCTGCACTCCCTGGCTCGTGATGGTACCTCCGGAGATGGCATGCACATAATCGCTGCCCGTCGGCTCCTTGCCGGGTTTCACTACGGCTATGGATACGAACTGACCGTCGGCATACACGTCTTTACCCTTAAACTGGTCGGAGAAGGCGGGTTTCTCAATCTCCGCGCCAAGTCCCGGAGTTTCACCCTGATGGGCGAAGTAGGCTCCGTAGATGGTAGTGCCATCGGAATTGAAGGCTATGTAGCCCCAGATGGGTCCCCACAGGCCGGCGCCATATACGGGTAAGATGTATTTTAGATCTGCCTGCGGCTGCGAGGCATCGGGGGCACATACGAATACCGGAAGCAGACGCTCGTTCTCAGGCTTCTTCACTTCCATACTTACATTTACGTTGAAAGCATTCTCCTGAGCGTCGATTTCTTCTCCACGGTCGTTGACGATGAAGCTGTCTACGATATGATCTTTATATAGATCGGCCACACTCTGATTTTCGGTAGGAGTGATGAGAGCCGCAGCCAGAATCTGGCGCTTGGTATCGTTGGCGATATTTTCCTCCTGCTTGGGACGCAGTGCCTGGTAGACGGCTGAAAGCGCCACTCCGACCACGAGCACAAGCCCTACGGCATAAAGGAGCGTATAGGTGTTGCTTTGTTTATTCATGGCTTTGTCAGGCATTGAGTTTGAGTCGGTTCATTCTGCGGCGCACATTGGAATTGACTATTACATAGTCGATCAGCGGCGCGAAGCAGTTCATCAGCAGCACGGCCAGCATAGCGCCTTCCGGATAACCGGTGTTATAGCAGCGGATCAAGATGGCGATTGCTCCGATGAGGAATCCATATATGTATTTACCAAGCTCGGTGCGGCAGGCTGTAACGGGATCCGTAGCCATGAACACGATGGCGAAAGCGAAGCCTCCGAGACAGAGCTGCTCGAGCGGGAGCAGATAGGTCACCGGGTAGAGCGGCGATGCGAAGTTATGGGCAAGGAGAGCCATGAAGAAACCTCCGACCACACCGGAGAACATGATCTTCCAGCTTGCGATGCCGGTAGCCAGAAGAATCAGGGCACCTATAAGAATGCAGAATGTAGATGTCTCTCCCCATGATCCTGGAATAAAGCCCCAGAAATAGTCGGCGAAGTCGAGCGGTGAGCCGATCACATTGGTAATCACAGCTCCCGGCTCAGTGGAGGAAGCCAGCTGCCCAAGCGGAGTAGCGCCAGTGAAGCCATCTACCGGAGCCGCATCGCCAAGCGATACGAACACCTGGTCGCCGCTCATCTTCGATGGGTAGGCGAAGAAGAGGAATGCGCGGGTCACGAGTGCTACGTTGAGGAAGTTGTAGCCTGTGCCTCCGAACACCTCTTTGGCAAATATTACCGAGAATGCCACAGCCACAGCCAGCATCCAGCAAGGCGTGTCGACCGGACAGATCATCGGAATCAGAATGCCTGATACGAGGAAACCCTCCTGAATCTCATGGCCTCGGAGCTGTGCCGAGATGAATTCGATTCCGAGGCCCACGATGTAGGCTGTAAGAATCATAGGCAATACGGCCCAGAAGCCATAGAAGAAGAGCTTGAACACCTCGTGGGAGGTCTCACCGGTAGCGAGTGCGTGCTGGTAGCCGATGTTCCACATTCCGAACAGGCAGCAGGGAAGCAGCGCAAGCACCACGATGATCATGGTGCGCTTTGAGTCGTTGCTGTCATGTATGTGCACGCCGCGGCGCGAAGTCTCGTTGGGAGTGAAGAGGAAAGTGTAGAAGCCGTCGAACACCGAGTGCAGCTTCTCCAGCTTTCCGCCCTTCTCAAAATGAGGCTTTACGCTGTCGATTTTCTTTTTTAGTGCTTTCACCTTTGAAAAATGATATGTCAAGTGGGAATCTTATCGCAGTTCTTTTCTCAGATATTCCAGTCCTTCGCGCACCTCGGCCTGCAGGGGCTCCTTGGAGGTGTCGACAAATTCGCAGAGAGCGAAATCCTCAGGGGCCACCTCGTAGATTCCGAGTTGCTCCATTCGGTCAATGTCTTTAGCTCGGATAGCCTTAAGCAGGAACTCGGGATAGATATCCATAGGGAACACCTTCTCGCATTCTCCGCTTAATATAGGGGCTCTCCTGCCTCCCTTGAGGCGGGCATCGAAACTGAATGGCTTCGAGAGGCCACGTATAAAGGCTGGGAAGGAGCGCTTCACGCTATATTTCTTCGGATCCATTGAGGCCCAGCCCATAAACTCGTCGGCATCATCGCCTTCGGGTATGGCTGTAACCTGGCGGTAAGGCCATCGCAGATAGTCTTTTTCTAAGTTCTCGGCAATACCGGTTAGCACATTTCCGGAAATCACGCGCTGGTGGTGGTCTCTCTCCTTTAGCTCTCCATTAAGGAGCTCGCTGAGCTTCACGCCTACTGTAGTGCTTACCAGATGCGGATTTTTCATCTCTTCGCCGGTAAGAGCCACTATTGTAGAGCTGTCAAGCTCGCCCGTCTTAACCAGTTTGCCGATACGCGCTACGGTGCGGGCATCGAGCGCCCAAACCGTCTCCCCCTTATTGACGGGTTTGATGTTGGATATCTGCACTCCTACGTTGCCTGCAGGGTGCTTTCCCTGGAATTCAACTACCTTGGCAGCCGCTGATGTGATTCCGGATCCGAAGGCCGTGCCGAGATAAACCTTGCCGGAAGTCAGTTTGGCAATAGCTTCGATTCCATCTTCGAGGTATGGCGCAAGGTCGGCGCTCAGAAGCGGAGCCGCAAGGGGAGCGGTATCCGATGCCGTGATGAAGATATCGCGCGGAGTGACCGCGGGGGAGGGCACTATATCGTAGGGCCGCTGACGCATCATGGCCCAGAGGCCACAACTACACAATAATTCTTTGAGCGCTTCGGAATCAGAAGAGATATGGAACTCCTCCTGACTCTGGTTGTCGGAAACCTCGACAACTACAGCCTCAATTTTACGACGCTCACCCCGGCGCACCTCTTTCACTGTGCCGGCGGCGGGCGAAACTATTGCAACGGTGCCGGTCTCTTTGTCGCGAAGCAGGGCGGTACCGCGCTTCACGCTATCGCCAGGCTTTACGGTAAGTTTCCATGCCATACTGGGAAAATCATCGGGCACTACCGCCACTTCGGCCGCTTTGAGCTCAGTCACGGTGTCAGTGTCGATGCCTCCCTTCAGGGGGATGTCCAGACCTTTGCGAAGGTGGATTATTTCTGCCATGAATGGATCATGATATTAGTGCGGACGCATGATGCGTCGCGCAGGTTAACTTTGCCACAAAGGTACGAACAAACATCAAAATCTGCAAGAAACAATCACTATTCCTTTTGTGAGTTTCGGAATATGAAAAAGTTTGGTTAATTTTGGCGCGTAGTTCATTAACTCGGAAATACTTTATTATCTAAACCTTGAAATATGAAGAAAATCTTTACTTCAATTTTGGCTCTCTGCGCCGCAGCCGTGCTCTTTCCGGCAGGTGCGCGCGAACGCAGTGTGAGCGAGGCGCAGAAGGTGGCCGACAACTTTAAGTCAGGCACACTGACCCGCAGTTCCGCTCCTTCCACCTTGGCCTACACGGCTGTGAATCCTAAGCAAGGTCTGCCTTGTTTCTATGTGTTTAATCGCGATAACGGTGGTTTCGTGATTGTTACGGCTGATACAGAGCTGCCCGATGTGATTGGCTATTCTTCGGAAGGTTCTTTCGATTATGATAAGCTTCCTCCCGCAATGAAATGGTGGCTCTCGGGCTATGAAAAAGAGATTGGTGCAGTTTACGACGGTGTTGCTGTTCCGATGAAGAACATCAAGACCCGCGCAACCAATTATGTAGATATTGAACCGCTCGTTCAGACCAAATGGGATCAGGGAACTCCTTACAATGATCTCTGCCCGCTTGAGGGAAATACTCATGCCTGGACCGGCTGCGTAGCAACCTCGACTTCGCAGATTCTTAACTATCACAAATATTTCAAAGGATCTGGTTCTCACACCGATATTAAGAATACGACGATGTCGGAAGATTATTCCACGCTTACGCTTGACTGGGATCTGATGCGCGACACATACAGCGCTAACGGTCCTCACGCCGGCACCGAAGCCGAGAGAGCAGAGGTAGCCAAGCTGATGAAGGCTGTAGGTGTGGCTGTTGATATGAGCTACAGCACCGATGGTAGCGGCGCTTACCATCAGATGGTGGCTTACGCTCTTCAGAAATATTTTGGAATTGCTAAGACGGCTACTTTCGTATCGCGCAACTGGTATTCTGACGATGAATGGGTAGAGCTGATTTATAATGAGCTTAAGGAGAACCGTCCTATGGTTTACGGTGGTGCAAGCAAAAACACGGCTCACTCTTTCGTATGCGATGGTTATCGCACAGATGGCTACTGGCACATGAACTGGGGCTGGGGCGGCGCCTACGACGGTTGGTTTGCCATGACTTGCCTTGCTCCGGAAGGTATCGGAGCCGGCGGTGGCGATGGCGACTATACGCTTGATCAGCAGGCTGTGATCGGTATTCAGGCTCCCGCAGAGGGTCAGAAGATGGCCGTAATGGTAGAAGGTTATGGTGAGACAGCTGACGCTACCCTTGATTACCAAGGCACTAATGGCTCATACGAGGTGTTCGCAATTGATTATGCGGATTACAATGGAACGCCGCAGGCACGTGGTAATATATTTCAAGTATGGCAGGAACCCCGCTCGTTCGATTTCCAGGGTCAGATTTACACATATCCCGACGGAGAAAAAGCTGGTGTGGCTGAGTTCTATTATTACGACTTTGACGCAGCAAGTTGGAAATCAACTCAAAAAACTTTGCCGGCTACTTTCTATTGGAAGAATGCTAACGATCTGGTATGGTGGGAATACTGCATCTGGGAGCTCAACTATGTGTTCCCGACGCTTCCGAAAGGACTCTACACGCTGAGCACTTAGTATAAGCTTTCTGATACCGATATGGATTGGCAGACGGTACATTGGGATAACAATATCGATGGTACTATCTACTTCACTGTAGACGCTGACGGTAACCGTACATTCGTTACACGCGATGAGCTTGTGCCGGTAGAATCCATTGAGATCAAGCCGAAGGAAGATCCGGATTCTGAAGAGGTTGAAATAGCTGTAGGTGCTACCATGAACATGTGGAATCTCTGTGAAGTAACTATCACTCCTCCCGATGCAACTCAGAAACTGGTATGGCAGAGCGAGAATACTGATATCCTTGAGGTAAGCGAAGATGGTACTGCTATTGCCAAGAAAGATGGAATGGTAAAAGTAACGCTTTCTACTCCTGGCACGCGCGCTGGAAGCGTAATGGCTGAGATAATGGTTAAGGTGGGCGCTGGAAGTGGCGTTGAGGTAGTTGAAAACGGTGCTGAGGCAGTAAGTGTGGCGGCTCGCGATGGCGTAATCACGCTTAACAACGTGCCCGCTGACTCGCAGGTCAACGTCTACAGCGTGGCAGGCGTGCATGTAGCATCGCTTGTTGGTACCGGCACAGTTGAGGTCAATGTGGCTTCGAGCGGAATCTATGTAGTATCTGTAGGCGACAAGCGTTTCAAGGTCCGCCTCTGATTCTTCTAAAAATACAGATAAAGTTATCGCCCGGTTTGCGCCGGGCGATTCTTTTAGCTATCTGTGCTCTCAGTTATCAGCAGGTGATTACGAGTCCGTCGTAAGCCGGTTTTACGTTTTCCGGGAGACGCTTCTCAAGCTCTGCATGAAGACCGATATCATGGCTCATGTGGGTCAGATAAGCCCGCTTCGGTTTCAGCTCCTCAATAAGCGCCAGAGCCTCTTCAAGAGTGAGATGAGAGAAATGGTCGCGATAGCGCAGGGCATTAAGCACGAGCACATCGAGGTCTCTTAGCTTCTCTTTCTCCGATTCCGCTATGGTCTTTGCATCTGTGATGTAGGCGAAATTACCAATTCTGTAACCGAATATTGGAAGCGGGCCGTGATGAACCTCCACCGGAATAATCTTCAGGCCATTGATAAGAAAAGGAGAGTCGGAAATCTCTTTCAAATCAAGTACAGGGGCTCCGGGCCACGGTGCAGGCCGGAAACAGTATTCGAAGCGTGTGCGCAGGTCATGAGCCACGTCCGGACGCAGATATATCGGAAACGCACCTTCCATGCAGAAGGGCCTGAGATCGTCCATACCACCCACATGATCCTGATGACTGTGAGTCACGATCAGAGCATCGAGCTCTTTCGTGCCGCTTCTGAGCATCTGTTGCCTGAAGTCGGGCGAAGCATCAATCAGAATCTTGAGTCCTCTTGTCTCTACAAGCACTGAGGAGCGAAGGCGCTTATCGCGAGGATCTTCGGAAGAGCATACGGAGCAGGGACAGCCTATTTCAGGCACACCTTTTGAGGTGCCGCTCCCGAACACGGTGACCTTGATTTCAGGGTCGATGATGTTGACTTCTGGTTTGAGAAGCACTTCAATTTTCTGATGCACGATGCTTCGCACCTCTTCGCCCAGTTCTCTGACTTCTTTCCCGGTAGCTCCACCCCGGTTTACGATCACCAGCGGCTGCTTCGGATATACCTCCGCATTGCCGATACTGCGACCTTTCAGCCCTGCATGGTCTATCAGCCACGCAGCTGATAGCTTTACTCTCTTTTCGCCTGCATTGTGATAGGGCATATCCGGAGCAAGAGGAAGCACTCGCTCCTTAAAAAAGCCGGCGTGCACCACCGGATTCTTGAAATAGCTTCCTGCGCTACCGAGCTCCTCGGGATCAGGAAGTTTCTCATTGCGTATTTTTTTCACCTCTTCCGCCACTTCAGCCGGCGAAGGTGTGTGCCCGAGCCTGTCAGCAAGCGATTTCAAAGGGCCATAGGAGAGTTCGGAGGCTTTATCTGAACGATCGAGCAGGAAGCTGACGCGCAACACATAGTAACGCCCCTTCCAATCATGCTTGAAGCGGCTGTCGCGATAACCGAACTGGCAGTCGGCAGCCTTAAAACTTATAGTCTTACGCGTCAGAGTATCGAAACATTCTACAGAAAAAATCCTGTCGCCGGCTTCTACTCCGTAGGCTCCTACATTCTGCACGGGAGCGGCTCCAACGCTGCCGGGGATTCCCGATAGATTCTCCAATCCGGCCAGGCCTTCTGCAATGGTCCATTCCACCAGATCCGTCCATTTCTCTCCGGCTCCTGCTATTACGAACACGCGCCCGTCTTTCGAGGGATAGGTCGTAATCCCTTTGATCGCAGAGCGGATCACGAGTCCAGGCCATGAGCCAATGAAGAGAATATTGCTTCCTCCTCCGATATGAATTACCTCATGGTTGAGATATTCCGGTTGCCGCGAAAGCCATTCCAGCTCACGCAGAGAGGAATATTCGGCATAGAAGGTTGAAGTAGCCTCCACACCGAATGTGGTCAGTGATGCCAGTTGTTTCTCTTTCTCTATTTCCATGAGATCAGTCTCTTTTCATTCCGTAGACCTCCAGCACGCCATCTTCAAATCGGAGCACCCTGCCGTCGGGATAGGTCCAGATGTCGATCAGTCGGCTATAGTCGTGACCCGAAGTCACTTCCGAAGGGTTTCCGAGCGCAAGGCGGCATAATTCCTTGCTCATGCCCTGGGCTACCTTCCCGGTCTGTATGAGCCGCCATATATGGTCTTCAACATCGTGGTACTGCAACCTCGGATCCGTCATCGAGAAAAGAGAGGCGAAGGGGCGGCTGTCGGCAGCGCTGCGTCCGAAGCTCATCCAGAAGAATGAACGGCGTCCGCGGTCATCTTCAAACCATACCCTGACTGGAAACTCCGCATTGCCGGGTTCTACACCTAAAATCTTCACGGCCACGAATTTCTCGCCGGCGAAGCGCTCGCCTTTATCATCATACCAAAGTGAGCTCCGGGTCCATAGCTTCTGACCTGAGAGCTTGGCATTGAGCGCATCAACCAGTTCAATGTCTACCATCATCGGCAGATCGGTGCTCAGATAGTTGGTGAGCTCGCTTCCTTTTTTTCCGGTAGGCAGCTGGTACGTTTTGTCGCCGTCAAAGAAAAGCAGAACAATGTCTTCCGTGCCGTCAGGACGCAATTTTGCATTGATGCCATTATATATCAGAGTTTTACCTCCGATACCTACTTCTGCGGGATCTGCCGGCATTCCCTCCTGCGAAAAGAGGAGCAGCGCTCGGTCATCAGTAGCCTGAAAACGCCTCCCGGGCAGCCAGTTATCGAGAGCCACGCCCTTCACGTCGGCCAAAAATTGCTCTTCGGCCGACGGGGCGATAGTCTTGAGGTCACTTTTAGTGAGTTCGATTTTCTTAGTGCGGTCTACCGTATAGCAAGCCGTGAGGCTGCATAGGCTTAACGCAGCCAGAACAGGAAACAGATATGAGCGTCTTAACGTCATTTCTTGTTAGCCTCTACCCATTTGCGGGCATTTACGAAGGCTTCGAGCCATGGTGTGGCTTCCTGCATACGGCGCCCTCTGGGATAGAAGGCACACTGCCAGGGGAAGATGGTGCGCTCGAGGTGAGGCATCATGGCGAGATGACGCCCGTCGGGGCTCGCGATTCCGGCAACCCTGGCCGGAGAGCCGTTGGGATTGGCGGGATAGCCCTGATATTTGTAGCGGAGCACCACGTTATAGTCGGAGGGTTTGCCGGGCATGCGGAATTTCCCTTCACCATGAGCCACCCAGATGCCGAGCTTGGAGCCGGCAAGAGAGCCAAGCATAACGCTGTTGTTCTCAGGAATTTCTACTCCTACGAATCCGGATTCAAACTTGTGGGAGTCGTTGAATACCATCTTAACTTGCTTGCCTTCCTCAGGCGTAATCAGGTTGAGCTCCATCATGAGCTGGCAACCGTTGCAAACGCCGAGTGAAAGTGTGTCAGGACGGGAATAGAAGTTCTTCAGTGCCTTGCGCGCCTTCTCGTTGTAGAGGAAACCACCGGCCCAACCTTTAGCCGATCCAAGCACGTCGGAGTTCGAGAATCCACCGCAGAACACGATCATATTTACATCTTCCAGAGTCTCGCGACCGGAAGTGAGATCGGTCATGTGCACGTCTTTCACATCAAATCCGGCCAGATGCAGGCAGTAGGCCATCTCGCGGTCGCCATTCACGCCCTTCTCGCGGATAATGGCAGCCTTGATTCCGGAGCGGCCTTTGCGCAGAGGCTCAAGACCGAGATCGGTAAGTTTGCCTGAGAACTCAAGATTGATGCGATAGCGCAGAGGCTGGCGTGAGTAGTTGCGATAGCGTGCATCAGCCAAGGCGCGGGTGCTCTGCTCGCAGTCAAGAATCCAGGAGCTGCGGTACCATGTGTGGCGCAGAGCGTCGATATCAAATTCTTTCTGCCATTCACCGTTTTTCACAGTGATTTTCCGATCTTTCGCGGGAGCACCGATCACGTCGACCTTAGCACCTGTAGCCATCAGGATCGCCATCGCCTCATCTGCCTGAGCCTCCGGCACCTGAATCACGAGTGCAGGATTTTCAGCGAACAGAACCTTGCAGCTGTCTTCGCAACCGAGATCTGTAAGGTCAATATCAAGGCCGCCGCGCGTATTAGCGAAGGTCATCTCGAGCAGAGCGGTAAGAAGACCACCGGCAGATATATCGTGCATGGCAAGAATCATACCCTTGCGGTTGAGCGTCTGCACTGCATCGAATGCTTTTGCAAACACTGCAGGATCCTTTACCGTGGGAGCCTCGGCTCCGATAGCGTTGAGAGTCTGGAAGAAAGCGGATCCTCCGAGTTTCGGCTCATCGCCGCTGAGATCAAGGAGGAGCAGACGCGAGGAAGCGCTGGCTAAAACCGGAGAAATGGTCTTGCGGATATCGCTTACCTCGCCGGCAGCGGATATTATCACAGTGCCGGGAGCCATAACACTCTTGTTTCCATACTTCTGTGTCATGGAAAGGGAGTCTTTCCCTGTCGGAATGTTGATGCCGAGAGCACGCGCAAATTCCGAGCAGGCCTGAACAGCTTCATAAAGACGCGCATCTTCACCCTCGTTGCGGCAGGGCCACATCCAGTTCGCTGAAAGCGACACTGACTTCAGACCATCTTTAAGACGGGCACCGGCTATGTTAGTCAGAGCCTCGGCCACTGAGAGCACGGAACCCTTGGCCGGGTCGATCAGCGCAGCCTGAGGTGCATGGCCCAGCGAGGTGGCGATGCCGGCGCGACCATGGTAATCGAGAGCTACGACACCGCAGTCGCTAAGCGGCAGCTGAATCTCGCCCTGGCACTGCTGGCGGGCGATACGACCTGTCACCGAACGGTCTACTTTGTTAGTGAGCCAGTCTTTGCAGGCCACCGCCTCGAGCTGCAGCACATTATCAAGGTAACTGTCGATGTCAGCTACGTCATAAGCCGGATCCGAGTAATGGCGCTCTACGGTTTTATCGTGCATCACCGTTTTGGGTGAGCTACCGAACATATCGGTCATGGCAAGGTCAATCGGGCGCTTGCCGTCGGCCTGCTCGAATACGAAGCGGCCGTCGCCAGTGGTTTCTCCCACTACATAGAAGGGAGCCTGCTCTCTTTCAGCCACCTTGCGAATGCTCTCCACATCTTTTTCAGCGACCACGAGACCCATTCTCTCCTGGCTTTCGTTGCCGATAATCTCTTTGGCTGAAAGGGTAGTATCGCCAATAGGCAGCGACTTCATGTCGATCTTTCCGCCTGTAGCCTCCACAAGCTCGGAAAGGGCGTTGAGGTGGCCTCCGGCGCCGTGGTCGTGTATGCTCACGCAGGGGTTGGTCTCCATTTCTGCCAGAGCGCGGATCACGTTAGACACTCGCTTCTGCATCTCTGGATTGGCACGCTGCACGGCGTTGAGCTCAATCGAATTGTCATATTGACCTGTAGCAACTGATGACACGGCTCCGCCGCCCATACCGATGCGGTAGTTGTCGCCTCCCATCACCACTACTTTCATTCCTTTCTCGGGCACACCTTTTATGGCATCTTTCATGGTGCCGAAGCCAACGCCGCCGGCAAGCATTATCACCTTATCGTAGGCAAGCGTGCGGTCGTGCTCCTCATGCTCGAAGGTCAGCACAGAGCCGCAGATCAGCGGCTGCCCGAACTTGTTACCGAAATCAGATGCGCCGTTGGAAGCCTTGATGAGAATCTCAGCCGGAGTCTGATAGAGCCACTGGCGCGCTTCGGGAGCACCTTTCTCCCACCCGCGCACCTCTTCGGGACGCGGATATGAGGTCATATATACAGCCGTACCGGCAATCGGAAGGCTGGCCTTGCCTCCGCCGAGACGGTCGCGAATCTCGCCGCCGGTTCCGGTAGCAGCTCCGTTGAAAGGCTCTACGGTAGTAGGGAAGTTATGAGTCTCAGCCTTCAGCGAGATCACAGTTTTGATTTTAGTTTCGCTGAAGAGTCCCGGTTGCTCGGGATTGGCCGGTGCGAACTGCATTGCTTCCGGACCTTTCACGAAAGCTACATTATCTTTATAGGCCGATACGAGGCCATTGGGATTCTCTTCCGATGTCTTTTTGATAAGCTTGAAGAGGGAAGTGGGTTTCTCCTTGCCATCGATCACGAATGTACCGTTGAAGATCTTGTGGCGGCAATGCTCGGAGTTAACCTGGGAAAAACCGAACACCTCCGAATCGGTGAGCGGGCGTCCGAGTCTCTTTGCGAGACCGCGGAGATAGTCTTTCTCTTCAGCGGAGAGGGCGAGACCTTCGCGCAGGTCATATTCGTCGATGTCCTCTATATGTTCAATAGGAGCAGGTTCGGCATCGATGCGGAAAATGTTCTGGTCGAGTCGGTCGTAGACCCGCTGCAGCATCTTGTCATATACCGGTTCTCCCGACTTCACCTTGGTGAACTCTTCCATACGCACAATTCCATCGACACCCATGTTGCGGGTGATTTCTACGGCGTTTGTGCTCCAAGGGGTGATCATTTCGCGGCGTGGCCCTACAAAAGTACCCTTGAGGGTCTTTGTTTTGAGCGGTCGGGCTCCGCTGAGAAGCCATGTAAGCCGTTCAAGAGCTGTTTCGTCAAAAGGATGCAGGGTTTCGACTGCGGTCACGGCCGAGGCGCCGTTCTGAAAAAATACAACCATTGTGTCGTTGTTTTTGCGTCATTAGATGTGCAAAGTTAATAAATCCGCCTTTAAGCGGCAACTGAACAATCCGGCTTTATGATTTGTAATGATGATAAAGATTCCGCTATGTTATCAATTCTGACTCTTATCGGCCATGCGCAGGAGCGGCTCGACGATACCCAGATTCCTGCTACTGAGCTTACTCACCAGGCTGCTGAAACCACTGGAGTGATTGCCGGCTGGATCATGCAGTTGGTGGAATGGGTACTAAGTAAACTCGGTCTGGGCCACCACGAAACGCTCGTAATTTGGATTTATTCGCTTCTGGTGTTTCTGATAGCCTATGCTATAGGCTATGTGACCAAATGGATTGTGCTGGGTGTTGTGAGGTCGATAGGGAAGAAGACTTCCACCGATGGTATCTATGAGATGCTGCGCGCTGAAAAATTCTTTACGAAGACGTGTCGCATCATTCCTCCCATCGTGTTTCTGATCTTTATTGAGTTCACGCTTTCATCGCATGCCACTCTTTCTACCTTCCTGATGCGCGCCACATGGATCTACATTATCTACGTGCTGGCGGTTGCGATCAATACTGTGGTCTACGTGGCCTGGAGGCGCATTGATATGCGGCATAATCAGAGAAAGCTCCCGCTGCGCGGCCTTGTGCAGCTCGTGAAGGGCATAGTCTGGATCATTGCCGCTATTATAGTGCTCGCGATAATTTTCGATAAGTCGCCTGCCTCACTGCTCGCTGGTCTGGGAGCTTTTGCGGCAGTACTGATGCTGGTGTTCAAAGACAGCATTCTGGGAGTCGTGGCAGGAGTGCAGCTTTCTGAGAACGACAGTCTCCATGTAGGCGACTGGATCAAGGTGAATGGTACTGATGCTAACGGAACGGTGACTGAGGTGACCCTGACGCAGGTGAAGATAGAGAATTTTGATAAGACGATCGTGTGCCTTCCTCCTTATCAGCTTATAAGCGGGTCGTTTACCAACTACAGACCCATGCAGGAAAGCAATACCCGACGGATCATGCGCTCTTACCAGATTGATGCTGACAGCATAGTGCCGACTACTCCCGAATGGCTTGAGTCGATGAAGAAGATTCCGTTTATGGATCACTACATTACCCGCAAGCAGGCTCAGGCTGCGGCAGGAAAGGTTCAGAATGTGGAGAATTCCGAAGGTCTGGTTGACGGCAGCATAGAGACCAATCTGGGTCTTTTCAGGGCATATCTTAAGATGTGGCTTGACGCCAACGATATGATCGATAAGAACAGCACCTGCTTCGTGACAACCCTCGCACAGACAGTTTACGGAATTCCGCTGCAGGTATATTGCTTCACCTCTACAAGCTCTTGGCTGCCTTATGAGGGCATTCAGGCAAGCGTGTTTGAACACATAGCAGTGATGCTTGCAAAATTTGGTCTCTATACCAATGAGCAGGCTTCAGGCCGCGACTCAATTATAGAAGGATATATTGAGGCGAATAAGCCGATCGGCAATGTATTCGGTGTTCCGTATCCGTTCTTCAGCGGCTCTGACTATCCTTATAATGGATATGTAAAGGACAGCAGCGTAGCTCCTGGTACGCCGGCTCCGCAGAATCAGTCGGCAGCTCCGACCGGTTCTACCGTATAACCTAATGCGCGAAGACCTTCTATCAGACCATTGTCGCCTACGAGATGCATAGCGCCTACGGCAATTAAATTACTGTTCTCCTTCAGCATAGCCGGTAGTTTGTTGAGCCAGTCGGCATTGCGCTCATAGAGCAGATGGTCGAGCCATGCCTTCTCTTCCGGATCTTCAGTTTCCGATTCAATTTGAGCCATAGCGGCCAGATCTCCCGCCATGTATGATTCCGTCATCTTCTTCGACTCTGTCACTGCTTTGTCGGGATCAGAAAGGAGATCAACCAGGGCTTTGGCCTGAATGCGGATAGGAGTGGCATTGAAAAGCACTTCACATTGCCTGTCGATGGTCTCTAATGCTCCAATTGATTTGCCGGCTTTCTGCATTTCAACCTGAATGAGCTTGTCGAGCTGCTCTTCGGGGTTATAATCGGGCACATTGGGAAGTACCATCATGACTGCTACCATGGTCGATACCGCTGCGGGTTTCATCGGCTCAAGCATGGCAAGGGTCATGCCGGGCATGGGCGCATACTTCTGAAACACAGGGTCTATTCTCTGGAACTCCTCCGGGGAAATCACCTTGCTGAGAGTGCTGTCGGCGGGAGCGAGCATATAGCCCTGCATCTGGGCAGCCATCTCATTCTGGTTATGAGTCATGTCGATTTCTCCAACCGCTCTGTCAGCTTCTGCCATGGCCTTGCGTAGACCTGTCACCTCGTCGAGCATCGACTTGGGAGCGAGATGATGGGTGCCGAAGAGGTAAGAGGGCTGCTTCAGCCCGTTACCGGAAATTTTGTAAAGGAGTTGCGCGTTGACTCCGGAAGCTATTGCGAGCAGAGCCAGGAGTATGAATGTTTTCTTCATTTTGAAGGAGTTTTTGATTAAGTTGCGGATAATAGTTTGCAAAATTAGGAAAATTCCGCTACTTTTGTAATTCTTCAACAGAATAGAAATGGATTCTAAAAGCTTTATGGAGACTCTCGCCGAGCGACTGGGCACCGATGAGGAGAGCATAGCTTTTCTCACATCGGCCTTAGCCCGAAGCCTCACTCAGGCGTGCGGTAGTGGCCAGTCAGTGGCAGTAGCCGGTTTCGGCACATTTGAGACGAAGGTACGCCGCGAAAGGGTGGCGCGCCACCCGGCTACAGGGCGCCGCGTGCTGCTTCCTCCTAAGGCTGTGTTGCAGTTTCGCCCGTCGGCAGTGTTGAAACAGAAAGTAAAGGATTTGCCCGAAGAGAAGTCATGAAACAGCGATTGACCCTGGCCGATCTGGCATCGGTGTTTGCGGAATTAACCGGCGAGTCGAAGAAGGCTTCATCTGACTTCCTTCGTGAGTTTTTTGCTCTGGTAGCCTCTGCGCTTGAGGGAGGTGAGAGTGTGAGGATCAAAGGCTTCGGCACGTTTAAGCTAACGGAAGTAGATTCCAGAAAGAGCGTGAATGTGGCGACCGGAGCTGAAATGGAGATTCCCGGTCACCGGAAGGTCTCTTTTGTGCCCGGTCGGGAGCTGGCTGACGCTGTAAACGAGGCGTTTGAGATGTTTGAGCCGGTTGAGCTTTCAGAAAGAGTGACCGACGATATGCTCGATAGCACGGAAGAGGAGGAACCAGAGGTAGAGGTTGAAGAGCAGGTTGCACCCACCTCGGCTCAGGAGGTGCTTGAGGAGGCATTCGAAGAGGTTAAGACTGAGAGTCCCGAAGAGCTGAATGAAGAGTTTGATGAAGCCGTGGAGCGCGAAGAAATCCGCGAGCGGAACGAGGCGATTGAGCATGCCGAGGATAGAATTATTGAAGAAGAGGGCATCGAAGAAGAGGTAGAGAGTCCTGCTGAAGATGAGGAAATTTCCGAGGAAAGTCGCCCGAGGCGCCGGTTCGGCTGGGGCTTCCTCGTAGGATTTCTTACAGCAGCGGTCGTAGCTGTTATCGCTATGGTCTTTTTCTTCGACTGGCGTCCATGGCTCGCATTGGATAAGAGTCCTGAGAATATAGCTTTTTCCGATGCTTCGATTGTTAATTCTGATACCCTTTCGGTGCCGGTTCCTACGGAGATAGTGAAGGATTCTATAGCTGCCACGGCTGAGGATTCGCTTTCCGTGTCAGGTTCAAAAGTTGTTCCTACCCGACCTTCAGATACTGTAAGATACGATACCATTACGAAAACGCGCTATCTTACCACCATGAGCCGCGAATACTATGGAAATTATCATTTCTGGCCTTATATATATGAAGAGAATAAGGCTATTCTCGGTCACCCTGACCGCATTCGGCCCGGCACGCAGGTTGTAGTGCCTGAGTTGTCGAAATATGGGGTTGATCCGAAGAATCCGGCCGATGTGGAAAAGGCTAAGCGGAAGGGCACTGAAATCTACTCGCGCTACAGATAACAGATAATTGAGAGCTGCAGATAAAAAAGATACTTAGACTGCCTCATTGAGAATGTCTAAGTATCTTTTTTTTGAGGTTCCAACCGGATTCGAACCGGTGTAAACGGTTTTGCAGACCGGTACCTAACCACTCGGACATGGAACCTTGCTTTTGCGGTGCAAAGTTAATGCTTTCTTTTTAATCTGCAAAACAGATGGGCAAAATAAATTTTTCATCTGCGTTTTTAGGCAAAATTGTGATCCCTATTTGAAGGTCTGGCAATGTTAATATCTTTATGCTGGAATAGTTATAGTGGCATTAAATCTTTTTAACATTTACCGATCGGCGATTTTTGCACTCTCTCCAGTATAATGTGCAATGGCTGAAAAACATGTTATAAAACATATTTTTGCTTCAAACCACCTTTAACCAAAGGATTAAATGACTACATGGACACAGTGGGAAATGCGATGAAGAGAAAAAAGTTGTCAGCTTTGTTGGATATTTGATTGGAATGGGTTAACTTTGAAGTGATTGATGCTTGAAGTCTTAAAAGTTCTTAAGAAATCGGGCAGCTAATTGAAGCGAAATGGAGCAGACTCTCGTCATATTGAAACCCTCTTGCGTGGCCCGCGGGCTGATGGGAGAGGTAATAGGACGGCTCGAAGCCAAAGGGCTCATTGTAGCTGGCATGAAAATGATGCAGCTCGATGAGCAGATTTTGCGTGAGCACTATTCGCATCTTGTCGATAAGCCTTTCTTCCCCTCATTGATGAAGTCGATGATGGCTACGCCGGTAGTGGTGATGTGTGTAGAAGGCGTTGAGGCAGTGAGAGTAGTCAGAGCTATGGCGGGAGTAACTAACGGACGCAATGCTGCGCTGGGTACAATCCGCGGCGATTTCAGCGTAAGCGGCCAGAAGAATATTGTGCACGCGAGCGACTCTCCGGAAAATGCCGTGGTGGAGCTTGCGCGTTTTTTCAAGCCTGAAGAGATTTTCAGCTACGAAACAGCCGCTTACAGCTATTGTTACGGCGATGATGATTTGAAAGATTGATTCAGGCCCTAAAAGAGATTATGATGAATATCAAAAAAATACTGACAGCTGCCTTGGCAATGGGATTTGCTTTCCTCCCCGCCGCAGCACAGACAAAGAGCACCTCTCCTCACTCGGCGGCTCATAAGAATCTGCTTGCAAAGCAGAGTACGGCCAAAGATCAGATCAAACTTACGGAGCATAACACCTTCCTTGATCTGATTGATGATATCGAGCCGGAGCCTGACATCTACACGGAGGGTTGGAACAGCAAGAGTGTAAATCCCTTTAAGGCAGCCGATGTGCCGAATACGGCGCTGATCGATGTTACCGGTTATGCAATGCCTTGTAAGACAGCTGACCGCGTCACATCAAACTATGGCTATCGCGCCCGTTTCGGAAGAATGCACAAGGGTATTGACCTTCATATTCGCAACAACGACACTATCTATGCCGCATTCGATGGCAAGGTGCGTCTCACGGCCTACGAGGGTAAGGGTTATGGCAACTACGTGATTATCCGCCACCCAAATGATCTTGAAACCGTATATGGCCACCTCAACAAGGCTCTCGTTAAGCCGGAGCAGGTGGTGAAAGCCGGCGATCCTATCGCTCTCGGTGGAAGCACAGGCAGAAGCACCGGCCCGCACCTTCACTTCGAGACCCGCTACATGGGCTACGCCATCAATCCCGCCGCGATCTTCGACTTCCCGAACCTCACAACTCATACCGATACCTATGCTTTCGATAAGAGCAGCTACACTCAGGGTCGTAACTATGATCCGCGTCGGGTCACCTCTTCAACGAAAGGCTCACGCAAGAGCAAGAAGTCGAAGGCTTCAGCTTCGTCAGGTAAGGGTAGCAGCCATGAGGTGAAGAAGGGTGAGACCCTCTCATCGATTGCCAAGCGCAACGGCACCACTGTTGCCGCACTGACCAAGCTCAACGGAATCAGCAAGAACTCTACTTTGCGTCCGGGTCAGAAACTTAAAGTGAAATAAGAAAGAATTATTGACAAGATAGGTGAAAGCGGAGCTCTCGAGGGTTCCGCTTCTTCTTTTATGGTTGGCTGATGATGTTAAATTAAAATTGGCAAAATCAGTTTGATAGGAGAATTTTGAGATTTTTATCGGTCTGAAAGGTTTGTTTTTTGACGCGAGAGGGGTCATATATTTGTATGACGAAATTTGAGGACATAGGACAGCTTTTCCGCTCTCATTTTGCGGCTATGCAACGGCTTGCAATGCTGATACTGCGTGATGACAGTGCGTCTCGCGATATTGTGCACGATATCTTTGAGTCGCTGTTGATATCAGGCCGATCGGAGGTTTCAGAAGCATATCTGCTTCAAGCTGTTCGCAACCGATGCCTGAAGCATATCCGCAGTCTGTCAGCTCAAGAGCGTTTGAAAGAGATCTACTCAATCAATGCAACTGAAATTGCTGAAGAGTATTGGCCTGATGATGCTGTGATAGAGCAGATTCAGTCAACTGTCTCCAATGATCTTACAGAAGCTTGCCGACGAGTGTTCAAATTGAGATTCTCCGACGGAAAGAGTTATCAGGAGATTGCAGAGACCCTTGGAATAAGCAAGGTTGCTGTTTACAAGCATTTGCGTCATGCAATAGATGTTTTACGCCAGAAAATAAATCAAAATGGATAAGATTGACCGATTGCTTGATGCTTTGGAGCATCCGGAGCGTTACTCCTCCGCGGAGATTGATGAAATGCTGCAAGACCCGGAGACAAAAGAGGTATTTGATTTGCTTGATAAAGCGAAGTCAAGCCTTCAGCCTGTTTCAACCCCGGATGTTGAAGCTGAGTGGGAGGCATTTAAGGTCAAAAATCTCAATGTTAAGAAGTCTCTCCGGTCTCGGTTTGCAGGTCTGTTTTCCCGTAAGGTGGCTGCAAGCATCGCCATTGGAATCACTGCCCTCACTGCCGTGGCTGCTTTGGTGGGGATAGGTGTCCATTACTCATTCGGTAGGCAATCCGATTCCGAAATCGGAATGGTAAAGTCTGACGTGGCGATAGCTACTGTATCACAGGGTGACACCGTCGTGACTCTTAATGATACTGTGCAGGTTCCTGCTGAGACCGTAGTTTTTGATAATGAGTCGTTCGAGACTATAATATCTAAAATTGCTGCATACTACGGGTATGAAGTAATTTATGTTACCGACAGCCCAAAGTCTCTCCGCCTGTATTACCGTTGGAAGCAGTCGCTACCGTTAGAAGATATAGTAGAAAGCCTTAATAACTTCGGGCAGATTCATCTCTCAATCAAGGGCAAAACCATAAAAGTAGACTAAGATCATGACGCGCCTGATTATTTTTCTTGCGGCCATGACCACAGTCTTCATGGCCGATGCTGAAACATTCTCATATCGTTTCAACGCAACGCCTCTCCCTAATGCTGTGCAAAAAATAATGGAAGATCACCCAGATCTCGAAGTGAATTTCATATATGATGAACTTGAAAACTATAAAACGAGCGCTATTGTAAAGACTGATAACCCTTATGAAGCTCTCCGGCAGACAATCGGATTGAATCCCGTTACCATTGTTAAATCCCGAGACGTTTATTATATCGAAGCGTTGCAACACGGTAAATATGTTTACACTGGCCGGGCAATCGGATCAGATAATGAACCTGTTGTAGCTGCTACCGTAATGCTTCTTGCTCCAAAGGATTCCACTGTTCTGACTTATGGCATAACAGACAATGCCGGGTGTTTCTCTATCCCATGCGATCGAAAAGGAGTCATTGCGAAGCTTTCTTGTCTCGGCTATAAGACTACCTATAAAAACTTCGAATCGTTCAACGTCGGTTCTATCCTAATGCCGGAGCAAGCGATAGAGTTAGGCCAAGTCACAGTTGAGGCGGATAACTCTTACCTCTATTCCGATAAATCAGTCTATCTCCCGACTTCACGACAGAAGAACGCTTCCCAGACTGCCCAAGACCTGATAATGAGAATGGCTATACCTCAGTTGAGAATCGGGAATGAGATAAAAACCATCACCGGACAGCCAGTAGATATTTTCATAGATTTCGTTCCGGCTTCAGCAGCTGATTTGGAAGGCATGAGAATGGCAGATGTAAAGAGGATTGAATATTACGACTTCCCAACTGATCCGCGATTTCAGGGTAAGCCTCATGTTATTAACTTTCTATTGCAAAAATATGAATACGGAGGCTACGTAAAGGGTGTTTACTATGATAATTTCGTTATGTCTCGGCAGCTTACTGGATTTGCAAAAGTACAATATAAGAAGATGACTTTCGATTGGGGCGGAGGGGCATTTGGAATGGACAGCAAAAATAATTATGAAAATTCTGTTGAAGCTTTCAGACTTCCACAACCGGATGGCTCGATAAAAGAGTTTGAAAGGAATTCGACGGTGGATTATAGCAAGTTAATACGCCGTGACTATTGGACATCATTCAAGGCTCTTTATAAATCAGATAAGACCACATTAAGCAATATGATTTCCGTAGATATAGACCGTTCACCCAAGCAAGTAACTGAAGGTAGATTGACCTATACTCCTGAAGATTTTGAATCAACCGAATTTTCATCTTTAAGTAGAAATAAGGTAAAGTCAATAATCTATAACGGTTATTGGTATTTTGGTCTTCCGAATGGAAACTCTATCACCTTCAACCCGCAATATGCTTTCACTCAGACCAATCAGTTTTCTTCCTATCAAGAGAAAACGACCGAAACGATTCTTAACGGAGCTAAAGATAATTCCCATCAGGCGAGCGGAGATCTCTCTTTCGTTCACTCTTTCGGGAAAGTAGGCACGCTGAAAGCTATGCTTCAGGGACGCTTCTTGCAAAATCGTACGAGCTATTCAGGATCTTCCACTCTCTCTCAGATAAGGCTTCTACTTCCAGACTTGGTCCGGGCGTAACCTACAGCTATACCAATAGTAAACTCTATGGGCTACTCGGATTAGGGTTATATTGGGATAAAGCGAAGTATGGTGAAATTGTGGAGAGCTCTACAGTTCCGTGGGTTAATCTTTCAATGCAATATGCTTTCAATCGGAAAAACTCGCTTTCGCTATCATTTGAATATGAAAAATCAGTTCCATCATCAACCTCAAGGAGTGCTGCTGTAGTACAGATAAATCCCTGGGTGAGCTATACTGGAAATCCGGCGCTTGTTCCTTACAATTCTTTTACTTTTCAAGGAAGCTATACTTTCATACCTAATAAGATGCTTAGCTTCTCGACTTTTGGATATGCATGGATTGTCGGCAATAGATATGTTTTTGACTTTGAGGCCAGCTCAACGGGAATATTGAGAACGGTAAAGCAGCCCATGGGTAAGTTTGTACAAGGGCAATGTGGCGTCCAGGGATCGGTTAAATTGCTCAATGAAAAGCTCCAATTGAGTGCTGCGGCCTACATGATGCCGGCTCACAATGGTAAGCCTTATTATTGGACAAAGTCTAATCTGATATTCATAGGTTCTGCCTACTATTACTTGGACAAGGTGTATTTAGCTGCAGATTATACATCGCCGAGTGGATTAGGTGATGGGTGTATGTTTGGAAGCTGGGTTAATCTTCGAGAATCCTATACCTTTCAGGTAGGGTGGAGCAACAAGAATTGGAATCTACGTTTCTTCACACGTAATCCTTTCATAAAGCGAGGATATAGCATGAAAAACGTGTTGAATAGCAAATACTATGATTCGGTCAGATATACCTACAATGGAAGTTCTTCTGGTTTCTTCCAGATCTCGGGAACCTATACATTTGGATTTGGTAAGAAGGTAGGTACCGACAACGAAGCTTATCAGGCTACGGGTGCTTCTTCCGGCATCCTTAAATAGGGAACTCCTTTCTCCCCAATGATTGAATATAGAAAGCGGAGGGTCGGTGAGACTCTCCGCTTAAACTTGATTTACGAAGCTGCTGATTATGCGGGAAGTGCTTCGTTGGTCTTATGAACGGCTGCGGCGCTCTTGGCGAAGAGAGCTTTCTCCTCCTCGTTGAGGTCGAGCTCTACGATCTTCTCGATACCGCCCTTACCAAGGATACAAGGCACGCCGATGCAGAGGTCCTTCTCGCCATACTCGCCTTCGAGAAGAGCGGAGCAGGGGATCATGCACTTCTGATCGTGGATCACTGCCTCAACCACTTCTGCCGTAGCAGCACCGGGAGCATACCATGCGGAGGTGCCGAGGAGCTTGGTCAGCGTAGCGCCACCTACCATTGTGTCGGCTACCACCTTGTCAAGAGTCTCAGCGTCGAGAAGCGTCGATACAGGGATACCGCGGTAAGCAGCGTAGCGCTTCATCGGGATCATAGTGGTGTCACCGTGGCCACCGATCACGAAACCTTCAACCTCGTTGGGGTTAGCGTTGAGAGCCTTGCTCAGATAGTATTTGAAGCGGCTGCTGTCGAGGGCGCCACCCATACCGATGATGCGGTTCTTAGGCAGACCGGAGATCTTGTGGATCAGATAGGTCATGGTATCCATCGGGTTGGAAACGCATACGATTACAGCGTTAGGGCTATGCTTGAGCACGCTCTCGGTCACCTGCTTCACGATGCCTGCGTTTACGCCGATGAGCTCCTCGCGGGTCATGCCCGGCTTGCGGGGGATACCGGAAGTGATCACCACTACATCGCTGTTGGCGGTAGCCTCATAGTAGTTGGTCACGCCATTGATGCAGGTGTTCATATCGAGCAGATTTGCGGTCTGCATCATATCCATGGCCTTACCTTCCGATACGCCTTCCTTGATATCGATCATCACTACCTCGTCGGCTACTTCGCGGAGGGCAATGACATTGGCAGCTGTGGCACCTACGTTGCCTGCGCCTACTACAGTTACTTTTGACATTTCTCTTTTTGTGTATTTGGGTTTATATAGAGTTCTTTAGTTCAGCAGATGCAGATCAAGGGTCTCAATAGCCTGAGCCACGAGGTTCATCACATCGTCGGCTTTTGAGAGGATCACCCTCGGGCGCCCCATCAGTCGACCCGACTGTCGCTTCTCGACCTGCACGGTTATCACGTCGTTGTTGGTCTTCTTGTCGAATTTGATCCAGAACCGGTCAAGACCGAGTTCAGGTATTCCGGTCGGTCTGTCCTGCGGCAGATAGAAGCAGGGACCGAATTTCTGCTTGCGAAGCGAAGTCACGTTAAGATTGGCCTTATAGTCAAATCCTTTGTCGACTATGAGGCTTACGTCGTCTTCCTTCTCATTTTCAAATGTGATTCGCAAGTTGGCCACCGAACCTTCCGGATGGTGAATCTCGGCATAACCTTTATGGGGAGTGGCATCTTTTTCGTCCCAGTACACCCAATCAAACTCTACGCGTTCAGGATTTTCTGCCTGCACGCGCAGCATACCGAAGATTATGACCAGAGGTAATATGAAAAGTTGCTTCATGATTAAAGTATCAGGTTATCAAGTCCTTTCCCCTCCCTGACGACTACAGGTTCAGCGCCGGTGCAATCTATCACGGTAGAGGGCTCGGTATCCCCGGCTTTCGCCTCAATCATTATGTCGACCTTATCGTTGTAAGCTTCGCTGATAAGACTCGGCGAGATAGCGTAGTCGGGATCTTCAAATTCTATCGAAGTGGTCAGCACCGGGTGTCCGAGTCTTTCTACCACAGCCGCGTTGAGCGGATTTTCAGAAATCCTGACTCCTACCAGCTTGCGGCCTTTGAAGGCGCGGGGCAGCAGGGAGGCGGCAGGGCAGATGAAGGTATAAGGCCCCGGAGTATTGTCGCGGAGAAGCTTGAAAATCTTATCGTTGATCCGGGCATATTCTGCCGCTTGCGATATTGAGGCGCAGATGATCGACAGGTTGGTTTTGTTAGGATTGATCTTCTTCAGATCGCACACTCTCTCAATCGCCTTCGGGTTGAGCGCATCGCAGGCCACGGCGTAGAGCGTATCGGTAGGCCATATCATGATTGCGCCGTCGCTCAAGTCGCGGCATAACTCATCGAGTTGCCTCTCAGACAACTGACCGTGCGGAATTTTGAGAGTCTTCATGGCAAAACCTTGTTATGCCACAAATTTACAAATTTTCCATCAATCTCCGGCTCTCGGAGAGCTATTTTTTCAGAAGCGCGTGGAGGTCTTGTTCTATTACCGTTATGTCGACCAGACCTACCGTACGGTTCACCTCGCGACCCTCTGCATCGATGTAGACCAGAGTCGGAATGCTTTCTATTCCGAACGCTGCGGCGAGATCCTGGTCTTCGTCAACGTTTATGCGGCGGAACTCCACGCGATCCTTATAGTCTTCCTCCATAGCCTCGATGATTGGAGCGAGGCGCTTGCAGGGGCCGCACCAGTCGGCGTAGAAGTCAAGTAGCATCGGAAGGCCGTTTTCCGATTTGATCTGAGCGCTGAAAGACTGGCTATCGTCAGCGTCAGCGGTTTTCTCTACTTTTACCTCCCAGGTCTTCTTTTTGTTACCGTCGGAGCACGACGCGGCGAGAATCAGTCCCGCCGCGCCGAGTATCAATGCAAATTTTTTCATTTAGATATCTTTGCCGTGTTCAAGAAGCAGTGTCATGGTAGGCCTGTCGCAAACCTCCGCCGGACCGAAATACTGAATCGGGCCAGGATAGAGATAGAGCGTATTGAGCCCGTTGGTCTCACGCATCGAAGCGAATTTCAGATAGGGAGCGCCGTTGAGGTTCACGAGCGCTTTCTGAATCACGGGTTTCATCTTGCCGTGGCGTCGCTCCATGTTGAAAAGCATGGTGATGGGTATGCCGCCGGGAATCCAGTTTTCCGGTTTGTCGGTAAGGTTGCGAACCGACGACATATAGCCTGTGAGACCGCCGTGAATGAGCATAGTGGCGTTGTAGCCGAGCGCATAGCAATAGTCGGCATCGAAGTTCGACGGGTCGGCGCAGCGGCCTTCATAGCCGAAGAAATGATGCTGTGTAGCGAATTTTCCGCAATACTGGCCTGCTGCCGCCATCTCTTCGAGGCGCTTTGCCACCATCTGCGAAATCAGGCTTTCGGTCTGAATGAGGCTTACCTGCACGTTGCCATGGCTGTCGCGGTCGAGGCTAAGCTGCAGAGCGATATGTTTGGGCAGGCTCTTGAAGAGAGCAGCGTTATCGGGAGTAAGATAGCCGCTTATGGCCTCAATCTTTTCTGTCTCATGAAGATCCTTCAGGTCATTTCCATGCTCTGCCAGCACATCGTTGAGCTCCTCGATAAGCACCTTCATGCTCGGTATGAACTCGATAAGACCCTCCGGAATCAGCACGGTGCCGAAATTCCAGCCCATCTTTGCCCGTTCCGAAACGATGTAGCAGATATAGTTCACGATATTGTCGAGCGTCATGCGCTTGGCCTGCACCTCCTCTGAGATGAGGCATACGTTAGGCTGGGTCTCCAGAGCGCACTCAAGAGCGATATGGCTTGCCGAGCGACCCATCAGCTTGATGAAGTGGTAATACTTCTTTGCTGAGTTGCAGTCGCGCTCAATATTGCCGATCATTTCGCTATATACCTTGCAGGCGGTATCGAAACCGAAAGAGGCCTCGATCCATTCATTCTTCAGGTCGCCATCGATTGTCTTAGGCACTCCAATCACCTGCACACCGGCGTTCTTTGCCTTATAATACTCGGCAAGAATGGCGGCGTTGGTATTCGAATCGTCACCACCGATAATCACAAGAGCCTTGATATTGAGCTCCTTCAGGATTTTCAGACCCTTGTCGAACTGCTCCGGAGTCTCCAGTTTGGTGCGTCCGGAACCAATGATGTCGAAGCCACCCGTGTTGCGGTAATCTTTGATATAGCTTTCTGTCAGCTCCACATACTGGTGGTCAACAAAGCCGGAAGGACCCATGAGGAAACCGTAGAGGCGGTTTTCCGGGTTGAGTTTCTTGAGGGCATCGAAAATACCGCTCACTACATTGTGGCCGCCGGGAGCCTGGCCACCGGAGAGGATAATACCTACATTGCAGGGCTCCTCCGGACGCTTCGGGTTCTCATCGGGTTCATAAGTAACTACAGGCATGCCGTAGGTATTGGGAAACAGCTTGCGGATCTCTTCCTGATCAGCTACGGATTCAGTCTTATCGCCGAATTTCATCTTCACGCTGCCGCGAAGGGCATTGGGCAGCTTAGGCTGATACTCGGCCCTGGCGCGTTGAAGTGCACTCTTTTTCATAATTCTTCTCTTGTTGGATTACCTTGATTTTTTACCTGCAAACCGGCGAACCTTAAGTCCACCTGTTTGAGCTACAAAGTTAACGAAAATCCGGCAATCCGGCAAGTGCGTCAGAGCACTTTTATCATCGAATCGTCGTAGGCTGAATTCTGCAGGCCTTTGTGGTCCTTCTGGAAAATTTTGCCGAAGTTGGTCTGATAGGTAAGGGTCAGAATCGCCATCCATGAATTGTTTTCGATGGTCACCTTGCGGGAGCCGTAGGCCACCGGGTTGTAGGTGCGCGAATCATATTTGGTGCCGAGTTTGCCGAAGGCGTAGAGTAGTCCCGCTCCAAACCTGAAATTGCGCCATTTATAGTCAAATTGGAAGCCGTTGCCGTTTTCGTCGCGCGACCAACTGTAGCCCCAGAGGTTCTGACCCGGTTTCTTGTAAAAGATATCTACTGAGAAATTACCCCAGTAGGCTGTAGCCTCGGTGTAGAAGCAGAAATGATTGAAGAGCCGACGATAATCGCCATTGTGCACCTGAGTGTGCTTGTAGATAGGATTGAACGAGATGTCGAGGTGATTGAAAAGCCCCGACAGCTTCATGCCTGATGAGATGGTGAAGATCCAGTTGCGCTGGAAGTTAATGTAAGTAGAGATAAACTTGCCGTGGCCGGTATAGAGGTAGTCGCTCATGATGGCATTATTCACATTGTAATACTGCGCATTGCCCCATATAGTGAACTTATCGATCTTTTTCCACCAGCCAAGCTGCAGTGTAATCGGGTGAGATCCTTTGAGGTTGGGATTACCCGTAGTAGTGATAAAGCTATTGTTGGCCTGTTCTACCGTTGCGAGCTGTGAGAGCGACGGCATGGTCGGGGTATAGGCGAAATAGAAGCTGAGGCTCTGGGTGGGTGATATGCTGTAGCTTAGCTTAGCATTAGCGCGGCCTTGCCAGAAGGAGTTGGAGCGGGCGTTCTCTTTTACGTGCAGGTATTTGCCTCCGCCGCCAAGTGTCCAGGAAAATTTTCCGTGCTGGCCGGAAAGCGATGTATATAGATAGGTATTGTTACGGTTCATGCGGTCTACGAAGCTATCATCATATTCATTGCGGGAATGAGAGTAGAGTTCGTTGACTCCTATAGTCCATTGCAGCGCGCCGATACGCTTCACGTATTGAAGCTCAGCCACTACTGATTTGAATGAGTTGTTGATTGAATTATAAAGCAGGTAAGGCGTGCCCGGCAGGTCTTCTTCATAGGTGCGGTAATAGTCCTGATTCTGGGTCGAGAGCACTATATTGGCCTCCAGACGGTCGCCGCTCTTCCATTTCTTACTCAGATACCAGTCGAGCGAAGGCATAAAGTAGTGACCTCGTGAGGCATCGGTCTGATAATATGGTGTGGCGCCGTTTACGCTCATCAATCCGTTGACCGATTGCCTGTTCTTGAACCATAAGCCGGTGAAGGTGGCGGTGGTCATGAGTCCCGACTGATTCTGGTAGGTGTAGGTGGCGGAAAGGTTGTTGTTGAAGTACATCATATCCGACGGGTCGCCGGTAAATTTCTCGTTCCTCTTAAAGCCGTCAGAAGCTCCTACATAAGTGATGTCTGAGTAGGTGTAGCGTTTGTCGTAATCGCGCCATGAGTTATTATAAGTGATCTCAAACTGACTCAGGCCGCGGTTGTAGGAGCCGTTGAAGTTGCCGTCGATGAAGCCTGTGGTGGGAGCCGCACGCATCCAGGCGTAGATTGAGCCTCCGTCGTCAGCGCGTTTGAGGATAATGTTGATCACTCCGCCCTCATCTCCGTCGAGATAGCGCGCCGTAGGGGAGTCGTCGTATTCTATCCTCGCTACTTTCTGCGGATCGATGCCCGCTATGTAGCTGATACTTTTCTTTACACCGTTGACCTTGATTATCACTCCTTTACCGAAACATGAGATCGTCTGCATCACCGGGTTTACTGCAAGACCCGGCAGATTCTCATATTTGAGAAGGTCGAGCACCGATTGCGAGAGCTTTATGTTCTGTGGCTGCGGAAGCACCATCATAGTGCCGTTTTCCAGTCGCGTGCGTTGTGTTTCCACTACCAGCTCGTCGAGAGTGGTCTCAATATACTTTGTGGTATCTGTTTTGATCGTGTCGGTAGCTGACTGCGGGCATGCCATTATTGCTGCGGTCAGGGCTGTAGTTAAGATAGTCGTCATGTAGAATCTTTTTGGTCTCTATATACATGACGCAATAATTGCCGATTTGTGACATCACATGGCGATTTTTTTTAGAAATTCTTCAGCACGGGCAAGATCTTCAGGAGTGTCAATGCCGATTGTCTCGCTTTTCGATACACCTACATGAACAGCATAACCGGCTTGCAGCCAGCGTAGTTGCTCCAGACTTTCAGCGAGCTCCAAACTCGACTGAGGCAATTTTGTGAGCTCTCTGAGAGTTTCGGCACGATAGGCATAGATTCCGATATGGGTATAGAAAACTGTCCGGTCGAGCCACTGGGTCCACTCTGCACCCCGCACATAAGGGATTATGCTGCGTGAAAAATAAAGGGCCTTACCTTTATCGCTGAAGGTGACCTTAACCTTATTAGGGTCGAACAGAGCCTCGAAGCCAAGCTCCTTATTAAAGGGTCGGGCGAGAGTGGCGATTCGGGTTTCCGGGTTGCTGAAAGCCTCCATCAGCAATCTTATCTGGCCGGGATCGATGAAGGGCTCGTCTCCCTGCACATTGATCACTACATCTGCGTCGGCACCACATTTTTCCATAGCTTCGCAAACCCTGTCGGTGCCGCTCCGATGGTCGGAAGAAGTCATCACGGCTTTGAATCCATTGGCTTCCACGCATTTCAGAATCCTTTCGTCGTCAGTAGCGACTACTACGTCGGGACACGCCTTGGCTGCCTGGCGACATACCCTGACTATCATCTCTACTCCGCCGAGCATGGCGAGTGGCTTTCCTGGAAAACGGGAAGAACCATAGCGGGCCGGAATTATCACTTTGAATTTCATGGGAATATGAACTTTCTTGGGTTGCTTGTTCTCATTTTTCAGATGCATGCAAAGTTAGTCCATTTTTGCGCTAATCTCGTTTCATCTCAAAAATATTATTGTCTTGCTTCAAAAAAATTGAAAATTTTGGCTCCAGAGTTGCAGGAATGAAAAATCCTCTCTAACTTTGCACCCACAAACGGCGGGATAGCTCAGTTGGTTAGAGCGTCGGATTCATAACCCGGAGGTCTCGAGTTCAATTCTCGATCCCGCTACATTGGCTCCTTTTTTAGGGAGCCTTTTCTTTTACAAGCCAAAACATTTCGGATTCCCATTTGTTGTTTTTATAGGATTCTACTGCAATGGCTTCAATGTATGAGACAATAATGGATCTTCCCCTGTTCAAAGGCACAGGGCGTGATGACGTATCTGCCTTTCTGGAGAAGACCGATGTGCAGTTTCAGAAATATGATTCCCCGCGCGTTATAGTCTCGCCCGGAGAACCGGTGCGCGATGTGAAATTCATAATTTCAGGTAGAGTAAATCTTATACATGAATCGGTGCAGGGACTGATGGTGGTTCAGGAGACTCTTCGGAGAGGGCACATCATAGGCGCAGAGTTTCTCTACGGGCTTGACACCAGCTATCCATACAAGGCAAAAGTGGCCGGTGAGGCGAGTATCATGCAGTTTTCCAAGGAGCGTTATTTCTCGCTTCTGCAGACCCACCCGGTGTATATGCTCAATTATATGAACTATCTCTCCGTGAGGGCACAGAGACCCCGGAAGGCACTTCTCTCACTGGATCCGGCGTCGCTCGGAGGGAGGCTGGCGATCTGGGTGGCTACGCTTACCACTCCCGGAAGCCTCGAAGTGACCTTAAAGTGCAGCCGCGAGCAGTTGGGAGCTCTGGCCGGTGTAGCGGCCAAGGAGGTGGATAAGGCTCTTTATGCCCTTCGCGATGCCGGACTGGTGGAGCTCGGGCGCGAAAAGATTCAGATCGTATCGAGGCGGAGGTTTCTGGAAGAGGCACCCGGAATAGCGTAGGAAATTGCAGCTTCGGCAAATATCATTAACTTTGCAGTCAGGTTTCCCGGCGCCGCAGCGTGGCGTCGTGAGACTTGTAAACCAAAATTCTGAATCAGCTGATGAAGAGCGTAAAGGTCCGGCTTGCCGCGCTTAATTTCCTTGAGTTTGCCGTTTGGGGCGCTTATCTCACATCGCTCGGTGCATATCTTGCCCGGGTAGGTCTTGCCACGGAGATAGCCTGGTTCTATGCCGTGCAAGGGTTTGTATCGATTTTCATGCCTGCCTTGATAGGTATAATAGCCGACCGGTGGGTGCCGGCCCAGAGGCTTCTCGGGCTGTGCCATCTTGTGGCCGGTGCGTTCATGTGCCTTGCTGGCTGGTATGGAGCTACTGCAGAAACCGTGCATTTCGCACCGCTGTTCACTCTCTATACCATATCGGTAGCTTTCTTCATGCCTACTATTGGTCTTGCCAATTCAGTTAACTACAGTGTGCTTACCCGTGCTGGGCTTGATACCGTGAAGCATTTTCCACCGATCCGCACGCTGGGCACCGTCGGCTTCATAATCTCGATGCTGTTCGTGAACTTTACCGGTTTTCAGAACACTTATGCCCAGCTGTTCACTTCTGGAGGTCTGAGCTTCGTGCTTGCGCTGTATGCCTTCATGTGCGTGCCGGCTTGCCCTGTGGCAGGGCAATCGGGCGAGAAGCGCACTCTGGCGCAGTCACTCGGTCTTCAGTCGTTCCGTCTCTTTGCTGATAGAAAGATGGCTACCTTCTTTATCTTCAGCATGTTTTTGGGTGTGGCGCTACAGATTACCAACGGTTTCGCCAATCCCTTTATCCAGAGCTTCGGAGCGGTGGCTGAGTTCGCAAACGACTGGGGCGTGAAAAACGCTAATGCCCTGATCTCTATATCGCAGATGAGCGAAACGCTTTGCATCCTGCTCATACCCTTCTTCCTCAAGCGCTTCGGCATCAAAATAGTGATGCTAATGGCCATGCTTGCATGGACTCTTCGCTTTGCTTTCTTCGGGCTCGGCAACCCGGGTGAAGGAGTATGGCTTTTCGTGCTGTCGATGATTATATATGGTGTGGCGTTCGACTTTTTCAATGTGTCAGGATCTCTGTTTGTCGACCAGCAGTCACCGGCTGGAATGCGCTCGTCGGCTCAAGGATTGTTCATGCTCATGACCAACGGTCTCGGTGCTTCAGTAGGCACGCTCGTGGCTCAGCAGGTGATCAATAAACTCGTGTTCTCACGTCCTGAAGGTATGGAGCAGATAGAGGGCTGGAGCACCTCCTGGCTCATTTTTGCAGCTTACGCGTTTGTTATAGCCGTGCTTTTCGCAATTTTCTTCCGCTACCGGCATAATCCGGTTCCTTCTCGCAGGGAGGTTGTGCAGGCTGAAAGCGAACCTATCGACAGTATATGATTCAGTTTTATTCTCCCGATATAGCTGAAAGCAAAACGCTTTCTCCCGAAGAATCGGCTCATGCCGTAAGGGTGCTCCGTATGAAGGCGGGAGATTCTCTTGTAGCTGTAGATGGCAAGGGGGCGTGCTTCAACTGCGTGGTTACCAAAGCTGTGGCTTCCGGAGTAGAGGTTGATATCCTCAGTCGTGAAGAGGTTGAAAAGCCGTGGCAGGGGAGAATAGTGCTTGCAGTGGCGCCTACAAAGAATGCCGACCGAATGGAATGGTTGGTGGAGAAATGCGTTGAGATGGGCATTGATGAGATCGTGCTTCTCGAATGCTCCCGCAGTGAGCGACGCCGAATGAAGACAGAGCGGCTGGAGCGCATAATGGTGGCAGCCATGAAGCAGAGTCTAAAGGCAACTCTCCCTGAGCTTCGCGGACCAATTGCCTTTGCCGATTTCATGGCAGAGGAGCGCGGAGGGGAGAAATTTATGGCCTGGTGTGGCGAAGATACCGGGAAGAAGCTGCTTTGCGCTGAGCATTGTCCGGGAGCGGATATCACGGTGCTTATCGGTCCGGAAGGTGATTTCTCGCCCGCTGAGGTGGAAGAGGCCCGCAAAAGGGGATATATCCCTGTGTCGCTCGGTGAGAGCAGACTTCGCACTGAGACGGCTGCAATGTTTTCTGTGGCAGCAGCCCATGCCCTTAACCAAATCAATGAGAGTAAATGAAGCTGAGTGAATATCTCGCCGGTTCAAAGTCCGGTAATTTCTTTCTTCTCGCCGGTCCCTGCGTGGTGGAATCGGAAGAGGTGGTGATGCGCACGGCTGAAGAGCTTGTTCGCATCTGTACCGATCTGGATATACCTCTGGTGTTTAAGGGAAGCTATAGGAAAGCCAACCGCAGCCGTCTGGATTCCTTCACTGGTATTGGCGATATTCCGGCTCTTGAGATTCTTGCGAAGGTACGTGAGCGGTTCGGAGTGCCTGTAGTCACCGATATCCATGAGAGCAAGGAGGCCGCTTTGGCAGCCGATTATGTAGATATGCTCCAGATTCCTGCATTTCTCTGCAGGCAGACCGATCTTCTTGTAGCTGCAGCCAAAACAGGCCGCTACGTAAATATTAAGAAAGGACAGTTTCTCTCTCCGCAGTCCATGCGGTTTGCGGTAGAGAAAGTGCGCGATGCCGGCGGAGAGGAGGTAGCGGTGACAGACAGGGGTACAATGTTCGGTTATCAGGATCTTATTGTTGACTTCCGTTCCATTCCTGAAATGCACGAGGCGTGCTGCTGCCCGGTGATAATGGACATTACCCATTCCCTTCAGAAGCCGAATGCCGCAGGAGGTGTGACGGGAGGGGAGCCGCGGCTCATCGAGACTCTGGGCCGTGCCGCAATAGCTACCGGGGCCGACGGCATATTCATGGAGACTCACCCCAATCCCTCCGAGGCCAAAAGCGATGGAGCTAATATGCTGCCTCTCGCGCAGGCGGAGAGACTTTTAAGACATCTTACCATAATAAGAAAAGCAATAAACGAAATCAAAGAAGAAAAGCTATGAATATCAAGCACCTGATTGTAGCCTCGCTTATGGCGGTGGCCGCACCTTGCATGGCGCAGACCATCAGCCCTATAGCCAAGGCTATGCTCGACGCCTACACCGAGATCCTTCAGGAGGATCCTAATGACTATCTCACTCTCTATCAGAGAGGAGCGCAGTATCATGCCATGTCGATGTATGACCAGGCTCTCGCCGACGTGACAAAAGCTATTCAGTTCACTCCGGAGAAAGAGAAGGAGATGCTTGTTGACGAGTATTCTCTTCTTGCCGATATCAGCATTGAGCTGGAGCGCTATCCTGTGGCTCTTGAGGCTATTGACAATGCGCTGGCTATCAATCCTACCGAATATGCCAATCTTTATAAGCGCGGAAATATATGCCTCTATCTCAAGCAGCCTGAAGAGGCCTATAAGTCGTTTCAGGCTCTGCAGCGCCTGAAATCGCGCAGCCAGGAGGCATTCTTCGGTATGGCTAAGGCTGATGCTATGATGGGTAAGGAAGATGAGGCTCGTGAATTCATGAAGCAGGCCGAGGCAGCCGATCCTACAAATTATATAACTTTCTGTCGTCTCGGCGATATCTGTATGGATATGAATGACCACGATGGAGCTGCGGCCAATTATCTCAGCGCTTTCGGACTCGCCGACGATACCTCGCGTCCTGTAGCCTCTCTCTTTGTGCTCTCGGAAAAGGATTTCCCTGCAGTGGCCAACGCTATTGATTACGCAATATCGAAATCGTCGAAGACCCTTCCGCTTTATTTCCTTAAAGGTAATCTCGCATCGGCCGCCGGCAATTATCAGGAGGCCTACAATGCCTTCAAGAGTGTGCTTGACTCCAGTGAGGGGAAAGAGGCATCGGTCTATATGCAGCTTGCTGAAGCGTGCTATAATCTGAATATGATGTCGGAGGCGGATACCAACGCTGGTATCTCCATTTCTATGGCTGAGATTCCTGAGGCGCTTATACTGAAGTCGCGTATCAATCTTGCACAGGGCAATGCCGCATTCGCTCTCTCTAATGCCACGAAAGCGGCTAAGCTGAATCCGGCTTCATCTGAGGCTCTCGTGGCTGTAGCCCTTGCCAATATCGCTCTCGATGATGATCAGGCAGCTTTAGCGGCTCTTAATGAGGCGGTAATGAATGACGCCGCAAATACTGAGGCACTGATGATTCGCGCATGGCTCAACGCCAATAAGCTTAATAATGAAAAAGGCGCAGCAGCCGACTATGCCAGAGTAGCGCTGACTGATGCTAAGAAGCCTGCGGAGATCCGCAACAAAGCTCTGGCACAGACTCTTGGGGGAAAGAAGCTTGATGGCGACGCAACAATGGTAAAGGCGCTTGCCGCTGATTCAAGTAAGGATATGCTCTATAACGGAGCTGTTTATTACGCTCAGACGGGTAATCTTGACCGCGCTAAAGAGCTTCTTAATCAGGCCAAGCGCGCCGGTTATCAGAATCAGTTTAATCTGGAAAGCAACCAGACTGCTAATCTTACAGTGGCTCCGATCCGCTGATTCTTATTCTGTATTGCAAAAAAAAGAGAAGTCTGATTCAGACCTCTCTTTTTTGTACTTAGGTGATTTTGTGGTTCAGGCGAAAGCCGTCTGCCAGACGATGAACTCTGCTACGAGAGCCACTATTCCGAATATGCCGCAAACTCCGGCTATTGAGTCGAGTTGGCGTGATGCAACTGAATTATACTTCCTGATTGAGAGAGCTACCACATGGAGAAATGCCATCATGAAGAGGAAGAAGAGATCGATGAAGCACCACCAGACCTCGCGGAGCCCGAAGGTGAGCACCGCGAGGACTATGATGAGAGTGAATCCTCCCCAGGCTGCCGGCTTGGAATCGGCTATCTTCATTGCTGACTGGGGATTATTCTTCTGCTGCCATCATCTCGGCAGTCTCTACAGCTTCCTCCTCGCTCTCGGAGGTAGGCTTGATGTTGGGCAACTCCAGACCATAGTGGTTCTTGGCATCGAGAGCTTTCAGCACCACTCCGAACACGAGAGCCAGACCACCTAAGCTCGCAAAGAGCAGCATAGGCACGGTGTAGTTGTATTCGTCGGGGTTAGTGACACCGGGATTCGACCATGTGAGCACGTTTCCGATAAGAATAGGGAAGAGGGCGAGACCAATGTTCTGAACCCAGAAAATAAGCGAATAAGCAGATCCCAGGAAGCGGGGTTCCATAATCTTAGGCACTGACGGCCATAGAGCGGCAGGCACTAAAGAGAACGAAACGCCGAGCACCACGATTGCAGTGAATGCGAGAGCCATACTCGGGAACTGCGGCAGCAGAAGTGCGAATGTAAGGTGGCATACGATCATCAGGATAGCTCCCCAGATGAGCATTGTGGCACCCTTGCCTTTGCGGTCGAGATAGTAGCCGAGGAGCGGGGTCAGCACCATAGCGCCGATGGGGAACCAGCGGAAAATATCGCTCGCGGTAGTAGCGTCGATGTGAAGGGTACACTGCAGCATGTTGGCAGCATAACGCTGGAAAGGGAAGATAGCTGAATAGTAGAGCACGCAGAGGAGTGCTACAATCCAGAACAGCTTGCTGGAGAAGATGCCGGCTACGTCGCTCATCTTGAACTCCTCTTCACTTTCGCCGGCGCTGCTCTTCTTGGCGCCGAGCTCCTTGTCGAGCTTTCTATCCATTACGCTGAACACCAGGAAGCAGAGCAGACCGATGCAGAGCAGCGCGGAGCAGAATGCTACCGGCACTACTACCGTAGGCTGACCGCCCATCCAGTCGGCAAGACGCGGAGAGATGGAGAACACTGCAAACACACCCAGACGGGCGATAGCCATCTCCAGACCCATTGCAAGAGCCATCTCTTTGCCTTCAAACCATTTGGCGATAGATTTTGATACCGTGATACCACACATCTCGCAGCCGCAGCCGAACACCATGAAGCCGAAAGCCGCCAGCTTGGCGCTACCAGGCATGGCGGTCCACCATGAGCTGAGCCAGTTGTCAAGAGCCGTGCCTTCAAACATATTGCTGAGCGCATAGAGCTTGATACCGGCGCCTATTACCATCATGGAGGCCGAAAGGGTGCCGGTGAAGCGGATTCCCATCTTGTCGAGGATAATACCCGCAAGAATCAAGAAGCCGAGCACATTGAGCATATACTCCGCTCCGGCATAATAGCCGAAAGCGTCGGGGCTCCAGCCCCTTTGTTTTTCTACGAGTGCCTGCAGAGGCGACATTACGTCGACAAACATGTAGGCAAAAAACATCATCGACGAAATCAGGATCAGCGCAGTCCAGCGTGCTCCCGCTTTGTCGCGAAGCAGCTCTTGAGGCTGCTTCAAGGTTTGCGAAATAGTTGCCATTGTTATAGGTCAGTTCTGATTAAAGTTGCAAAAGTTTTGGCAAATTTAATAGATTGCCCCCTCTTTTGCAACATTTTCCTTCTTTTCTATTGCTCACCGCAAATAGTTATAAGCCCAGCCCGATTCTCGTTTTCTTCGGGAGCTTTATAGCAGTCTCTTGGAAAGCCTCTTCAATCAGCTGTTTTAGTAAGCATGGTTTTATCAAAGGATTATCATAATGAATCTGATTCCAGTATTTCTTATTCCAGTGGAAAGCCGGTTCGATAGCGTAGGGATAGCTCTCTCTGAGTTCTACCGCACGATCTTCATTACTTTTCAGCACCACCATCTGGCTGCCGTCGGTTAGCATGAAGGCGAAGATCTTTCCGCATATCCGGAAAGCCACATCTTCTGACCCAAATTTGCTAAAAGGAATATCCTCAGTCACGTCGGGGTGTATCGCCAGACACCATTCCCTTATCTCCTCAATATTCATCGTTCTGTCGGGTAATCTTTTCTGCAAAGTTAAGGCTTTTGCCACTAATAGTTATCGTATGGAAGAGTGCTGAATATGTCTTTTGGCGACTGCGTAAGTTGCTAAAAAAAAACAAGTTAGGTTATTTGGATTGTTTTCTGGAGTTGATAAAAAAGCTTAACTTTACACCTTGAAAAGGGGCTCCTGAGCTTCCTGACTCCTTAGACCCTAATACACAGAAAAAAAATACTAACCTAAACCAATCACCTGTTTCTATGAAGAGACTGTTTCTCTTGCTCGTAGCAGCGATGGTTAGCGTCGGAACCCTTCTGGCGCAAGATACCAAGACCTGTACGGGTACAATCATCGACGAGCAGGGTGAGCCCGTGATCGGAGCGACTGTGTTTGTGAAAGGCACGACCACAGCTGTAGCTACCGACATCGACGGCGCATTCTCGCTCAAGGTGCCTAAGAGCACGAAAAATCTCGAAATCACCTATGTGGGCTATAAGCCCGTTAGCGTGCCGGCAGTGGAAAACGTGGGCCAGGTTCGTCTGGAGCCTGATTCGCAGATGCTGCAGGACGTGGTGGTTACTCAGTCAATCGCCAAAACCCGTCAGACCCCGGTGGCTATCTCCGAGATTACTGCCGGCGACATCGAGGCAAAACTCGGTAATCAGGAGTTTCCTGAGGTGCTGAAGACCACTCCGGGTGTCTATGCCACTCCTACCGGCGGTGGCTTCGGCGATGCCAAGATCAATATGCGTGGCTTCAAGGCTGCCAATGTGGCTGTGCTCGTCAATGGTATCCCCATGAACGATATGGAATGGGGCGGTATCTATTGGAGCAATTTCGCCGGCCTCAGCGATGTTACCTCGAGCATGCAGACCCAGCGTGGCCTCGGTGCCTCGCTTCTGTCGGCTCCCTCAGTAGGCGGTACCGTCAATATCACTACCAAGATGCTCGACTCGAAGAAGGGCGGCAAGGTATGGTACGGCATGGGCAATGATAATCTCAATAATATCGGCTTTACGGTATCGACCGGTATGATGGACAATGGCTGGGCCATAACCATTCTCGGAAGCCGCCGTTGGAGCGACAAAGGCTATGTGCAGGGCACAAAGTTTGATTCCTACAACTGGTTTGTAAACGTTACTAAGCGAATCAACGATGACCATCAGATCGGCTTCACCGCTTTCGGTGCTCCCCAGTGGCACTTCCAGCGTAACTCAACCTACGGCGGACTCACAATCGAAGGCTGGCAGGACGTGAAGCAGTATATGGGAGGAGAAAGCCCCTACCGCTATAATCCTACCTACGGTTTCGACAACGAGGGACGCGAGCGCACGGCTCACCGCAACTCTTACCATAAGCCGGTGATGATGCTTAACCATATCTGGCAGATCAACGAGCGCTCAAGCCTCTCTACGGGCGTATATGCCTCGATTGGCACCGGTGGCGGCTATAGCGGTCAAGGCCGTGGCACATACAACGGCACCTCGCTGAGCTACAGCTCTTGGCAGGGCGCTACCAACGGTCAGCTCAACTGGCTCTTCCGCAGGGCCGACGGTACATTCGACTACGGCGCGATCCAGGATATGAACGCCGCGTCGACCACCGGCTCCAACATGGTGATGAGCTCCTCCAACAACAACCACGAATGGTACGGCCTCGTTTCTACCTATAAGAATGAGATTATTCCCACGAAGCTCACCATCACCGGCGGTATCGATTTCCGCTACTATGTAGGTCACCACAACAATAAGATCATCGATCTTTATTCCGGTGAGTATTATATGGACGATAGCGACCGTAAGAATGTGCTTGCCGAAAACAATGCCGCCGCTGCTGATCCCAACTGGAAATACCAGAAGCTCGGCGTAGGCGATATCGTTTACCGCGATTATGACGGCCACACTCACCAGGAAGGCGTATATGCCCAGGGAGAATATAAACTCCTCGACGGAGCGATAACCACTATTCTGGCAGGCTCGCTGTCAAATACCGGTTATCAGCGTGTAGACCGCTTCTACTATGACAAGGCTCACGGCACTTCCGATTGGCACAACTTCCTCGGAGGTACGATAAAAGCTGGCGCCAACTGGAATATTGACCGTCATAACAACGTATTTATCAATGGCGGTTTCATCTCCAAAGCTCCTTTCTTCAGCTATGGCGTGTTCCTCAACTCTACCTCCAGCAATGTGGTGAACCCCGACACCCGCAACGAGAAGATCGGCACCATTGAGATCGGCTACGGCTACAAGAGCCCAAGCTTCTCTGCTACCGTAAATGCTTACTACACCGAGTGGAAGGATAAGAGCGACCGAAGCACCGTGAAGACCGGTACCATTCCCAGCGGTGATATGGCAGGTCAGATGTATAGCCTTGCTCTTGCCGGTGTGGCTGCACGCCACATGGGTATAGAGGTCAACTTCAAGTGGATTCCTGCAAAATGGGTCGATGTTGACGGTATGCTCTCTCTGGGCGATTGGACTTGGAACTCCAATTCTAAAGGTTACTACTACACCAATGGCCAGCCGATGACGGCCGAGTATGGCATTGCAAGCGGAGTGCTCGCTGCCGACCATGCCTGGAGCATGATGAACCAGAAGGGTGTGAAGGTAGGCGACTCCGCTCAGACCACCGGCTTCGTCGGAGTGAACTTTAAGCCTTTCAAAGGATTCCGTATCGGTGCTGACTGGGTGATGCAGAGCAATCTCTACTCGAACCAGTATCTGAGTGGCAACAGCATGACTGTAGGCTATGGCAATGAGCTCAATGTGGCTGATCCCTGGAAAGTGCCCTGGGGCAACCAGCTTGACCTCAGCGCAAGCTATAACTTCAAGATTGGCGGTGTCAACGCTACGCTCTATGGCAACGTCTACAACCTCTTCAACTACTACTATGTGAAAGACGCCGAGACTCCGGCTCTGGAGACCGGTACGTGGCAGAATGCCTACAGCGTATTCTACAGCTTCGGCCGCACCTTCTCACTGCGTCTGAAACTTACGTTCTGATCTTAACGCTACAGAAAGATGAAAATCAAGATATTCAACGCTATGCTTTTCGGTGCGGGCCTGATGGCGCTTGCCTCCTGCTCCGAAAACAGCTGGAACGATAAACTCGACGGGTTTGAGGAGCCGGCACTGGGCGATGTAAAGACCGTGACCTATACTCTTACTGCCGCCGACTATAAGACGCTCGCAGGCCTTTCCGACAATAAGGCGATTGCAGGCGATGCAGGGGCGGCCGCACTGGCAGCTATCGGCACCCAGGGTTATTTCTCTACTCAGGAGGAGGCCGCAGCCTATCTCCCTGCGCTCATATCCAGCAGTAACTTCCCGTATTTGACTCTCGACAATGGCTCATCGGTCAATATCACTTACGATGTGGCTGTATCGGCTGATGCCGCAGTGACCGGAATGAACGCCGCGAAGGCCTTCACCGTGACCGATGCCCAGTATCTTGCAGCATGGGGAGGAAATCCCACCGCTTTTGTAAGGGCTTTCTCGCCGGCTAATCCTGCGTCAGATCATCTGCAGGCAGTATTGGCGGAAGACTATCCCGATGCTGCTGAGGGAGCTTATGCTTACGTGCAGTATAACGAAGCTGATTCTGAACCCGCATTCGACCCGGTGGTATATACCGATATTGCTGATCTCGCTATTGGCCAGGACGCTACTCTCAATGGCGTGGTATCCGGAGTCTGTGTCCAGGGCTTCATTCTGACCGATGAGAGCGGTTCGGTACTTGTATATGCCGGCTCTTCATTCGACCCTTCACCCTATCTGATCGGCCAGAGTGTGAGCGTAAGCGGTAAGTGTGGCGCCTACAATGGCGGCATGCAGCTCGGCAGTCCGAGCGATATCGCGGTAAGCGGCGCGGAAGGAATGACTTATCCTGTGCCTACTGCACTGACCGGCGCTCTTGCAGATACCAAGCTCCAGGAGTATATCGATGCTAAGGCAGCCAATACAGGACTGTTGCCCACCTATATAGAAGTGAACGGTAAGGTGACTTCTACCGGTAACTACTGCAACTTCTCGATTGACGGTGCCACTAAGGCTACAGGTAGCCTCTATCAGCCTTCGCAGGACACTAAAGATGCATTCGTAGTAGGCGAGGACGTAGTGATCCGTGGCTGGCTCGTGTCGGCAAGCTCCAACAGATATGTCAATATCTGTATCACAGAGCTTAATGGTAATCCCGTTGTGGCTGAGGCTGAGATTTCGGTGCCCGAACCGGTGCCCTCGCCGATTGACTACACTACGAAATATGCCGTCTATACCTTCAATGGCTCGAAATGGAATGTAGCTGACTGCACGGTGCTGCAGGCAGCCGACTATCGCGCCATGGGTCAGAACTACGATAATTTCAGCGATGCCTCGGTTGTGGAAGCTGATCTGCCTATCTTCCTGAAGCAGAAGTATCCGTATGCTAAGGCCGACGATGTTAAGTATGTTTCTTACCGTTGGTATGCTGACCGCGTCACCTCATGGGTTACCGTGAAGATGATCTACGACGGCAGCGAGTGGCATTCCGACGCTATCGAGACTGTTACTTCTCAGTTTGTGAAAGCCGGAGGCAAGTGGAACTATGATCCCTCGGTAGTGCTCAATCTCGTGCGCAGTGGCGATACTTCGGTGAGCAAGACCGTATATCAGGCTTGTGTAGACTGGGTATATGAGAATATCGATGTGCCTCTGGGCTCTACGAGCATCACCAGCGGCGTCGGCTATGTCACCAAGTATGGCAACAACGAGTATTATTCCGGTACTTCCGCTTATCAGAACGACGTGGATCTCCGCGTGGCTTCCGCTCGTGGTCAGTATGCCGCCGGTTATGAAGGAATGACCGATGAAGAAGCTCTTGAGGCTATGAAGACCCGCTTTGCCGAGGAGGTAATGCCCGGAGCTCTTTCGATGCTCTATCCTGATGCCAATACCGTGCCGGGTGTGGAGGTGACCTACACCATCAACTTTGTATGGTACGACGGATCGAACCATGACGGTCAGGTAGTCTACAAAGTAGTAGGTAAGGGCCAGTTCGAGCTCATCGAGCAGACTTGGTGATTCCTGCTTAGGAAGAATTGATATTTTGGGAGCGTTGCCTTCGGGTAGCGCTCTCCTTTTTTGCGGGACACGCGGATTGTGAGTAACTTTGCAGCAAACAATGTAGAAATGAAGATAGGCATAATAGTGGCGATGCAGAAGGAGCTGCGGCTCCTCCTTCCTCTGATTGAGGATAGGAAAGAGATTGAGCTTCACGGGCGCGTGGTGACGGCGGGCCCGATAGGTTCGCACGAGGTGGCTCTGATGCAGTGTGGCATAGGAAAAGTTAATGCCGGAGTAGCCACAAGCGATCTGATCGACGCTTTCAATCCCGACCTGATTCTCAACAGTGGGGTGGCCGGTGGAGCTTCTGCCGAGATGCACCCACTCGATGTCGTGATGGCTACCGGGGTGGCCTACCATGATGTGTGGTGCGGCCCTGAGACTGCCTACGGTGCCGCCGCAGGACTTACTCCGGTATTGCTCCCTGATCAGCGTCTCATTGAGCTCCTGAAGCGGCTTACCCGGAATCCAAAGGTGAAATATGGGCTTCTCTGTTCAGGCGATAAATTCATCTCTAAAGCGGAGGAGGTAGCCCAAATCCGGGGCTCTTTCCCAGAGTGCATAGCGGTTGATATGGAGAGCGGCGCGATAGCGCAGGTGGCCGTGATGAGGGGAGTGCCCTTCAATGTGCTCCGGGTAATAAGCGACACCCCGGGAGAGGCCGACAATATTGCTCAGTACGAGCATTTCTGGGAAGATGCTCCGCGCGAAAGCTTCACTCTGCTGCGCTCGCTCCTTTCGGCTCTCTGAGAGCGGGATAAGTCAGTCGGTATTATCGCTGTGGCAATCGGGTGCCTTCTGGCTGCGCTTCTTGCGCGGCTTGGTGCAGGCTTCGCTAAGAGCGCAGCCGCTGCAGGCTCCGCCCTGATGGTTGCCTTTTCCAAGCACTTTCCAGAGCACCCAGATTATGGCCAGAGCTATGATGGCTCCGACTATAGTATATTGAATCAAGGTATTAGTCTCCATCTTTAGTAGAACGCTTTTTCCGGGGCTTAGGTTGAGGTTTCTCTTCCTCGGTAAGCGTTTCTATCTTGCGGGTGGAGGAGTCGCGGATCACGTCGAGAGTTATCTCCGTGATCATCTTCTTGATACCGTCGATAAATTCCTGAGCGCTATATTCTCCCCGCTCTATAGCCCGCAGGCGACCTTCCCAGATGCCCGTCAGAGATGCGCTCTTTAGAAGCTCCTCCTTTATGGTGGCTACAAGGTCTATGCCGGCCTGAGTAGCTTTGAGGCTTTTGCGTTCCCTGCAGATATAACCTCGCTTATAGAGCAGCTCGATTATCGCCGCACGGGTAGAAGGACGCCCTATTCCGTTGGCTTTCAGCGCTTCCCTCATCTCCTCATCGTCTACCGTAGCCCTGGCCGTCTCCATCGCCTTAAGGAGCGTGCCCTCAGTATAGGGTTTGGGAGGCTTGGTGGTCTTTTTGAGCAGTTTAGGATTATGTGGGCCTTTCTCCCCCTTCTCGAAGGCAGGGAGGATAGCGTTGTCAGTATCGGAGTCATCGGAATCCGCAGCTTCCTGGCTGCCTGCGTAGACCTGGCGCCAGCCCGGATTCACGATCACCTTACCGGTTACCTTGAAAGGCACTCCGTTGGCTTCAGCCTTGACCGTGGTCTGCTCAAATTCGCAGTCCGGGTAGAAAATACTGATAAACCGCTTGGCTATAGTGTCGTATACCTGCTGCTCCGCCTGAGTAAGGGGAGGTAGCTTCTCGCCCGTAGGAATAATGGCATGGTGGTCAGTTACCTTCGAATTATCGAACGCCTTTTTACTCTTGCGGAGCTTGGCGCCCCTGAGAGGAGTCAGGAGGTCAGCATACTGGGTAAGAGAGTTAAGAATCTGCCCGCATTTCTTATAAATGTCGTCGGTAAGGTAAGTGGTATCCACACGCGGATATGTAGCCACTTTCTTCTCGTAGAGGCTCTGTATCGTCTGCAGGGTCTGGTCTGCGCTCATTCCGAAGCGCTTGTTGCATTCTACCTGAAGGCTCGTCAGGTCGAAAAGCCTCGGGTGGCCTTCCTTACCCTTTTTCTTGGTCACATCGGTCACGCACAAAGGAGCTTCCTTCACTTTCTCAAGTAGTTTCTGGCCTTCTTCCTCTTTGTCGAATCCCTTCCTTGTGGCGCTGAACAAAGCCCCCCTGTATTCAGTCTTGAGCTCCCAATAGTCCTGTGGCTTGAAATTGTCGATTTCCAACTGCCTGTTTACCACAAGGGCGAGCGTAGGCGTCTGCACGCGCCCGATTGAAAGCACGTGGCCCTGACTTCCATATTTAAGGGTATAGAGACGCGTGGCGTTAAGACCGAGCACCCAGTCGCCGATTGCTCTGCAAAGGCCTGCAGTGTAAAGAGGTTCAAGTTCCTTATGAGGCCGGAGATGCTCGAATCCCTCGCGGATACTGTCGTCAGTAAGCGAGTTGATCCAGAGGCGGGCAACAGGCTTGCGGCACCCGGCCTTCTGCATTACCCAGCGTTGAATCAGTTCGCCCTCCTGGCCGGCATCGCCGCAGTTTATTATCTCGTCACATTGCTCTATGAGGCTTCTGATCACCTCAAACTGCTTCTCTATCCCTTTGTCGGCTATCAGCTTGATTCCAAATCGTTGGGGAATCATAGGCAGCATGGAAAGCGACCATTTGCGCCACGCCTGGGCATAATCGTGAGGCTCCTTCAGGGTGCAGAGATGACCGAAGGTCCAGGTCACGCAGTAACCGTTGCCCTCGAAGTATCCGTCGCGGCGCGTGTTTGCCCCGAGAATCCTGGCGATGTCGCGCCCTACGCTCGGTTTCTCGGTGATGCAGAGCTTCATTCCTGGCTCCGCTCCAGTTGTTTTGCTTCGTCCCAGATGGCGTCCATCTCAGCCAGAGTCATATCTCTCAGGCTCTTCCCGATTTCGTGGCTCCGGGCTTCCAGATGATTGAACCGCCTGATAAATTTCCGGTTCGTATGCTCGAGGGCGTTTTCAGGATCCACTCCGTAGAGCCGTGCTGCGTTGACCACTGCAAATAGCAGATCGCCAAACTCCTCTTTCATGCCCTCCTTGCTTCCCGACTTTATTTCTGCCTCGGTTTCAGCTATTTCCTCCTTCACTTTCTCCCAAACCTGATCGGGCTGCTCCCAGTCGAAGCCCACATTGGCCGCTTTCTCCTGAATTCGGTTAGCCTTGATAAGGGCCGGAAGGGCATCGGGCACTCCTCCGAGCACGGTCTTATTGCCTCCTTTCTCCTTCAGCTTCAGCTCCTCCCAGTTCTGGAGCACCTTTTCTGCCGACTCCGCTTTCTCCGTGCCGAACACGTGAGGGTGACGGAAAATCAGTTTATCGGTAAGCGCCGTGCATACGTTGGCTATATCGAAGCGCCCTTGTTCCGAGGCTATTTTTGAATAGAATGCTACGTGGAGGAGCACATCTCCCAGCTCCTTACGGATATTGGCCACATCGTCGGCCATTAGAGCCGAGGCAAGTTCGTAGGTCTCCTCTATAGTGTTGGGGCGCAGCGATTCGTTGGTTTGCTTAGCGTCCCACGGACATTTCACGCGCAATTCATCGAGCACGTCGAGCAGCCGCCCGAAAGCAGCGAGTTTCTCTTCCTTGGTGTGCATGAGTCTATGATTTTACTGCAAAATTAGCAAAGTTCCTCCGATTGGAGAAACCCACCGATTCAGCATCAAACCCAAAGGTGGAGGGGTATGAATGTAAAGCCGGATTGACAGCCTTGACGCCGAAAAGCAGTTATGTTGCTGGTTTACAGTAGAATTGCCTTATTTTGTTGTCAAGGCTGTCAATCCGGATTTACTACGCGCTACTAAATTCTGGAGTCTTTTTTCAGGTTGGATTGGGTGCGGGTGAAGATAAGTTGCTATCTTTGTAGCTTGAAAGAGAGCAATCCATGCTTCGGAAAACACTCAACGACCATGACATAAAAGCCCTGCGCGAGGCAATCGACGCAGCACGCAATATCGTGCTTACCTGCCATGTGCGCCCTGATGGCGATGCCATAGGTTCCACTCTCGGGCTGGCGAAGATGCTTGAAGCTGAAGGCAAGAATGTGGCAGTGGTCACTCCTGACACTGCTCCACGCTCGCTGTGGTTTCTCACTAAGGGAGAGAAACTCGTGCCTCATTCGCAATATCCTGAATATGCCGAGCGGCTGATAGCGGAGGCAGATTTGATAATCTGTTGCGATTTCAATGATCTCAAGCGTCTTGATGCGCTTGCACCTTTTGTAGAGGCAAGTGGAGCGAAGAAAGTTTTGATCGATCATCATAGGGAGCCTCAGGCATTTGCTGATATCACTTTCTCGGAGCCGGAGATGTCGAGCACATGCGAACTGATGTTCAGGATTCTGGCAGCTCTCGGCCTCTACGACAAGATGAGTCGCGATGCTGCCCGCCCATTGCTGACAGGACTCGTTACGGATACGCGTAATTTCTCTGTAAATTGCTCGCAACCTGATATCTACGAGATTTTGCAACGCTTGCTCGATAAGGATCTTAACAAGCAGGAGATTGTGCGTGAGGCTTTGGAGTTGCGCAGTCTCAATAGCCTTAAGCTGCAGGCTTTTGCGATTTCAGAGCGATTGGAGGTCTTTGAGGCTCACAGGGCTGCACTGATATGCCTCGACAAAGCTGACCTCGACCGATTCCATTATGAAAAGGGCGATACGGAAGGACTCGTGAATAAGCCTCTGGAGGTGCGAGGAATAGTCTATAGCATCTATATGCGAGAGGACCCCGACTGCATTAAGGTTTCGGCAAGAAGCGTGGAGAATTTTCCCGTCAATAAGATCTGCAAGGATCTTTTCGGAGGGGGAGGACACCTGATGGCTTCCGGAGGAGAGTTTCACGGCACTCTGGCAGAATGCCGCGCGGTGCTTCTGGAGAATATGGGCAGCTACGATAAATATCTGCCTGTCAGGAAATCAAAGAAAGAAAACTGAAGAGTATAAATAGCTACTAATGAAAAAGTTCAGGATAAATAAGATAATAGCAGCTGCAATAGTGATAGCCGGAGCTGCGCTTGCAGGAGGCTGCAGCGATACGAAAAGCTACTCTGAGCTGCTGAGCGAAGAGGAGAGGGCCTCCAACTGGTATCTCGCCGGATTCCGTATAGAAAACAGTATTCCTGCCAACGGCGAGTTCAAGACGATGGAGGAGTATGGCAAAGACGCGCCTTTCTATAAGATGGATAGCGACGGATACCTCTATATGCAGGTTGTAAAGAAAGGCACCGGAGCGAAAGTGCAGAAAGACGATGTGGTCTATTTCCGGTTCCAGCGCAAGAACCTGCTTCTTATGTATGAGGGCTACGAGGTTAGCTGGGACGGCAACACCAGCGATATGAACGCGAATTTGCAGACTAATTTCGTGTATGCCAACAAGAATCTACAATCATATACCCTTTATGGCGAGGGTATTCAGAAGCCGCTCGAGTATCTTCCCTATCTTTCGGAGGTGAATCTGGTGCTTCGCTCTTATCTCGGTTTCAGCACTGACCAGAGTCAGTGTATACCCTATATTATTAACATAAAGTATTTCCCTGCAGAATATTAAACCCATGTCGCTCATTAAATCAATTTCCGGAATAAGGGGTACGATCGGTGGTCGTCCCGGCGATGGCCTCAGCGCTCTCGATGTAGTTAAGTTTACTGCTGCCTATGCCCGCTTCATCAGGCAGGGCCGCGAAGGGGAGGTAGTTAAGCCGAAAATAGTAGTAGGCCGCGATGCCCGCCTCTCCGGAAAGATGGTGGAGAGCCTCGTATGCGGCACTCTGACGGCTATGGGTATGGACGTGGTGAAGATCGGACTCGCTACCACTCCTACCACCGAGATAGCCGTGACTGGCGAGAAGGCCGACGGCGGAATAATAATTACCGCGAGCCATAATCCCCGGCAATGGAATGCCCTGAAGCTGCTCAACCGCAACGGTGAGTTTCTGAATGATGCGGAAGGCAAGGAGGTGCTCCGCATTGCTGAGGCAGAAGATTTCAGCTTCGCCGAAGTCGATGAGCTGGGACGCGTGATGAAAAATGACACCTGGAATGAGAAGCATATCGATGCCGTGCTCGGTCTGAAGCTAGTAGATGTTGAGGCTATCCGCAAGGCGGGCTTCCGTGTGGCTGTTGATGCTGTAAATTCCGTTGGCGGTATCGTGATTCCTCAGCTTCTGCGTGCGCTCGGAGTCGAGGAGGTGATAGAGCTTAACTGCGAGCCCAACGGTAAATTCGCCCATACTCCCGAGCCTATTCCTGAGAACCTCGGCCAGATAGCCTCGCTGATGAAGGAGGGGAGGGCTGATGTAGGCTTCGTGGTAGATCCGGATGTTGACCGTCTCGCGATCGTGATGGAAAACGGCGAGATGTTTGTGGAGGAATATACTCTCGTAGCTGTGGCCGACTATGTGTTGTCGAACACTCCTGGCGCCTCCGTATCGAATCTGAGCTCCTCGAGGGCTCTGCGCGATGTAGCTGCCAAGCATGGCTGCAAATATGCGGCTGCGGCCGTAGGCGAGGTCAATGTGGTGACCAAGATGAAAGAGGTGGGCGCTGTAATTGGCGGTGAAGGCAACGGCGGAGTGATCTATCCGGAGCTTCACTATGGGCGCGATGCTCTTGTGGGAGTGGCTCTGTTTCTTACTCTTCTTGCTAAATCGGGCAAGAAGGTGAGTGAGCTTAAGAAGGACTATCCGGCCTATGCCATTGCAAAGCATAAGGTGGAGCTCACGCCGGGCCTCGATGTGGATAAGCTGCTGAACCAGGTGAAAGAGATCTATGCTTCTGAGGAAGTGACAGATATCGATGGCGTGAAGATCGACTTCCCCGACAGCTGGGTGCATCTGCGCAAGTCGAATACGGAGCCGATCATAAGAATCTATAGCGAGGCTCATTCCGGCGCCGAGGCTGATGCTCTGGCCGTGAAAGTGAAGGGAGCAGTGCTTAAAGCGGCTGGAAAGTAAGAATGAAGCCATGCTGAAGAAATTCTTTCTAAATAGCCTTTCATCGTTTGTCGGTACGATGGTGGCGATAGGCGTTTGCGGTCTGGCGCTCGTGTTTCTCGTTATCGGCCTTGTAGCGAGGATAGGCCTAAGTTCGGAAACCGCTTCGGTTAAGAACAGGTCGGTGCTTGTAATCGATTTGTCAGGCTCTATTTCCGAGAGCGAAAGGGCTCCGGAGATGGATCTTCAGGAGCTCGTGCTGTCGCAGGGCATCAATAAGCCGCAAGCCTTGAATGTGCTTGTTAAGGCTATTGATGAGGCGGCTTCGAATAAGAATGTGAAAGCTGTTTATCTTAAGTGCGGAGGTGTAAGCGCGGCTCCCGCCACTCTATCCGCTCTGCGTGCAGCTTTGGTAGAATTTAAGAAAAGCGGCAAGAAAATCTATGCCTATGGCGATTCGATGTCGCAGGGTGACTACTATGTAGCTACCGCTGCCGACAGCCTGTTTCTGAATCCTGAAGGATCTGTAGGCATTCAGGGCATGGGTAGCACCACAATGTTTTTCAAGGGGCTTTTCGATAAGATAGGAATCAAATTCACGGCAATCAAGGTCGGTACCTACAAGTCGGCTGTGGAGCCTTATGTGCAGGAAACCATGAGCGAGCCTGCACGCGCTCAGCTGGACACACTTTTCAACACGATGTGGGGTGAGGTGCGCGGCAGCATTGCTGAAGCGCGCGGTATCAAACCTGAAAGGATCGACTCCCTGATCGATAAAGACTATATTTTCCTTGGTCAGGGCGACGAGGCGCGTAAAGCCCGCCTGGTAGACGCTCTCACCTATGAGCGCCAGATGGACTCGAAAATAGCTGCACTGATAGGTGAGAAGAAGGCCGATGATGTGAACTTCGTAACTCCTCAGATTCTTGTGGGCTCTTCCGATTTCGGCAAGGCCTCCGGCTCGCAGGTAGCCGTGCTTTATGCTGAAGGAGAGATTCAGGAGACGACCGATGGCGGCATCAACTGCCATAAGTTGGTGCCCGTAATTGTTGAGCTTGCCGACAATGATGATGTTAAAGCGCTTGTGCTGAGGGTTAATTCTCCCGGAGGATCAGTGTTCGGGAGCCAGCAGATAGCCGAGGCGCTACGATATTTCAAGTCGAAGGGCAAGCCTTTCGTAGTGTCGATGGGTGATTATGCGGCCTCGGGCGGTTATTGGATTTCCGCAGATGCCGACAGGATTTTTGCCAACGCACTTACTATCACGGGGTCTATCGGCATTTTCGGACTCATTCCCGATGCATCGGAACTTGCGACTAAACTCGGTCTTGGACTTGAGACGGTTGCCACTTCGCCCGACGCCCTCTTCCCTAACGTGCTTAAAAGCCTCACACCTGGTCAGACGGAAGCACTTCAGAAGATGATTAACAAAGGCTACGACCAGTTCATAGCCCGGGTGGCCAACGGCCGCAATCTGCCGGAATCGAAAGTGAGGGCTATAGCTGAAGGTCGCGTATGGAGCGGTCTGGCAGCGAAGGAACTCGGTCTGGTTGATGAGATAGGCGGAGTAGGCGATGCAGTGAAATGGGCTGCGAAGAAGGCTAATCTCGGCGATAATTATGGAGTGGGACTCTATCCTGAAAATGAGTCATCGATCTGGGATCTTCTTAGCGCCACGGGCACGATAGAAGCTACCGCACGGTTTGAACAGATAGGTGTGGGCGGTCTCCCTGTGCCTGCTATGAGGAAAGCCTGGATAATGCTCCAGCGCAAGCCTGAGCAGGCGCTGATGGTTCCTGTAAAGGTATATCTCTGAATCAATAATGAGCAGCACCAAAGATAGCATATTGACCTACGTACTGACGCCGCTGTCTTGGATCTACGGGGCGGTGACGTTTGTGCGCAATAAAATGTTTGACCGGGGGCTGCTAAAAGAGAGAGAATTTGATGTGCCGGTAATCACGGTGGGTAATCTCACGGTGGGGGGCACGGGGAAGACTCCGCATGTAGAATATCTGGTAGGCAGTCTGGCGGCAGATTATAATATCGGAGTGCTTAGCCGGGGCTACCGGAGGGCTACAAAGGGGTTTGTGCTTGCCAATTCCAAGAGTACCCCGGAGTTTATCGGCGATGAGCCTTATCAGATCTACCAGAAATATGGCATGAAGGTCCATGTGGCGGTATGCGAGAGCAGGGTAAAAGGAATCCGGCAGATGCTGGAGGCGGATCCCCGGATCAATCTGATAATCCTCGACGATGGTTTTCAGCACCGCTGGGTGAGGCCAAAGGTATCGGTGCTACTGATAGACAGCACGCGCCCTATCTATAAGGATAAGCTCCTGCCTCTTGGGCGCCTGAGGGAGAGCTGGAAGGGAATAATAAGGTCAGATATCGTGGTGGTCACAAAAAGCTCCGAAAGCATGAAGCCTATGGAGTATAGGCTTATGAAGCATGAGCTGAATCTGATGGCTTACCAGAAGCTGTTCTTCTCCAGATATGTATATGGAGGTCTACTGCCCGTATTCCCTGATGATTCTCCTTATTCAGCATCTTTGAATGACCTGACCGAGCGCGATACGGCGCTGCTCGTGACCGGCATAGCCAGTCCACGCGGTTTCGTGCGCTATTTCCGAGATTACGCCTGCCAGGTGAAGGTGGCTCATTATCCGGATCATCACGATTTCAGCCGCAAGGATCTTGATGAGCTGAAGAAGAAGTTTGAATCGATGGCGGGAGCGCGCAAGCTGATTGTCACTACCGAAAAAGATGCGGTGCGCCTTTCGAACAATCCCTATTTCCCAGAGAGTCTCAAACCGTTTGTGTTCTATCTGCCCATAGCGGTGCAGATGGTGCCCGGGCTTGGTGAAGACAATTTTGTGGAGTCGGTGAAAGAAGCAATAGAGAGAAAATAATCAACACAGAGAAAGCATGTTGGAGAAAATACACCAGACAGCCGATTTCCTCAAGGCTGCGCTGCCGGAGCTGCCCGAAACGGGCATTATCCTCGGATCAGGACTCGGCGATCTCGTAAATGATATTGAGATTGTAAAGGAGATAGCCTATGCCGATATTCCCAATTTCCCATTGTCGACGGTAGAAGGACATAGCGGGAAGCTGATATTCGGTTATCTTGCAGGCAAATATGTAGTGGCCATGCAGGGACGCTTCCATTACTATGAGGGCTACGATATGAAGCAGGTGACCTTCCCGGTGCGCGTGATGAAGGAACTGGGGGTCAACACCCTGTTTGTGAGCAATGCGGCCGGAGGTATGAATAAGGAGTTCAAGGTTGGTGATGTAATGGTGATCACTGACCATATCAACCTGTTTCCCGAGAATCCGCTTCGTGGGAAAAACTATGACGAACTCGGAACCCGCTTCCCTTCAATGACGGAGGCCTATAGCGGCGCCCTGATAGAGCTGGCGGATAAGATAGCCGGTGAGCAGGGTATCAGACTAATGCACGGAGTATATGTAGGCACTCAGGGTCCTACGTTCGAAACTCCCGCTGAGTATGAGTATTTCCGTGTGATAGGAGGCGATGCGGTAGGTATGTCGACCGTGCCGGAGGTAATAGTGGCTAATCATGCGGGAATGAGGGTTTTCGGGCTTTCAGTGATTACTGATCTCGGCGGTAAGGACATAAAGGAAGTGCCTACTCATGAGGAAGTTCAGAAAGCTGCCATGAATGCTCAGCCCGTAATGACGCGACTGATAAAGGCTATGCTGCCGCTTATCTGAGGAAACAATTTTATCGCCGGGGCATTCTAATATTATAGCAATGACCCCCAATAGAAAGAAATGGAAGAGAAACAGACAGAAATCTCGACCCTTGGCGAGTTCGGCCTGATCGACAGGCTGACCAAAGACTTTCCCCTCAAAAATGAATCGTCGAAACTTGGAGTAGGCGATGATGCAGCAGTGATGGATTTCGGCGACAAGGAAGCTCTTGTCACCACCGATCTGCTCCTCGAGGGCATACATTTCGATTTGCGCTATGTGCCGCTCAAGCATCTTGGCTATAAGGCTGCGATCGTGAACTTCAGCGATATTTATGCCATGGGGGGGCAACCGAAGCAGATCACGGTGAGCCTCGGCATATCCAGCCGGTTCACGCTCGAGCATATCGAGACTCTTTATAGTGGTATCCGGCTTGCCTGCGAAATCTATGGAGTGGATCTTGTAGGAGGTGATACATCAGCGTCAACTACCGGTCTGGTTATCAGTATAACCTGTCTTGGCGAAGCTGCCAAGGGCGAGGTTGTGAAGCGCAGCGGGGCTAAGGAAACCGATCTGCTCTGCGTGAGCGGCGATCTGGGTGCAGCCTATATGGGTCTTCAGCTTCTTGAGCGTGAGAACAGGGTAGGAGAAGGGAAGAAAGACTTCCAGCCCGATTTCGCCGGAAAGGAGTATATTCTGGAGCGGCAGCTCAAACCCGAGGCGAGAAAAGATATCGTGGCGATGCTAAAGGAAAACGGCATCAAGCCTACTTCGATGATCGATGTGAGCGATGGTCTTTCTTCAGAGGTGCTTCATCTCTGCAAGGCCTCCGGAGTAGGAGCAAGGGTATATGAGGAGCGGATTCCTATAGATTACCAGACCGCCAGTATGGCAGAGGAGCTCAATATGAATGTGGTGATGGCTGCCATGAACGGTGGCGAAGACTATGAACTTCTCTTCACCGTGCCGCTATCTGACCATGAGAAGATCGGAAAGCTCAAAGGAGTGTCGATGATAGGCTATATCACCAAACCGGAACTCGGCGCAGCCATGCTGAGCCGCGACGGCAACGAAATTCCTCTTAAAGCCCAGGGTTGGAACGCGTTTCCCCAGGATTAATGTTAGGCAGGAAAATACAACATGATTTAACACTTTGTATGCCTTACATATAAAAGGCAGAAGCTATATTTGCAATAAATCAAAAATCACACAAAAACCTCAAAGCCGCGACTAAATGAACGACAACGTCAACATCCGCGAACTCAATGATATAATCGCTTCCAAAAGCGACTTCCTGAATCTGATCCGCAAGGGTATGGATCAGCGCATAGTGGGCCAGAAGCATCTGGTAGACTCTTTGCTGATTGCTCTTCTCTGCAACGGCCATGTGCTGCTTGAAGGTGTGCCCGGTCTTGCAAAGACCCTTGCCATCAAGACGCTGGCTACTCTGGTAGATGCGAAGTTCAGCCGCATTCAGTTCACGCCCGATTTGCTCCCTGCCGACGTGATCGGTACGCAGATCTATAGCGTGAAGAAGGAGAGTTTCGAAGTGAAGAAAGGCCCGATCTTCGCCAACTTCGTATTGGCCGATGAGATTAACCGCGCTCCGGCAAAGGTGCAGAGTGCGCTGCTGGAGGCGATGCAGGAGCGTCAGGTTACGATTGGCGACGAGACCTTCCAGCTCGACCGTCCTTTCCTCGTGATGGCTACTCAGAACCCCATCGAGCAGGAGGGTACCTATCCTCTGCCCGAAGCTCAGACTGACCGCTTCCTTCTGAAGGTAGTGATCGGGTATCCCAACAAGGAGGAGGAGAAGGCAATTATCCGCCAGAATATCGCAGGCAGTCTTTCGCCGGTATATCCGATGGTAAATACTCAGGAAATTGTTGAGGTTCAGAAGATCGTAGGAATGATCTACATTGATGAGAAGATCGAGAATTATATAGTAGATATAGTATTCGCTACCCGCGAACCGGCAAAATTCGGTCTCAACGATCTTTCAGGTCTCATCGGCTACGGTGCTTCTCCGCGTGCCTCAATCAGCCTTGCTCTGGCATCGCGTGCCTATGCCTTCCTGAGAGGTCGTGGCTATGTGATTCCTGAAGATGTGCGTGCCGTATGCCACGATGTGATGCGTCATCGTATCGGTCTTACGTATGAGGCTGAGGCAAATAATATCACTGCCGACGAGGTTATCACCAACATTCTTGACAAGGTAGCAGTGCCCTGATAGCGAATGGATGCCAACGAACTCCTGAAGAAAGTCAGGAAAATCGAGATCAAAACCCGCGGTCTGAGCCAGAACATATTCGCGGGAGAATATCATACGGCCTTCAAGGGGCGCGGTATGATGTTTTCCGAAGTTCGCGAATATCAGTATGGCGATGATGTGCGCGATATAGACTGGAACGTTACCGCGCGCCATAACAAGCCTTTCGTGAAGGTCTACGAAGAGGAGCGCGAACTCACGGTAATGCTTCTGATCGACGTGAGCGGCAGCCGCGATTTCGGTGCTGTGGGGGAGACTAAGAAAGAGATGATGGCTGAGATTGCGGCTACGTTGGCTTTTTCATCGATCCAGAATAATGATAAGGTTGGAGTAATCTTTTTCAGCGATAAGGTTGAGAAGTTCATTCCGCCGAAAAAAGGCAGGAAGCATATACTCCTTATTATCCGCGAGATAATAGACTTTCAACCGGAAAGCAACGGTACCGATATCGATATGGCCCTGCGCTTTATGACTAACGCCCTGAAGAAGAGGTGCACTGCATTTCTGCTGAGCGATTTTATCGATTCCCACGATTACGCCCAGAGCATGCAGATTGCCAATAATAAGCACGATCTGGCTGCTATTCAGGTATATGATCGGCGTGACAGCAGTATGCCCGATGTAGGTCTCATCAGGGTGAGGGATATGGAGCGCGGTGTGATGCGCTGGATCGATACATCGTCGAAAAGTGTGCGCAAGGCTTATGATAAGATCTGGTATGACCGTCAGCAGAAACTTTCATCGGCCGTGGTTAAGAGTGGCGTGGATCTCGCATCGGTGGCGACCGATGAAGATTTTGTGAAAGCCCTGCTGGGATTGTTCCGTAGGAGGGGAATGCGCTAAAGATATGAAGATGAGGAGACTGTTGAATCTCTTTCTGATAATTTCGGCTTTTGTATGGTCGGGCAGTGCCTATGCTCAGAAAGTGAGCGTAAAGGCGAAGCTCGATTCAGTGCAACTGCTGATGGGCAATATGACTCTGCTGCATCTTGAAGTAGTTCAAAATCAAGATGCTACCGGAGGCTTTGAGATTTTTAAGGGTGCCGCGCCCGACGGAGTGGTCGGAGTGTGTGGTGATAGCGTGGAACTTCGCACAGCTTTCAAGAGGGATACGCTTGACCTGGGCTCCCGTAGAATCCAGATTAACTATCAGGTGCCGGTGCAGGCCTTTGACTCAGGCTTTTACAGGCTTCCGGAGTTTATATATGTGAGCGGTGCTGACACTGCTCGCTCCAACAGGGTGACTTTGAAGGTAGTACCCGTGAATGTAGGAGAGAACGATGCGATATCCGACTACGCCGGAGTGGCTGAACCGGAAGGGAAGTCGATATTCGACGCCCTGCCTGATCCGCTTATCGAGTTGTGGTGGCTTTGGCTACTGATCATAATTCTCGCTGCTATAACCATTTATGGGTGGCAGGTATATAAGAAGCGCGGTTCTATCCTTCCTAAGAAGCCTGAACCCACGCCGTATGAGGCTGCCATGAAGGCTCTTAATGACCTCAAGGCACGTCAGCTCTGGGAGAGAGGAATGGAGAGGGATTATTTCACTCAGCTTACCGACATTCTCCGCGTGTATCTTGAAAAGCGCTTCGGAATCAACGCTATGGAGATGACAACCCACCAGATTATCTCGACTCTCGCTGATAATGCTGAAGTAAAGGAGAAGCGAGGATATATGCGTGATATTCTGGATATAGCTGATTTCGTTAAGTTTGCTAAGGTTCGGCCTATGCCGGCTGATAATATCGCCAGCTTCGAGAATGCCGTAAGGTTTGTAGAGGAGACTCGCCCTGCAGAACCGGCAGAGGAGAATGAACAGGAAGATAAATCAGAGAAAGGAGGCTCGAAATGATGTTTAAGCATCCCGGTCTGTTATGGCTGCTCCTGATTCTGATACCGATTGTTGCCTGGTATCTCTGGAAGCAGCGTAACTCCAACGCCTCGATGGGTCTTTCGAGCACTCTGGGCTTCGATAGTTTCGGTCTGAGCTGGAAAGTGATTCTGATGCACTGTTGCTTCGGGCTTCGCCTTATTGCCGTGGCGGCTGTGATAGTGGCTCTTGCGCGTCCGCAGACGCAAGATCACTTCAGGACGTCGCAGGTAGAGGGTACGGATATTGCCGTGGCGCTCGATATCTCAGGATCCATGTCGGCCACTGATTTTCAGCCCAATCGCTTCGAAGCGGCTAAAGATGTGGCGGGGAAGTTCATCAATGGTCGCGAAAACGACAATATAAGCCTTATCGTTTTTGCCGGAGAGAGCCTGTCGCTTCTTCCCCTTACCAACGACCGCGCGGCTCTGGTCAACGCGTTGCAGAATGTGAAACTCGGTGACCTGCATGACGGTACCGCCATCGGCGATGGTCTTTCGAGCGCCATAAATCGTCTTGCAAGCGGTAAGGCAAAGAGCAAGAGCATAATCCTGTTGACCGACGGAACCAATAATGCCGGCGATGTGCCCCCTTCCACAGCTGCTGAAATAGCACGCCAGAAGGGTATAAAGGTCTATACGATTGGAGTCGGAACCAATGGCTCGGTGCAGATTACTGATCCTTACGGTTTTTCTACTACCACTATGGAGACCAAGATCGACGAGGCTTCTTTGAAAAGCATCGCGCAAACTACGGGAGGCAAGTATTTCCGCGCCCGCGATAAGAGAATGCTCCAGGACGTGTTTGATGAGATCGACAGTCTGGAAAAGACGCGACTCGATGTGAGCCGCTTCACCCAGACGGAAGAGGATTTCATGCCTTGGGTGCTTCTGGCTCTTTGTGCTTTTGCACTTGAATTGATCTGCCGCTACACAGTGTTGCGCCGGATACCATAAAAACAAGACAACAGACTGATGTTTAGTTTCGCATATCCTCATTTACTTCTGCTGCTGGCTGCAGTGCCGCTGTTTGTGGCGCTTTACTTCTGGGCACGCTGGTCAAGGCGACGTAAGCTGCGCCGGTTTGGCCAACCTGAAGTGGTGGCAGGACTTATGCCGGAGGTTTCTCCCTATAAGCCCCCGGTGAAGATCACGCTTCAGATGCTTGCGCTTACGTGTCTGATTTTAGCCGTGGTAAGACCGTGGGGAGGTCTTAAAGATGAGAAAACAACCAAAGAGGGCATCGAAGTGATGATAGCTGTAGATGCCAGCAATTCCATGCTGGCCTCTTCGACTTCTGATCCTGACGGTATGCAGCGCATGCGCACGGCCAAGCTGATGCTTGAGAAATTGATAAACAGGCTCGACAATGATCGCGTCGGGTTGATTATTTACGCCGGAGAGGCATATACGCTGATGCCGGTATCGAGCGACTATGTGTCTGCTCGAATGTTTCTTAACTCCATAGATCCGTCGGCTATCTCTGACCAGGGCACCAATATGGCGGCGGCTATCGATATGGCTACAGCTTCGTTCAGCGGAAAGAAAGATGTGGGGCGCGCCATTGTGCTGATCACCGACGCTGAGGAGCTCGAAGACTCTGAGGGAGTGATGGAGGCAGCTAAGGCATCAGCTAAAAGCGGCGTGCAGATCGATGTGATAGGCGTGGGTTCGGCTACTCCGGTTCCCGTTCCGATGGGTCGCGGATACCTTACAGATCCCACTACCGGCGCTCCCGTGCAGACCGCTCTTAATGAGGATCTTGCTGCTGAGGTGGCAAAGGCTGGACATGGCATCTACGTGAATGCATCAAACTCCAATGCGCTCGGAGAGCTCGAAAAGCAACTTGATACAGTAAAGAAGACTGCTCTCGAAGCATCTGTATTTGCTCTTCATGATGAGCTTTTCGGAATTTTCGCATGGATTGCGCTGGCGTTGATGATTATCGACATATTAGTGCTCGACAGGAAGATATCCTGGCTCGATAAGTTCACTTTCTTCAAGAAGGAGGAGAAATGAGATTTAAGATATTGATACTGGCTTTGCTTGCCGCCGTGATTCCTTCGATGGCTTCCGAGTCAACCCGCAAGGAGCGTAATTTCATTACCGCCGGTAATGACCTTTACGGTAAAGGCAAATATTTCGAAGCCCAAAAAGAATATGAGAAGGCGCTGGAGCTGAATCCCAACAGTGCCGTAGCCCGCTATAACGTAGGACTCAGCCAGATAAGGCTATCTACAAAAGAGGGTGCCACAGAAGAGGAAACTAAGAAAATAAAGGAAGCTGCCGTGCAGAATATGCAGGCGGTGGCGCAGCTCGGAGCCAGCAAGCCTGAACTGGCGGGAAAGGCAAATTATAACCTGGGTAACCTCGCGTTCAATACGGAAGATTACCGTGGTGCCATTGATTTCTATAAGCAGGCTCTTCGCCTTAATCCTCAGGACGATGCTGCCCGACGCAATCTGAGAATTGCTCAGAAGAAAATCCAGAACCAGGATAAGAATGAGCAGAATAAAGACCAGAATCAGGACCAGCAGGATCAGAATAAAGATCAGAACAAGGATCAGAATAAAGACCAGAACCAGAATCAGGATCAACAGGATAAGCAGGATCAGCAACAGAATCAACAGCAGCAGGATCAACAGCAACAGCAGCAGGAGCGAATGAATCCGCAGGCTGCTGAGCAGATTCTGAAAGCTATTGAAAATAAGGAGAATAATACCCGAGCAAGAGTAGCAAATCCCGGTAAGGGAGATAAGGCGAGGGATAAGCGGAATCGAAAGAACTGGTAGAAGATGAGACTATTGGCAGCTCTGTTATGTCTTATGATGCCAGCCGTGGCTTTTTCGGCCGGCGGCAGGAAGGCATTGTCTGAGAAAGTGTTGGAGCTTGGTGTAAAGCTGAGTGACAACAAGACTTTTATGGGGCAGCCAATCTTATATACCGAGACTTTGGCGGTGCCTCAGGGTTTAGAGGTATCAGGTGTGGCAAAGGTCACTGATCCGGTTTTTGCAGGATTCGATATCGAGGAAATCGGTACGGAGGCTCCTCGCAATGAGCAGCGAAAGGGCGAATCAGTTACTGTAGGCGGTCTCCGCTCATTTATACTCTTCCCTAAGCACTCAGGAATTCTAAAGCTCGGCGGCGGAAGCTATCTTATTCAGACCAGGAAGCCTATGCGCACCTATGATCCTATGTTTGGCGAAGTGCTCAACTTCTCGGTCGATGAGAAGGAGCTTTCTGCCAACGTAGTTTCCGTGAAAGTCCGTGAGCTGCCCGGTAAGGCTCCGGCGGGATTCTGCGGCACTATCGGAGAATACTCTCTTGAGTATGAGGTGCCTGAAGGTCGCATATCAGTAGGCGAAGATGCAGTGTTCCTGCTTAAGATAAAGGGTAGAGGCTATCTGAGATCCGACAATCTGCCTAATCTGCGTGAGCTTTTTCCGGAGGCACTGGCAGTGAAGTCGATGAGTGTGGAGCCCCGGGCTCAGATCACGCCTGACGGCCTTCTTTCAGAAGCTGTGTTTGAGTTTACCTTCGTGCCTTCCGAGGAAGGCGATTTGCAGCTCCCCGCTCTGGGGATTCCGGTTTTCAATCCCCGCAAGGCTCTCTATGAGGTTATCACAGTTGAGCCGATGCTTATTCAGGTTCAGTCGGCTCCCAGGCTGAGAAAGGAGCCAACAATCCTTGTAAAACTCTGATGAAATGCAGGTATCAATGAAGCTATCTGGTAAATTCCGCCGCCTGGCGCTTCTGGTGGCTCTTCTTTTTTCCGTATTCTCATTGGCCGCGTCTTCTGGAGTGAGGCTTAGTGTGGAGCCGGCTCGCGGAAAGAGAGGCATAGCGGTGGGCGATGCTTTCTATCTTACTATCACAGTTACAGATCTGAAAGGAGATGTAGCTGCTCCTGCTTCGGTGCCGGGAGCGAATGTGGTTTATTTCGCGCTTACGGGGCAGTCTTCATCGATGACTACGGTAAACGGCCACACCACCCAGTCATCGGCAAAGACCTACACTGCTACGTGCAGGGCTAAGACTCAGGGCGATTATACTTTCGGACCGATCACGGTGGCTGGCGTTAGGAGCAATACTGTAAGCTACAAGATCGGTGCTCCTGGATCAAATGAACCTCCTGCACCAAAGCCTAATGCGCAAGGAAATGCACCTGACCGCTCCGGCGATGGCCCCAAGTTCATAGGAAAGGGTGATGGAAACCTTTTTCTGCGGGCCTCGGTATCTAAGACTACCGCCTTTGAGCAGGAGGCGCTCGTATATACCGTGAAGCTCTATTCTTCCTATGCCCAGATAAAATTCATAGGAGCTACGGAAGCGCCTAAGTTTGAGGGTTTTGTAATAGAGGAAAGTAAAGATGTGAGTCAGCAGCTCACTTATGAGACCTATCAAGGGAAAACCTATGCTACAGCAGTAATAGCCCGCTATATCATCTTCCCGCAGATGACCGGCTCGCTAAAGGTGCTGGGTAATACCTATACGGTATCTGTCGATGAGCGTGAGTATTATCACGATCCTTTCTGGGGGCAGATGTCGGTAAGTAAGCCGATGCAGCTAAATGTGAGTCCCAATGACCTCAGTATTGAGGTGAAACCGCTGCCTCAGCCTCAGCCCGCGAATTTCTCCGGCGGAGTGGGCCACTTCGAGATCTATTCCACATTCCCAAAGACCTCGTTGCTTACAAATCAGGCTGCGCAGGCGGTCTATACAGTGACAGGCACCGGTAATGTGAAATACGTTAAGCTGCCGGATCTTAACGCTATTTATCCTTCGCAACTTGAGGTTTACACTCCCACGGCTGATGTGAAAGCCCAGGTAGGAAGCACCAACGTGACCGGCACAATCGATTTCGATTACTCTTTCATGCCTCTTGAAACAGGCAGTTTCACGATTCCTTCTGTCTCCTTGGTATATTTCAATCCCGATTCGGGCCAGTATGAAACGAGCGTGGCAAAGGGGACTGAGGTTACCGTTGGTGCCGGAAAGGCCTCCGCAAAGTCGCAGACAAAAGAGAAGACAGTATTCCATTCGGAGCTGATGTCAGCCGGAACTAAGCTCCTTAAGGAGCATCGGCCGATTATCCGTGGCTTTGCCTATTGGCTATGGTTCATTATCCCTACATTAGTGCTCGTTGCAGCAGTAGTTGTATGGCGTAAGCAGGCGGCAATGAATGCCGACGTGATAGGTACTCGCAGCCGAAGAGCTAACAAGGTGGCCCGCAAGCGGCTCAAGAGGGCAGCGCTCTGCCTTAAGAAGGGTGATTCCGCGAATTTCTACGATGAGATGCTTGCTGCGCTCTGGGGCTATCTGGGCGATAAACTGAAAATACCTGGATCGGAGCTGAATCGCGATAACGTGACAGGGCGACTCGCTGAAGGGGGTATTGATGAATCGGCCCGTGATGAGGTGGTGCGTCTGGTTGATGTTTGCGAGTTTGCCAAATATGCTCCCGCTGCCTCAAAAGGAGATATGCAGGGTGTTTACGACAGCGCGGCTCGCCTGATCGATCGGCTGGAAGATGACTTCAAACAAGATAAAAGATGAGAAGCAGGCTTTTGATTGCAGTGTTTGTATGCCTCGGATCGCTGTCGGCTTGGGGAAGCGATCTTGTGGCCAAGGGTGATTCAGCCTACGAGGCCGGCCGATACCTTGATGCTATAGAGCTTTACCGGCAGGCCGTGGCAGAGGAGGGCACTTCTCCACAACTGCTTTATAATCTTGGAAACGCATGTGTAAAGAATGGAGACCCCGGTTCCGCGGTAATCTATTATCTTAGGGCTCTCAGGATTGATCCCTCTTCTAAAGAGATACGCAATAATCTCCGCTATGCCGAACTGGCTGTGGCTGACTGTAATAAGGCTGATCTGAAAGGAAAGCAGGTGAGTGTGGAAGAAGATAAGGCATCATTTCTCGGAAGAGTGCAAACCTCAATTACGCAAAACACCGCTTCCGACGTCTGGGCCTGGGCTGCTGCTATCTGCTTTGTAACCTTTATTCTATCTCTCGCCGGTTACATTTTTGTAAAGGCCGTTTTTGTGCGGAAGGCTTGTTTCTTCGGTGGCTTCGTGCTTCTCGTTTGTGCGGTGCTTTTCATCATATTCGGAGAGATGGCGGCGTCAAAGGCTGCCCGTACAGATGAAGCTGTAATCTCAGCCTTCAAGACGCAGCTCGTATCAGATCCCGATACTACGTCCCAACCTGTCTCCGCGCCTCTCAACAAGGGTACGAAAGTTGAGATTCTCGAAGTGGAGACCGGCCCGACCGGAAAGCCTAATTGGTATAAAGTGCGCCGAAACTCTAATTATGTAGGTTGGGTACGCGCCTCGGAAATAGAGATAATTTAACTTAAATGTTTGAAAGCTACTCGTTTCAGCCAGTAAGTTAAGTAGAGATGCCCCTCTCCGCATTCAAAAATATTGCGCGAAGGGTTGCAGGAAATCAAAAAATTGTCTAAATTAGCCCTCAAATAACAAGAAAACTACAAACTTAAAAACCTATAGACCTATGAGCATGACTATAACCTTCAACGAGCTCCGCCGTCTGAAAGACAGTCTTCCCGACGGAAGTATGCATCGTATAGCCGACGAACTCAACGTTACAGTGCAGACCGTTAGAAACTATTTCGGTGGCGTTAACTATCAGTTCGGTAAAAACGCCGGTATGCATATCGAACCGGGACCCGGCGGGGGTATCGTAGTGCTCGATGATACGACCATCTACGATATGGCAACCAAGATTCTCGAAGAGGAGAACAACAAGAAGGAGGCCTGAGCCTTCTGAGACTGACAATCTTACAGCGATGCGCTGATGGATGCTTCATCGAAAGTGACCATTGCCATTAATTCGCCGAAAGCCGCGCGAAGAAACGCCAGGATTTTGGCCGACCACGGTGTCGACGTTGAGGTCGTGCCTGATGGAGAGCATGTGGCTCTTAAAGTAGTAGCCGACGATGTGGCTGAGGCTGTTAGGCTGCTTGAGGAGCAGGTGATGGTGCGTGCCGCCACGCAATCGCAGATGCAAAACGAGGGTATGGGCAGCAGACTGCTCATACCCGTCGATTTCTCCCACTATGCCGAAATGGCGTGTAGGGTAGGATTTGAGTTCGCGCGTCGTCTTGATATGAAGGCGTGTGTGCTCCATTCTTATCCCATGCTTGAGTTTGGAGAGGCATTGGCCTTAGATAATTCCGGGCTTGATGGTTCCGGTTTTCAGCCCTCCGATGCTATCATGGCCGCTCAGGAAGATGCCGTAGTAAGAGAGCAGGCACTCAAGCAGATGAGTAAGCTCAGGAAAAAGATCGACGCGGCGATAGCGGCGGGACGTCTTCCCGCCGTAGAGTATTCTACTGAAGTGCGCGAAGGGGTGCCCGAAGAAACGATTCTGGAATATTCCAAGGTTATGAAGCCGGCTCTTATAGTAATGGCTACCAGGGGCTCTGACAAGAAGAAGGAGGAACTCGTAGGCAGTGTCACCGCCGAGGTGCTTGATTCCTGCCGTGTGCCGGTGTTTACCGTTCCGGAGAACTATGATTTTCCGGGTGTTGCTGAAATCCGTCGGCTTGTGTTCTTCTGTAATCTCGACAATCAGGACGCTCTTTCGATGGCAGAGTTCATGCACCTTTTCGATTGCCCGCAGGTCGATATTACCCTTATCCCGGTCAATGAGAAGGCCGGCGGCGATATTGAGGCGAAAGTAGAGCGCTTGAAAGATTATTTTAAGGAAAACTATGTTGGAGTCAATTTTCAAACCAGAGTTTTCCCAGCTAAGACTTTCCGCTCAGAGATAGAGGCGTTTATGCATAGTGAAGATGTGCAGCTGCTGGTGGTTCCAAATAAAAAAATCAATATATTCCGGCGTCTCTTTAATCCCGGAATAGCTCATAAGATATTGTTCGAGCGCGATGTGCCTATGTTGGCGCTCCCCGTCTGATCTCTCTTTTTTCATATCCATTTATGATTTACCCTGCCGACTATGAGTCGAGGATAGGATTCGCACCGTTGCGTGCCTGTGTGGCGGAGCTCTGTCTGAGCCGTAAAGGACGCGATCTGGTGCAGGCTATGTCTTTCTCTTCCTCCTTCAGCGAGCTGAGTCGCAAATTGAAGGGAGTGGCTGAGATGCAGAGCCTTTTGGAATCGGCGGTAGACCTACCCGTTTCTGACCTCCACGATGTGGCGCCATATCTGGCTGAGATCAAGGCGGAACGCAGCTTCATGTCGCCACGCCGCCTTTGGGAGCTGAGGGGAATTCTATCTACCGCTGCAGCTGTAAGTAGCTTTTTCTCAAGCGATGAGTCCGCCTCCGTCTCTCCGGTGCTCGCTGAGGAGTTCTCCTCACTTCATGGTTTCCCCGAGGTTGTTGCCACGATTGAGCGGGCCGTGAATCGCTTTGGCGAGGTCAAGGATTCAGCCTCACCCGAGCTGGCTGAGATACGCAGTCAGAAGGCCTCCGTGTCAGCTTCAATGGCTTCTGTAATGCGCCGTTTCATCGGTAGGGCGGCAGCTGAAGGAGTGCTTGATAAAGACGTGGCTCCTTCGGTGCGCGATGGGCGACTCGTAGTGCCGGTGGCTGCGGCGATGAAGAGGAAAGTATCCGGTATTGTTCATGATGAAAGTGCCACTGGTAAAACCGTTTATATCGAGCCGGCAGAAGTTGTGGAAGCCGGTAACCGCCTCCGTGAGCTTGAGTTGGAAGAGAAGCGCGAGGAGACAAGGATTCTTATCGGTATAGCCGATGTTTTGCGCCCCTCCATACCTGACCTTGAGGAAGCTGTCGATAAGCTCGCTCTTTACGACTTTATCAGGGCAAAGGCCTTGTTCGCGATCCAGACAGGAGGCAAACTGCCTCATCTTGAAGAGAAAGTGGAATTTGAGTGGTATCATGCCGTCCACCCCGGGCTCGCTATGGCTTTGAAGTCTCAGGGTCGGGAGGTGGTACCTCTTGACCTTACGCTCTCCGGCGAAAAGCGTATTCTCCTCATTTCAGGACCTAATGCCGGAGGTAAGTCTGTGTGCCTCAAGACTGTGGGCTGCCTGCAATATATGATGCAGTGCGGTCTTCTGCCTACGCTTTACGAAAACTCCCACATGGGAGTGTTTCAGAATCTTTTGGTCGATATAGGCGATGAGCAGAGCATAGAAAATGATCTCAGCACCTATTCCTCCCATCTGCGCAACATGAAGGTCTTTCTCCGCGTGGCCGATGAAAAAACTCTCTTCCTGGCCGACGAAATGGGCTCAGGCACAGAGCCCCAGATCGGTGGAGCGCTTGCTCAGGCTATTCTCGCCTCTTTGGGCTCGACCGGTTGTCGCGGGGTGGTGACTACTCATTATCAGAATCTTAAGACTTTCGCCGATGAGGCTCCTGGGTTCGTAAATGGAGCTATGCTCTACGACCGCCAGCATCTCCGGCCGATGTTTAAGCTTGAAGTCGGAAGTCCCGGAAGCTCATTCGCGCTCGATATAGCTCGCAACACGGGTCTGCCTGCTGCCGTGATTGAAGAGGCTAAGCGCATTGCCGGATCTGATTATGTGAATCTCGACAAGTATCTCTCCGACATAGCGCGCGACCGCCGCTACTGGGCCAATAAGCGCCTCGCTATAAAGGAGAAAGAGCATAAACTCGAGAAAGCCCTCGATTCCGCTGAAGAGAGAGCCGAGACGCTGCGTACCCGGAGGGCGGAAATTCTTGCCGAAGCGAGGAAGCAGGCTTCAGAGCTTCTTGAGGGTGCAAATGCCCGGCTGGAAAATACTATCCACGAGATCAGGAAAGCGGCGGCAGAAAAAGAGCGTACAAAAGAAGTGCGCCAGGATCTGGAGCGTTTCAGAAAAGATCTTAAGGAGGCACCTGTAGATCGCAACGAGCCATCGGAACTTAAGCCCCGCCGCAAGAAGACGCCCAATGTTACCCAGCCCGCACCGGTTCAGGGGCCGGTCAAGGAAGGCGATTCCGTTAAGATGAAAGATGGGGAGGTAGTCGGAAAAGTTGTGGCTGTAGGCCAGAAGGAGGCGGAAGTCGTGTTCGGGGCGCTCCGTAGCCGGGTCGCTCTTTCCAAACTTGTGAAGGTCTCGCCGGCAAAAGCTGCGAAAGAATCTCAGCATCAGGCTATTTCTCCTACTGCTAACTCTGACGCCCGCCGCCGCCAGCTCGCTTTCAATCAGGAAATTGATGTTAGAGGTATGCGGGCCGACGAAGCCCTTCAGGCAGTCACATATTTCCTCGACGATGCCGTTCAGTTTGGTGCCGGACGTGTTAGGATTCTCCATGGCACCGGCACAGGAGCTCTGCGGCAGGCTATCAGGCAGTATCTTAACTCCGTGCCCGATGTAGTCTCATTCGCTGATGAAGACGTCCGGTTCGGGGGAGCTGGAATCACAGTGGTCAATCTCAGATAGAAGATGAAAGCTCCCTATTTCGGCCTTTGGGCTCTTCTCACATGTGCATTGGCCGGTATCGCCTATTTCTCATTCTCTGAAGAAAAACTGGTTATCGGTAGCCATGAGCTGAAAAAGGCTCCTATCCCGTCGGCATTGGGACTCGTCGTTGATTCCGAAGCGGTTACGTTGCCAGCCGATGTTAGGCAGGTGTCCGTGGCGCCGCCTTCCTCCCGAAAAAAAGTAGCGGTAGCCGAGGAGTCGGCTCCGGCGGTTGCTGAGCCTCCGGTGCAGTTATTCCCCGAAGTGCCTGAGCCGGTTGATTCCGGAGCTCAGTCGATTCTTCTCTTCGGCGATTCTATGACTATGAATCTCGCCTATCGCCTCGCTCAGTATGCCAAAGCCAATGGTCATAAATTCCACGCCGTCAACTGGGATTCGAGCAATACAAAAATATGGGCCGAAACCGATACTCTCCAGTATTTTATCAATAAATTCCGCCCTACCTACTATTTCATCGCCCTGGGTAGCAATGAGATGTTCCTTAAAGACGCCTCCTCGCGGCTACCTTACGTGCGTAAGATCATTAGTAAACTCGGCGATGCTCCCTATATCTGGATCGGACCTCCCAATAAGGCTCAGGATTGTGCCATGTCGAGAATGCTCGAGGCAAATCTGCGCCAAGGAGCCTTTTTCAGAACCGACGGCATGAAGTTTGAGCTTCAGCAAGACCATATCCACCCCACCAGAAGCGCGAGTGCTATATGGATTGATAGCATCATGCGATGGCTGCCGCGCTCTGCGAATCCGATTCTCCTCGAGGCTCCTTCCGATTCTATTGGCAAGGTAATCCCTAAGCTTGTAATTCTTAAGGCGCTTAATAAGCAATGATTACATCGGTCGACAATATTTGGCAGGCGCTCGAGGCTGTCGGTCGTATGCTGCTCTACGACAAGGAGGCTCCCATGCTCTTTTCGAGCGGCCTTTTCTGGCTCCTGTTCATCATCTTCTTGCCCGTTTTCGTCCTCGTAAGGAAGAGCAAGACTAAGATGGTGCTCTTCGTATCCGCATTCAGCCTCTATTTCTACTATAAAAGCAGCGGTCTCTTTTTCCTTATGCTGATTGGCACCTCTCTTATCGACTGGTTTATAAGCCGGGGAATAGCGGCAGCCAGGCGTAAGGGAGTCCGAATGGCTCTGCTCATTGTTTCTGTCGTTTTCTCCCTCTCTATCCTCGGCTATTTCAAATATGCCAACTTCTTCCTCTGGAACTGGAATCAGATGGTGCAGGGCAATTTCCAGCCTCTCGATATAATCCTGCCTGTCGGAATCTCATTCTATACCTTCCAGTCTATCAGCTATGTAGTCGATGTCTATAAGAAGCGTATCAGTCCGACAGCTTCGTGGATCGACTATCTCTTCTTCCTATCGTTCTTCCCGGCCCTCGTTGCCGGACCGATTGTGAGAGCCGACTATTTCCTGCCTCAGCTTGAGAAGAACCGGCCTGCAAAACCCGGAAATATCTACGGCGGTCTATGGCTCATTATTATAGGTATTATAAAGAAAGCTATAATTGCCGACTATATAGCTCAATATAATGATCTGGTCTTCAATAATCCCGACATTTATAGGGGAATTGAGGCTCTGATGGGAGTTTTGGGCTATACTATGCAGATCTATTGCGATTTCTCCGGCTATTCCGATATGGCTATTGGCCTCGCGCTCATCATGGGTTTCCGCCTCGGAATCAATTTCGATTCCCCCTACCAGAGCCGCAATCTTACCGAGTTCTGGCGCCGCTGGCACATCTCCCTCTCCTCATGGCTGCGCGACTATGTCTACATCCCCCTGGGAGGCAATAGGAAAGGCACATTCAGAACCTATCTCAACAATTTCCTCACCATGCTCATCGGTGGCCTTTGGCACGGAGCCGCTTGGAAATTCGTCTTCTGGGGAGCTATGCATGGAGTAGGTCTGGCTGTCCATAAGGCGTTCAAGCCTATCCTGGTCAGGATTCCCGACAATTTCCTTACCATATTCTGCAGTTGGGTTCTTACATTCACCTATGTATCTGCCCTTTGGGTATTCTTTAGGGCCGCTTCCTTCTCCGACTCCCTCCTGATTCTGGGCAATATCTTTCAGGATTGGGACTGGCGACGCCTTCCTGTCTTCTGGGACGTCCGTAGAGAATGGTGCGTCATGATGCTGATCCTGATAATTTGCCATTTCGTGCCCTCCTTCATTACTGATGGTCTGAAAAATTTCTTCGTCCGGATTCCGTGGATCGTAAAGATTCTACTCTTTCTGGTTGTAGTTCAGCTCGTAATCGAGTATATGGGTGAAGAAGTAGCCCCCTTCATCTATTTCCAGTTCTGAGGTCTTTTACCGCCCAGTTTGCATCGCTCAAAATGATATTTTATCTTTCTTTACAAAATTATATAAATTTTAACATTTGTCAAGACTTTAATTCACAATTTGTTATCTTGATGCTGTAAGATTTTTAGCAAATTTCTTACTGAAAAGCTTGCGTTGAGAAAAATCTGGTTGTAACTTTGCACTCGCAATTCGGCGGAGCGTCCCTTCGGGGAGGCGAGCCGGAGCGCCAGAGAGGACATTGACAAGTATGCGGACATGACAAAGCAGCGCGCCTGTTGCCAATTGTGCAGCAGGCGGGTAGCAAGAGAGATACAAGGGACATTGAAAATGTTCCCGTCATTACAATTTCTTTTAATACCGAAGAAGGACCTGAGAGCAACGGGTGCCACGATTCTACGATCGGACCACCTGTCGGGACAGACAAACTGAAAAGAAGAATATCATAAGATATAATTTGACAGCGGAGAGTTTGATCCTGGCTCAGGATGAACGCTAGCGGCAGGCTTAACACATGCAAGTCG
>CANRPJ010000010.1 GCA_947632485.1 uncultured Muribaculaceae bacterium
AATTCAGTATCGATATTGATTTTTCTGCTACTTGCTTGTGCTTAGTCGCGTGCAGGCCCCTTGACAGCCTTGACACGAAAAGAGGGTTATGTGATTGTGTAGCATAGAATTAAGTGAATTTCGGTGTCAAGGTGGTCAAGCCTCCTTTCCTCATGGAGCTCTCGTATGGGTTGAATCGCGAGTAGTAGGGGGGCCGTGCCTTAGAAGGAGGGGAGGCGGCAATCTGAGGATTTTTTGTTAGATTTGTAAACCAAATGAGTCTATTCTATAAGGAATGAAATACAGCTTATCGATTGAACCGTGCCTTAAGGCTGCCGCGCCCGATTATAAAGTGGTGCTGATGGAGGCCGATGTGGTCAACGGTCCTACCCCCGAAGCGCTCCGGAAAGCTATCGGAGAGTTTAGTGAGGGGCTTCGTGCAGTGACCGAAATTCCCGACATTGCGGTGCGTCCCGGCATAGCGGCCACCAGGAGAGTCTATAAGGCTCTCGGCAAGGAGCCGAACCGCTACCGCCCGAGCCATGAGCAGATGATGCGCAGGATTCTCCAGGGCAAAGGGCTCTATGAGGTGAGCGCGCTGGTCGATGCCGGCAATCTGTTCTCGCTGATGAGCGGCTACAGCGTGGGAGTGTTCGATTCAGCCAAGGTGCAGGGCGAGAAGCTCAGCGTAGGTGTAGGCCGCGAGGGGGAGCCTTATACCGGTATCGGACGCGGCCCTATCAATATAGAGCATCTTCCCGCCCTGCGCGATGAGGCCGGCGCCATCGGCACCCCGACCTCCGACAATGAGCGCACCATGACCGGCCCGGCTACGGAGCATATCGTGGTGACGATGCACGTGTTTGGCGTTGAAATGCCTATAGATGAGGCGATAGATCTCGCCCGCAGGCTTTTTGAAGAATATTGCGGGGCGTCGACGTTTGAGGCGGTAGTGATATCATGAAGACTATGGATTCTCTTATTATAAAGCTATTTCTTTTTGCTGCCCTGGCTGCTTCCGGTCAGGTGGCTGCTGCTGGCGGGGTGGAGGGCAAGCCCTGGAAGCATGATTACCGCGCTGCTGACCTTGCCGCGCGCTGGGACGAGGCTGTGCCGCTCGGCAACGCCACTGTCGGGGCTCTCGTATGGAGCAAAAACGGCAGGCTCCGTATGTCGCTCGACCGGGCCGACCTCTGGGATCTGCGCCCGATGGAGCATCTCGCCGGGCCCGAGTTCTCCTTCCGCTGGGTGAAAGAGCAGTATGACAATGATAGCTACGAGGCGGTGCAGGAGCGCTTCGACGATCCCTACGAGGAGCTACCCGGCCCGTCGAAGATTCCCGGTGCGGCTCTGGAGTTCGGTTCCTCCGATGGAGTGGCTTCCGTGAGGCTCTTCCGGAGGCAGGCTCTCTGTGAGGTAGACTGGGAATCAGGCAGAAAGATGCAGTCGTTTGTCCATGCCGGCAAGCCCGTAGGCTGGTTCCGCTTCATCGGGGTGCCAGAGGGCTGGCAGCCTGAGCTGCTGCCGCCGGTGTATCGCGGAGGAGATGCCGACAGCGTCAACGACCAGAGCGGCGCCGAGCTCCTCGCCCTGGGCTATCGGCAGGGCAGTGTGGAGAGTCCTGCTCCCGGTGAGCTCAGCTACCATCAGGAAGGCTATGGCGATTTCTCCTACGATGTGGCTCTGAAATGGGAGGTTAGCGGCGATACGCTGACCGGAGTGTGGAGCGTCACCTCATCGCTTGCCCCTGAGAAGGCCGCCTACGAGGTAGCCAAAGCCTGGCAGAGGGGAATGGAGGCCGATTTCAGCGACCACACCCGCTGGTGGCGCGATTTCTATGCCCGCTCGGAAATATCGGTGCCCGACGAGGAGATCGAGCGCCAGTATTACGACGAAGTCTACAAGATGGGCTGCATAGCCCGCCCTGACTCCTATCCCATCTCGCTCCAGTCCGTATGGACCGCCGACAATGGCAAGCTTCCCCCCTGGAAAGGCGATTATCACCACGATCTCAACACACAGCTCAGCTATTGGCCTTTCTATGCCGGCAACAGGCTCGAGGAGGCCGCCGGCTATCTGGCGACCCTCTGGAATCAGCGTGATGTCCATAAGGCCTACACGCACCGGTATTTCGGCACCGATGGCCTCAATGTGCCCGGAGTTACAACCCTCACCGGAGAGCCTATGGGAGGCTGGATTCAATATTCCTTCGGCCCTACAGTATCAGCATGGCTGGCCCATCACTTCTGGCTGCAGTGGAAATACTCCGCCTCCGATGAGTTTCTGAGGGAGCGCGCCTATCCATATCTCAAAGATGTGGCCACCTATCTGGAGCAGATCACCGAACTGCGCCCCGACGGAGTGCGCAGCCTGCCTCTGAGCTCGTCGCCTGAGTTTTACGACAATTCGCGGAGTGCCTGGTTTCCGGAGATGACCAATTTCGACCGTGCTCTCACGAAGTTCGCCTTCAAGGCCGCTTCCGAGACCGCCGCAGCCGCCGGCCACCCCGACGAGGCTGCTCGCTGGGACAGCATCGGCGCTCAGCTACCCGACTATCTGCTTGATGCCGAAGGAGCCCTCAGCATAGCCCCCGAAGAGCCCTACGCCGCTTCCCACCGCCATTTCTCCCATCTGCTCGCCTATCACCCTCTCGGGCTCATCGACCCCACGGGAAGCGCAGAAGAGGCAGCTGCTATCCGGGAGTCGCTCAAAAAGCTCGATAGCTACGGCCCGCGCGGCTGGACAGGCTATTCCTGGGCTTGGCTCGGCAATATGAAGGCGCGCGCTTTCGACGGTGAGGGAGCTGCGGAGGCCTTGCGCACGTTTGCCTCCTGCTTCTGCCTGCCCAACGGCTTCCATGCCAACGGCGACCAGAGCGGCACCGGAAAATCCGGCATGACCTACCGCCCCTTTACCCTCGAGGGCAACATGGCCTTCGCTGCCGGAGTGCAGGAGATGCTGCTGCAGAGCCATACGGGCACCGTCAGGGTGTTTCCCGCCGTGCCTGACTCCTGGAGCGATGCTTCCTTCCGCGATCTGCGGGCTATGGGAGGCTTCCTCGTGAGCGCCCTGCGGGAAGGGGGAGCCACAAAGATAGTGGAGGTAAAGGCTGAGAAAGGAGGCACTCTCCGTCTCGCCAATCCCTTCAGCAGCGAATGGAGAGGTGCCTCACCCGGAGAGACCGTGGAGATTGAGATGAAACCCGGCGAAACCTTAGTTTTTGAATCTGCAGGGCAATAATCTTCCGGAAAATCGAGTTAAATTTGCAAAGTATTCGATAAAAAGAACCTACTTCCTCACCGCTGGATGCCCGCGGTTGGATTGCAGCTGATTATGAAAAAGGTACTTATTATTTCTACCAGTCCGCGCAAGGGAGGCAACTCCGATTCGCTCGCGGAGGAATTCAGAAAAGGAGCCACAGAGGCCGGCCACGAGGTGGAATACGTGAATCTGACCGGCAAGGAGATTAATTTCTGCCGTGGCTGTCTGGCTTGCCAGAAGACTCACCAATGCGTGATGCACGACGATGCCGCTCAGATCTGCGCCAAGATGCATGATGCCGATGTGATCGTATGGGCCACTCCCGTATATTACTATTGCATCAGCGGCCAGATGAAGACTATGATCGACCGCGGCAATCCCCTCTATGACACCGACTATCGCTTCACCAAGACCTATCTGCTGGCTGCTGCCGCTGAAGATGAGCCATTCGTGATCGAAGGGCCGCTCAAAGCCCTTCAGGGGTGGATTGACTGCTTCGACAGGCTGAGTCTCGCCGGCGTAGTGTTTGCGGGAGGAGTAAATTCCAAGGGCGATATCGCAGGCCATAAGGCGCTTAAGGAAGCCTACGAGGCCGGTAAGGCCGTCTGACCCCGCCGGAGCAAGAAGATAGGGAGCACAATGAGCGTCAATGCCACGCGCGATGGTCTGCTGAACCTCATCAGGGAAGGCAAGCCCATGAGTCTCAGGCAGCAGCTGAGGCTTACCGCCGTGTTGAGTATGCCGGCGATTGTGGCTCAGCTCTCTACCATCATAATGCAATATATCGATGCCTCTATGGTAGGCTCTCTGGGGGCCAACGCCTCGGCGTCGATAGGCCTTATGGCTACCTCCACATGGCTCTTCAGCGGCCTCTGCTCAGGCGCGGCTATGGGCTTCTCGGTCCAGGTGGCCAACAGGATAGGAGCCAACGACAAGCAAGGGGCGCAGGCGGTGCTCAAGCAATCGATAATGCCTACGCTTGCCTTCGGCATCTGCCTGGCTATTATAGGAATAGCGCTCAGCGGCTATCTGCCCGGCTGGCTGGGAGCGGAGAGGGAAATTGCCGGTCCGGCTTCCACATATTTCCTCATCTTCGTGGCATCGCTGCCGATGCTTCAGCTCAACTATCTGGCAGGAGCCATGCTGCGGTGCAGCGGCAATACGCTCTTCCCCGGGCTGGTCAATGTAGGCATGTGTCTGCTCGATGTGGTCTTCAATGCCTTCCTGATCTTCCCTACGCGGAGCGTCACGCTCTTTGGAGCGGCGTTTACCATGCCCGGTGCCGGCATGGGGGTGTCGGGAGCGGCCTTGGGCACGGCGCTGGCGGAACTCGTGGCCGGGGTGGTGATGTTCATCTACCTCTGCCTCTGGAACCGCGAGCTTAACCTACGGCACTGTGCTGCTAAATTGCGCACGAGCATCTCCAACCTCAAGCGCGCCATCAGGATAGCCCTGCCTCTCTGCGGCGAGCATTTCCTGCTCTGCGGAGCCCAGATTCTCATTACGGCCATAGTGGCGCCTCTTGGAGCGGTGGCGATAGCGGCCAATGCCTTTGCCGTAACGGCTGAGAGCCTCTGCTATATGCCCGGCTACGGTATAGCTGAAGCTGCCACAACCCTGGTCGGCCAGAGCCTCGGAGCGGCGCGCAAGAAGCTCGCCCGAAGCTTCGCCAACATTACGGTGGTGTCAGGAATCCTCGTGATGACCCTTATGGGCGTATTCATGTATCTTGGCGCTCCCTTCATGATGGAGATAATCTCTCCGGTGCAGGAGATAGTTGATGCCGGAGTGCGCGTGCTCAGGATTGAGGCCTTCGCCGAGCCGATGTTTGCAGCCTCGATCGTGGCCTACGGAGTATTTATCGGTGCGGGCGATACCCTCATACCCAGCGGCATGAATCTGGGCAGCATCTGGGTGGTGCGCCTCTCGCTGGCGGCCTGGCTCGCCCCGAAGCTGGGTCTAACCGGCGTATGGATAGCTATGGCCGTGGAGCTCTGCTTCAGAGGCTTCATCTTCCTCTGGCGCCTGAAGACCGACTATTGGCTTCATGCCAACAAAAAGATGTTTTCCAACGAAAAGAAATAGAAATTCAATCTCAATAACATCAATATCAGAAATGAAAAAAATCATCATTACATTGGCTTGCATGGCCGCGATGACTACCGCATGCAGCAGCACCAAAACCGGTTCTGACTCGGATTCCGACAGCAGCCAGGTAGCAGAGGCTCAGGGAGAGCCCATAGTATATTTCACCAAGGAGATCACCCCCGAGAGCCTCGTGAAGATCTTCCGTAAGCTCGGAGTGGAGCCCTCAGGCAATGTGGCTGTGAAGATCAGCACCGGCGAGGGTGGCAACACCCACTATCTCAAGCCCGAGCTGATAGGGCAGCTGGTGAAGGAGGTCGACGGTACGATCGTAGAGTGCTGCACCGCCTACGGAGGCACCCGTCAGGACCCTAAGAAGCACTGGGAGACTATCCGCGACCACGGCTTCGACAAGATAGCCAAGGTTGACATCATGGACGAGTTTGGAGAGATGCGGATACCGGTGAAGGATACCACCCACATCAAATATGATATCGTAGGCGATCATCTGAAGAACTACGATTTCATGATCAACCTCGCCCATTTTAAGGGCCACGCCATGGGCGGATTCGGAGGAGTGCTCAAGAACGCCTCTATCGGAGTGGCCTCGACCGGAGGCAAGGCCTATATCCACACCGCCGGCAAGACCGATAAGGCAGGCGAGCTCTGGCAGAACCTCCCCGAGCAAGACAGCTTCCTCGAGAGCATGGCTGCAGCAGCTCAGGGTGTGCACGACTACATGAACTCCAAGAGCACCAACGGAGAGCCCCGTGTGATCTATATCAATGTGCTCAACAACCTCTCCGTAGACTGCGACTGCGACGGCCACCCGGCAGCCCCTGAGATGAAGGATCTTGGCATCGCCGCCAGCCTCGACCCAGTGGCTCTCGATCAGGCCTGCCTCGACATGGTGTTCAACCACGAATCGAAGGAGGGCGACGACTCCAAAGCCCTCATAGAGCGCATCAACCGCCAGCATGGCACCCACATCACCCCCTACGCCGAATCCATCGGGCTCGGCTCCACGAAATATCAGCTCGTAAACATTGACTGATAGCAGCGCGTTGTAACCTATGGTTAATATCGCATTATCATGATACAGAATTTTGATTATCATACCCCTACGAGGGTCATCTTCGGCAAGGGAGTGGTAGAGCAGCTTCCCGAAGTGATGAAGCCGCTTGGAAAGCGCATTCTCCTCGCCTACGGAGGCGGCAGCATCAAGCGCATGGGCCTCTACCAGAAGGTGAAGGATCTGCTGAAGGATTTCGAGATTACGGAGCTTTCCGGAATCGAACCCAACCCGAAATATGACCCCTCAGTGCTCGAAGGAGTGCGCCTCTGCAAGGAAAACGATATCGAGGCTATCCTCTCGGTAGGCGGCGGATCTGTGCTCGACTGCTGCAAGGCTATAGCCGGAGGCGCCAAATACGACGGCGATCCCTGGGATCTGATCACATATAAGGAGGAGACGAAGGCAGCTCTCCCGATCGTAGATATAATGACTCTCGCAGCCACCGGCAGTGAATACGACGCCGGAGTAGTGATTTCGCGCACCGAGACCAACGACAAGGTGCCCTACCAGAGCCCCTACCTCTACCCGGTATGCTCCTTCCTCTATCCGACCTATACCTTTACGGTCAATGCGAAGCACACCGCCGCGGGAGTGGCCGACGCATTCAATCATGTGCTCGAGCAATACTTCTGCTCCGACCATAACATGGTGGCCGACGGCTTCTGCGAGGCCCTGCTGCGCACCCTGATCCACTACGCTCCGATAGCCATTGCCAAACCCGATGACTATGAGGCGCGCGCCGAGATAATGTATGCCTGCATGTATGGCTGCAACGGAATTCTCGAGCTGGGCAATTCGCCATCTGGCTGGCCTATGCACGCCATAGAGCACGCCCTTTCAGCCTACTACGACATCACCCACGGCGAGGGACTGGCTATCATCACACCCCGCTGGATGCGCCATATCCTCAGCCCCCGCACGATGGAGCGCTTCGTAAGCCTCGGCACCGCCATCTACGGCATCGACCCCAACCTCCCCGAAAAGGAGATAGCAGAGCAGACAATCGACCGCACATATAAATTCTTCGAGTCGATCGGGTTGCCGATGCACCTCCGTCAGGTAGGCATCGACGAGAGCCGGCTGCGCGAGATGGCAGCCCACGTGAAGGAAGACGTGATGCAGCAAGGCGAGCAATACGTAGTCCTCTCTGAAGACGACGTCTACGGCATCCTCCACGACTCCCTCTAATCCCCAGAGATTACTTCTTAAATGGTAGCATCGGTTTTGGCCGGTGCTATTTTTTTACTAACTTTGTGGAATAACCTAACCAACAAGCTATCAGATGAAACGATTTTTCCTACTGGCTATGATGTGCGTGGCTCTTGCGCTTCCGGCGGCTGCACGCAGTCTGCAGCTCGGCGAGAAGATCAAATCGCCCGATGAGTGGGTGCGCCAGACCTTTATGAAAGGCGACCTGCCGTTTTCATTCACCCTCGACGGTAAGCCCTCTGCCGCGTTTATCAAATCGTGGAAGAGGTCACTCTCGAAACCGGTTGCTGACGCTTCCGGCAAGATCCGCTACACGCTGACCCTCACGTCGCCCGACAATTCGCTGAGGGCGCGCGCCGAGATCGCTGTATTCTCCGATTTCCCCGCTGCCGAGTGGACTCTCTATTTCGACAATATTTCCTCCAAGAATTCCGGGCAGCTGGCGAATCTCCGCACCCTCAACGCCGATTTCTCCGATAAGGGAAGCGCTGATATTAAGCTATATACCGGCCAGGGCTGCAACGACAATGACCGCGACTTCCATCTCCTCACCGAGCCGCTTGAGGTCGGCAAGCCCCTTTCGTTCACTCCCTCCGGAGGTCGCTCCTCGTCGATCACCGCCTTTCCCTTCTTCAATGTGGCGGCCGACAATTCAAAGGGCGTATTCATGGGTATCGGCTGGTCTGGCACATGGACTGCCTCCTTCGACCGTCAGAACCCCTCTAACCTGCGCATTGAGGCAGGCTTCCCGGAGGCTGACCTCTATCTCTATCCCGGGGAGACGATCCGCACCCCGCTCGTAGCCCTTCTCTTCTGGGAGGGCACTGACCGCATCGATGGCCACAACGCCTGGCGCCGCTTCGTGCTCGCCCATCATAGGCCTACCAAGGGCGGCAAGCCCCTGAAAGCACCCTTCTGCGGAGGATTTGATTACGGCGACCCTTCGCCGCTCAACGAATATGACGGCCTTACGGAGACGCTGGCGGCTGCCGTGGTGGAGCGTAACGGTCGCTTCGATATCCACCCGGAGATTTATTGGCTCGATGCCGGCTGGTATGAGGGCTGCAACGCTCCCTACTCCTCGCAGGAAGGCCGCTGGTGGCACAACACCGTGGGCAGCTGGGTAGCCGACCCCAACCGCTTCCCGGAGGGACTGAAAAACATTGCAGACATGGTTCACGGTGCCGGAGCTGAGTTCATGGTCTGGTTCGAGCCGGAGCGTGTCTACAAGGGTTCGCGATGGCATAAGGAGCACCCCGAATGGCTCCTTCCCTATAAGGACGCCGATGCCTTCCTCTTCAATCTCGCTGATCCAGAGGCGTGCGATTTCCTCGGTAAATATATCGGTGATTTCCTCGAGGCCAACGGAATCGACAATTACCGTCAGGACTTCAACATCAACCCCGACGTGTTCTGGGCTCAGGCCGACACCGAGGGCAGAAAGGGAGCTACCGAAATCCACTATATCGAAGGTCTCTACCGGTTCTGGGATTATCTGCGCGACCGCTTCCCGAACCTGATGATCGACAACTGCGCCAGCGGTGGCCGCCGCATCGACCTGGAGACCACCTCGCGTGCCATTCCTCTCTGGCGCACCGACTGCAACTATGGCGAGCCTACCTGCCAGCAGTGTCACACCTACGGCCTCAGCCAGTTCGTGCCCCTCAACGCCACCGGCATCTACTATTCCGACGACTATTGCGCCCGTTCAGGCCTCAGCAGCGGATATTCCTGGTTCGGTGAGATCTTCAGCCGCCGCAACAAGGTGCCCGATATGCGCCGCACCGTAAAGCGCTTCAAGGAGCTGCGAGATTACTTCGAGGGCGACTATTATCCGCTCAGCGGCGATGGCGATATGACAGGTCTCGACAAGTGGGTAGGCTGGCAGTTCAACCGCCCGGCAGAGGGTGACGGCATAGTGCAGGTGTTCCGCCGCGACGAGGCCGATGGAGCCGCTCGCACTTACTCGCTCAAGGGTCTTGACCCGACAGCTACCTATAAGGTGGTCGACGAAGACAAGAAAGAGCCCCAGACCTTCTCCGGCAAGGAGCTGATGGAAGGCATCGAGATCAGTCTTCCCGAGCCTCGCTCATCGGCGCTCCTACGCTATTCGAAGATCTGACTACGGAGCCGGAAGGCTACCTTGACAAAGAAAAAGAGCCAACTTGGTTGCAATCAATCGGTTGGCTCTCTTTTCGTGTCAAGGCTGTCAAGTGGCCTTTCCGCGCGTGAAGGTATTCGGGAGTTTCAGTCGTCTAAGAAATACCCTACGGTCGATACCACGCGGATTCTCTTGATATCAGGAGTGTATTGGTCGCGGTCTTCTATCGTGAACTGTCCCTGGCTGGCGGTCTTGATTTTGCCGAGCTTCGACTGCGAATCGTCGGCAAACTTCCTTGCCGCCTCCCGCGCATTCTTGGTGGCCTCCGCTATCATGGCGGGCTTTATCTTGTTGAGCGAGGTGTATTCGTAGGCTATCTGGTAATTGTAGTCGCCGGCCACGATCGCTATGCCTTGCTTGAGGAGCTCCGACTGCTTCACCACCAGCTTCTTCACCAGGCCCACCTGCGAGGAGGTCACTACCACTACGGTCGTGACATTGTAGCGAAACGGCACGTTCTGGCTGTTGTAGCGGTCAGCCTGAAGGTCGAGCACCTGGGGAGCGTTGATCTCTATCTCGCTATCCTGGATTCCGTTAGCCTTAAGGAAAGCTACTATGGCATTGTTGGTGGAGGTTATCTTGTCGTAGATGCTCTCCAGATTGTTGCCTACCTCCTTGCTCACGATCGGCCAGGTCACCTTGTCGGCCTCCACCTCCTTCTCACAGAGGCCGCGCACGGTCACTACCCGGGCGTTTTGCGACAGCGAGGAGAATCCACCTTTGATGAAGGCGCCGAGCGCTATCAGGCCGGCGGCGAGAAGGGCAGCCGGAATCCAGCGGGTTATTACCGGATTCTGCGAAGATGTCGGGGTTGCCATAAGATTCTGCTTATAAGGGTGATCAATAATGGGAAGATCCGTCGAAGCAATGCGTGCAGATGCATTCCTTCGGCAGTCCGATGGCGGCTACGAGATCTTCGATCGTGCTGAATTTCAGCGAGTCGATGCCAAACCTGTCTGCGATCTTCTGCACCAGGGTGTTATATTCCGGAGTGCCGGTCTTGGTATAGGCCTCGAGATTCTTGTTGGGGTCGCCCTCGAGCTCGCCGATTATGCGCCGCGTGATCAGCTCCATATCGCTCTTAGAAGAGGTGAAGCCTACATACTTGCAGCCATACACCAGCGGCGGGCAGGCTATGCGGATATGCACCTCCTTCGCTCCGCATTCGTAGAAGGTGTGCACATTATCCTTAAGCTGGGTGCCGCGCACGATCGAGTCGTCGCAAAACACTACGCGCTTATCCTTAATAAGCGTAGGATTCGGAATCAGCTTCATCTTCGCCACCAGATCGCGCATGCTCTGCTCCGAGGGGGTGAAGCTGCGGGGCCACGTGGGGGTATATTTGCATACACAGCGCCTGTAGGGCACTCCCTTGCCTACCGCATAGCCGAGCGCCATGCCTACACCGGAGTCGGGAATGCCGCATACGCAGTCTACCTCCGTTTCATCTTTCATTCCCATCAGCTCGCCGCTCACATTGCGCGCGTGCTCTACATTGATTCCCTCATAGGAAGAGGTGGGGAAGCCGTAGTAGACCCACAGGAATGAGCATATCTGCATCTCCTTGTTGGGCTCGCCGAGCTGCTCGATTCCCTCCGGGGTGACCTTCACGATCTCTCCGGGGCCGAGGTCTCGCAGAGATTCGTAGCCCAGATTGGGGAATGCCGACGATTCGCTGGAGAGGGCGTAGCCATCTTTACCCTTTCCTATCACGATCGGAGTGCGGCCGAGCCTGTCGCGCGCCGCTATAATGCCGTCGGAGGTGAGAAGCAGCATCGAGCAGGAGCCCTTTATCCGATCCTGGGCTATGCGTATTCCCTCCGTGAAATCTGTTCCTTCATTAATGAGGGTGGCTACCAGCTCCGAAGGATTCGTGGAGCCTGAGCTTGTCTCTGCGAAATGGATATGATTGTCGAGAAGCTCCTTCTCCAGCTCCTCGATATTCTGAATCTTTGCTACCGTAACTATCGCGAATTTCCCGAGGTGAGAGTTGACTACGATCGGCTGGGAGTCGTTGTCGCTGATCACTCCTATTCCCGAATTACCCTTGAAGCGGGGGAGCACGCTTTCGAATTTCGTGCGGAAATAGGAGTTCTCCAGGCTGTGGATGCTGCGGATAAAGCCCGCCTGCTTGTCGTAGGTGGCCATTCCGCCACGCTTCGTGCCCAGATGTGAGTTATAGTCAGTGCCGTAGAAAAGGTCTGTTACGCAGTTGCTGGTTTTCGTACAGCCGAAAAATCCGCCCATATAAAAATTAGTTTAGAGTGCATTAGATTGCAAAGATAACAAGAATCTCCGATTTTAGGGAGGAGGAAGATTGGCCTGAAAGGAGTTACGACGCAACCCGCGAAGGTAACTTTGTGGTGAATAGGCACTAAAAGCCTGCCCCGCGAGCGTAAAAAAAGTGAGGCTTATTTCTTGAAGTGCCGGGCCACATCGGGGCGCACCGCGCGCAGAGTGGAGATGAAGCCGGAGTCGAAAGCAGCCGCACAGTCCTGCCGGCCTTCTATTATATATTTGCTCTGCTTCGCCTTCGCCTCGAGGAGACTGTGCTGGAGAGCCATGGTGTCGCGCCATTCCCGGTTTATGAAATCGCGTGCGGCCCTGCGACCCTCCATCTGGGCCGCTGTAATGTCGGCGGTAGCCTCTTCCGCTTTCTCCACATTGCTGCAGGAGCACAGCAGCAGGAGCCCGCCGGCTATAAATGAAAATATGGCTGTTCTTTTCATAGGAAATAGCGCTTTCTCTGGTTGTCGGTGCAAAAGTAGCAAAAATAAGTGGGCCTTCATTGCGTTAATCATATAATGACTACTATTCCTTACGACCTCCGCGCGCTTCTCGATTCAGAAGCGGAGCGGATCAACAGTCCGGCTTTCATTGCCGACGACCCCGTGCAGTTTCCGCGCCGGTTCTCCGATCAGCGCGATGTGGAGATAATGGCTCTTATCAGCGCTATCATAGCCTGGGGGCGGCGCTCCATGATATGCCGCGATGCCGAGCGTCTCATCGAGATCATGCGCGGTGAGCCTTATGCCTATCTGATGAGCGGCGACTATGAGAACCTTGATCCCGACCGCAATCTCCACCGCACCTTTTTCGCCCGCCATTTTATCCAGATGATGCGGGGGCTTAAGCGCATCTACTCCGCCTGGCCCACTCTCGATTCCTTCGCTGCTTCCCGCCGGGTTGATCTCGACGAAGCGCCCGCCTGGGCTTTTGCCAAGGCTTTGGGAGAGGAGATAAGCGAGGCCAACGGGGGAGTGCCGTGTCCGCAGTGCGTGCCGGTAAACCTGTCAGCTACAGCCCTTAAGCGCATTAATATGATGCTCAGGTGGCTTGTGCGCGACGATGGCATCGTAGATATGGGTCTCTGGAAAAGCATTCCTAAATCGAAGCTCTACGTGCCCCTCGATGTCCATGTAGGCAATACGGCGCGCGCCTTGGGGCTACTGAACCGTAAGGGCAACGACCGCAAGGCGGTAGAGGAGCTCACAGGGGTGCTCCGCACGCTCCGGCCCGATGATCCCTGCTGGTATGATTATGCCCTGTTTGGACTCGGAGTTGAAGGAAGACTTGCGCAGGTCGCAGAAAAAAAGTAATTTTGCAGCGCTGTAAAAGGCATGCGCGCGTGGCGTAATTGGTAGCCGCGCCAGACTTAGGATCTGGTGTCTCACGACGTGGGGGTTCGAGTCCCCCCGTGCGCACGAGTTGACTAAGGAAGATTGTCGAAACGGACTTTCTTCTTTTTCTTTTTTATAACTCTCTGTTATTTTTCGGATTACGGCGAGGGCTGCATTTTCTGTTATGGTTCGATAACTGTCAATTTCCTTATCCCAATAAATGCCGTTAGGATATAACAGATTTTGAAGTTTTTGAGCGGTAAGAGGGTCTGCTTGCTTCCACATACTGCCTAAGTGACAACACATTACCATAACATCGTTTATACGATTCTCAAGGTTCGATAAATCCTTATCGTATTTTGATAGTTCCAATGTTATTTGGTCAATGTCCTTTTGAAGAGTCTCAATAGTCATAATGTAGATTCATTTCATTCTTCTTGATTCACAATAAATACAACAAGGAAGAATAGATATAAAACCCAAAGTGTTAAAATAAATAAATCTTTTGGTTCTTTAGCTTGAGCTTACTACCTTTGCAAATTAATTTAATAACAATTGCCTATGTAGCATAGCCACTTAAAAGACATATAAATAAAAAGCGTTAGCTTATATTCTTGTTTCAGAAAATCGCCAATTTAATGAAGCACCAAGAGTAAAAGTTGATGCTCACGGTCTATCCGTGGGCTTTTACTCGTATATGGTGCACGGTGTTTGGCGATACCTCTGAAACGTAGACGAAGCAAAAAGTCCACGTTTTTTATTTGTCTATACCTCAGAATTCCGGACTATACTTAGTTTTAACAAATAAATAGAATTTAATATGCAAACATATGTATCCGCCCCTAAAGGTGATATGAGTGGGTGGTATGTCGTAGAAAAATGGAATACCATAGAACAACAATACTATCCACTGAAAGGAGAAGTATACCCAACCGAAGAACAAGCGAAAGAAAGAGCTACTGAACTGAACAGAATAGATAATGAGGACTGCAAGGAAGGAGGTGAAAAATGAAACGTATACTCCCGCTCTTAATAGGATTAATTCTAATTCCTACGTTATCTTCTTGTGGTGAAAGTAAAGCCGAAAAAGAAGAAAAGGCACGTATTGAAGCTGCTCGCCAAGATTCCATTCGTTTGGCAAATGAACAAAAATTAGAAATCAAACGAAAAGAAAGAGAAAAGGCAGAAGCTTCATTTACAACACCCAAAGGAACCAGTTATATAGATCATGCAATTAACCATTTACATAATGTAGGATCAAGTGATGGCGCAAGGGATCGAAAGCTTGGCCGTTCTCGTACTGGTGGATATGAAAGTCAAGCTAAGGAATACTTTGTGTATTATTATGGTGTTCCTAATAATGACAAAGCAAAAGATGTATATAATAGAGCAGTGGAGGCCTATCAAAAAGGATATAATGAGGGCTATGATTTCTAAATAGTAAATATGTAATCTCAAATTAACTTATTAAGGTGATCCGGTAAGCCGAATCACCTTAACCATATCTATTATGAAAACTCTGTTTTTAATCTTTGAACGGTTGAAGCTGAAACATCACATAACTTTGCAGTACGTTTAATGCTTGTTCCCTTGCGAAGCTCTTTCAAAACATTCTTATATTCTGTTTCCTTTTTCTCAGTTGGCTTCCTATAATCTACTTAGTTCTGCCTAACTTGCAACCCTCTGCAATATACTTCTCACGACCTCTGTTTAATCTAAATTGTTTTCCCTCTCCATCTTTCCAATAGTAAACTAAAATTTTTGTGTGGTTTTATAGAACAAGTCCAAAAAAAAGCACTAACTTTGCAAAGTCAGCACTGAAAGTTCGATAATATCGAACATAAGCGCACAGAGAAAATTGTAATGATGTGCCCTTCAGGGCGCATCTTTTTAATATCTGTCAAGAATGAAGCGTTACGATTTCGATGCGCCCGTAGAGCGAAAGGGCACCGGCTGCGTGAAGCACGACGGGATGGTCAAGGACTATGGCACCAACGATCTGGTGCCCCTCTGGGTGGCCGATATGGATTTCGAGGTGGCCGATGAGATAGCTGATGCCCTCCATAAGCGCACAGGGCATAGGGTCTATGGCTATTCGGTTGTGCCCGACAGCTTCTGGAAATCTATTTTCCGGTGGTGGAGGAAGCGCCACGGGCTCACTATTACCCGCGATCAGATCATATATATACCCGGAATAGTGAAAGGCATCGGGATATTGCTGAATTTCTACACTCAGAAAGGAGATAAGGTAGTGGTGCAGCCGCCCGTTTACCACCCCTTCCGGCGCCTCGTGGAAGGCAATGGCCGCGTAGCCCTGAGCAATCCGCTTGTAGAGACTCCCGAAGGCTGGAAAATGGATCTCGAGGGGCTTGCCCGGATAATGCGCGAAGAGAAGCCGAAGATGATGATTCTGTGCAACCCTCAGAATCCCATCGGTATTCAGTGGGACATGGAGACCCTCAGGGAGGTGGCCCGTCTGGCTCATGAAAACGGCGTGATCGTGGTGAGCGATGAGATTCATGGCGACCTTATGCTTCAGGGGCGCGATCATATTCCTTATCTATGTGCGGGTCCGGACGCCGTAGCCACCGGCATCATGCTCGGCGCGCCGTCGAAAACCTTCAACATTCCCGGCCTTGTCAGCTCCTGGTGCGTGATCAAGAATCCGGAGCTCCGCAAGCCCTTCTTCGAATGGATGGAAGTCAACGAATTTGATGCTCCTACCCAGATGGCCACTATCGCTACTGAGGCGGCCTATGATTTCGGAGCCGACTGGCTCGATCAGGTGCTCGAATATCTGCAAGGAAATGTGGAGGCTATGGAGGAATGGCTTAAGCGCGAGCTCCCTCAGCTGAAGATAGTGAGGCCGCAGGCGAGCTTCCTGGTATGGCTCGATATGCGCTCATTGGGTCTGGGCGAGCCTGAGCTGGAAGACCTTGTGATCAATAAGGCGGGCTTGGCCGTGAATCCCGGAGCGATGTTTGGCGAGGGAGGTGATGGCTTCGCGCGGGTAAACATAGCATTGCCCCGTAAGCGCCTTCTGGAAGCTCTTGAAAAGCTGAAGAAAGCGGTAGAGAAGCAATAGAATTGCTGAAAAGTTGCGGGATAGCGATAATTTAGCTATCTTTGCAGCAAGGTAAAAAAGAGAGAAATCAAAAACCCAATACAATAGAAATCAACCGACTATGAAGATTGAAAAAATCATCGGTCGCGAGGTGCTTGACTCGCGCGGTAACCCCACAGTGGAAGTAGACGTAGTTCTTGAAAGCGGCGCACGTGGCCGTGCAGCTGTTCCCTCAGGAGCTTCTACAGGCGTCAACGAGGCTCTCGAGCTCCGCGACGGCGATAAGAACCGCTACATGGGCAAGGGCGTGCAGAAAGCTGTAGCCAATGTCAACGGCCCGATCCGTGAGGCTCTCGTAGGCATGAGCGCTCTCGACCAGATTGCTGTGGATAAGAAGATGATCGAGCTCGACGGCACCCCGACTAAGAGCAACCTCGGCGCCAACGCCATTCTCGGCGTTTCGCTCGCAGTGGCTAAGGCTGCTGCCGACTATCTCGACCTTCCCCTTTACAAATACATCGGCGGCTGCGACACCTACGTGCTCCCCGTGCCGATGATGAACATCATCAACGGTGGCGCTCACTCCGACGCCCCGATCTGCTTCCAGGAGTTCATGATCCGTCCTGTAGGCGCTTGCTGCTTCAAGGAGGGTATCCGTATGGGCACCGAGGTGTTCCATAACCTCAAGAGCGTGCTCAAGGCTCGCGGCCTCAGCACCGCAGTAGGCGACGAAGGCGGCTTCGCTCCCAAGCTCGACGGCACCGAAGATGCCCTCAACGTGATCATGGAGGCTATCAAGAAGGCTGGCTACGAGCCGGGTAAGGACGTTACTATCGGTCTCGACGTAGCTTCTTCTGAGTTCTACAAAGATGGTGTTTACGACTACACCTGGAAGCAGGGCCCGAACGCTCCCAAGCTCACCAGCGAGCAGCAGGCCAAATATATGGAAGAGCTCATCAACAAATACCCCATCGACAGCATCGAGGACGGTATGGCCGAAAACGACTGGGAAGGCTGGAAGATCCTGACCGACCTGATCGGCGACCGCTGCCAGCTCGTGGGCGACGACCTCTTCGTGACCAACGTGAAATATCTCGAGCGCGGTATCGCCGAGGGTTGTGCCAACTCTATCCTCGTGAAGGTTAACCAGATCGGCTCCCTCACCGAGACCCTGCGCGCAGTGCAGATGGCTCAGCGCAACAACTACACCGCCGTGATCTCGCACCGTTCAGGTGAGACCGAAGACAGCACGATCGCTGACATCGCCGTGGCAATGAACGCCGGCCAGATCAAGACCGGTAGCGCAAGCCGCTCCGACCGTATGGCTAAGTACAACCAGCTGCTCCGCATCGAGGAGGAACTCGGCGACGAGGCAGTTTACGGCTACAAGAAGATTGCCCGCAAGTAATCCTGCGGCTTTCAAATCCGATAAAAAGGCGGGGGCGCTCCTATTCGGGGTGCCCTCGCTCCGCATCTATAAGCCTTCATATATCAGGGAGCGGAGGAGATTTGGTAATTCGGCGGAAATTCCGTAACTTTGCATTACGAACTGAGGCCGCCCTCCGCGGGGCGCCGCTTTTCGCGTATTAAAACAGATTAGAGCATACAAGATGATAACGATAACTTTTCCTGATGGAAATACGAAGCAGTTTGAAGCCGGCGTGACTCCGCATCAGATTGCTGAAAGCATAAGCCCGCGCTTTGCTGCCGATGTGCTGGCAGCAAAAGTCAACGGCGAGGAATGGGATATCTCCCGTCCTATCCCGGCTGATGCAAAGATCGAGCTCTTCAAGTGGGACGATCCCGAGGGCAAGCACGCCTTCTGGCATTCGTCGGCCCACCTTCTCGCCGAAGCGCTTCAGGAGCTCTATCCCGGAGTGAAATTCGGTATCGGTCCCGCTATCGAAAACGGTTTCTACTACGATATCGACCCGGGAGAGCATAAGATTACCGATGAGGATTTCCCGAAGATCGAGCAGAAGATGATGGAGCTCGTGGCTCGCAAGGAGGCGATTGTAAGGTCGGATATCAGCAAGGCCGATGCCCTGAAGATGTTTGGTGATCGTGGCGAGACTTATAAATGCGAGCTCATCTCCGAGCTTGAAGACGGCCATATAACCACTTATACGCAGGGCTCTTTCACCGATCTCTGCCGCGGCCCGCACTTGCCCTCCACGGCGCCCATAAAGGCTGTGAAGATAATGTCGCTTGCCGGAGCTTACTGGCGTGGCGACGAGAAGCGCGATCAGCTGGTGCGCGTCTACGGTATCACCTTCCCCAAGAAGAAGATGCTCGACGAATACCTCGCTCTGCTTGAGGAGGCTAAGAAGCGCGACCACCGTAAGCTCGGCAAGGAGATGGAGCTTTTCGCGTTCTCGCAGACCGTGGGTCAGGGTCTTCCCCTCTGGCTGCCTAAGGGCGCTGCGCTGCGCGACCGGCTCGAGCAGTTCCTTCGCAAGATTCAGAAGCGCTACGGCTATCTGCAGGTTATCACTCCGCATATCGGCAACAAGGCTCTCTACGTGACCTCCGGCCATTGGGCTAAATACGGTAAGGATTCCTTCCAGCCTATCCATACGCCGCAGGAAGGGGAGGAGTATCTGCTCAAGCCGATGAACTGCCCCCACCACTGCGAGATCTATAAGACCTCGCCCCGCAGCTACCGCGACCTGCCGATGCGTCTGGCAGAGTTCGGTACCGTGTATCGCTACGAGCAGAGCGGCGAGCTCCACGGACTGACCCGTGTGCGCGGATTCACGCAAGATGATGCCCACATCTTCTGCGCTCCGGAGCAGATCAAAGATGAGTTCCTGAAGGTGATGGATATCATCTTCTATATCTTCAAGGCTCTGAAGTTTGATAATTTCGAGGCTCAGATTTCGCTTCGCGATCCAGCCAACAAGGAGAAATACATAGGCAGCGACGAAAACTGGCATCTTGCTGAGAATGCCATCATCGAGGCCTGCAAGGAGAAAGGCCTGAAGGCTCGCACCGAATTGGGCGAGGCAGCCTTCTACGGCCCGAAACTCGACTTTATGGTGAAAGACGCCATCGGCCGCCGCTGGCAGCTTGGCACGATTCAGGTAGACTATAATCTGCCTGAGCGTTTCGACCTGGAATATACCGGTGCCGACAATAAGAAGCACCGTCCGGTCATGATTCATCGCGCCCCGTTTGGCTCGATGGAGCGCTTCGTGGCCGTATTGCTTGAGCATACCGCAGGAAAGCTTCCTCTCTGGCTCATACCGGAGCAGGTGGCTATAATCCCTGTAAGCGAGAAATATTTCGACTATGCCGAGGAGGTGAAGCGTCAGCTCGAGGAGCAGGATATCCGCGCCTACATCGACCTCCGCAATGAGAAAATGGGCCGCAAGATCCGCGATAACGAGATGAAGCGGGTGCCCTATTTGCTCATAGTTGGAGAGAAAGAACGCGAATCAGGTGAAGTTTCTGTAAGAAAACAGGGTGAAGGTGACGTAGGCTCGATGAAAATTGCTACCTTTGCGGCGAATTTGACGGCTGAGGTGGAAGCAATGACTAATCAGGACTGACCGCCGGGCCCGAAAATCCAACTGTCAATACTACTGAATGGAGAAAAAACCGAACTTTTCCGGTCCGCGCCGCCCGATGGGGCCTCCGCGTCCGCGTCCGGGACAGCGTCCTCGGCGCGACGACGTAAGAAGCCCGCAGGATCCCTACGCCACGAATCAGCAGATTCGCGCCCGCGAGGTGCGTCTGGTTGGCGATAATGTGGAGCAAGGAATCTATCCCATAGAAAAGGCTCTGCGCATAGCGCGCGATCTGGAGCTCGATTTGATTGAGATTTCGCCTACGGCCGATCCTCCCGTATGCCGGGTGCTCGACTATCAGAAATTCCTCTATCAGCAGAAAAAGAGGCAGAAAGAGCAGAAGGCCAAGGCTGCCAAGGTAGTGGTTAAGGAGATCCGTTTCGGACCCCAGACCGATGACCATGACTACAACTTCAAGCTCAAGCATGCCATCGGATTCCTTAAAGAGGGCAGCAAGGTGAAGGCCTACGTGTTCTTCCGCGGCCGTTCGATCCTCTTCAAGGAGCAGGGAGAGACGCTGCTGCTGCGTTTCGCTACAGCTCTCGAGGAATATGCCAAGGTGGAGATGATGCCGGTGCTCGAAGGAAAGCGCATGACCATAATGCTTACTCCGCTCAAGAGCTCCCCGAAGAAGGCAGCTCCGAAAGAGGGTCAGCGCCCGGCAAAGCCTGAAGGAAAGCCCGCTGAGGCTCCAGAAGCAGAAGAAACTGATAATAACTGAAAATAGAGACCGTAGGCACCCGGTGCCGAGGTAAAAACCAAAACAACTAACTTCAAAACAAAATGCCAAAGGTAAAAACCAACGCAGCCGCAAAGAAGCGCTTCGCGCTCACCGGCACAGGCAAAATCAAGCGCAAGCACGCTTACCACAGCCACATCCTCACCAAAAAGAGCAAGAAGCGCAAGCGCAATCTTGACCACACGGGAATCGTGGCAGATGCCAATGTAAAAGCAGTACGCGAACTTCTCAACATGCGCTAATCCGCCTGAAGCGAAAAACAGTTTTTTAACCCGGATGCGTAGCACCTAAGAGCTAACAAAAGGCCGCTACCCTCCAAAAACAGACTAAAGAAAATGCCGAGATCAGTCAATCATGTAGCCTCAAGGGCTAAGAGAAAGAAAATACTGAAACTCACGCGTGGCTACTATGGAAGCCGTCGCAACGTGTGGACCGTAGCTAAAAACACGTGGGAGAAAGGTCTTACCTACGCTTACCGCGACCGCAAGCAGAAGAAGCGTGACTTCCGCGCCCTCTGGATTCAGCGTATCAACGCAGCAGCACGCCTGGAAGATCTTTCATACTCCAAGCTGATGGGGCTTATCCACAAAGCCGGTATCGAGATCAACCGCAAGGTGCTCGCCGACCTGGCTATGAACAACCCCGCCGCATTCAAGGCTATCGTTGAGAAAGTGAAAAACGCCTGAAAGCAGGATTGAATATCAAAGCGTTCCCCGCCGGCTGTGATCACCGGTGGGGGCGTTTTCTTTTATTACGCCGCGACCTTTTGTGGGGCAATCAGCGTTATAAAAGAAAAACCACTGTAAACTATTAACCCTAAGATTGATGAAAAAGAAATTTATCTGTCTGCTCGGCGTTGTGGCTACCCTGATGCTGGTTGCCGCAGCCTGCGGATCGAAAGATGAGAAGCTCGCGAAAGAGGCGGAAGAGAAAAATGCACAGTGCCCGATCGACGACGGATTGGGAGGAGTGATCGCAGGAGTGACCTACGATGCTGAAAATCAGAATCTCACCCTGCTTTATGAGTGCGGTGCGCCCGCAGAAGTGATCAAGGCTCAGAAACCCGACGATGGAGAGGCTTTCGAGATGCTCCAGGCGCTGAACCAAGACTCACCCGTGCAGCTTCTTATCGGCATGGCTTCGATGGCCGATGTGTCGGTGACTCTTGCATGGCAGCCCTCGGAGAATGGCAAGCCCGTAGGCACTACCGTCAGTGCGGCCGACGTGAAGACCCTCGGTAAGGCGGGCTATGTGAGCGCCGATGCCCGCGAGCGCCTCGCCCTGGCGGCTCTTGCCATTCGCGCCAACGGAGCTCTCCTCACTCCTGAAGGAATCGGCTTCGATGCGAAAGAGGTGAAGTATGACGATGGCAAAATCTCAATCGCCTTGAAGGAGGCTCCTGAATGGGACGCAAAGGGTCAGCTCTGGAAGCAGATGAAGGAGGCCGTAGGAGCCAATGCCCTGATGAGTCAGATGCTTCAGAAGGCTGCCGACCTTGGCTGCTCGGTTGAATTCGATCTGCCCGATCCTGCTGAAGATGTAGTGTTTGAGGCTTCGGGCCTGGTGCTGCTCTTCAGATAAGAAGCGTGAAAAATGCGGTGCGGGCTTGCGCCGACAAACAAAAAGATATATCTTTGCGTTATAAAGGTAAAGCAAGAGAGCTTGCCTGAAAAGTCTACCACATCAAAGTAGATTGGGAAACTCATCAAATTTAAGTGAAAAACCGAGACACGCCTGCTCATTCAATGGCGGGCTCCGCAGCCGAAAGGCTGATGCCCTCTCATCAGGGCACGGGAGATTACAAAGAGGAGTCGGGCACTCAAATCCTGTCATTCGGAGTTTCATCACAACAATCTTTGATGTGGCCCTTATAGGCCGGCGGTGGCAGCTTCAGACAGCAGCACCCGTCGGCCTACCTTTTGAACTGATACTAAACCCTATAAACCTGAAATGAAAGACGTAAAAGAAACTTTGCTTGAGCGCACCAGCGTGCGTCGCTACGAGCGTGAGGATATTCCCCAGGAAGCCCTCGATTTCATATACAGAGCTGTAGAAAACACTCCTACGAGCTACAACGGTCAGCAGTTCAGCGTGATCGACATATCCGACCAGCCCCTCAAGGAGGAGCTCTACGCCATCACCGGCCAGAAACAGCTTAAGACTTGCCGCCGCCTGATGATCTTCTGCTCCGACTATAATAAGATTCTTCTGCTTGCTAAGCGCAAGGGCCTGGAAGCTCCGGAATTTACCGATACGATGGACGGCGTGATGATCGGCGTGATCGATGCCTCGCTCGCTATGATGAGTGCCGTAGTGGCAGCTCAGGCCTGCGGATTGGGAAGCAACTGCATCGGCTACCTCCGCACCGCTGATCCGGCAAAGATAGCTGAGTTGCTGAAGCTCCCGAAGGGGGTGTTCGTGGTGTGCGGTCTCGCTATAGGAGTGCCGCGCGAGCAGCCCGATCTTAAGCCGAAGGAGCCGAAGAGCCTCGTGTTCCATGAAAATCATTACCGCCAGGACACCGACGCTATGGTCAATGAACTGGCGGATTATGACGCGGTAGTGAGTGAATATAACCGTACGCGTTCAGGTTCAACCACCGAGAATGACTGGTGCGGCCATATCCTTGACTATTACCGCCACGCTATGAGCTACCGGATTCTCGATTATCTGAAGGCACAGGGCTACGACGTGAAGCGCTGAGCCCGGCGCGCCATTACTGGCGCACGGGGAACTCAGCTATGCGAAGATGAGTGCAGCCGAAGGGCACGAGTGTGATCTCCACATCATCGCCCACCTCTCCCGGCCGCGATATCTGGCTGTTGAAGGCCGGTGTCGCGGCCGAGTTGGCACTTAGCTGCCACATCGGATGCAGCCTGCCGCGGCCTTTCAGCTTAAGAGGAGACTGCTGCCAGGGATTCTGGCTCTCCGTAACCTCGAATTTGAACGCCTCCGCCAGATTCTCAGGTTTAATGTCGGAAGCGATGAGAGCTACGTTCCAGGGAGTGTCGGAGGTCACCTCATAATAGTAAGGGCCATATTTTCTGGCATCATCGCCGGTGCATTCGTGGCGGGTCCATTTCTCGTCCATCTGAAGGGCATAGAGCAGCGGGCCGCGCTCGATCACGGTAGCTTCATCATACCAGTTGGAGGTCTTCACATCGGCCTTCAGCTTCAGCGTCACGATATCGCCGCTCTTCCATTTGTTGTCAATTGTCAGGAATCCGGCCACGGCGTGCTCATCGCTGCCTTGCACCTTCTTTCCGTTCACCTCAACGCTGTAGCCCTCATTCCATTCCGGCAGGCGCAGCTCAAGCGGGAAAGAAGCGGTTTGAGCCTCAGGCAGGGTAATGCGCAGTGTGATCGTCTCCTCAAAGGGATAAGTGGTCTCTTCGTCGATGCGCACCAGAGTGCCGGAAGGCAGCTTGGTCTCGACCGTATTCGGCGCGTAGGCCACAGCTGTAAGGCCTCCGTCGGCATTTGCCATCCAGAGATTCTGCGTAAACTTGGGCCAGCCCTGATGCATATTGGTAGTGCAGCAGGGATAGCCGGTCAGCAGACCGTAGACGTTGTCGGTATCGCCATGCTGGGTGGAAAACTCGTGAGGCGCGCGCACCACCTGCACCTGATTCACCTGCTGATAATACTGGCGGGCGTCGCCGTTGGGGCTCACCTGAGTGGGCAGGGCGTTGAAGGCCACCCGCTCCAGCAGATCGGCATAGGCGGGATCGCCTGTAATGCGGGCCATCTCCTCAAGAGAATACATCATTTCTACGGCCGTGCAGAGCTCGGAGCCGCGCGTCGGGATTCCGAAATGCACGAGCTCATCGCCCGCCCAGAGTCCGGTAGGGAAGCCAAAAGTATGGCGGATCTTCTCAAGAGCCTTCTTCGGAGCTACCTTATCATCGAGCGAACCCGTGAGCTGCCAGCGTACTACCGGCTCCTTGAAGCCCTGACCAAGATTCACGCAGTGGAGCGAGTTCTGGCGGTAGAGATGGTCGTCGGTAATGAATCTTCCCGTCCAGTCAGCGGTCTGATCCTGAAGGATTTTTACAAGGTCGAGCAGCCATTCCTCACCGGTCAGGTCGTAGAGCCACAGGGCAATCAGCTGGTTGTCGCCTCCGCGCTCAGTGGCCCAGAAAGTCCAGTTGCCGAGTGGGGTAGTGGGCAGGTTCTCAAGCTGATAGCGGAAATATTTCTTCATGAATTCCGGCACCCTCTTGTCGGCCGTAGCCATATAGTGCTGCTGCAGGATTTTGAGCGCCACCATGCGGGGCCACCAGTCGGCGGCGTTGTCACGCTGCATTCCGGGCACATTGCTGCGGTCAGTGTCGGGGCCGAAACTGCCGTCAGGTTTCTGGCTTGCAAGAATAGCCTCCACCCATTTGTTCACCTTAGCCAGCAGCGCCTCATCTTCCATAATGTAAGCCATCGGGAGAGCGCCGTCGATCCAGTAGGGACCGCGTTCCCAGGCATCTCCCTCTCCTCCGAGCCATGCGTTGTTGTCGCCGCATACGAGCTCGTAGGCCTCATCGAGATGCCCTGTCAGGCCATTGCGCATAGTGTTCATCTGGAGCTCAAGCCAGCCCTTGGGCTTGATCTGTCCCAGAGGGAGCTGCGCCAGGCGGTTAGGCGCGAGAGGCGCCCGGTTATAGACGAGGGGAGCCGTCTCCCCGGCAGCCAGGCATGTGGCTGCGCTGGCTGTTAAGATTGTTGCCAAAGCGTTTCTAAGTGTCATGGATTCTATAAGTAGTTTACGCAAAGTTACGAATTTACCCCCTACCTCACAAACCAACCCCGCAAATTTCCTCGCAGCCCCTACCGTAAAGGCCCCTTGACAGCCTTGACATTGACATGAGGTTATATCGTTATCTTTCAGTAATATAACCCCAAAATCGTGTCAAGGCTGTCAAGGGGCCTTTCATCAGGCAGCTCTCCCCCCGACTTGCGTCTGTGTGGCGCTTCATCGGGAGTTACTGGATAGCGGCGTGCCCCCCGCCCGCCTTCCCGTCCATACACTGTCTCTGCGGACGCGAAAAATCGCGTCCCTACCGCCTTCCCTGATTACCAACGGATTAATGGAAAACATGCCAAAGGCATGTCCCTACGGAGCCCTTGGCATTCGTCATCACCCCAATAAAATGCGGAGGGGAAAAGATTAATAGTGGTATTGCGCAGAAATGGAAGAAGTTGTATCTTTGCGCTGCTGCCCGATGCCGTCGCAAAGGAGTAGGGCTGCAAAAGCCTCGCGCCGTAAGGGCGGGAGGAAGCGCACCGGGGCTTCGACGCCGGAGCGAGACATAAAAAGCGTTATTGGCGCTTGGTTTCTGACCGTATGAAACTTCGCAACTTTCAGTCAATCAGGAAACCTTGCAACGATGATGCTCATGGGTATGTAGAATCCGCACCGCGTCTCCGAGAGGAGGCGTCGGCAGTGCGTATACATACGGCGTGAGGTCTGCGTTGCTCGTTTCGATTGACAAGGCAATGCGAAGGCCTCATACGGTGGAGCGAGCAACAATCGGCTTCACGCTTCTGCATTCTTCTCAGGAATACAGTTTGGAATAATGCTCCGGTCGAAGCCGCAAGAGCGAAACAAAACTGAGAAAAATGAGCAATAGTTCATTTCTTTAGGGCCAAACCTTAGTTGACGCCATTTTTGAAGAAATGGCGAAGTGCAGCACTGTGGGTTTGCGCAAAGTCGTTTTTAGAGACAGACTCCAAGATCTCTACCGGAGTATGAATCTTTCGACAGAATAATAAGCTATAAATCACTAACTTAACATCAGACATATGACAAAACAATTACTTAAAGGAGAGCCGTGTCGCCAAATCCGGCTGGTTCTCGCTGCGCTATTGTTTGGAATTCTTGGCTGCCTGCCATCTTACTCGCAGCAGGAAATTCCATTCAAGATCACTACTACCAGCAATGGCATGTGCTCAATTACAGGTTTCGAAGATGGCTACGAAGCCTCTGGCGACCTCATCATACCTGAGGAAATCACTCAAGACGGTCAGACCTATAAAGTTACTTCTATCGGCAACTTCGCTTTCTACGAGTGCAGTAGCTTGACTTCCATTGTGATTCCTAGTTCAGTAACCTCAATAGGTTATGAAGCTTTCTACGAGTGCAGTAGCTTGACATCCATTAAAATTCCCAATTCGGTTACTTCAATCGAAAAAGAGGTCTTCTCCGGATGTAGCGGCCTCACTTCGATTGAGATTCCTAACTCAGTCACCTCAATCGGCGACCAGGCTTTCTCTGGTTGTAGCGGCTTGACTTCGATTGAGATTCCCAATTCAGTCACCTCAATCGGTCAGTGGGCTTTCGCTGATTGTAGCGGCCTGACTTCGGTTACAATTGGTAATTCCGTCACCTCAATCGGCTTTAGGGCTTTCATTGATTGCAGCGGCCTGACTTCCATTGTGATTCCCAATTCCGTCACCGAAATCGGCAGCGGTGCTTTCATTGGTTGTAGCGCCCTTACTTCAGTTGAGATTCCTAACTCAGTCACAGAAATCGGTGACCAGGCTTTCTCTGATTGCAGCGGCCTGACTTCGATTGAGATTCCAAATTCGGTAATATCAATTGGCACCGAAGCTTTCGCTAATTGTAGTGTCCTGACTTCGGTTGTGATTCCCAATTCTGTTATATCAATTGGCATCGCAGCTTTCGTTAATTGCAGTGGTCTGACTTTCATATATTACAGTACAGAGGATCCAATAAGTGGTGATTGGTCGATCTTTCAATCGTATTTCACTGATTCGGATTTTATTTACACTAATGCCACTCTCTATGTGCCGGAATCAGCTATAAAGAAGTGTAAGGAGATTAACCCGTGGAAGAATTTTGCGAAGATTGAAGCTTATGACTTTTCGAATTCAGATGTGGTTTTAGCTGAAAGCGTAAAACTGAATAAAGAAGCAGAAGAGCTGAAGGTCGGTGATACCACGACTTTGACAGCTACAGTTCTTCCCGAAAACGCCACTAACAAGATTGTGACGTGGAGCTCGAGCGACGAGACGGTTGCTACGGTGGATCAGACCGGTCTGGTAACGGCTCTGAAGGCCGGTACTGCTACTATTACCGCTGAGACTGCTAATGGTCTGAAGGCTACCTGCGTGGTGACGGTTGAGACTAAGACGGGTGTAGATGGCGTTGAGGCTGATGCTCAGATCAGCGCCGTGGCCCGTGAAGGCGCAATCATCGTGACGGCTCCTGAGGGCATGGAGGTCGAGGTTTACTCGATGACCGGTATGCGGGTGGCCAAGACTCGCGAGCACCGAGTAGAGGGTCTCTCGAAGGGCGTCTACATCGTAAGCGTAGGCGGCAAGGCCTTCAAGGTGATAGTATAAGCCGCGGGGCTTCTGAATGAATAAGGCCGCTACCCCCGAAAAGGTAGCGGCCTTTGTGATGCTAAAGCTTTGCTTATTAGTAGTTGTGGGCCTGGAGCTCGAAATATGCCTTCGGGTGGCTGCATACGGGACATTTCTCAGGCGCTTTCTTGCCAAAGTGAACGTGGCCGCAGTTGGTGCAAATCCATGCCATGTCGCCTTCGCGAGAGAATACGATGCCTTCCTCGATGTTGGCGAGCAGTTTGCGGTAGCGCTCCTCATGCTCCTTCTCGATCTTTGCCACTCCTTCGAAGAGGAATGCGATGTGGTCGAATCCTTCTTCGCGGGCTTCTTTGGCAAACTTGTCGTACATGTCGGTCCATTCGAAATGCTCTCCGGCAGCAGCGTCAACGAGGTTAGCGGGAGTCTCGGGCACTTCGCCGCCATGAAGCAGCTTGAACCAGAGCTTGGCGTGCTCCTTCTCGTTGTTGGCCGTCTCTTCAAAAATCTGACCGATCTGCACATAGCCGTCTTTCTTAGCTTTTGAGGCGTAGTAGGAATACTTGTTGCGGGCCATTGATTCGCCTGCAAATGCTTCCATCAGGTTTTTCTCAGTCTTTGAGCCTTTCAGTTCTTTCATAATGTGTGATCTTAATATTGGGTTAAAAGTTTTTGCTTCTTGCGAAATCTTCTGCAAATATAAGAAGCAGTTTTGAAAAGAAAAAACGGAGCCAGGCCTCGACCCAAGCTCCGTTTTGTCGCTTTAGCATTGTTTTATTATCATCGGCAATGTCTGCGACAATTACCTATATCTTTAAGACGCTTCTGATGCCAAAAGGTTTAATGGCTCCAACATCTTTTTTCGATTAATTTTTCGGCTGGCGCATATTTTTATGCTTTCCGCCGCGATGACCGCCTTTGTTTTTGCACTGGCCGTCACACTTCTTCCCGTCGAGATTCTTCTTTTCGGCGCGGCGCTCCTCCATCTTAGCCTTGTTGGCGTCGAAAGTCTTGGCCTGATCCGGGGTCAGAATGCCGCGCAACTGAGAATCATATTTTTCGTTGGCTTTCTTAGCCTGCTCGCGGTTTTCCTTCCGGAGATTCTCTCTTTCAGCGCGGCGCTCGCTCTGGAGCTTCTCTACCTGCTGCTTCTGCGCATCGGTGAGGGTAATGCCTTCCATAAGAGGGGATACGCCTCCGCGCTTTCCGCCTTTGTGGCCCATCTTGCCACCGCGATGCCCTTTGCAGTCTTTACCTGCGCATTCAGTGCGGCTCTTGTTGTCGTTACTGTTGTTGGTCTGTGCAGCTGCGCTCATTCCTCCGAGTGCGATGAGGACGGCAGCCATAAGCATCGTGATTTTCTTCATTTTCTTATAGGTTTTAGTTGTTTTTTCTATCTGACCCGAAGAAAATGAAAAAGTTTAAGCCCTCTTGCTGTATTTAACCAGTTTTTACAAATCTCGCGATTTGTTAACTTCCGGAAAAATCAGAACTCGGAGGTGAAATGGAACCTTATGGCAGGGAAATCACTCTGCGCCATCTGGAGCACATAGTTGCTATCGGCAAGGAACACATCGCGCCCTTCCTTATCAATGGCCATAAACTGGTGCTTACGCTTCTTAAAGGCCTCAAGAGCAGCTTCATCGTCGCTCTCTATCCAGCAGGCCTTATAGAGGCTGAGGGGCTCCCAGCGGCAGCTCGCGCCATATTCGTGGAGCAGGCGGTACTGAATCACCTCAAACTGAAGCTGGCCTACCGTGCCTACGATTTTCCGGCCATTGAAAGTATTGGTGAAAAGCTGGGCCACTCCCTCGTCGATGAGCTGCGAAATACCCTTTTCGAGCTGCTTTGCCTTCATCGGGTCGGCATTCTCCAGATATTTGAACATTTCCGGCGAGAAGGAAGGCAGACCTTTGAAATGAAGCTGTTCTCCTCCGGTCAGGGTGTCGCCGATCTTGAAGTTGCCGGTATCGGGCAGGCCCACGATATCGCCGGGCCACGCTTCATCGACCACATTCTTTTTCTGAGCCATGAAGGCTGTAGGAGCAGCGAAACGCATCATCTTTCCCTGCCTAACGTGGAGATAGTTCACATTGCGCTCAAACTTGCCAGAGCAGATCTTCACGAAAGCGATGCACGAGCGATGGTTGGGATCCATGTTGGCATGGATCTTGAAGACAAAGCCGGTGAAACCCTCTTCCTGCGGATAGACAGTGCGCTCCACCGCCTCAACGGGGCGCGGTGAGGGAGCTATCTCTACGAAGCAGTCGAGCAGCTCTTTCACGCCGAATGTATTGAGCGCGGAGCCGAAGAATACCGGCGCCACCTCTCCGGCAAGATATTTCTCTTTGTCAAACTCGGGGTAGACTCCTTCAATCAGCTCGAGATCTTCGCGCAGCTTCGCCGCATCAGCCTCTCCGATAAGGCGATCCACTTCGGGAGAGTTCACATCAGCTATCTCCACGCGCTCTGAAACGGTCTGCTTCGAAGGCGTGAAGAGATCCAGTCCATGCTCATAAATATTGTAGACGCCCTTGAAGCGTGCTCCCATATTGATAGGCCATGTGAGCGGCCTGACGCTGATATGGAGCTCCTGTTCAAGCTCGTCGAGGATATCGAACGGATCACGCCCCTCGCGGTCCATCTTATTGACAAAGACGATTACCGGAGTCATTCTCATACGGCAAACCTCCATCAGCCTTCTGGTCTGCGTCTCCACACCCTTTGCGGCGTCGACCACGATTATTACCGAGTCAACTGCCGTAAGCGTGCGGAAGGTATCTTCAGCGAAGTCCTGGTGGCCAGGGGTATCGAGAATATTTATGGCGTAGCCTTTATAGTTGAAGCCCATCACCGATGTGGCCACCGATATTCCGCGCTGCTTCTCGATATCCATCCAGTCGGAAGTAGCGGTCTTCTTTATCTTGTTGCTTTTCACAGCTCCGGCCACATGGATCGCTCCTCCGAAGAGCAGAAGCTTCTCAGTCAGAGTGGTCTTTCCGGCGTCGGGGTGGGAGATGATGGCGAAGGTGCGGCGCACCGATGTTTCGCGGATAATATCGTCAGCCATTGTCGCGTTCAGCCTCCTCCTTATAGGCTTTAGCAAGGCGGGCAAGGAAGCGGGAGATCTGCGCGGCGGCATCCAGAGTGTCCTGGCTAATCTCTTTTCCCTGAATGCGAAGAAGCAGCAGGCCATAGAGAGCTGTGAAGCAGGTTTCTACTTCGTCGACCTTGGCATCGCCGGCCTTAGCCCGGATCTCCACTATATAGGGGAGGGTCTTATAGAACTCGGCGGCGTAGGCTGCTTCTTTAGGATCGTGGAGGAGCTCCCTGTGAAGCCTTTCCAGATCCATCAGGGTATTGCGGTTAATCTGCAGATGACCCCGCTCCTTTACGTCTTCGCGGCGCATCATGTCGATCAGCGATTCATACCAGTCGCGCATCTCTCGGCGCTGCTGCTCGCTAAGATCGGTGTATTTATCAATGATATTGGCCTGAATCTTATCAATATCGAGGCCATTGGCGCGGACGAGGTCTTCTATCTGCCACATGTAGAGCAGATACTCCGCGATATTCTCTTTTCTCTTCTGTGAGGCTGTGAGCATTTCCGGAACAATATTCTTTTTCGCTACAAAATTACACAAAAACCGAGACTTTTGGCTACTTTCGCACCTGCTATGCTTAAACTCACCTATATCTGGCATTCTTGTTTTGTAGCTGAAACGCCGGCCTGGGCCGCAGTGTTCGATTTCTGGAAAGATCCGATGGCAGAGGAAGGGGAGCCGCCTCTCTTTCTTCAGGAGCTGCCTGAATCAAAGCCCCTGTATGTGATAGTGAGCCATCACCATAAGGATCATTTCACCCGGACGGTGTTCGACTGGCAGAAAACGCACCTTAAAACCCGCTATGTGATCAGTCATGATGTGGAGCGCAGTGTGCGCCATTTCCTTCGTGCCGACTCGATGTATAAGGGATTCCGACCCGATCCGGAGTCCGTAGTGGTTCTGAAACCAGGCGAGTCGTGGAGCGATGATTTGGTTGAGATCCGTGCTTTCGGAAGTACTGATATCGGTAATTCCTATCTGCTGATAGCCTCGGGAAAGCGCATATTCCATGCCGGCGACCTCAATGCATGGGTATGGAAAGATGAGTCGACTCCTGATGAGATAGCTGAGGCACAACGCGACTTCAAGGCTAAGATAGCTCCGCTCGAGAAGCTTGGCGGAGAGCTTGATATAGCGATGTTTCCGGTAGATTCCCGCATCGGCCGCGACTATTGGGAGGGGGCCTCAATCTTTGTGCGCGCCCTCAATGTGAAGCATTTCTTTCCGATGCATTTCTCTTTAGGAGCAGATGAGGCTGAGCAGAAGCGGTTTGCTCTTGATGCCTGCCGCTTTGAATATTATGCCAACCCTGACAGGGGCGATTATATAGCTCTTCAGAAGCCTTATTCAGCTTTCGCCTGCTGCTGACGGCTCACCATGCGCACTCTGGAGAAGAGAAGCGGTGAGGCTGGATTTCCGTCGGGCACTATGGAGAATGCCGTGACCTCCGGCGAAGCCGGGTCTGAGCAACGCAGGATATTTACCAGTGAGGCAGGTGGAGTTTCGTGCATGAATGATATTTCGAAACGGTCTACCCGCTTGTCATCGTGGTCTTTAAGTGAGAACTGATCGAGGATCAGAGCTACATGGCGCACGGTGTTGACGTGGCGATAGAAGTCTACGTCGGAGTAGCCATATCTATGGGTTACAACAGGGTAATTCGCTATCAGCTTACCCGGCTCGTCGGCAGCGCCCGGAGGGAGAATAATTTGGTGCTTTGCCTGAAGGGAGATCGGCACGGGCGCACCTTTGATTTCGGAAGCATCGAGGTTGAGCATACGCAGGTCGTGAGACTCGCGGGTGGCATAATTCATAGCCATCCAGATCGAGCGGCACCAGCCGATAGGGGAGCCATCACCACCCCGGAGCTCGAAAACACGGGTTGAGAACCTACGGTTCATGCTCTCGATCCAGGTGGCGAGGGTATAGTTTTCATATATCTCCGGATAGCGTCTCGCTTCTATAGAGAATCTTACAAGCACCCAGCCGCATCCCAGATCCGCCATATCCGGATTACCGATATGGAGGGAGTTGGCATGATCGGTAGCTACATCTATAATCTTAGTGACCAGCACCGGAAGCGACAGTTCACCCTCGGCGTTGGCCTCCCCTGGAGTCACTCGCCCGCAATAAGCGTATTCATCGTTTGCCATAGTTCTTATCAAACCCTGAAAAAAGCCAAGGCAAAGTTACGAAAAATTCGTAATTTTGCAGTTGGCGGGTATATCGGCCCGCGGTTAGAGCAAGTGCGAAAAGCTACTATCCTTACACTCTGCCTGATGCTCCTCCCGCTGCTGTGGGTCGGGTGCAGCACATCGCGCCATGTGCCTGAGGGCTCGTATCTTCTTGATCGCGTAAACATTAAGATCAACGATTCAACCGGCACTCTGAGTGAGAATGAGATGATCAATTATGTGCGCCAGCAGCCTAACCATAAGGTGCTTTGGGGAGTGAAACTTCAGCTTGGCATCTATAACATGAGCGGCAAGGACTCCACGAAATGGTGGAACCGCTGGGTGCGCCGGATGGGTCAGCCTCCGGTGATTCTCGACAGCACTCTCACCGCTCAGGGAGCTCGCCAGCTTCAGATGGCCATGCTCAACAGAGGCTTCCTTCATGCCGACGTAGATGTAAAGGTATCAAAAAGTCCGGAGAAGAAGAAGGCCGATGTGACCTATACCCTCTCGCCTGGAAAGCCCTATATAGTCAAGAGCATCAAATATGTGTTTCCCGATGATACGATCCGGGAAATACTAATAGCCGATTCCAACTATTTCGCAGTGCGCCAGGGCGATAATCTCGACCGCACGCTTCTGGAGAATGAGAGAGAAATCTTCACTACCCGTCTGCGCGATAAGGGATACTATGGCTTTGCAAAGGAATATATTACCTTCATTGCCGATACGACCGCCGGCAGTCGCGATGTTGACCTTACGGTGGTAGTCAATCCTCCCCGCGCCGCTTCGGTATCTACCCCGATTCAGATCAATTCCCACGAACCTTATATGGTGCGCCGGGTAGTGGTGGTGACTGACTATGATCCGGCTGTGATGATTCGCCTTGACAGCATCTCGGCACAGGATACGGTGCGCTACCGCGATATGGAGATTCTTTACGGCGCAAACCGATACCTGCGGCCTTCGGTGATTTATGAAAACTGCTTCATTCAGACGGGTAAGCTTTTCGATGCGCGGGAGGTAGATCGCACGTATGAGGCGTTCGGTCGTCTGTCGATATTGAAATTCATCAATGTCCGCTTCCGCCCGGTGGTGAATGTAGATGGCCGCGACTGGCTCGATGCCTATATTCTTCTGACCCCCGGCAAGAGCCAGACAGTGGCATTCGAGCTTGAAGGCACCAATTCCGAAGGCGATCTCGGGGCGGCGGCCTCAGTAGCATATACTCACCGCAATCTTGGAAAGGGGTCAGAGACATTTTCGGCAAAATTCCGCGGCGCTTATGAGTCGCTTAGCGGAAATCTCGACGGGTTTATCCATAACCGGTATATGGAATATTCGCTCGAGACCTCCATCAGCTATCCGAAATTCATGTTCCCGTTTATCAACGAAAATTTCAAGAGGCGCATCAGGGCATCTACCGAGTTTAATCTTTCGCTCAATTATCAGGAGCGGCCTGAATATACGCGTGTAGTGGCGGCTGCCGGCTGGGCCTACCGATGGACCGAGCGCAGCAACCGCAACAGGCATATTTTCACGCCTATCGACATCAACTACGTCTACCTGCCGGAAAGCACCAACGATTTCATAAACCAGATTGCCCCCGATAATCCTCTTCTCCGCTATAGCTATGAGGATCACTTCATTATGCGTCTTGGCTATACGTTCTACCGCACAAACAAGCGTAGAGAAACGCTCTGGAACCGCACTCCGCAGTCGAATATCTTCACTCTCAGGGTGGCGGGCGAGACGGCCGGCAACGTGCTTTTCGCCATCAACTCTCTATTCACCCGGCGTCCGGATTTCCGGGAGGATCCCTACAGAGTGTTCGGTATCAGATATTCGCAATATGTTAAGGCTGAGGCAGATTTCGCTCTGCTTCATACCTTCGACCATCGCAATAGCGTAGCGTTTCATTCAGGTTTCGGAATAGCTTATCCCTACGGCAACTCCACTATTCTTCCCTTTGAGAAGCGATTCTACGGAGGCGGTGCCAACGGAGTGAGAGGCTGGGACGTGCGCACCCTTGGTCCCGGCTCCTATGCCGGCCATAACTCGGTGACTGATTTTATTAATCAGTGCGGTGATATCAGGCTGGAATTCAATGCGGAATACCGCGCCAAGCTCTTCTGGCTCCTTGAGTTAGGAGCGTTTATTGATGTGGGGAATATCTGGACTATCCATAACTACGCCACGCAGCCCGGCGGAATGTTTCATTTCAACAGCTTCTACAAGCAGCTCGCGGCAGCTTATGGATTAGGTCTGCGTCTTGACTTTACGTATTTCCTGCTCCGGTTGGATCTGGGCATGAAGGCCCACAATCCGGCTCAGGGGGCTGAGCCCTGGCCGCTGCTTCACCCCAAGTGGGGTCGCGACTCCAGCATTCATTTCTCGATAGGTTATCCTTTCTAATTGAACTACAATGAAAAAACTGGCTATCTTCGATCTTGACGGTACGCTTCTCAACACTATAGCCGACCTCGGCGCTGCCTGCAATTATGCTCTCGCCAAGATGGGCTTTGCCACTCACCCTATCTCCGCCTATAATTTCATGGTAGGCAATGGAGTGAGACGCCTTATTGAGCGCGCGCAGATAGATGCCGATGAGGCTACGGTAGATAAGCTTCTGGAATATTTCAAGGAATACTACAACGAGCATGACTGCGATGCCACGCGTCCTTATCCCGGAATTCCGGAGCTCCTTAAAGAGCTGACTTCCGAGGGAGTGGCGCTGGCAGTTGCCTCCAACAAATATCAGCATGCCACTACAGCCATAATCCGTCATTTCTTCCCTGATGTGCCGTTTGTAGCGGTGCTTGGTCATGGCGACGGCCGACCCGTGAAACCGGATCCGTCGGTAGTATTTGCCATTCTTAATATTCACCCGACGCCGAAAGCCGATGTGGTGATGATAGGCGACTCGGCGGTAGATATCGAGACAGCCCGTCGCGCCTGTGTAGAGTCGGTGGGAGTTACCTGGGGATTCCGCCCCGTCTCAGAGCTCCGCAATGCCTATGCCGAGAGGGTGGTGAGCACGCCGGCCCAGATTCTGGAGCTGATTAAGAATCCCGGCTACTGATTTATGCCCGCAGGCTCCTCGCTTCTGCGCAATAGCCTCCTGCTTTATGGCCGCATGGTTCTGGTCATGGGTGCGGGGCTGGTGTTAAGCCGGTTGCTGCTTTCGGCAATGGGAGTGACCGGCTACGGAGTCTATTCGCTGCTTTGGGGCGTAGTGGCTCTTCTCGCATTCTTCGAGAGTGCGATGACTACAGCTTTCCAACGCTTTTTCGGAAATGATTTAGGCGCTTCCGAGGCAGACTCTCTCAAGGCTGATTTCGGAGCTGCCTCACTCTGCTCATTGCTGGCTTCCGTCGGTTTGCTCGCAATAGGAGCCGTAGTCTCCTACTTCGCTCTTCCCTATCTCGAGCTTCCGGATAATATCAGGCCAGAGGCGTGGTGGCTGATGCTTCTCTGCCTTGAGGCTATGGCTATAAGATTCACCCGCATTCCGCTTCTGAGCCTGCTTCTTAGCCGCGAAGAGATGGGGCCGTATGCGGCGGTCTCGGTGAGCGAGGCCGTGCTTAAACTGCTTGTAGCTATCGCGTTGCCTTATGTCCCCGCAGAGAGTCTTGCAGCTTATTGCATAGCTCTCCCCGCTATCGACGGACTTGTGGCCCTGGCTCTTGCCCTCTACTGCAGGCGTCTGCCGGAGGTGACTATTTGCTGGCGGGAGGCAAGGAAAAGAATAGCGCCGATGTTCAGGTTTGTAGCTGCTAATGCACTGGCTTCCGGCGCCGATGTCGGGGTAAGGCAGGGGTGTAACATCGTGGTTAATCTTTTCTTCGGCGTTGTGCTCAACGCCTCGGTGGCAGTATGTTCGCAGGCGAGAATAGCTGTGACGGCTCTTACGGGAAGCGTGCAGACCGCTGTGGCTCCGCGGATTTTCCATCTGCATGGTGCTGGCAGAGGTAGCGAAATCGGTAACATGGTTATAGCGCTTTCCCGTCTTTCATTTCTTCTTACCTCGCTTGTTGCCATACCATTAGGCGTTTGCTCCTCTGAGGTGCTTCATATCTGGCTTGGTTCGCCGCCGCCTTGGGCTGAAGAGATGTTTTCGGTGATGTGCCTTATCTGCGTGATCGACTCTCTCAGCGGCCCCCTTTGGGTAGCAACTGTGGCTCACGGCAGGCTCTGGGGCTATCAGGCTATGGTTTCTCTGATAATGTTGCTCAACGTGCCTGCGGTAGCCCTCGCTTTCCATTTTGGTGCCGACCCGGTAGCTTTATACGTTGTGGAGCTGATTTTGTTACTCTGTGTATTGATTGTAAGAGTGCTATTCGCTGTGCGCTATAGGCTTATAGGTGGTTGGCAATACCTCAGCCGGGTAGTGTTGCCGCTTATGGAAGTTGGAGCTGTAGGCTTCGCTGCCTCTTTCTCCGGCTTCTGTTTTCAGGGCTTCTGGCGGATAGCGGTAGCGGCAATTTCTTCATGGGCAGGTCTACTTTTAGCCTTCAAGTTAATTTGTATGAGAACTCAGAGTATTGCCTCTCTGTGGCGCGGATCTTTTGAAACCTCAATGTCATGAATCGCAGGCGGATTCTCATAATTCATCATACCTTAGGCGGAGGCGGAGCCGAGCGGGCGCTCGTAACGTTTCTTCAGCAGTTTAACCGCCGGTGCTGGCATATTACTCTGCTGCTTCTCGGAGGAGGGGAGCTTCTTCAGGAGGTGCCGGAAGATGTGGAAGTCAAGGTATTGAGATCGGTGAGGGGAGATGAAAAATTGCCCGTGCTTGCCACCTGGCTACGTGTGATAAACGCACGGAAACTACTGAAAGGTCGCGTTTTCGATCTGACCTTAAGTTTCATGGAGGGCCCGTCATCAATGGTGCATAGCCGGATAATGGATATCGCGCCGCGGACAGCCTCATGGGTGCACTGCGATCTGGAGGCTAACAGATGGTATAAATGGAGCCGGAAAGTGGAGAAGGCCTACTACGCTTCCGTAGATAGGTGTGCGTCTGTGTCTGATTCTGTAGCTCAATCCTTGAAGAATCTTTATGGAGTTGATTCGCAGGTTGTTGCTAATCCTATTGACACCGTTTCAATCCGCTCGGAAAGAGCAAGAGCTTCCAAGGGCGAAGGTTTTCGTGTAGCCTTCGTAGGTCGTCTGGTAGAGGTAAAGCGTCCGGAAGCGTTTCTGCAAGCGCTGGCAATGCTCCGCGGCAGGGGCATAGACGCGAAAGGAGTGATAGTAGGTGAAGGTAGTTTGGAATCTGAACTCAGGGCAGCGGCAATCAGCTTAGGACTAAGTGATTATATAGAGTGGTATGGCTTCACCCGAAGTAGATTCTCACTAATGGCAGAATGTCATGCTCTCTGCATCTCGTCGCGCTCGGAGGGCAGATCTCTTGTAGCTGATGAAGCGGCAGCGCTCGGACTCCCTGTAATCTGCACCCCGGTAGGAGGCGTAGCTGAGCGTCTGGGAGACTGGTGCCTTCCTGTAGGCTTCGACGCAGCATCGATAGCTGGAGGGCTTGAGAAGGTGGCCCGCGGTGAGTGGACGGCTCCTGACTACGTTTATGAGGCCCCCGGCATCGGCCAAATTGAATCTTTTCTCGAGAGCCTGTTTGAACAATAAGGGCCGGCTCCCCGAAAGGCGCCGACCCTATATCTCAGATTCTTAGCTTCTTTACTTGCTGCAATCCATCGGACAGCGGGGCTTGATCTGCTTGAAGAAATCGTTGCCCTTATTGTCTACGAGAATGAAGGCGGGGAAATTCTCCACCTCGATCTTCCAGATCGCTTCCATTCCAAGTTCGGGATATTCAAGCAGCTCTACATTCTTGATAGAGTCCTTGGCAAGAATAGCGGCCGGACCTCCGATCGAGCCCAGGTAGAAGCCGCCGTGCTTCTTGCAGGCATCGGTCACCTGCTGACTGCGGTTGCCCTTGGCTATCATAATCATAGAGCCTCCTGCTGCCTGGAACTGGTCTACATAAGGATCCATACGTCCTGCCGTGGTGGGGCCGAACGATCCCGAAGGCATGCCTTCCGGCTTCTTGGCCGGGCCGGCATAATAGATCGGGTGCTCCTTCAGATAGTCGGGCATAGGCTCGCCGGCATCGAGACGCTCCTTGATCTTGGCATGGGCGATATCGCGGCCCACGATGATTGTGCCTTTCAGCGACAGGCGAGTCGATACAGGATATTTGTTGAGCTCCTCGAGCACCTCCTTCATCGGGCGATTCAGGTCAATCTCAACCACTTCGCCCTCTCCGGCCTGGCGCAGTTCCTTCGGAATCAGCTCGCCCGGGTTCTCGTCGAGCTTCTCCAGCCAGAGGCCGTCGCGGTTTATCTTTGCCTTCACGTTGCGGTCGGCAGAGCAGCTTACTCCCATACCTACAGGACAGGAAGCGCCGTGGCGGGGCAGACGAATCACTCTGATATCATGAGCGAAATACTTACCGCCGAATTGAGCGCCAAGACCCAGATTATGAGCAGCTTCAAGAAGCTCTTTCTCAAGCTCTACATCGCGGAAGGCGCGGCCATATTCATTACCTGTGGTAGGCAGCGCGTCATAATATTTAGCTGAAGCCTTCTTCACGGTAGCCAGATTCATCTCTGCCGACGTTCCGCCGATCACGAATGCAATGTGATAGGGAGGGCACGCCGCCGTGCCGAGCGTCTTCATCTTCTCGATCAGGAAGGGCACCAGAGTCTTCTTGTTGAGAATTGCCTTGGTCTCCTGATAGAGATAGGTCTTATTGGCTGAGCCGCCGCCTTTTGCTACGAAGAGGAACTTATATTCATCGCCCTCGGTAGCGTGGATCTCGATCTGAGCGGGGAGGTTGCAGCCCGTGTTCACCTCGTCATACATGGTGAGGGGAGCGTTCTGCGAATAGCGCAGATTGTTCTCAGTATAAGTCTTATACACGCCCAGAGAAATCTTCTCCTCGTCGTCGCAGCCTGTCCATACCTGCTGTCCCTTATAGCCGGCGCAGATGCTCGTGCCCGTATCCTGGCAGAAGGGAAGCACGCCTTTCGATGCCACATCGGCATTGCGCAGCATCGTGAGCGCTACGAACTTATCGTTGTCCGAAGCCTCAGGATCGCTCAAGATCTTAGCTACCATCTCATTATGCTCGCGGCGGAGCATGAAGGAGCAGGCGGTGGTAGCGGCGTTGGCCAGAAGAGTGAGAGCCTCAGGATCAACCACGAGCATCTCGTGGCCGTTCCAGTTTTCTACCTTCACGCCTTCCTTGGTCAGCAGTTTATATTCCGTGGTGTCGGGGCCCAGAGGAAAGGGCTCCTGATAGTGAAACGGTTTGGTTGCCATATCGAATCGTTAGGTTAAATATAGTCGGTGTTATCGCCACGAAATTACAAAATTATTCCCGCCCCCGCAACTCGTATCGCCTCCACGCATCTTTTTTTTATGCGGTAATGCGTTTTCCTCAGGCGCCCGGAAATATCATGTCGTAAATCAGCCAGAGCGATATCAGCGAAGCGGCTATAAGGCTGCAGAAAGCCACCTTCTCGCCCCTCGTCATAATCTTGCCCCGGCCCGTTCCGTTGTCGCGGCGTGATTTGAGATAGAAGCCCGTGCCGGCGAGATAAAACACCGAGGTCATCAGCATCTCCTTAAGCCCTCCGGCCCAGGCCATCCACAGGCAGAAACCTGTGGCCACAATAGCTACAATCCTGATTCCCACCGTGTCAGCCTTCTTGAGGAGGAACAGGCCGGTAAAGAAATAGCAGGGTATTATCATCAGTCCGGAGATCTGCAGGGCAGCGAGATACACGTCGTCTGCCATAACTACCATCAGCAAAAAGAGCTCCATTACTATGCTTGAGGCCACCAGGCCATAGGTGGGCATATTGTGCCTGTTTACCCTTTGGAACACTCTTGGCAGTATGCCTACCTTCGATGCCTCGAAAGGCACCTGTGCCACCACCAGCGTCCACGCTACCCAGCCGCCGAGAAGCGAGATGATAACCGCCCAAATCACAAACCAATAGGCCCATTCGCCGCACGTCTCCCGGAGGATATAGGCAATCGAAGGATTCGGTAAGCCGGCAAGTTGCGCGCGGCTCAGCAAACCATAACACAGAAGGGACACAGCCAGGTAGAGCGCCAGGGAGATAGCGAAGCCGGCTATTCCAGCCCGGCCTACATCTTTCGGACGCTTTGCCCGTGCTGACATCATCACTGCGCCCTCCACTCCGAAGAAGCAGAAAAGAGTTACCATCATCGTCTGCTTTATCTGGCTCATCGTTCCGCCGATTTCAGGAAGGCGCCCCCAGATCCGCGTCTCGAAAAGGTCCGCCCTGAAAGCTATTACAAAGATCGTAATGATAAATACCAGCATGATGATCTTTATCGCCGCAAGCAGGGAATTGACCGTTTTAGCTGTCTTCACACCCTGAGCTACAATGAAATACATCACCCATATCAATACGGATCCAAACGCCACCGTCTCCCAGCTGTGGCGAAGGAGAGTCGGGAAGATAGCCCCGAACGAGTCGTTAAGCATCACAGCGTAAGCCACATTCGAGAAAGCCGTGCAGAGCCAGTAGCCCCAGGCAATATTGAAGCCTGCATAATTGCCAAACTCAGCCTGCGCATACTGATACAGGCCCGCATTATATTGCGGATAATTATTACTTAGCCATTTGAAAGCTATTACCAGCGGAAGAATACCTGCAGCCGTTATCAGCCACGCCAGAAACACGGCGCCGGGAGTGGCTGCAGATGCCATATTTTGAGGAAGATTGTAGATTCCGACGCCAACCATCAGGCCGAACACCAATGCCGTCAATCCCCAGAATCCGAGTTTTCCCGTCGTCAGCATAATTTTACTTTACCATGTATGATTTTTACCCATCTACTCTTTTTACCACCGCAAAGGTAAAACTATTCATTTGTAACAGCGCAATTTTTAAGCATAAAACGCCATCATCAGCTTCTTTCGCGAAATGATAATCCCGCCAAATCCCCACTTTCCCCCAAAAAATCCTGATAAATCTCGATGATTCCCGTTTATTCCCGATAAATCCCGCTTATTCCCGATAAATCAAGCTCAGATTCAATCAGTTTATTAGCGGAAGTCATCACGACTTCAAGGTGAAGATGGTGGTTGTCAGTCAAATTTTCAGGAGTCGAAAGCTCACTCTAAAACTATAATCTGAACGAAACCGAAACCTTCTGTCTTAATTCAATTTAAAATTACAGATTTAAATTTATTAATCACCCTATCCTGAGGGATAAAAATGGTTGGTAGGGTCAAGTTTTCATTGATACCATTACAATCATAATAGATCAATTCAAAATAATACTCTTTTGTTTACTCAAAAGTAAAACATTTTTTGTAACTTTGCAATTGTAACAGTATAAAACATCTTGATTATGAGCGAAGCGGAACTTATACGACTAAACCATGATAGGAAATGTACCCTGTATACTATTCAGTTTTTGACTGAAGATGAGGCTGAATACGAGCGTTTCTACAACCGTTTCAAAAATGATGCAGTCTTTAATGAAGACTTGATGCGCATAACTGATCTGATTGATCGAATCGCCAATTTCGGTGCATTTGAAAGATTGTTCCGTCCGGAAGGAAAAATGTCCGACAGAGTTGTCGCACTTCCGATTATAAAATCGAAGCTTCGCCTCTATTGTCTTCGCTTATCCGATAGCATCTTAATACTTGGTAATGGCGGTGTTAAAAACACTCGCACATATGATGAAAATGATGAATTGCGTGGATGTGTCGTAACTCTGCAAAATTTTGACAAGCTTATAAAGCAAGGTGAACGAGACGGAACTATCACGATTACCGAGAACACAATAGAAACCGATAAGACCTTTGATATATGAAAACAGCATACGACAAATACGATGCCATAGTGCGGGCTATACCTCCCCATATTAAGGCAGAGGGAGATTTGGAATTTGCAATATCCACGCGTATATATGACCTTATGACCCAAAAAGGTCTCTCTAAGGCTGAGTTTGCAAGAGCTGTCGGTAAGCGTCCATGTGAGATAACAAAATGGCTAAGTGGTCAGCATAATTTTACCCTTGCTACCCTCGCCATGCTGTCCACATTCTTCGGCAAGCCCATTATCACGGTTGGATAATGAACTGAAAAGGGTTGCGCAGAGTAATCCACGCAACCCCGAGAAATCAAACTGCTGATGAGAAGTTATTAATTCTATTTTGAGCAAATAGCTTCTTGATAGAGTTCGTTAGCTCGCTTATCAACCAATTCAGTCCATAGCCGCGATTCCTGTAGCTTCCCGAGGGGAATCCGGCTTTGATATTTGCTTAAAAACTCTATAGGATTTTTAATATCCCAGTTATCAATTACTTCTGTCCATACCATATCGTCGGCAAACTTATCAAGAAGTTCCCAATTATTGTAGATCTCTTCGCGGTGTGATAGCTTCTTCCAATCCCATTTGTTGTGGAATTCCCGAAGCGTTGCTTCGCAAATGAAGGAATCGGGGCATCTTGAGGAAAACTCAGACCAGTTTATGCGATGTGAAAATTTCTTTACGCCTTCAATGGTCCATAATATGTTAGTGTTTTCGCTCAATTCTTCCCAGTCGAGCTTATCTTGATATTTTTCAAGGAGTTCCATACTGAGAACTTCATGTTCAGAGACCATTTTCCATGCTTCGCTTTCGAGCACAGACTGCAGAAATTCGTTGTTGCTGATCATATTCTTATGGTTTAGTTTTGATTGTGGAAGCAAAATTAGATTCAGGGTGTATCAGTTCGCGATACAACCAAAAAATGTTCGTTAAAATTTTTTCTTGAAATTATTTGGTGATTTCAAAAGAAAGCATTAACTTTGCAGCGAGAATCAATCAATAACCACTCCCTAATGGGGAGACTAAAACTTTAACCATTATGAATACCAAGCATTTCAGCAGCCGGACGGCTCTTCATCTAAGCATGCAAAGAGAAAATTTAGTAACTTTGCATCTATGTGGCTCAAATTGCAGAGCCTCATCGTCTGATATGAACTGGAAAAGAATTATCCCCATATTCCTTGGCATCAGCCTGATAGCGGCCGATGTCTGGGTCGCGTCTCCCGCTTCTGCATCTGAGGCGGCACCTCTCGAAGTGCCTGCTGTTAAGAAGAGAAGAAAAACCTCGTCAAGCTCTTCCAAAAAGAAGAAATCCTCTTCTGCGCGTAGAAGAACCTCAAAGAGGAAGAAAGCGGCTGTAAAACCGGTTGAACCGCCCGAGACTCCGAGCTATGATTCGCTGACTCTGTTGGTCAACGAGGCGCTGGTGCGCTCGATTCCGAAGAATCTCAATCCCGGAGGTCTGAGGGTTAATAGTGTGAAGACCGATCCCCGCTGGAGATCGGCCACGGTATCGCTCAATGAGAACTTCACCTATATGCCCGTCACGCGTGAGCTCATTAATGCCATGACGGATACTATTGCCGCCTCCTTCCCCGATTCGATTCAGGGCTTCAGGATTGAACTCCTATCGAAGAAGAAACCTATTGCCTACTATATCAATAAGATTGATAAGCTGCCTGTAGAGCATCGGCAGAATGCGCCTTTCGTGAGGGCTGCTCTCCCTTATGCCGACCCGGTGAAAGGCATGAAAAATGACGTCGTGGCTCTCTGGCATAGCCACGGGCGTTATTATCGGCCTTCGGCGGGTTCTTGGATGTGGCAGCGGCCTCTGCTGTTTGAGACTGTTGAGGATATGTACACTATGGGCTACATTCTGCCCTACGTGGTGCCGATGCTTGAAAATGCCGGAGCCTACGTGATGTTGCCGCGAGAGCGTGATATCAACAAGAATGAGGTGATCGTCGACAATGACTCCAACGAGGGCGGTGAACTCTACTCGCAGCCTTATTATAAGGAACGCACCGGTTCGCAGAAATGGACTACCGGAGAGGGCGAAGGCTTCATCTATGACCTCCGGGAGTTCCGCGATACGGAGAATCCCTTCGAGGTCGGCACCTACAGGCAGACGCGCACCGTGAAGCAGGGCGAGAGCGAATCGGTGGCCGCCTGGTATGCTGATATTCCCGAAGATGGCGAGTATGCCGTATATGTAAGCTATAAGACCCTGCCGGAATCTACGCCTGATGCCCGCTATGCGGTGAATTACAGTGGTGGTACCCGCGAATTTATTGTAAATCAGCAGATGGGAGGCGGCACCTGGATATATCTCGGCACCTTCCCGCTCCATAAAGGCTATAGCGCATCGGAGCCCATCGTGACTCTTACGAACATTACCGAAGGCGAGGCCGGAACGGTGGTAACTGCCGACGCCGTGAAGATCGGAGGAGGAATGGGCAACATTGCCCGAAGCCCTTCGCGCTCCGATATCTGGTATGATCCCTCTACTCCGGAGGCTGATCTGGCGCAGCTTCAGGAAGAGGCTGAAGATTCCGAAGAGTCCGATGATGCCTCTGATCTCTCCGATTCATCTGAAGATGATGAAGATTCTGACGATGTCACCCTCGACGCCGAGCAGTCGGCTGATACGAGTGTGCCTGCCGAACCGGTGAAAAAAGGCCCGGCGCCCACGTTCCGCACCTCCGGAATGCCCCGATTCCTTGAGGGAGCGCGCTATTGGCTGCATTGGGCCGGAGCTCCGGAAAGCGTATATTCGCCATATCACGGTAGCGACGACTACAAAGATGACTACACATCGCGTGGTCATTGGGTTAACTGGCTCGCGGGAGGGTCCAGGGTGCTTCCGGGGCAGAAAGGCCTCAATATTCCGGTCGATGTCACCATGGCTCTGCATTCCGATGCAGGCAAGCATAATGACGATACCTTTGTAGGCACCCTTGGAATCTTCTTCACCAATGATGGCGCTTCCTATGCCGACGGTACCGCCAGGGTAAACTCCCGTATGCTTACCGATCTGCTCATGCGCCAGATTACCAACGATATCCGCAAGACCTGGGAGCCCAACTGGGTGCGCCGCTCTATGTGGGATAAGAGTTATGTAGAGGCCCGGGTGCCCGAGGTGCCTACAGCTCTTATCGAGCTGATGAGCCATCAGAACTATGCCGATATGCAGTATGGTCTCGATCCCGATTTCCGCTTCACGGTTGGGCGTGCGATCTATAAGGCCCTTGCCCGGTTCCTCTCCGAGCGCAAGGACCGTGAGCTCGTGATCCAGCCTCTTCCGGTGCAGGATTTCTACATCGCCGACCAGGGGAAAGGCCGCTATAGGCTCGCGTGGGAACCTACTCCCGATCCGCTTGAGCCTTCAGCTATGCCTACCCGCTATGTAGTTTTCGAGCGCTCTGGAAGCGATATGGGTTTCCATAAAATCGGAGAGACCGATAAGAACTATTTTGATATCAAGGTCGATGATGAAGAGATCCATAGCTTCCGCATCGTGGCAGCTAATGAAGGTGGTCTCTCTTTCCCGGGGGAGACGCTCGCTCTGCGCAGGGATCCGAAAGGTCGTGCCCCGGTGTTGATCATCAACGGATTCACCCGCGTTAGTGGCCCGGAGAGGTATAGCACCGAATCGGAGGCCGGATTCCGTTCGGAAGATGATTTCGGAGTGCCTTATCTCCGCGATATCTCCTTTACGGGCCATCAGATGGAGTTCAGCCGCGCCGCCGGTGAGAGATCCGGCCAGAGCAGTTCGAGCTATGTCTCGACCGTGATCGCCGGCAACACGTTCGATTTCCCAGCCGTTCATGGCCAGGGTATTGCCGATGCCGGACGAGGCTTCATTTCTACAAGTCTCGGCGCGATTGAGCGCGGTGCTGTTAAGCTCGGCGACTATAAGACCATCGACCTGATTCTCGGTAAGCAGAAGGCGATTACCGTAGGCAATGGCAGCAGCGGCGTCAGGTTTACGGCCTTCCCGAAAGCACTCCGCCATGAACTTGAGGGCTTTCTCCGCCATGGTGGCGATCTGCTCGTGAGCGGCCAGTACGTGGCCTCCGATCTCTATGGGTTGCGGTCGGGCTCCGAGGAGCGCCAGTTCGCCTCGCAGGTGCTTGGTCTCGGAGAGCCTACAGGTGAGCGCGTGCGCGCCGGGCGCATCAGTGCCGGCGCCTATGCCGACGGTCGGGCCGATGGGCAATATGACTATTGTTCCACCCTCAATCCGCAGCAATATATTGTTGAGCTGCCCGATGGCCTCGTGGCCTCCGGGGAGATTGAGGCGGAGCCGGTATTGCTTTTCCCCGGCTTTGAAGGAGCCGCCGCTTTAGCCATGAAGGAGGGCAAGAGCCGGAGATTCGTGATGAGCGTGCCGTTGGAATCGGTTTCCGATGAGGCCCGGAGGCGTGATCTCATTCGCAGAATAGTAACCTGGCTCGAAGATTGAGCCTGAATAATCCGAATGCTATGAAGATTATTGAATTTACTAATGTGCGCTCCTTGCGCGAAGAGATATTCAGCCTCGGTCTTGAGGAGTTTCTGCTTCTGAAGATCGATGGCAGGGAAGTGGAGCTCGACGAAGGCGCTTGCGAGCGTCTGGTGGAGGTAGCAGCCGACATTGACTCCTCGCTTACATATTGCTACTACCGCGACCGGTTGCCCGACGGCAGCCTGATGCCTCACCCGGTGATCGACTATCAGCCCGGCTCTGTGCGCGATGATTTCGATTTCGGACCGCTCGTGCTGCTCAATGCCGCCGATGTGCTCAGTGCCACGGAAGACTTCACTGATGAGAGCGACTGCCTCGACGGTGGGTGGTATGCCTTGCGTCTGCGCCTCACAATAGGCCGCATGGTGGCCTCCGTGCCGGAGTATCTTTACACTGCTTCGAAGACCGACCTCCGCAAGTCCGGTCAGAAGCAGCACGACTATGTCGATCCGCGCAACCGCGCCTACCAGATGGAGATGGAAGAGGCGCTGACTGTGCATCTCGATGAGATCAACGGGTCGGTTGCGGGGCAGCAGGTGGCGGTCGATGTTGAGGAAGGGGAGTTTCCTGTGGAGGCATCGGTGGTGATACCCGTGCGCAACCGCGTGCGCACGATAGGCGACGCCGTGAAATCAGCTCTTGAGCAGGCGGCTGACTTCGACTTCAATGTAATAGTGGTTGACAATGGCAGTACCGATGGCACCTCCGAACTGCTCGCCGGCATCAGCGATCCCAGGCTCAGGGTGATTAGCCTCACCGGCAAGGAGGGACTCGCCATCGGAGGCTGTTGGAACCGGGCTCTGCATTCCCCCGAATGTGGCCGTTTCGCCGTGCAGCTTGATTCCGACGATGTCTATTCCGGTCCGGGTAGTCTTGCCAAGATTGTGGCTCAGTTCCGCAAATCGGCTTGCGCTATGGTAGTCGGTTCATATATGATGACTGACTTCGACCTGAAGCCGATACCCCCCGGGGTGATCGACCATAGCGAATGGACCGATGCCAACGGAGCCAACAATGCGCTGCGTGTGAATGGTTTCGGAGCTCCGAGGGCTTTCTATACTCCGATAGCGAGAGAGATTGGCTTCCCGAATGTGAGCTATGGAGAAGACTATGCTATGTGTCTGAGGATAAGCCGTCAATACTATGTCGGAAGAATTTTCGACGTGGTCTATAACTGCCGGCGCTGGGAGGGTAATTCCGACGCGGCTCTGAGCATAGAGCAGACCAACGCCAACAACTATTATAAGGATTTCCTCCGCAGTGTGGAGTTGATAGCCCGCGTCAATGCCAACCGGCACGACGACGCGCACTGGATCGACGATTCCGGCAGCGATGCCGAAGAAGATGATGGCGATGATGACGACGACGCTTTCTGACCTCACGGAATTTGTCGAAAGCCAGCTTTCCGGTTGGCCGGAGGCAAAGGCGCGCTACGAGGCTCTCGGGCTCACGGAGCGGCGCATAGAGCGCTATGGTGAGTGGCCTCTGATAGTGCAGCATAATCCGGCGCGCGCCGTTTCTACCGAAGCGCGCACAGATGCCGCGTCGATAGCCGCGCGCCCCTGCTTCCTGTGCAGCTCCAACCGTCCTGAAGAGCAGAAGGCAATTGACTGGCCTGAAGACTGGCAACTGCTGGTGAACCCTTTCCCGGTGCTTCCTCTTCATTTTGTCGGAGCTTCCAGGTCTCATCAGCCTCAGTCGGCGCTGCCGTTGGCTGCCATTGAGGCGGCTCTGGCTTTCCCCGGTCTCGTGGCCTTCTTCAATGGCGCGAAAGCGGGTGCCTCAGCCCCGGATCATCTTCATTATCAGGCAGTGCTTGCATCGGAACTCCCATTGTTGGGTCATATTGAGAAGCTTCACCGCAGCTTCGGTTCCGCCTTTTCCGATGAGCTTGATCCGGCTTTGCCTGTGAAGTTTATAAGCGTATTGGCTTCTCCTGATGATGACGAGCTGATGTGGAAGGTCATGAATGCCCGGGGTAGGAATGCTGAAACAGGTCTTCCTGATCCGGATATGGTAAATACCTTTGTCTGGACCGACGGAGAGGGGCTTTTGAGGGCTCTGGTTTTTCCGCGCACCCGTCATCGCCCCGCCTGCTTCTTTAAGGAGGGGGAGGAGCGGATTGCGGTTAGTCCGGGAGCGCTTGATATGGTTGGGCTCTTTATCGTGCCGCGTGCAGAGGATTATGCCCGGCTTGACCGCGCCCGCATTGAGGAAATCTATCGGGAAGTGCAGCCTGCCGCTGCCGATATGAGAGAATTGTGGCGATGAAAAGTTCGCGCTCACCCTGGCTCTGGATTCCGACGCTCTATGTGGCTGAGGGGCTGCCATATTTCGCCGTAAATACGCTTACGGTGCTGATGTATGTGCGCATGGGCATCTCCAATGCGGAGATGGCCTTCTACACCGGCTGGCTTTATCTGCCTTGGGTCGTGAAGCCTTTCTGGAGTCCCTTCGTGGATATTATCCGCACCAAGCGCTGGTGGGTTTTGCTCATGGAGGCATTTATGGCTGTATCGCTTGCGTCGGTAGCTTTTCTGATGCCCACATCGGTATTCTTCTCGGCCACGCTGGCTTGCTTCTGGCTCACCGCTTTCTTCTCGGCCACCCATGACATAGCTGCCGACGGCTACTATATGCTTGAGCTTTCGGCTCATGAGCAGGCTGCTTTCGTAGGTATCAGGTCTACCTTCTATAGAGTGGCGAGTGTGCTCGGTCAGGGAGGACTCGTGATGCTCGCCGGCTATCTGGAAGAGTCGCTGGGCGATATCCCGATGGCATGGGCCGCCGTGTTTATGCTCGTAGCAGTCTTCTTCCTGCTCATCACCCTCTATCATCTCCGCTTTCTTCCTAAGGCAGAGGCAGATAAGCCGAGGCATGAGCATTCCGCGGCTCAGCTCGCCCGCAATTTCGCGGCTACATTCGTCACCTTTGTGGCGAAGCCGGGCGTATGGAGTGCTATCTGCTTCATGCTTCTTTACCGGCTTCCGGAGGCGCTGTGCGTAAAGCTGGTGCAACCGTTTCTGGTGGCGTCGCGTGAGGCGGGAGGACTGGGACTGACCACCAAAGAGGTGGGATTCGTAAATGGAACCGTAGGAGTAATTGCTTTGCTTCTGGGAGGCATCGTAGGCGGTCTGGCCATTGCGCGTCAGGGACTTAAGGCGTGGTTATGGCCGATGGCCCTGAGTCTTACTCTTCCCTGCATATTCTATTGCCTGTTGGCTATGTGGCAGCCGGAGAGCTTTTTCTGGATCAATGCAGCTGTCTTTACCGAGCAATTCGGCTATGGGTTCGGCTTCACCGCCTTCATGCTCTATCTGATTTACTTCTCAAGAGGAGAGAACAGTACGAGCCACTATGCCTTCTGCACCGCCTTTATGGCTCTGGGCATGATGCTTCCCGGAATGGCGGCCGGCTGGCTCCATCAGATTCTTGAAGGTCTCCAGATTTTCCCCAGTGCGCAGCCACAGGGCTATGTGAATTTTTTCTGGGTGGTGATGCTCTGCTGTGTGGCCACGTTTGCCGTGTGTGCCGCGGTGAAGATCAGTCCCGAGTTCGGACGCAAGGAGTTGCACGTTTCGGGCGATTGAGTTATATTTGTGGTCGAGATGGGTAGTGAAGGAAAGAAAACTCTCGTGGTCGATGCCGGCTCTACAAAGGCGGCATGGGGCATTGCTGCAAGCGGAGCTTCGTTTGTGACCAGAGGAGTCAACGCCCTTACTGCGTCAGATCAGGAATTGAGATCCGTTCTCCGGGAGGCCGGAGAGAAGGCCGGTGATGAGAAGATAGATCAGATCTATTGGTACGGAGCCGGTTGCGCCACTACGGCTGTCTGCTCCAGATTGCGGAGCGCCCTTGAAGCTGAATTTGCTCCCGCTACCGTTCAGGTCGCTTCGGATTTAGTGGGAGCTGCACGGGCTTTGTTCGGTAACGGTCAGGGGATTGCCTCAATTCTGGGCACCGGTAGCAACAGTGGCTACTTCGATGGCCTTTCCATAGCCTTTCAGGTGCCTTCGCTCGGGTTTATCTTAGGCGATGAGGGCAGTGGGGTGGCTATCGGCAAGAGTCTGCTTGCAAAAGCGCTTAGGGGCTCATTGCCTCAGTATCTTTCCGAAGAGCTGAGCCGGACGATGGGGGTGGATCTCGCGTCGGTGCTCGAAAGAGTGTACCGCGGTGAGGCTCCTAACCGCTATCTTGCCTCTTTCGTGCCTTTTGTGGCTGAGCATGAAGACGATGATGCGATGAAGGAACTGGTCAGCGAGGAGTTCCGGAACTTTGCAGGAAAGATCCTGACTGCCTATCCGCAAGCCCATGAAGCTCCTTTGGGCTTTGTGGGGTCGATAGCCTGGCGCTTCAGGCCTCTGCTTGAAAAAACGCTCGATGAGTTCGGATTGAGAGCTGAAAAGATAATAAAAGACCCTATGGAGGGGTTATTGAAATATCATGCGTAGGATTTTGACATTAGTTTTGGTCGGGTTGCTTTGGGCCGGAGTGGCGGCTCAGAAGTTTCAGCCCCCTTCCAGATACTGGACTCAGCGGGCATCGCTGTTTGATATGCTGCCCGTGACTCCGGAAGATATCGTGTTTCTTGGCAACTCGATAACCGATGGCGGCGAATGGGCAGAGCTGCTGAGCGACCACAGAATGAAAAACCGTGGCATCAGCGGCGATGTGGTGCCGGGAATCAGGGAGCGCCTTGTAAGCGTGACCGATGGCAAACCGGCCAAGATTTTCCTGCTTGTTGGCATCAATGATATAGCCGCAGGCAGGAGTGTAGATAAGATAGCTGCTGATTATGAGCTGCTTGTGAAGGAAATCCGGGAGAGCACGCCGCAGACCGATCTCTACCTGCAATCGGTAATGCCGGTTGATTTGCGCGAAGGGCTATGGAAGAAACTTGCCGGCAAGGAGAAGATGATTCCCGCTCTAAATAAGCGCATTAAGGCGATAGCTGAAGAAAACGGCGCCACTTACATTGATCTCTGGCCTGCCCTTGCCGACGATGAGGGGCGCCTGAGATCAGAATATACTAACGACGGGCTGCATCTGCTCGGTCAGGGCTATCTGGCATGGCTCATGGAGCTGCACCCATATATTGACGAGAATTAAGAGAAGATGATCAGGAAAATATTTTTTATGCTTGCGCTGGCTGCCTCACTGGCTGCCAACGCTCAGGATTCAGAGCGGACGGTCGTGATGGTCGATCCTCTTTTCGAGTATCCGATAGCGCCCGAGGAGATTGGCGGCATTCAGGAGAAAGCGAGCTGGGTGGCGGAGCATTTCTGGGATCCTATGGATTTCAAGAAAGCGCCTGTAGACCAGTCGGCTCTCAATCATGCCATGAATGTGTATGTGACCTCATTCCGCTGGGCTCCTAAGGAGAATGCCGAGAAATCGCTTAATACTCTGTTGGCGAAGATAGAGAAGAATCCTACGCTGTTGCTCCAATTCGTGAAGGCTGCCGAGGAGAATCTCTACGGGCCTCGCGCGGAGCTCTGGAGCGACGAGGCTTATCTGCCTTTTCTTAAATCGATTGTAAAGAATAAGAAAATCAATGAATTGCGTCGTGCCAGATACGAGCGCCAGCTGAAGCTGATAGAAGCTACTTTAGTAGATAAAGAGGCTCCGGCATTTGAATATAAGGACGTGGCCGGCGGATCGCAGATGTACAGGCCCGACGGCAGGGTCGCGATAATTGAGTTTGGCGATCCTGGTTGTAGCGATTGCAGAATGGCGCGGCTGCGCATGGAATCGAACGTGACCCTAAATGAGCTCGTGAAGGCTGACAAGGTGGCTATCTATTTCATCAATATCAATCCTGAGGAGGGCTGGGGTGCGGAAGTGGCCTCATATCCTCACAACTGGAATATCGGCGCCGCTGAGGACATAGATGAAATCTATGACCTTAGAATCACGCCTTCAATGTATGTAGTTGGTTCTGACCGCAAGATAGCGGCCAAGAACGTGAATGTAGAAGATGCCATGAATGTGGCATTAGGTCTGGCTCAGAAAGAGAAATAATCATGAAAGGACCGATCTCGCTCGCCAAGCGCCTGTATTTCTGGAGCACAGGTTATTCCTATACTAACTTAGGCAGACTTTTCCTCCGCCTTTTCATCGGCTTGATGCTCATACAGTTCGGAGTCAGGCAGATGATTCATTTCGATGAAGTGCTGCCTACGTTTCCCGACGTGCTTGGTTTCGGCAGGGAAGCCTCGCTGATACTGATGATCGCCGTAGAGATAATACCGGGAATATTTATCATGGCCGGCTTCCTTACGCGGCTTATGATAATTCCGCCTTTTGTGGCAATGATTGTGGCCGAGTATTATCTGCTTCACGATCTTGTGCATACGGCATCGTATCTTATATCCTGGCAGGAGCCGGGCTATGTGCCTATGTTCTTTCTCGGAATCTTCTTCTTCCTGCTTCTCGTAGGGCCCGGGAAGATTTCTGTAGATTATTTCCTTTCGCTCCATATAATCCATACGGAAGACCGGAGCGAGGAGGTTGAGCTGGAGGAGGTTTGACCGGCAATGGCGAAGGCAGTTCTGATATCAGGCGGAGTTGACAGCGCCGTAGCGGTGCATCTTCTGAAGGAGGCGGGCGAGGATCTGCACCTGTTCTATATCCGGATCGGAATGGACGACAGGCGCGGCGACTGCTCCGCAGAGGAGGATATCGAGATATGCCGCCTGATAGCGCGCAGATACGGATTGCCTCTCGATGTGGTGCCTCTTCATGAGGAGTATTGGGACCACGTGATGGCGTATGCCTTGCGCACGGTGAAGGAGGGGCGCACGCCGCATCCCGACATGATGTGTAACCGAATGATAAAGTTCGGTTTCTTTGAAGATCGGTGGGGGAAGGAATTTGAAAAGACGGTCACCGGTCATTATGCCTCCGTCAGGGAGATAGGCGGCCGTTGCTTTTTAGGCACTGCGGTTGATCCCGTGAAAGACCAGACGGATTTTCTGGCGCAGATCACATATAGCCAGCTCAGTCATGCCCAGTTCCCGCTCGGCGATCTCCCCAAGGCTGAAGTGAGGCGTCTGGCCCAGGAGGCGGCTCTGCCAAATGCGGGAAGAAAAGACTCCCAGGGAATCTGCTTTCTGGGGAAGATTGACTATAACGAATTTCTCCGTAGGCATCTCGGCGAGAAAACAGGCGCCGTGATTGAGATTGAGACAGGCAAAAAAATAGGTGAGCACAAAGGCTATTGGTTTCATACGATAGGGCAGCGTAAGGGTCTCGGTCTTGGAGGAGGTCCTTGGTTCGTGGTCCGCAAGAATGTGAAGGAGAATGTGCTCTACGTATCTCATGGCTATGAAACTCCTCTGCAATATGGTAGGATTCTTAATCTCATGGAGATGCACTGGATATCCGGCGAGCCGGAGGAGGCTGCTTCAGGCAGCATGAAGGTGGCTTTCAAGAACCGCCATACACCAGCTTTCCTGAACGGAGAGCTCCGCAGGCAAGAAGATGGAGAATGGTTGCTTGAGAGCGAGAGCGACGTGCAGGGAATAGCTCCCGGCCAGTTTGCGGTAATCTATACGCCGGATCGCGAGCTATGTCTCGGGTCGGCTATGATCACCGCTCCTGAACCCGGAGAATTAAAACTTTAGCGAAACGAGAATGTTTCTTCTTTAGCTGATTTCAAATGGAAATGGAAAACAAGATAAGGCTCGAACTGCTCGGCATCACCGGTAATCAGGTGGAGCCGGGTGTCTATGCAGTGGTGCTTCAGCAGACCGGCGGCACGCGCCGGATTCCAATTATAATCGGCGCCTCTGAGGCGCAGTCGATACAATGCAAACTTCAAGATGTGCGCACGCCCCGGCCGCTTACCCATGATTTGCTGGCCAATATGATGCGCGCATTCGGGATAGCCCTGAAAGAGGTGCATCTTAAGAAGCTGCCCAACGGCATTTTTGCTGCGGATCTGATGCTTACCGATGGCGACCGTGAGATAGCGATGGATTCGCGCAGCTCAGATGCCGTGGCTCTGGCCGTGAGGGTCGGGGCTCCAATCTTTACAACTCCCGATGTGCTTGAAGAGGCCGGTTTCGAGCCCGATGAGATCCGCAGCCGCCATCAGCCGGTAGCAGAGCGGTATGTGCCTTCTCTTGAGGAATTGCAGGAGGCGATGGAAGCGGCCGTAGAGAGGGAAGATTATGAAGAAGCCGCCCGCATAAAGCGTCAAATTGAAGAGCGCTCATCGGGCGAAAAAGTGGAATAAAATTAGCTTTATGCTAAAAAACGGGCAATAACGAAAGAAAAGCTAATTTTTAGGTCAAAAAAATTGACTTGAATTTTGCATGATGTAAAAATTATTACTATATTTGCAGCATATTATTAATCATCTGCAAACATACCTGATATGAAGAATCGTAAGCAAAGGGTAGAAAATATCGTGGATCTTATCCGCACCCAGTGTGTAGGCAGCCAGGAAGAGCTTGCCAGACTGTTGGTAGATCGTGGTTTCAAGGTGACTCAGGCCACACTGTCGCGCGACCTGAAGATGCTCAAGACTACAAAGGTACCGACCGACCGCGGCACCTATATGTATATCTTGCCCGACAGCAATACTCTTAAGGATAAGCTTCTTGCCACCGGCCAGATTGCAATGAACGCCAACTATCAGAGCGGCTTCATCTCGATCGATTTCTCCGGTAATATCGCTGTGATCAAGACCCGCAACGGCTATGCCGCAGGTCTCGCCTACGATATAGATATGAGCAATAGCCCCGATATTCTCGGTACGATTCCCGGATCAGATACAATCTTCGCAGTAGTACGCGAGGGTCTTACCAAAGAGGAGATGCACGAGATCTTTTCCCGCCTGCTTCCCCTTGAGGATAAAATGCCTCGGGTCTGATGCCTCCGGACGCGGGGGCGAACCCTGCAGGAACTATTAATTTGAGTGACGGCCGTCCTGTCAGGGCGGCGCGTCGCTCAATTTCATGTCAACCCCTATGTATAAGGTAGCTATTATCGGCGCCGGCTCACCCGATGCCGGAGAACTGGTACGGTTGTTGGTTCATCACCCTGATGTTGAGCTTTCAGTGCTGTACGATGAAGCCTACGGAGGCATTCCGGTGTCGCAGGTGCACCATGGTCTGGTCGGTGATATTGACCTTGCCATAACCTCAAAGGCGCGACTCGACGATATTGATGTAGTGTTTTTGTGTGGCGACGGAATGCTTGCCACCAGAATCGCATCGAATCCGGAAGAGCTTGGAGATAAGAGAATTATAGATCTGCGGCAAGGTCGCAATGCTGATGCCGAAGGCTTTGAGTATGGTCTTTCGGAAGTGAATAGGAAGCCGCTTGTTCGCGGTGCGCGCCGAGCCGTCACTGCCGGCCCAGTGGCCTCTGCCGCGCTTGTGGCAATGTATCCTCTTGCGAGCCATCTGCTTCTTGGCGGGCGACTTGCGCTTGAGGCGTTGTGTCGCAATGATCTGCACGATGAAGAATCAGTCAGAAAGTCGGCCAGAGAGATCGGCACGCGCCTGCAGATGGCTCAGCAGAGCTTCGGAGGCGATGTGGATATTAAAGTAAGCGAGTCGGCATCTGACCGGGTGATCCGGGTGCGCTCCACGCTGCCGATAGGTCTGTCGCTTGATGAGGTAGACCGGATTTATGAGGGTATCTACGATGATCATAACTTCACTTTCGTGCTCCACCGGAGAGTGGAAGATAAGGAGGTAGAAGGCACCAATAAATGTCTCGTTCAGGTTTCCAAGCCGAGTGATGGTGAGCTTGCTATAGAAGCGGTGGCTGACGGGCGGCTCCGTGGCGGTGCAGGCGAGGCGCTTCATCTTATGAATCTTCTGCTCGGGCTTCACGAGAAGACGGGACTGGAGCTTAAGGCATCGGTGTTTTAACAGGAAAAATGAGATGTCGGTTAATAAGGTAATTCTATTAGGCAATGTAGGTCGCGATCCTGAACTGCGCTATCCGGAGAAGGATTTTGCCGTAGCATATTTTTCGTTGGCTACCAACGAATTGCAAGGCTCCTCGCAAACCGAGACTACGGAATGGCACAATATCGTGATGACCGGCCGCAACGCCGAATATGCCGAACGATATATAAGGAAAGGCACTAAACTCTATCTCGAAGGAAAACTCCGCACTCGCGAGTATGAAGACCGGCTCAAGATAGTGAGACGCCGCACTGAGATCTGGGTGGAGCGCTTTGAGATTTTGGGCAGAGCAGGTGCATAAGGATAGAATCATAGTTTTTTTACGACTGAAAAATGAGAAAATGGCGAATTGAAGACTCAGCGGAGCTCTACAATGTGGGCGGCTGGGGTCTGAAATACTTTTCAATCAATGATAAAGGCCACGTGCAGGTTACGGCTCGCGAGGGTTGTCCGCCGGTGGATCTGAAGGAGGTTATGGACGAGCTGAAGCTCCGCGATGTGTCGGCTCCTCTTCTGCTGCGCTTCCCAGACATTCTCGACAACAGAATCCAGAAGATCTCCGGGTGTTTCCGTAAGGCTGCCGAGGAATATGGTTATAAGGCTCAGAATTTCATAGTCTATCCTATCAAGGTGAACCAGATGCGCCAGGTGGTGGAGGAGATAGTGAGCCATGGCAACAAATATAATATCGGACTTGAAGCGGGATCGAAGCCGGAGCTTCACGCGGTGCTGGGTGTGAGCACGCATGAAAACTCGCTCGTGATCTGCAATGGCTATAAGGACGAAGATTATGTGGAGCTGGCTCTTCTGGCGCAGAAGATGGGCCGCCGGATCTATATAGTGGTGGAGAAGCTGAATGAGCTGGAGCTGATAGCCAAGGTAGCGAAAAGGCTTAATCTCGTGCCAAATCTCGGAATCCGCATCAAGCTGTCGTCGTCGGGCAGCGGAAAATGGGAGGAGTCGGGCGGCGATGTAAGCAAGTTTGGCCTGAACTCGAGTGAACTCCTTACGGCTCTGGAATTTCTGGAGAGTCACGGCATGAAGGAGAGCCTGAAGCTGATTCATTTCCACATAGGAAGCCAGATCACCAAGATCCGCCGAATCAAGAATGCCTTGCGCGAGGCGATGCAGTTTTATGTGCAGCTTGTGCGTATGGGATTCGATATCGACTTTGTAGATATAGGCGGCGGTCTGGGAGTAGACTACGATGGATCGCGCTCCTCATCGGGTGAAAACTCGATGAACTACAGTATTCAGGAGTATGTGAACGACTCGGTGTCGGCTCTTGTAGACGTCTGCGTGAAAAACGACCTGAAGCAACCTAATATCATTACTGAAAGCGGACGCTCGCTGACGGCTCATCATTCAGTGCTGATAATCGAGACTCTTGCCCGTACGGCTCTGCCGATATGGAATGACAACGATACTCTTGATGAGAATGCTCATGAGCTGGCGAGAGAGCTCTATCAGATCTGGGATAAGATAAACAGAACCAGGGTGTTTGAAGACTGGCACGATGCCCTTCAGATCCGCGAGGAGGCTCTTGAGCTGTTCAGTCTCGGACTGCTTGATCTCCGCACGAGAGCCCAGATAGAGAAGTTGTTCTGGAGCGTGGCCCGCGATGTGTTTGATATCACCAAGAGCATGAAGCACCCGCCTGAAGAGCTCAGGAAGGTAGCCAAGATGCTGCCTGAGAAATATTTCTGCAATTTCTCGCTCTTCCAGTCGCTGCCCGACAGCTGGGCGATCGACCAGATGTTTCCCATCATGCCGATAGCGCGCCTGAATGAGAAGCCGGACCATCTGGCCACGATACAGGACGTGACCTGCGACAGCGATGGTAAGATAACTCGCTTCGTATCGCCGCAGGGCTGCAGCTATGCTCTTCCGGTTCACGACCTTAAGCCTTCTGAGAGATACTATCTCGGAGTGTTTCTTGTAGGCGCTTATCAGGAGATTCTTGGCGACCTTCATAACCTCTTCGGCGATGCAGCCGCAGTGCATGTGCTGGTGTCGAAAGATGGCTATGAGATTGAGCAGGTGATTGATGGAGAGCCGGTAGCCGACGTGCTCGACTATGTGGAGTATAGTCCCAAGAAGCTGGTTCGCAATCTGGAGAAGTGGGTAAATACCTCCATGAAGAAGGGAGTAATAACTCCCGAGGAGGGTCGGCAGTTCCTGAACAACTATCGTTCAGGTCTCTACGGTATTACCTATCTGGAGCCGGACTGAAAGGGCAATGCGGTGCTTCGCTGAAATAGCCTATAATGGCGCTCCTTTCTGCGGTTGGCAACGGCAGCCGAATCAGCCGAGCGTGCAGCAGCGTGTAGAGGAGGCTCTGGCAACTGTAGTGCGTGCTCCGGTTCCTATTGTCGGAGCCGGCCGCACGGATACTGGGGTGCATGCCCGCCGGATCTGGGCTCATTTCGACCTGCCGGATTCTCTGACGGATCTGAATAGACTGGCGATTTCTCTTGACCGCCTCTGTGGTCCGGACATTGCTGTAAGGCAGATCAGGAAAGTGACTCCCGATGCTCATGCGCGATTCGATGCCGTGAGCCGCACGTACAGATACTACGTAATTCACCGCAAATCTCCCTTCAGCCGCGGGCTGGCATGGCAACTTCCCCGTCCGCTCGATTATGAGGCGATGAATGAGGCCGCCGCCATTCTGCCAGAAACGAGCGATTTTACCTCGTTTGCCAAGCTGCATTCAGATGCCAAGACTAATATCTGCAAGGTAACTGAGGCTAAATGGTTCAGGACTGAGGAGGGCGCTTTTTTCCAGATAAGGGCAAACCGGTTTCTGCGCAATATGGTGCGCGCTGTGGTGGGTACACTTGTCGAGGTAGGCAGAGGAAGGTTGGATCTCAATGGATTCCGTGGCGTGGTAGAAGCGCGAAACCGCTGCGCCGCCGGCGAGTCAGTGCCCGCCCACGGCCTCTATCTCTGGGACGTAGAATATCCTCCTGAGATTTTTCTGCCGGAATAGTTAATGAAACCAATATCAAGCTTAATTACAGTGGATTCCAATAAGGCAAAAGAGCGCATAGAGGCGCTGCGCGATGAAATAAACCGCCATAACCATAACTACTATGTGCTTAACGCTCCGGAGATATCGGACCGCGACTTTGATATGCTGCTTAAGGAGCTTGAGAAGCTGGAGGCAGAACATCCGGAGCATTTCGACCCTCTCTCTCCCACACAGCGAGTAGGAAGCGATCTTACGAAGGGATTTCAGCACGTGGTGCATGAGAGACCCATGATGTCGCTTGCCAATACCTACAGCATCGAGGAGGTTGATGAATGGTTTGACAGGGTCCGCAAAGCTATTGAAGGGGAGCGGTTCGATGTGGTAGGGGAGATGAAGTTTGACGGCACGTCGATTTCCATTACCTATAAAGGTGGCCGTCTGGTAAGGGCTGTGACGCGTGGAGACGGCGAGCAGGGCGATGATGTGACCGTCAACGTGAAGACAATCAGAAGCGTGCCTCTTCAGCTGCGTCCCGGCGACTGGCCCGAGGAGTTTGAGATCCGCGGTGAAATCCTGATGCCCTGGGAGGTGTTTAACAAGCTCAACGAAGAGAGAGCCTACAATGAAGAGCCTCTTCTCGCCAATCCGCGTAATGCCGCCGCGGGAACCCTGAAGACGCAGGATCCGCGCGAGGTGGCGCGGAGAAGGCTCGATGCGCGGTTCTATTATCTGCTCGGCGACAATCTGCCTTACGATGACCATTATGACAATATGGAGGCGGCCAGAAGGTGGGGGTTCAAGGTATCACCTGCCATGAAGCTTCTGCACTCGCTTCAGGAGGTTGACGATTATATAGCCTACTGGGACGAGCACCGCAGGGAGCTGCCAGTGGCTACTGACGGTCTGGTGTTTAAGGTAAACTCGCTCCGGCAGCAGTTGAATCTCGGCTATACGGCAAAGTCGCCCCGCTGGGCAGTAGCCTATAAATTCAATCCGGAGAATGCATGCACGCGCTTGCGCTTCGTGAGCTTTGAAACGGGGCGTATGGGAATAGTTACGCCGGTGGCAAATCTGGAGCCCGTGCTTCTCAGCGGTACAGTGGTGAAGCGGGCCTCGCTCCATAACGCCGATATAATGCGCGAGCTCGATATTCATCAGGGAGACTGGCTCTATGTAGAGAAGGGGGGCGAGATAATCCCGAAGATAACCGGAGTGGATAAGGAGAGACGCGAGCCTGGAGCAGAGAAGGTGACTTTCGTGACTGAATGTCCGGAATGCGGCACTCCGCTGGTAAAGGCTTTTGGAGAGGCAGCATGGGTATGCCCCAACCGTTACCACTGCCGGCCGCAAATCACGGGGCGAATCGAGCATTTCTGCGCCCGCCGCATGATGAATATCGACGGAATCGGAGAGGAGACAGCCGAACTGCTTTATGCCTGCGGAAAGGTTGAGACGATAGCTGACCTTTACCGGCTTACAGAGGAAGATCTCTCAAAGCTCGACCGCATTGGCCCTAAGACTGCGGCAAAGATAATCAAGGGTATAGAAGACTCGAAGAAGGTGCCTTTTGAGAGGGTAGTCTATGCGCTGTCGATTCCCAATGTAGGAGAGACCACGGCCAAGCGCCTAGCGAAGGCAGTGAAAAGCATGGACCGTATGCAGGCAATGTCGGTGGAGGAACTCACGGCGGTGCCTGATGTAGGACCGGTGATAGCGCAGTGTATCTACGATTTTCTGCGTGAACCTGTGAATGAGGCCAATATCAAGGCTTTACGCGATGCCGGGGTGCAGATGCAGCTTTCAGAAGACCAGATGCAGCCGGCAGGAGATGCACTTGCAGGTAAGCAGATAGTGATTTCCGGTACATTTACGCACCACTCGCGCGATGAGTATAAAGATATAATCGAGCGTGAAGGAGGTAAGAATGTAGGAAGTATCTCTAAGAAAACGAGTTTCGTATTGGCCGGTGAGAATATGGGGCCGGCGAAACGCGAGAAATGCGAGGCTCTCGGCATTCCGATGGTAAGTGAAGATGAGTTTCTGAAGATGATAGGACAGGAGCAGTAATGAAGCATCTTGCAATATTATTTCTGGCATTTCTGCTTCCGCTTGCTGCCGACGCGGAGGGAGATGGCTTTCCAATCGCCAATTTCTCAATTACAGCCAATGCCGGAACTGACGGCTCTCTTTTCGGTACGACTATGGTCAATCCCGGAAAGCTCGGCGACTGGCTCTCGCCGCAAGGGCAATTTCCGCTTTCGATCACGGTAAACGGTGAACCGCTCACCGCAATCTCCGTGAACCGCGAGTTTCCTTTCGTAAGCAATACATACAAGTCTTCCGGAAAAAATCTTCAGACTCTTTCCCTTACCGCTTTCGCTCCTCTGGAGCTGGACAATGTAGAGGTTTCTTCCCTGCCGGTGATTCTCACAGGCATTCAGGTTGAAGGGGCGGCTCATTCCAATCCTATGGAACTGGAGATAAAGCATAAGGGCGACAATACTTTTCCGATGGCGCTTGTCGCTGATGCTGCAGGATATGTGGCTACAGATTCTACCCTCAGCGTAACAATCACTGAGCCAGGCGAGTTAAGAATAGCTATTGCTTTCCTTGATCCGCTCACGCTTGCAGCCAAGAGCTATAAATCTGCGCAGGAGCTTGCAAAGAGTGCACTCGTCCACTATGAGCCTCTGCTTGAGTCAACCCGCAGATTTTCAGATGCAATTCCTACTACCGGTGATGCGGAATTGGATGCGTACCTGAGATGGTACATGATTCCTGCAATAGCGCTGACAAAATGCACTGCCGTAGGAGAGGTGGTAACGATGGGTTATTGCGAGCTTAACCAGAGAGACAGCTACTGGACCTCGTGGGTGCATCTTCCTCTTTTCCCCACCGCTGAGCGCACGATGATTCAGGAGTGCGTGGACGCCATTACGCCTTCAGGTAAGATACCTACCACGATTCTGCCTCTGATTGATAGGAAAGATGATCTCGATATCAACGCCTTCTTCATTTTGCGGGTGGCGCGGTATCTTAAGGCCTATCCTGAAGCAGAGATGCCTGAATCATGGTGGAATGCTCTGAAATTAGCGGCAGACTGGCTTATTTCCCGAGATACTGACGGCGACGGAATTCCTGTGCAGAACTCTTTCTGGGGTGACTGGAAAGACGTGAAAGGCATTGAAGGCAGGAAGTATTCTCCCTTTACGGCGTTGCTCTATTTTGCCTCGATGCGCGAGATGGCTAACTTTGCTGCCCGGCAAGGCGATTCTGAATCTGCAGCAAGATACAAAGAAGCTGCAGCCAAGGCCGATGCCTTTATAAATAAGGATACGACTGAAGGTGGGCTCTGGAACGGCCGGTTCTACGTGCAGCGTTGGGCTGACGGCTCTGTCAACGATCATCTGCTTCAGGATCAGACAGTAGGGATTCTTTTAGATGTAGTTCCGGCGGAGCGGGCCGAGAGCATATTCAATGCTCTCAACAGCCAGTCGCTCACTCCTTTTGGAATCTGCGAGACCTCTCCTTACTATCCTGCGGATTTTGGCTATGCTCCTGCCACCTATCATAACGGTGCCGTTTGGCCCTGGGTAAGTTTTATGGACGCCTGGGCGCGCTTGCGCTCCGGACGCACCGATGAGGCGGTATCACTGATAAAAAAGGTGGCGAAGGCTGATCTTGTGGATTCGGGTGACTGGAGTCCGAACGAGCATATCAATTCGCTGACAGGAGAGAATCTCGGTTTCCAGCTTCAGGGCTGGAACAGCGACCTCTTCGGCCTGATATACTACGGTTTACTGCGAAAATAGCGGTGGCTGGAAGAAAATTTCTTCCAGATGTTGTTACGTTCCGGGTCTTTCTTCGTATCTATAAGTGAAAAGGATATGAAACCGGATACTCTGACAACGACTTTTCTGAATCTTAGGGAGAAACTGCATCGCAGCGCCTTTCGGTTTCTACGTGACGACGAAGACGCAAAAGATGCGCTTCAAGACGCGTTCGGTAGGCTATGGAATGCAAAACACCCGGAGTCGGAATCGGAGGCTGCAAATAAGCTTTTCGCAGTGTTGAGGAATATTTGTATTGACAGGCTCAGGAGAGCGAGTATCACCACTGTAGAGCTGCATGAGGCTGAGATGACTCCGGTGGAACCGGCAATACCTGATAATGCAGATCAGCTGGAAAGATTGATTTCATCGGGTCTTAGCGGATTGCAGAGGAAAGTCTACGAGTTGGTGGCTCATGACGGTTTGGAGTATGATGAGATAGCCCGTAGGCTCGACTTATCGGTAGAGGCCGTGAGAATGAATATGAGCAGGGCCCGACAAAAAATTCGTGACAACTATAATAAGTTGAAAAGATGAAAGAAAATGATCACATATTGGCATTGTCCGAGATAGAAGAGCTTTGCCGGCTTTATCTGGACTGTAAACTCTCCCGGCTGGAAGAGGCAGAGCTTCAATATGTGCTTTTGAAGCTACCTTATTCTTCTCCTTTGATCGATGATGTGCGCGCTTTGATGGGGATTCAGGCGGCTGCATCTCTTAAGCTCAAGCCTAAGATGCATAGGAAATGGAATATACGTTGGATAGCCGGCATTGCAGCATCGGTTGTGATTCTGTTTGCAGTTGGTCTGAGAGTAGCTTCTGGTTCTGACCATGAGGCAACTGACGGTGCTGTCTATATAGCATATTCCAATGGAGTGGAGCTTACCGGCGCGCAGATGATGGCTCAGATAGAGCGAGATAATGCTAAGGTAGAGGCCTTTATGAAGCGCATGGACGAGATAGAGGCTGAAGAAGCGAGAATATATAATGAACTTTTTAATGATTAAATTATATGATTATGAGATTGTTTTCAATTATGTTATTGCTGTTTGCCTCAATCGCAGCAGCCCATGCGGAATCATTAGAGCCTGTATCTGATAATCTTGCTTCGGAGCAGCTTTTCAGCGGGAAATACAATAAAGAGAAAGGTGTAACTATCACAATCTCAATTAGAGATGGTAAGTATAATCGCACAATGACAGTTACGAAAAATCCAGCTTTGGCTAAGATAATGACTGATGCCTTCAACGCTGATAGAAAAAGAGCGTCTGCTTTCAATCAATATATTTCTGGAAACGATGAATGGACTAATATTGAAATCACCAGAAACGGAGAGATCATCAGGATAGGACTGACTGAAAATAAGGGGAAAGAAGAGGTGATGCTGTTTATAAATGGCAGTGAGAAAGCTTTCAAGTAGCGCAATCAATATCCGAATATAGAAGAAGCTCCGGCCAGTCGGTCGGAGCTTACTATTAGGAGGTGATTAGAAAAATCAGTAGAGGTAATTCTCGATTTCTTCCGGACGGAAGTTGCCGATGAAGTCAGCATGCTTTGCAACCTCAGCCTGAGCCCAGTTTACGAATACATGGAGCGAGCGGCGGAACGAAGCCTCGCGCTGCGTGTCTTCAAGCATCAGATAGCCCATGATGATGTAGCCGGCCATCTCTACGAGACGGCGAGCCATGAAATCCATGTACTGGGGATTCTTTACGCCAGTCACAGCCTGCACTGCGTCGGCATACTGCTGAGCCATGAAGGCGAGCGTATTCTTCATACCCTCATCTTCTGCACACACCTGTGCTTCCTGATATGCGTGAATCTGGTCGAGATAGGTGCCGGTTGTGACGTGGCGGATAGCTGCCACTACCTGCAGCTGCGTGGTACCCTCATAGATAGAGGTGATGCGGGCATCGCGGTATACACGCTCACAGGCATAGTCTTTCATGAAGCCTGAACCGCCGTGGATCTGGATGCAGTCGTAGGCGTTCTGGTTGCAGAATTCCGATCCGAGACCTTTGGCAAGCGGCGTGAAGGCATCGGCCAGACGGCTATACTTCTTAGCTTCCTGCTTCTCTTCAGGAGTCAACGAGCGCTCCTTTGCGATATCATCGTAGGCTTTATAGATGTCAACATAGCGGGCGCAGGCGTAGAGGAGAGAGCGGCTGGCGTCAAGTTTCGCTTTCATTACAGAGAGGATCTCTGCTACGGCGGGGAACTCGATGATAGCCTTACCGAACTGCTTACGGTCTTTTGCGTAGGCGAGAGCTTCGCGGTAGGCCACCTCACTGATACCTACACTCTGCGCGGCGATACCGAGGCGGGCACCGTTCATCAGCGCCATCACATATTTGATGAGGCCGAGGCGGCGGCTTCCGCAGAGCTCTGCAGGAGCATCTTTGAACACGAGCTCGCAAGTCGGTGAGCCCTTGATACCCATCTTGTTCTCAATGCGGCGTACGGTTACTCCACCGTTGCGCTTATCGTAGATGAACATTGAAAGGCCGCGACCATCTTTGCTACCCTCTTCCGAACGGGCAAGCACCAGATGGATATCGCTGTCGCCGTTGGTGATGAAGCGCTTCACTCCATTTAGCACCCACGATCCGTCTTCCTTCTGCGAGGCCTTGAGCATCACGCTCTGGAGATCGGAACCGGCATCGGGCTCGGTGAGATCCATCGACATGGTCTCGCCTTCGCATACGCGCGGAATGTAGCGCTGCTTCTGATCCTCGTCGGCAAATTCATAGATTGTCTCGGCGCAATCCTGCAGACCCCACAGGTTCTCAAACCCGGCATCAGCGCGGCTCACGATATCGGCTGCCATGATGTAGGGGGTGATGGGGAAGTTGAGGCCACCGAGGCGGCGGGGCATCGCCATTCCCATCAGGCCGGCCTTGCGGCAGGCGTCGAGATTACGCTTGGTGCCGTCGGCATAGACTACACGGCCATTTTCCACGTGAGGACCCTGATGGTCCACGTCTTCTGCGTTTTCGGCAATAGTATCGCCGCAGATCTCGCCGACAACTTCGAGCACACGGTCGTAGCTGTCCATAGCGTCGGCAAAGTCCTGAGGTGCATAATCGTATTTCGATGCGTCGGCAAAATCGCGCTCCTTCAGGGCTACGATTTTTTCCATCAGCGGGTGCTGGAGGTGATGCTTCAGCGCCGGGTTGTCAGTATAGAAGTTAGCCATCGGATTTACTTGGAATTCTTTTTATAGTATTTGATGAGTTTGGGCAGCACGTCTTCAATCTTGCCGGTTATCACATAGTCGGCTATGGTATTGATCGGTGCATTGGGATCGGAATTAACCGAAATAATGATAGAGGAGTCCTGCATACCGGCGATATGCTGAATCTGACCCGAGATACCGCAGGCGATATAGAGCTTGGGACGCACCGTCACGCCCGTCTGTCCGATCTGGCGGTCATGGTCTGCCCAACCGGCGTCGACAGCTGCGCGGCTTGCGCCTACCTCGGCTCCGAGGGTATCGGCGAGCTGATAAAGCAGGTCGAAGTTCTCTTTTGAACCTACGCCATAGCCACCGGCTACTACTATCGGGCTACCCTTGAGATTTACCTTCGATTTCTCTACGTGGCGGTCGATAATCTCTACCACATAGTCTTCAGGACTCGTGTATTTGTTGGCTTCCAGGTTCTTAACCTCGCCATGATAGTTGCTGTCGCGCACTTCCTTCTTCATTACGCCCTCGCGCACCGTTGCCATCTGCGGGCGGCAGTCGGGGTTAACGATCGTGGCCACGATATTGCCGCCGAAGGCCGGACGAATCTGATAGAGCAGATTCTCATAGGTCTTTCCGGTCTTGGGGTCGATGTGGTTTCCGATTTCAAGCGAGGTGCAGTCGGCGGTAAGACCGCTGTGGAGGCAGCTCGATACGCGCGGGCCGAGGTCACGGCCGATTGAAGTAGCGCCCATCAGGGCCACCTGCGGCTTAATCTCCTTGAAAAGGTTGATCAGCAGAGAGGCATGAGGAAGGGAGGTGTAGGGATAGAGACGGGCGTCTTCAAATTTATAGAGGGTATCAACGCCGTAGGGCATTATCTGCTTCTCTATATCTTTCAGATTATCACCGGCTACCACTGCTTCCAGTTTCACTCCAAGCTTGTCGGCAAGCTGACGGCCCTTGGTCAGGAGTTCGAGGCTGACGTCGGCCACTTTGCCGTCGTCATATTCGCAATATACGATAAGGTTGTTGGTATCTGCCATTGTTTCTGGTTCTTTTTCGGCGTCAGCCTATGGTATGGTTAGCAATAAGTTCCTGCACGAGGGCTTCCAGCTCGGCATCGGTATTCTCCACCTGACGGGCCTCCTTGGCAGTAAACACTACATTTTCTATACTCTTCACCTTTGTAGGCGAGCCTGCGAGGCCACACTGCGAGAGGTCGGCATCTACGGTCGAGGCGTTCCATTCGCCGATTTCCAGGTAGGGACGCTCTTCGATGAAGGCTTTTTTCTTCTCATCGGCAGCTACCTCGGAAGGCACGGCCGCATATTTGTATTTCTGGAGAGCCTTGGCGTTGCGGGGGCGGCAGGCTGCGGCAGAACCGTTTACGGTGACCATCATTGGCAGCGGGCAGCTCACTGTTTCCACTCCGCTTTCGATGCGGCGCTTCACGATTACCTTGCCGTTTTCCACTCCGATAATGTCTTCTGCGTAAGTGACCTGCGGCAGGCCGAGCTTCTCAGCCACCTGCGGGCCTACCTGAGCGGTATCGCCGTCGATGGCCTGGCGGCCGCCAATAATGATATCGTAGTTACCCATCTTCCTGATGGCAGCCGAGATAGCATATGAGGTAGCAAGAGTGTCGCTACCAGCGAATGCACGGTCAGAAAGCACCACGCCTCCGTCGGCGCCGCGGTAGAGGCCTTCACGCACAATCTCAGCAGCGCGCGCAGGACCCATCGTGAGGAGGGTCACTTTTGAACCTGGATACATCTCCTTGAGCTTCAGGGCCTGCTCCAGGGCGTTGAGGTCTTCGGGATTGAAGATTGCAGGGAGGGCGGCGCGGTTGATGGTGCCATCGGCTTTCATCGCGTCTTTGCCCACATTTCTCGTATCGGGCACTTGTTTTGCCAATACGATGATGTTCAAACTCTTAGACATAGTATTGTAATATTCTTTTTTACGTTCTGTAGAATCAAATGCAAAGGTAATCAAAATAATTGTAACTGAGGGTAAAATAGACCAGAAAATGCGCACTTTCTTCTAAGTTGTGCAAAACTTGTACATTTCTCAGGAATCGCTTAAATTTGCATTGTCGGGGCTTCATGCTCCCGTTTGGCAAAATGGTGAAAAGACTGTTGTTTAGCTTATTGGCAGGCATCTCGATGATGAGTGCGAGTGCCGATGTGATTACCGATGCGCAGGAGCTGATTGAGGCAGGTGAATATGCCGCCGCGGCGCAGTTGCTAAGAGCCGATATGGGATCTCTTAAGGCTGCGCGTATTGGTGCTGCCAACCAGTTGCTCGGAGAGTGCCTCTACGAGCTTGGCGACTATCAGGAGGCCCGCAGCTGTTTCGATAAGGCAAAAGCGAAAGGAGTAGCTGACGCGTCACTTTATCTGGGGCGACTCGATTTCCTCGACTATGATTTCGAGAATGCTGGTGCCAATTATAACCGCTACAGGGAGTTGATGCGCAAATCGCGCAAAGAAGTAAGCGAAGATATTGAGGCTGAGGAGGAGCGTCTGAATCTCGCTGAAGGTTTTCTCGAGAGGGTAGAGAAGATAGCAATAATCGATAGTCTCAATTTGCCTAAAGACGACTTCTTCAAGAGCTACCGGCTTCCTGCTTCGGCCGGATCGCTGCGCGATGCTTCCGTGCTTCCTTTCAAGGAGCTCAGAGATCTGCCGGGAGCTGTCTTTGTAAATGAGGGTCAGGATCGTATGTTCTGGTCGCAGCCGGACGCCGACGGGCTGCAGCGGCTGATGGAGACTCAGCTGCTCACCGACGGCACCTGGCATTCACCTATGCCTATCGATAGCCTTGCGGCGGGTTCAGATGCCGCATGGCCTTTCATGATGGGCGATGGAGTGACCCTTTATTTCGCTTCTGACGGTGAGGAATCTCTCGGTGGCTATGACATATTCGTGGCCAACCGCGATGCAGCTACCGGGAAGTTTATGCAGCCGCAAAACATGGGAATGCCCTATAATTCGCCCGCCGACGATTATATGCTTGCCCTTGATGAGCTTAACAATGTAGGCTGGTGGGCCACCGACCGCAATTCACCGGAAGGCTATGTTACGGTCTATGCTTTCGTGCCCAACGATCTGCGCCGTAACTATGATCCGGAGACCGACGATGTGGCTTCATTTGCCCGGATCGACGATTATAAGGCTACCTGGGACGGCAACGATTACACTCAGCTTCTTAGCGAGATAGCTTCTATCGATCCTTCGGCCACGCCGAAAAAAGCTGATTTCCACCTGCCGATGCCGGGACTCAGGGAATACACGAGCTATTCCGATTTCAAGAGCGCGGAAGCCAGAGCGCTGGCCAAGAGATATTTCTCTGAGCAGAAGCAGCTTGAAGATGCCGAGCAGGAGCTCCGCAAGATGAGGCAGCAATATCACGTAGGCAAAAATCCTACTTTGGGAAATAAGATACGCACAGCCGAGAGCAATATCGAGCATCGGCGTGCCGATCTTAAGAAAATGAGGAGCGATCTCTATAAGGCTGAGACCGCCGGACGATAAGTAAAAACCTATAAATCACCATAATCTTGATTTCTTTCGTCATTGCGTTAGCCGCGCTTATTATTGGCTATTTCGTATATGGGCGCTTTGTGGCCCGGGTTGTCGGCGTCGATCCATCGCGCCCCACTCCGGTGCAGACAATGGCCGATGGGGTGGATTATGTAGAACTCCCCACATGGAAAATCTTTCTTATCCAGTTTCTTAACATTGCCGGCCTCGGACCGATCTTCGGCGCCATAATGGGTGTGATGTATGGCCCGGCGGCTTTCCTTTGGATCGTGTTTGGTACAATCTTTGCAGGAGCCGTCCACGACTTCACTTCCGGTTTGCTTAGCCTTCGCGAAGGCGGTGCCTCGTTGCCTGAGATCGTAGGTCAGGAGTTGGGGCAGAAAGTGAAAGGAGTGTTAAGGGTGTTTGCTCTGCTTCTGATGATTCTGGTTGGAGCCGTGTTTGTCTATAATCCGGCTGATCTTCTGGCTATGCTCACCCCGGATCATCTTGACCGTCTTTTCTGGATAGTGGTGATATTTGCCTATTATATGGCTGCTACGCTGCTTCCTATCGATAAGCTGATCGGAAAGCTCTATCCGCTTTTCGGAGTGGCGCTCCTCTTTATGGCGCTGGGTATCATGGTGATGCTCTTCGTGCATTCATCTACCGTGCCTGAAATTTGGGATCAGTTCTACAATCATAAGCCTGATCCGGAGGCTAATCCGATTTTCCCGATGATGTTCGTATCCATAGCCTGCGGAGCGATAAGCGGCTTCCATGCCACTCAGTCGCCGATGATGGCCCGGTGCCTGAAATCAGAGAAATATGCCCGCCCGGTGTTCTATGGCGCTATGGTCACAGAGGGCATCGTAGCCCTGATATGGGCTGCTGCGGCAGTAGCCTTTACCGGTGGCTACGGGCAGCTTCAGGACTTTCTGGGAAGCGGATCGCCCGCGCTCCTGGTCGACAGGCTTTCGCGCACATGGCTCGGAGCGTTCGGAGGCATTCTGGCTATTCTGGGTGTGATCGCCGCTCCTATCACTTCCGGTGATACCGCCCTGAGGTCGGCGCGCCTGATAGCGGCTGACTTCATGAGCATCAAGCAGAAGAAGATAGCCAAGAGGCTTCTGGTTTCCATTCCTATCTTCGTGTTATGCTTCATCATCATGCTTTTGCCCTACGATGCGCTGTGGCGTTATTTCGCGTGGTGCAACCAGGTGCTGAGTGTGTTCACACTCTGGGCCGTTACCGTTTGGCTCGCGCGCAATCGCAAGCTGTTCATTATCACTCTCGTGCCGGCGCTATTCATGACTTGCGTCACAGTGACCTACATATTCTTTGCTCCGGAAGGCTTCAGCGCCATTACTGAACATATTCTGGGAGTTGCAATCGACTATTGGATAGCTGTAGGAATAGGTTGCGGCGTGGCGGCTGCATTCCTTGGTCTGTTCATGCGTTATCTTCAGGGATTGAGGCGTGAAAACCTTATGGCGGCATGAGTAGGCTCTCACCGGTAGAAGCTGCTGCTTCTACCCGCGCATATAATTTCCATAGCCACACTCAGTTTTGCGATGGCAAAGCCTCGATGGAGGAAATGGCTGCCGCTGCTCTCGGGCAGGGCATGGAGCATTATGGATTCAGTCCTCATTCCCCGATAATATGCCCTTCCGGGGCCAATATGAAGGCTGATGATCTCCAGGCTTACTTCGATGAGGCAGCGCGGCTCAGAGACCTGTATGGAGACAAGCTGGAGGTATATACCGGCATGGAGATTGATTGGCTCGATGCAGACTTCGGACCGCACATCGATTTCTTTCAGAAGATGCCCCTCGACTACAGCATCGGGTCAGTCCATTTTCTCCGTAATCGCGAAGGGGAGTGGGTGGATATAGATGGGCGCCCTGAGCGCTTTCTGCGATATCTTGATGAAAAGTTTCGCGGAGACCTCAGGGGAGTAGTGGAACGCTATTTCGAGCAGGAGCTCTATATGATTGAGCGTGGTGGGTTTACAATTCTTGGCCATTGCGACAAGATTTCCCGCAATGCATCAGCGCGCGATCCGCAGATCGAGTCCTACGGCTGGTATCAGGCTCTCCTTGCCGATGTGGTCGAGGCCTGTGCGAGCAGGAAGCTGCCGGTTGAGATCAATACCCGTCGCGCCGAATCGGAAGACCGCTATTTTCCGCGCGAAAGCGTGTGGCGGAGTCTGGCGGATAGGAATGTGCCCTTGATCGTGAATAGCGATGCCCATGAGCCGGAAGGAATTTCTTCAGGACGAGAAAAGGCATTTGCCGCTCTCAGGCGTTTAGATATAAAAACACCTTGAATCTATGAATATAGGAGATAAATTACCCGACCTTCTCGGCTATGATGCCGACGGTAAGGAAGTGAGGCTGTCAAACTGGCCCGGAAAGCGATTTGTAGTATTCTTCTATCCGAAAGACAATACTCCAGGCTGCACTGCCGAGGCCTGCTCGTTGCGCGATGCCCGCGGCGATCTTGACCAGATGGGCTATCAGCTCATCGGAGTGAGCGGAGGCACTGAGAGCACTCATCGCAAATTTGCCGCCACATGGTCGCTGCCGATGCCGCTGGTGCTCGATAAGGATCATAGTCTGGCTGAACTCTGCGGAGTGTGGCAGCTTAAGAAAATGGCAGGGCGCGAGTATATGGGTATCGTAAGAACCACATTTATAGTAGACTGCGACGGTACAATAACCGACGTGATCCGCAAGGTAGATACTAAGAATGCTGCAGAGCAGGTATTTGCCCTGCTCGATGGCCGCAACTCCCTGAATCCCGCTTGACGAGAGCTACGATCGGTATTCCGGTTTTCAACGGCGCCCGCTATCTTGGCGAGGCGCTCGCTTCTGCGTGTAATGCTGCCGATGAGGAAACGGAGATTCTGGTGGTCGACGATGGTTCTACCGACTCTTCGGCTTCAATTGTAAAGGAGTGGGCTGCGCGCGATAGCCGAGTGCGCCTGGTGAGCCACAGGAAGAACGAGGGGCTTGGCCCTGCCCGAAATACGATTATCGATGAGGCTCGCGGGCGCTGGCTGCTGTTTCTCGATTCTGACGACCTGATTTCTCCTGATATCCTTCCGCGCGCTTTGGAGGCGATAGGAGAGGCACCTCTGTTGAGATTTCCTATAGCAACCTGGAGCGGTGGAAAACTGCCGTTTTACGTTTCGGACAGCAGTGCTGAAGTCGTCAGCTCTCCGGAGCAGTTGCGAGAGGCTGCTCTCGGTGCGCTTCTTCCCGATATGCAGAAAGGAGGCTTCGGCGGGTCGGCCTGCGGAGCTCTCTATCTGGCTGATTTCCTGCGAAGTCGCAAGTTGCGGTTCAGCCCCAGGAAAGAATGCCTCTCAGAAGATTATCTCTTTTCGTTTGAGTGTATTGCCGAAGCGTCAGAGTTAGTCTGGCTGCCCGATGTGCTATATGCCTACAGGGTGAATCCGGAGTCGAAGACTCATACTCCGGATCCATTGATGATGGTTCATATCGAGCAATATTGCCGCGAGTTGGAGCAGGTGGCAGCCCGTCATGGAATGGCTGCCGAGGGGAGGCGTATTGCTCTCTGTGCGTTTGCCGGCTGTGTGGCCGGTCTTGCAAAGCAAGTGGTAGGCAGTGGCATCGATGAGCGCGAATGGTATGAGCGTCAGTTGGCAAGCCCTGCGTTGAGCGAGGTTAAGCATCGCATCAGCCCCGGAATTGTGCCGCTTCGATGGTATGTGGTGTTTCGCGCCTTTGCCTCAGGTCGCTTCCGGCTGTGGCGTATGCTCGTGAAGATGCGCGACTTGGTCAGGCGTTCTCCTGAATAGCGCTGTCGGCTGATTTCCGATTCTTTCCGGGAAGCGTAAGATAGAGAATGAGCCAGCCCAGGATTCCTGCCAGGAATGAGCCCACCAAGATGCCGAGTTTCGCATTGTTGAGGATTGCCGACAAGTAGGGATCGCCTGAGCCGAAAGAGAGATTGGCTATGAAGAGCGATACCGTGAAGCCGATGCCTCCGAGCAGAGCTACTCCCGCTATCTGTTTCCAGTCGGAGCCTTCCGGCATAGGAGCCCATTTGAGTTTAACCGCTATCCATGAGAAGAGCAGGATACCGATGAATTTTCCTCCTACCAGACCGCAGATGATAGCGGCGCTTACCCCCTGAAAGATTTGTGACGCTTCCAGATCGCCAAACCAAATACCTGCGTTGGCAAATGCGAAGAGCGGCACTATCAGGTAGTTTACCACCGGGTGAAGCGAGTCTTCCATGTCTTGAAGCGGTGAAATCACTTTGTCTGAAGCCGATTCAATCTCTTTGAGCCAGTTGAGCTGCTCCTTCGTGAGGATACTCTTAGAGTAGAGCCGCTCATCATCTTCGCTGGCGAAGTGGCCTATATTGCGGCGTATGGTCTTGATATAGCCCTTGGGAGCGTAGATAGGCCTTGCCGGCACGCAGAAGGCTATCAGCACTCCGGCTATAGTAGGGTGAATACCGGCATTAAGGAATAAAAACCATACGAACGCTCCGATGCCGAGATAGAATATCTTGCTCTGGATCTGCAGCTTGCCTCCGAGTGCAAGCACTCCGAGAAGGATTGCCGCCGCTCCGAGCATAGCGAAATTGATATGGTCGGAGTAGAAAATAGCTATCACCAGGATACCGCCTATATCATCGACTACAGCCAGAGTGGTCAGGAAAATTTTCAGGCTGACCGGCACACGGCTGCCCAGCATGGCAAGCACTCCGAGCGAGAAAGCTATATCAGTGGCCATCGGTATCGCCGCTCCTCCGATATAGTCGCTGCCGCGGCCCATGAGGAAGAAAATCAGCACCGGCATGCCCATACCTCCTATAGCAGCCACAATCGGAAGAAGAGCCTGACGGAATGATGAAAGCTCGCCTACAAGCACCTCCCTCTTGATTTCCAGACCTACAGAGAAGAAAAACACCGCCATCAAGGCATCGTTGATAAAGGCCATGATGCTCATGGGGTGGCCGTGATGGCTGAAGAGGTTGAAGCCGCCTACCTGTAGAGCCAATTCATGAGTCCAGAGACTGTTATAGAAATCATGCAGGAATGGAAGGTTCACCACAAGCAGTGCGAGTGCAGTGGCAAACATGAGCACCGTGCCGCCGTTGGTATAATTTTTTAGCGTCTTGCGTGCTGTATAGAAAACTTCGTGAGCCATAGCTTCAATATAGTGGAATACATCTCTCTGATAGGAAAAACATCGTGGAATCGCGATGAGTTCATAAGTTCTCAATCAATGTAGTCCCCCTCAGAATAAAGTCCGGTGATACGCCTTGACATCATTTTGAGGATATAAGTCTGTATGACAGCGATATAACCCTAAATTCGTGTCAAGGCTGTCAAGTGTCCTATCTCCGGCTAAGCCTCACACCACCGCTTCCTTCATCGTGAATTGTAAGAAGCATAACAAACCGATATCACTTACAGTGTGTTATAAATAAGAATATTTAGATATTATGGAAACAGTAAAGAATACACTATTAGTGATTGGTGACCCATATTGGCCGCTGTCAGTTTACAACAAAATCATTGCAGATGATTTGCAGAAAGCTATACCGGGGCTCGTTGTGAGCAATCTATATGAACAATACCCTGATTACAAGATCGATGTAGAAAAGGAGCAGAAAAAGCTCACAGAGGCGGATAATGTAATCGTACAAGGTCCGCTCTACTGGTACTCTCTCCCTTCGTTGACCATGCGCTGGGTTGAAGAGGTCTTCACTCACGGGTGGGCCTACGGAAGCGAAGGAACCGCGTTGAAGGGAAAGAAAGTTGTTGTCGGTATCACTGCCGGAGCTTCCAAAAACGACTATCAAGGAGGAAGATTTGTAATTACCGAGCATGATATAGCCGTAAGATTCCAAGCCACATTTGAACTATGCAGCATGGACTATAAGGGAGTAGTCTTCAATGGAGGTTTCATGAATATGGGCAATGGCCACGCCGACCCTGTGATGGTTGAGGCTGCACATCGTCATGCTGAGGAAATCATAAGCAGATTGAAGTAAGGTTGACAGCCTTACTCGAAAGCCTATACCTGACTCAACAGTTTACGCCAGAGCTCAAGACTCGAAAGAGAGGGTAGCCGCCTTGGTCGGGATATCAGGTTTTTGATTATCTTTGCAGTTAGAAATCCACTATGACTGGACTTGTAGACTGCAATAATTTTTTCGTATCCTGCGAGCGGGTGAAGGATCCTTCTCTGGAGGGTAGGGCTGTGGTCGTGCTCAGCAACAACGACGGGTGCGTCGTGGCCCGCAGCAATGAGGCGAAGGCATTAGGTATCAAGATGGGGCAGCCTTTCTTCGAGGTGCGCCATCTGGTAGACCGCGGCGAGCTGATAGCCTTGTCGAGCCGGGGGCGCTTATATAAGGAGATAAGCGGACGCCTGCACCGGATATTCTCCCGCTACGCCCCGCATCAGATAGATTATTCGATCGATGAGGCTTTTCTCGACTTTTCAGGAATACCTTTAACTGAACTGGAGCCTATGGCAACTCATCTCGTGGCATCTTGCTGGGAGGAGGAGCATATCCCGGTCACTATCGGTATAGCGCCGACCAAGACTCTGGCTAAGGTCGTGACGCATCTTTGCAAGCACTCGGGTCGCGGCTGGGGAGTGGTAGGTGATGCAGCCGACTTGCGCACCGCTTTCGATACCATGCCTGCAGGGGAGCTCTGGGGCATCGGGCGCCGGCTCGCCAAAGCGCTTTTCCGCGAAGGAGTCTATACGGTAGGGCAGTTCATGAGGCGCGACAAGGCCTGGGTGAAGAAGCTGATGGGAGTGGTCGGGGAGCAGATCTGGCTGGAGCTGAGAGGAGTTCCCTGCAAGAGCCTCGGCGCTTATGAGAGAGCCACACAGGAGATGATAAGCGAGACGCGGACGTTTCCTCACGATGAGTTTGACTATGAGATAATCCGTGAGCGTATTACCCGCTATGCCGACCATGTGGCAGAGAAGCTGAGGGCTATGGGAGGAAGATGCGGTGAGATTACAGTTTTCCTGCGTGGTAACCGCTTCAATGAGGCTACAAAGGATTTCCGGCGCGAGGCATCAGTGCGTTTCCCATCGCCGGTAATGTCGGCTTCGGTCATAACCGGGGCTGCTGTGGAGGCTCTTGACCGCATCTATACGCCTCAGATAGGCATGAAGCGCGCCGGGGTGATACTCTCGCATCTCACCTATGCCAATGTGGTGACGCCCTCGCTTTTCGATCCTGAGCCTGCTCCGGAGCCTGAGGCACACAGGGCTCTGATGAAGGCTATCGATGCAGTGAACCGCCGGTATCCGCGTGACAGCGCTCCGGCGCTGAAGAAAGCTACTGTGGCCGCCATGCGCCCCGACAGGAGTTTCAGCACCTTCGGGCGTGACCGCCAGTTATAACCAGTTATAAGAGGAGAGACGTTAATATATAAAAGGAAGAAAGAGATGAAATTCGTGTCGTGGAATGTCAACGGGCTGCGGGCAGTGTGCGGCAAAGGGTTTGCTGATATAGTGAGTGAACTCGATGCCGATTTCTTCTGCGTGCAGGAAACTAAGCTGCAGGAGGGGCAGATTGATCTGCAGCTTCCGGGCTACTCCTCTTATTGGAGCTACGCGGAGAAGAAGGGCTATTCAGGTGTAGCTGTATTTTCGCGCCATGAGCCTCTCTCGGTGAGGAGAGGAATCGGAAGCCCCGAGCATGATGCCGAGGGACGCGCCATAACGCTTGAATTTCCTGATTTCTTTCTTGTGAATATCTACGCTCCCAATTCTCAGGGCGCACTCCGGCGCTGGGCTTTCAGGGAAGCATGGGAAGATATCTTCCGGAGCTATCTCTCCGCTTTGGCGGTGGAGAAACCGGTAGTGGCGTGTGGTGATTTTAATGTGGCCCGTCATGATATCGACCTCAGGTATCCTGAGGAGAATCGCGGCTCGACAGGCTTCAGCGATGAAGAGCGCGGCAAGCTTGAGGAGCTGATCGGGGCAGGCTTCGTAGATACATACCGCGCGCTTCACCCCGACGAGGAAAAGGTTTACACCTGGTGGAGCTACCAGCGGCTCGCCCGGAAGCGCAACGACGGCTGGCGGATAGATTATTTCCTGATCTCAGAAAATCTTCTTCCCCGGCTTGAGGCCGCAGATATCCATTCGAAGATAATGGGCAGCGACCACTGTCCGGTATCAATCATACTTAATATATAGGATTATTTGCGGGTGCGCGACTGATAGTTGCGGCGCTGGCTCATGCGGGAGGCTCCGCGACCCAGGAATGCGTGGAAGAGGCTGTGGGGAGTGATCACATCGTCTTCGTGCTCGATATCTTTTTTCAGTCTCTCAGCTGCGTCGGCTTCCGGCTCATCAATGCCCTGACGGAACATGCGGTTCACTCCCAGAAGGAGCACCATCATGCCCACAAGCACCACTAATACAAGCACTGAGGTGACGAAATTATGTAGAATCGAGCATATCATACATATATAACAACGCTATGAAGAAATCTTCTCAAAGAATGATATATTTTTTGCAAATGAAAAAAATCGAAAAATTTTTTCGGTTCTGCTAAACCCTATCCCTGAAATTTCGTTATAAGAGTAGAAAACAAAACATCACAATTAATACTCAAAGTTATGAAAAGAACAGTATTGTTAATGGCGGCCGCTCTCCTCGGCATCGCAGGTCTTCAAGCTCAGAAGCCGGTGAAGGGCGAAATGCAGAACCTGAAAGCCTTCCTAACCCAGACTTCCGCCGACGGTTCAACGAATGCCCAGGTGCTGGGTATCAGCGATCTTTCTAATCCTCAGACATGGCCCGGAGTAAAGACCCAGGGTGGCTCTATCACCGAGATTGACTGGCACGGAAAGAAGCTCGCCGGCGATCTGAACCTCTCCGGATTCGCAAACCTTCAGAAGGTAGACCTCACCGATAATAAGCTGACCGGTCTTGATGTAAGCAATAACCCGAAGCTCGTAGAGGTGAACGCCGGACGCAACTTGCTGACCGATGTTTCCATCAATGGCTGTATGCAGCTTCAGGTGCTCCGTCTCTATCGCAACAGACTTGCCGACATCAGCATCAGCGGCACTCCTTTCCTGGAGAAGCTCAATGTGGCAAGCAACTTCATGGAAGCTCTGAATGTGACCAACGCAGTTAATCTGAAGAGCCTGAATTGCACCAACAACCGTCTGCAGGAGCTCAATGTAAGCGGTTGCACCAACCTCAAGAACCTCTATGCAGGCTACAACGACCTCAACGATGTGCTTCTCAACGGTCTGGTAAATCTGGTGAACCTCAACGTTCAGTCTAACAAGATCAACAAGCTCTACATTCAGGATCTTCCCGCTCTGGGTACTATCTACTGCAGCGACAACCACATGACTCAGCTCGCTTTCAACAACTGCAAGATGCTGGCCGATGTGTATGCTCCCTACAATGATCTTACCACCTTCACGGTTACGGACTGCCCGATCCTGATGTTCGTGAACCTCGCCTGGAACGACCTCGTAAACCTCAACCTCAGCAACCAGACTCAGCTGCAGCGTCTGAACGTTTCGAGCAACCAGCTGGTTAACCTCAACGTAAGCTTCGACTCAGCTCTTACTTACCTGAATCTGGCTAACAACACGAACCTCTTCGACGCTATCACGCAGGGTTGCACCAACCTGAGCCAGGTAGTTGGCCACTGGGAGATGGCAGAATAAGAAAAATCAAGAAACTAATAAAATCTATTACACAAGCGGGGTCTTCCGGAAGGGAGGCTCCGCTCCGCTATTGTTCGGCCGTGGTGAAATAGTTAACTTTGCATGCCGAAAACGTTTTAGGCAACACTGAACTCCCATTTATGGACAATATACGCAACTTTTGCATCATAGCCCACATTGACCACGGCAAATCAACCCTGGCAGACCGTCTTCTGGAGAGGACCGGCACTGTAGCAGCCCAGGATATGGAAGCCCAGGTGCTCGACGATATGGATCTCGAGCGAGAGCGAGGCATTACGATAAAGAGCCATGCCATTCAGATGGACTATAAGCTCGACGGCAAGCCATACCGACTCAATCTGATCGATACTCCGGGACACGTGGATTTCAGCTACGAGGTGTCGCGCTCCATAGCCGCCTGCGAGGGGGCGCTCCTGATAGTAGATGCCTCGCAGGGCATTCAGGCGCAGACCATCTCGAATCTCTATATGGCCATTGACAATAATCTGGAGATCATTCCGGTAATCAACAAATGTGACCTCGACAGCGCCAAGCCCGATGAGGTGGAAGACCAGATAGTGGATCTTCTCGGTTGCGACAGGTCGGAGATTATCCGCGCTAGCGGTAAGACGGGAATGGGAGTCGATGAGGTGCTTGAGGCAATCGTGAAGCGTGTGCCCGCTCCGAAGGGTGATCCTGAGGCTCCGCTTCAGGCTTTGATCTTCGACTCTGTGTTCAATCCTTTCAGAGGAATCATTGCCTACTATAAGGTGGTGAACGGTACGCTTAAAACGGGTGATTTCGTGAAATTCGTGGCTACCGGTAAGGAGTACCATGCCGATGAGGTGGGTGTGCTCAAACTTGATATGTCGTCCAGGAAAGAGATTTCAGCAGGCGATGTAGGCTATATAATCTCCGGTATCAAGACTTCGAGGGAGGTTCGGGTCGGAGATACGATCACCCATGTGGCCCGGCCATGTGAGAAGGCTATCGAGGGTTTCGAAGAGGTGAAGCCGATGGTGTTTGCCGGCGTATATCCTATTGATACCGAAGATTTTGAAAACCTGAGATCTTCTCTGGAGAAACTTCAGCTCAACGATGCCTCGCTCACATTTCAGCCTGAGAGTTCGGCAGCCCTTGGCTTCGGTTTCCGTTGCGGATTTCTCGGTCTGCTCCACATGGAGATAGTGCAGGAGAGGCTCGGGCGCGAGTTTGATATGGACGTGATTACGACCGTGCCCAACGTCTCTTACCGTGTATACGATAAGAAAGGCGTGATGACTGAGGTTCATAACCCTTCAGGTTTGCCTGAGCCAGCCTCTATCGATTATATCGAGGAGCCGTATATACGCGCCTCAGTGATCACGGCAGCCGATTATATCGGTCCGATAATGACCCTCTGCCTTTCGAAGAGAGGGGAGCTCGTGAAGCAGGAATATATCTCCGGCAACCGAATGGAGTTAACCTTCGATATGCCTCTGGGCGAGATCGTGATCGATTTCTACGATAAGCTGAAGAGCATCTCGAAAGGCTATGCTTCTTTCGATTATCATCTGCATGATTTTCGTGAGTCTAAGCTCGTGAAGCTCGATATCTTGCTCAATGGCGAGAGCGTAGATGCGCTGTCAACGCTGACCCATGTTGACAACAGCGTGCGCTTCGGGCGCCGTATGTGCGAGAAGCTTAAGGAATTGATTCCGCGTCAGCAGTTTGATGTGGCCGTTCAGGCGGCTATCGGGGCAAAGATTATCGCGAGGGAGACAATCAAGGCCGTGCGCAAGGACGTGACCGCCAAATGCTACGGAGGCGATATCTCGCGTAAGCGCAAGCTGCTTGAGAAGCAGAAGGCCGGAAAGAAGCGCATGAAGCAGATCGGCTCTGTAGAGGTGCCGCAGAAGGCATTCCTCGCCGTGCTTAAACTTGACTGACGGAATCCATGAGCGGAAATCTTCTGGGTGAGGTAATCGCACTGGTCACAGCCGCATTATGGACCATCACGGCTCTGGCTGCCGATATGGCGGCGCGTTACGCTACATCGCTGGCTATGAATGTAGTGAGAATGCTTCTGGCCATTCCGATGTTCTTCATTCTCCTATGGGTAGTGTCCGGTAGTCCGGTGCCATCGTATGCCTTGCTCGGGGTCTGGGGGTGGCTATCGCTTGCCGGATTGGTAGGCTATGTGTTTGGTGACCTTTGCCTGTTCAATTCCTACCGCACTATGGGATCGCGCTACGGGCAACTCTTCATGACTCTTGCGCCGGTGTTTGCAGCAGTGGGCGGTTATTTCATTCTTGGCGAGGTGATGCAGCTGCGTGCATGGCTCGTTATGTTTCTCATTCTCGGCGGCATCTCCATGTCGATTTGCAGCAGGTCAGGGTCTGACGACAAGCATCTTCACATCAAGGTGCCTTTCAAAGGAGTCCTTTTCGGCCTTGGAGCTGCCGCAGGGCAGGGCATTGGTCTGGTAATAAGCAAAATCGGTATGGATAGCTATGCCGCGGCACTCCCGGCCGGGGTGACGCAGGAGAGCGTAATGATGCCTTTCGCTGCTACCTTTATCCGCTGTGTGGCTGCACTGGTGGCATTTCTTGCCATTACGGCGATTCGCAGGCAGGGCGCTTCTGTAGTGGCTCTGATAAAGACGCCGCGCCCGATGTTTTATATGGTTATCACTACCTTCTTCGGTCCCTTCGTCGGGGTAAGCCTGTCGCTGCTTGCCATAGAGTATACTTCTACGGGCATCGCCTCGACCCTTCTCGCAATGGTGCCTGTGTTCATTCTGCTTCCAGCATGGCTCTTTTTCGGTCAGAAGATCACTATTCTGGATATTCTGGGCACAGTAGTGGCCGTAGGCGGTGTCGCGCTTCTCTTCCTCTGATATTAAGCCTGCTAACCCCTGCTTTTCTTCCGGAAAATTGCTATCTTTGCGGAAACTAACCTTAAAACAATGAAAAAATCTGTAGTTTTCTCAGCCGCATTCCTGCTCGCAGCTTCCTATGCAGGCGCACAGGATCCCGTAGGCTATCAATTTACCGAGGTAGTGAGCGTTCCGGCCACATCGGTAAAGAATCAGTCGGCTACCGGCACCTGCTGGTGCTTCGCGAGCACATCGTTCATAGAGTCGGAGCTGCTTCGTAAGGGCAAAGGAGAGCATGACCTTTCAGAGATGTATATCGTGCGTACCAAATATGGTCAGCAGCTTGATGACAACTATCTGCGTCGCGGCCGCGGAAATATCGGTCCGGGCAGCATAGGCCATATCTACCTTCGCGCATGGGATAAGGCCGGTGTTGTGCCCGAAGAGGTATATTCCGGTATCAACTACGACTCCAAGACTCACAATCACGGCGAGCTCGGCACTTATGTGAAAGCCATAGCCGACGGCGCCATAAAGATGAAGAAGCGCAGCCCGGAATACGAGAAGCTGGTAAAGAGCCTGTTTGACATCTATCTGGGTCCAGTGCCTGAGAAGTTCACCTATCAGGGCAAGGAATATACCCCTCAGAGTTTCGCTCAGTCACTCGGCATCAATACCGACGATTATGTAGAACTCACTTCTTTCAATCACCACCCCTTCTATGAGACATTCCAGCTGGAAATTCCCGACAACTGGGATAATGCCTCAATGTATAACCTGCCTCTCGATGAGCTTATGCAGACCATCGACAACGCGCTCCAGACGGGTTATACCGTATGCTGGGACGGCGACGTGAGCGAGAAGGGCTTCTCTCATGCCAACGGCGTAGCCATTCTTCCGGCCTCAACTGATAAAGATGAGCTCGAAGAGATCTATAAGTTTAACGCTCCGGCAGAGGAGGCAAACGTGACTCAGGAAAGCCGTCAGAAAGATTTCGAAAACTTCACTACTACCGACGACCACCTGATGCACCTCACCGGGATCGTGAAAGATCAGAACGGTAAGAAATACTATGTGACGAAGAATTCTTGGGGCACTGAGCGCAACAACAATGGAGGCTATCTCAATATGTCGGAGCCATACGTACGCGCGAAGACGGTATCGGTAATGCTCCATAAGGACGCTATCCCTGCGCCTATACGCAAGAAGCTCGGCATCTGATTCCGATGCCTCAGTAAGCTATCATCTGTCAGCCCCTCCGTCGCGCCGGAGGGGCTGACGCTTTCAGACAAACCGACTGTTGAATCGATTGATCACCTCGTGAAGTTCTTCCGGTATCCTGTCGGCTGCGGCATCAGCTATCACGTCGGGAATCTCACCGAAGAAAGCGGCTGCTACGCTGCCCGCTATCGCGCCCATCGTGTCGGCATCGCCTCCGAGAGCTACAGCTCGCCTTACGGCATCTTCATAACCCGAACTGTCGAGGAAAGCGATTAGCGATTCCGGTACCGATCCCTGGCAACTGCAATCGAAGCTGTAGTTAGCATTTTGCAGATGCTCGCAGGTGCGGTGCAGATCATAACCGAACCGGGTTTCGAGATAGTCTCTTATCTCCTCCTTGGTTTTGCCGGATCGGGCGAGGAAAATAGCAGCGGCCGTAGCTTGTGCGCCTTTGATTCCTTCAGGGTGATTGTGAGTCACTGAGGCAGAGATCTCAGCTGCATTGAGAGTAGCCTCAAGAGATTCAAATGCGAATCCTACAGGAGAAACCCGCATGGCCGATCCGTTGCCCCAGGAGTTGTAGGGGAGTGGCTGCTCCATCTGGAGCCATCTTCTAAACAGTTTGCCGTAGCCGATATACGGGTAGCGCCTACCCCATTTCTGCATAATGCCTACCAGTCCTTCCTTGTCAAGGTCTGGATAATCGAGCAACCATTCCGCCACAGCGACAGTCATCAACGAATCGTCGGTGAAAGTAGAGCCATAGGGTAACAGGCGAAAGTTGTAGTTGTGAGTGGGGTGAAACTCATAAGTAGAGCCGATTATATCGCCTGCAACAGCACCCCAGATTCCTGGTCTTTTCATAATTCTTGGTTTATAATTTTAAAGTTAATAAAAGATGATTCATTTTATGTCAGCCCCATCGCGGAGAGCTTGGCCAATCCACGCAAAGAAGAGCACGAGTATTAAAATCGCAGTCATGTCTATAAAGTTTTAAGTTTGTTTTGATATTGCAAAGTTAGCGTCTCCGACTGCCAAAACGAAGCAGTTGATTGTTAATAAAAGTTTACTATTGGTTAATGCTATAGTTAAGAAGAAACATTCTTCATTTACTGTTCTTTTATCTGACACCAATAGAATATTACTGGTTCTTTTGTCGGTTAAGTATTATCTGTTCGAAGTTGTCCTGTCCCCATTTCATCAGGGCTTCAATATGAGGCAATAGGGTCTTACCAAAATCTGTAACGGAGTATTCTACACGTGGCGGCACATCAGAAAATAGTTCCCGGTGAATGAGGCCGTCAACCGTAAGTTGCTTCAATACTTGTGACAATACTTTCTCGGAGACAGAAGGAATATTACGATATAATTCGCTGAAACGCACTGGCTCGCTTAGGGATATCTTCACGAGAACTACAAGAGCCCATTTATTGCCGAGCCATTCAAGCATCGGAGCAGCCTTGCAATAGTCATAGTTCAATTTCTTTGCCATATCTGATTGAGCGGAACCCTCTGAAACCGAGTAAAGCAAACTTTCCGGTAAGGGTCAAACCAATTGGTAAGTTATTGCTTATACTCTCATTATCATATAATTTCGCATCGCAAAGATAATGAAAAATCGCTGAGCTTCATAAATAGATGCTGATGAAAAATTAACTAATAATCATCTTATATTATGGAAATAGTAATTATAAACAGTAGTCCACGTAAAAATGGCAACACGGCTCAATTGTGTGATGCTTTCATAAAAGGAGCAATGCAAACCTTACCAAAGCCTAAAGTAACAACAGTTTTCTTAAACGACCTCAAATTCAAAGGTTGTCAGAGTTGCTTCGCTTGTAAACTCAAGGACAGCAAGCGTTATGGCAAATGCTCCCTTAATGATGAGCTATCTCCGATACTAAGTGCTGTAAACAAGGCGGATTGCTTAGTATTAGCATCTCCAATTTATCTTATGGACGTGAATAGCAGTGCTAAAGCTTTTCTTGAAAGACTCTGTTTTTCTCTTGGTTCTTATGAGGTAGGGTATCGCTCTTTAGCTCCAAAGGAAGTTATTGTAGTAACGATATATACAATGAATACCACAATAGAGTATTCGCCTGTAGGAGCAATGGATAATGTTGACGCCTTCTTGGGTCATATATTTTCTACTCCACGGCGTCTTTGTGCCTACAACACATATCAATTTCAGGATTACTCAAAATACGTGGTAGATGTATTTGATGAAACTGAGAAGTTAAAGTACAGAGATAAGGAGTTCCCGAAAGATCTGCTGAGAGCGTATGATCTGGGACGCGATATTGCGACCCGGTTATAGATGCCCTCGCGCCTTGCGGCGCTCCCGAGGATCTACATAGTCATCGGGTTTGCGAGAGAGCCCGACCCATAGCAGGGTCGGAGAGGGAGGATGCGCCGATTCCGCTGCTTGCGGTGACCTGACGGACACCTTATCGGCGGCTATCTTACAGCGCGGCCATCACCTGGCAGTATTAGGCAACGATGGGAAATTAAAATTGATAAAAAAGTAAAGGGAACCTAAGTTACCTTTATCACGTATTCGTCGCAACCGACCCCCTCGTCAGGCTGGTGCAGTAACATCCGCCTAAGCGTCTATCCCGCAACGCAAAGTTAGCAATTATTTTGAATTACCAAAATGTTAAGAATTTGTTACCCGGGCAACCGCATCAAAAATTGGCTTTAAGAAGCATATACATTAGATAATCGTTTGACAGGCTTGCCTTGAAACTGTAAGCTGTAAGAAATACGATATTTGGTCAATCTTCAGGAAGCCTTGACGCAACAAGACGGACAGCTGTCATATCCTCTACGGCAACGGCTTGCCCGAATTTGTAGAGCCACACCTGAGGGAAACCATCTTCAACCTCGGCAGAGGACTCAAAAAGCCACACCTCCTAGCCATTGCGAATGCCGAGGAAGCGGAAGCGGTCATTGCCGTCAGAGTTTTCAGCAAGCCAAGTCCCGGCACGAAGCACGATAGCAGGAATTTTACGTTGTTCAGCCATAGCGCGAAGTTAAGGCTTTATATCAGCTTCAAAAACAAACCGGAAGATTTCCACAAAGCGTCAATCTTCCGGAGTTGGGGCACGTACCCAGAGGGTAACGAACCTGGCCATACTCATATGGTTGACGCAAAGTTAGCTGAATTTTTCAGAAATACCAATAATAAGCAATAAGGTTAAGGGTAGCAACTTCCCACCTAGAGTAAAAAACAGCCTAAGATTAAGTAGTGCCCTACGCAACATGCCCTATACGGACATCGAGGGGACGATGATAGCGTGGTTGGAAAAGAACGCCGTGGATAAAACGAAAGCCTCCGACCTCATAAAGAAGCTGGGGCTGGATTTCAGTGATTATGCCAAGTTACTTTAAGGGTGTCCGATAGTTCGCCAAAAGTCTGTTACCATTTCGCGCGACAGAAGATTGAGATACCTCTGGACGGCAGAATCATCGCCTCGCAGATGAAACAGCAGGGCGAGTTCAAAGTTATTACTATTAGCACCGGCGACAGCGAGAAAAGAATTTTTGTCGCCAATGCCAATTGCCTTACACTCGGCAGGAGTAATATTGTGGTCAAACACTATTTCCATAGCGCAAAGGTGAGAATTTATATCGGCTTCAAAATCAAACCGGAAGATTTCCACAAAGCGTAAATCTCCCGGAGTCAGGGTGCAAGTCGAGCCTCAATAGAGGCTGTAACAATCACCGACGTAAAGTTAGCTAAATTTTTTAGAAAAACAAAATAATAACTCATGAGGTTTACGTAGAGTTGAATACGTCCCTGAGCGATGAGAGGCTAATATCATTATCTATAAACTTTTTTTATAAGTTTAGTGATTGTTTTATAAGCATATAGAAGGTCTTTCATTAAATTTGCCATCAACTAATTAGTTTATTAGATGAAGCAGGCTATCATCACTGCTCTCAACGACAAGTTCGCCGGGGTAAGCGCGAATATTCTCGGTCGGGTCGCTGACAAACTCATCAGCAGCGGCAAGGTCAAAAAAAGCGGAAGATATTACGGACACGGTAGCGGGCGTGACCTTCTAGCGGGTTCTCAGACTCCGAAAGCACCCCATCAGCCTCGCGTTGTTGAGGTGCTTTTTCAGTAAATTTAGGCGTAGTGAGTCAAATGGTAGTCAAATTTTGGCAAAAGAAAACTGCAACCAATTGAAAAAACAATTGATTGCAGTTTTCAAAAGTGTCCGGAATGAGACTCGAACTCACACGGCCTAACGGCCACTACCCCCTCAAAGTAGCGCGTCTACCAATTCCGCCATCCGGACATTTGATGAGAGCTTGCAAAGAAGCTTTGAGCGAAAAACGGGACTCGAACCCGCGACCCCGACCTTGGCAAGGTCGTGCTCTACCAACTGAGCTATTTTCGC